>NZ_BCPY01000001.1 GCF_001544195.1 Tetragenococcus solitarius NBRC 100494
ACTAGGCCTAAACCTCGAACTTTATCAAAGTCCTCTTTTTTTGCTGAAGCAATCATAATAGGAAGTTGTTTTTTTAAACGAATTTGTTTGCATATCTCGAATCCATCCATGCTAGGTAGCATTAAATCGACAATGATCAGGTCGTACGGATAGTCTAGTGCAGATTGCAAACCCTTTTTACCATCGGTTTCAATGGTCACTTCCATTTCGTTGATTTCTAAATAATCTTTTTGTAAATTTGCGATACTTTCATCATCTTCAATAATTAATATCTTTTTCATTCGTTTTTCTCCTCCAATAAAGGTAGTGTAATCGTAATCGTTGTACCTTGTCCAAATTGACTGGCAACTTGAATCGTACCATTGTGACGTGCGACGATTTGTTTTACAATGCTTAAACCCAAGCCGCTTCCTTTAATGGTTGATGACCGTGCTTTATCTGAACGATAAAAGCGTTCAAAAATATTTGCCAAATCTTCTTTCAAAATACCTGTACCGTTATCAGAAAATATAACAACGATTTTTGATCCATTAGCAGCGACAGACACACAAAATTGTGGTGAATGTTGCGGGTGTTGGAATTTAATACTGTTCTGAATGAGGTTGCTAACGACACGGTTGAATTGGGCCGGGTCAATCTTTGCATAAATCGGTTGACTGGGGAAATTGGTAGTGACTTTAATTTCATCGGCCCATTGATATTCTTCTAATAAATGGTTTAAATAAGCTATAAAATCAATTTTTTCGAATGTAAAGGTAACCGCATTCAAATCAAGTTTAGAATATAAAAATAACTCGTCAATCAATTCATTAAGGGTCAAACTTTTCTCCTGTATCGTCTTTAAGTAGCTTAGTCTTTTTTCTTCGGTATTGGCAACCCCATCGAGTAGACCTTCTACATAGCCAGTGATGGAAGTAATCGGTGTTTTTAAATCGTGCGAAATATTGGAAATCAGTTCTCGACGATTGTCTTCGTATTTTTGTTGCTCTGCTTGTGAGAGTTGTAAATCAGTCCACATTTTAGAGAAGCTTTCTTGTAATTGTTGGACTTCTTTTGAGATTTTTTGTTCATTAGTTTCTACTATAAAAGGCGAAATTTTGTGGTTGCTTGTTAAAGTATGCGTGCTTTTCTCAAGGGCTAATAATGGTCGGATAGTTGTTTGAGAAAGCCTACGATTGATAAACCAGAAGGCAAAAATGGCGACACCTATAATCAAAAGAATGACCCAAATTCCCCATTGGAGGAAAAATTCAATTAAATTGCTTTCTCGCTTCAAGATAATAAAGCTGCCTTTTGAACCATCTGTATATTGAAAATCATTTTTTACATAATGGAAAAAATGACCGTCATTATCAATAGTTCCTGTGGGTTCAAAATTATTTAAATCGAAGTTTGGTGCATGTGCTTGTAGTGATTTTTCAACCAGTGGTGTTGAATAATAGGTAAAAGCATCGTCTTTACGAAGAACCACGTTTAAATTTTTCTCCTCGATGTCTTTAATTGTCTGCAGTATTTCTTGGTTCAAAGGCATTTCCAATTGATCCGGCGATTCTTGAAGATAAGCATTCACCGCGGCATAACTATCATTTTCGGTTTCTGTTAAAGGGCGCTGAGTCGTTAAAATACGATAAATTCTAGGAAAAGAAGGAACCTCTCCAAGCGTAGTATAAGTAATAATCGCAAAAATTAAAACAATCGAACCTAATGTAATAAGAATAGCACTCAAATAAGAAATTAAAAATCTATTTTTGATTGTCATAAATTGTCCAACTTTCATAAGCGTTTCTATATAGTAACCATACACTGTCTTTAACAAGAATGGAAGAAGAATTAATAACTATTCATATTCGTTCATTTTTTGTTTATAATTTGGCAAGTTGAAGTTTAGATTCGCTTGTTACTATAGGTGTATCAAGAAAGGAGCGAATACAATGAAAAAAAAATAAATTAATTGTATTAATGACAACAATAGCTTTAGGCGCATTTATTGCAGGGTGTGCGACAGAACAAAAAGATACAGAAGAATTATCGGCTGCACAGACAACTGAAACAAGCCAAGTAGAACAAACTGAACAAGAAGCAACAAATGCACTAGACATCCTGACAGATACAAATTGGCAAGGAACAAGTGTATATGACGCAGAAGACAATGATTTAACGGCTGAAAATCAAGAATTCATTAGTTTAGCTAAATTTGACAAAGAAACAGGATTTTACGAGTTCTTCGATCAAGAATCTGGTGAAACAAAAGAAGATGCGGGTACCTTTTTTGTGACCAACGATGGTCAAAAACGAATTTTGATTTCTGAAACACAAGATTATCAAGCAGTGGTTGACATCACGGAAATCTCAGAAGACATCTTTACTTACAAACGCATGGGAGAAGATGCAGATGGCAATGAAGTAGAAGTGTTTGTGGAACACGTTCCTTATGACACAACAGAACTTGAGTTTACGGAGAGTCGTGAAGCAATGGACGCTGAAACAGGTCTGATTGAAACAGATGTTGATGGTGATGAATTATTAGGTAAAACTTTGTGGAATGGAACAAAAGTTGTAGATAAAGAGGGTAACGATGTGACTGAAGCCAATCAAGAATTTATTAGTTTAGCTAAATTTGATGGGTAGACGAATAAATATGAATTCTTCGATTTAGAAACTGGCGAAACACGCGATGATTTTGGTTATTACAGTGTCCTATTTAATAATAAGCTTCGTGCGCATGTATCCATTGGTGAAAATGAATACGGTGCAGCTTTAGAGTTAACGGAGTTTAATGATGAACGTTTCACTTACAAACGTATGGGAGAAGATACGGATGGCGATGAAATCGAAATTTTTGTAGAGCATGAACCTTATACTGGAGAATTCACACCTGAGTTTACTTTTTAGATGAACTACTAGGTAAAAAATATTACTATAAAAGGAAAGGCTGATGGAATGAAAAATCATTTGCTGCTACTTATGAGCGTCCTCTTTTTATCTGCTTGTTCACAGCAGTCAGACACGACAGCCAGTCAATCGTCAGAAAGTGAAGCAGTTTCTGCAAGGACAAGTCAAACCGAATCTACAACTGTTGAAAGTACGGTGAAAACATCAGAAAGTGAGGGAACTAAGGTGGATTATCCATCAGGAAGTTTAATTCAAGCGGTGGAAAAAAATGACCTTGAACAAGTAGAGGCAATTGTTGAGACAGAGTACAAGCTCGATGAACAAAATGAACAAGGGGAAACACCACTGCTGATAGCAACACATAACAATCAAGTAGAGATTGCTGAGGCTTTGATTTTAGCAGGAGCAGATATTAACTTGCAAGATCATATTCAAGATAGTGCTTATTTATACGCTGCTGCGCAAGGAAAAACAGAAATTCTATCCTTAATGCTTGAATTTGGTCAACCGGACCAAGAAATTTATAATCGTTTTGGCGGCAATTCCTTAATTCCAGCTACTGAAAAAGGCCACCTTGAAAATGTTAAACTACTATTGCAAGATGGCGCAGTCGATATTAATCATCAAAATAATTCTGGTTATACAGCGCTTATTGAAGCTGTTGCTTTACGGGATGGCTCAAAAGTCTATCAAGAAATTGTCGCTGAACTATTGAAGTATGATGCGGATAAAAGTTTAAGAGACAATTCTGGTCGAACCGCAGAAGACTATGCAAGAGAACTTGGTTATCAAAACATACTGGAACAACTGCAATAACCTCCCCTCCCTTTTTACCAGTACAAAACAGAGCAAGGTTCTTATAAATTAGAACGCTGCTCTGCTTTTTGTAGGTAAAAAAATAATTAAGAAGTTTTCTTTTGTAGTAACGCAATAGTCTCCACATGATGGGTTTGCGGGAATAAATCAACAGGTTGAATACTGTCGGTAAAATAACCATTCACGGCAAATGTTTTTAAATCTCGGGCCATGGTTGCTGGATTGCAAGAAATATAGATAAATTTTTCTGGGTCCATATCACAGGCTGTCTCAATAAATGTTTGATCTAACCCTTTACGCGGTGGATCAACAAAGATGACATTAGGCTTGATTCCTTCTTCTTTCCATCGAGGCATAATATCCTCCGCTTTACCTGTGACATATTCTGCATTTTTTATACCATTCAGTTTGGCATTTTCTTGGGCATCTATTACTGCTTGTTTGATGGTCTCCATGCCATAAACATACGCTACTTGGTCTGCTAATGACAATCCAATGGTTCCGATCCCTGAATAAGCGTCAATGACAACATCTGATTTTTCTAAATTAGCTAACTCAAAGGCTTTTTGGTATAAAACTTCGGCTTGTTGCGTATTGACTTGATAAAACGATTTAGCTGAAATGCGAAAAGTTTTTCCTAATAATTGGTCGTAGATAAAACTTCGACCCAACAAGACTTTTTCTTGCTCGCCTAAGATGACGTTGGTTTGCTTGGGGTTAATGTTTTGTATGATAGAAACCACTTCTGGCAACTTTTCTTGAATTTTTTGAACAATTTTTTCACCTTGGAAAAAATGTTCTTTACGAGTGACTAAAACAACCATCATTTCATGCGTTTGATAGCCACGACGAATAACAATATGTCGTAAAAAGCCACTATTATCTTTTTCATTGTAAGCTTTTACTTCAAATTGCTGCAAAATTTCGCGGATAATCACGATAGCTGCGTCAATCTCTGGATCCTGTATAAAAAAATGGTCAAGCGGTATTAATTCATGACTATTTTTACGGTAAAAACCGGTCTGTAATACGCCATTCATTTTTCGTACCGGAATTTGTGCCTTATTACGATAACCAAAAGGTTCTTTCATGCCGATGGTATCTGTCACTTGAACCTCAGGCATTTTGGCTGTTTTTATAAGGACATTTTTCACTTGTTCTTGTTTAAATTTAAGTTGCTGTTCATATTGTAAATGACTAAGTGGTGCAATTCCCGTTCGTAATAAATCCTCATTTTCTATAGTTTGGCGATGGGGACTTGTTTTGAGAATCGAAAGCATTTTACCAAAGCCAAATTTTTTCCCTATCTTAAGAACTTTTACTTGTATTCTTTCTCCAGGTAAAGCATTTTCAATAAAAAGTGGATAGCCTTCGACTTTTGCAACCCCCATTCCTAAATATGATAAGTCAACCACTGTTACTTCTAATTCTTGATTTTTTTTAATTGGAATAATTTCCATACATTTTCTCCTTTATAAGCAAAATACCATGGAATTAAGACAAAAAAAGGTTGGAAGAAAGAATTTCAATAACGGTTCTTACTCGAATAATTAACTCCTTTTGACTTTCTAGCAGAGTTCATTGCAAAAGACGATTAGCTAAAAGTGTACAAAAGTTAACTTCTCGTGAAACGTTACTGAAACCACTGATCTTCCAGCCTCTTTTTAAAGATACTTATGAATTATTTTGATTCTCATTGTCATCATCTATTTCTTCGTCATTTAAACGTTCTACTTCCTTGATAAAACCTTCGCTAATTTCTTCTAATTCTTCTTCCGTTGAAACAGCACTATCAGGTATTTCATCTACATCAGCAAACATTTCAATATGTTGATGCAAATTTTCAAAGGTCATAGGTGCATCGCCACCATATTCGCCATCTAGATTGATCATTAATCGTTTTTGTGACCGTGGAACCAAAACTTCTAGTTTAGATGTTTTGGTATAGATAATTCGCGGATCTTCGACATGTTTCCCATTTCTAAGCATAATTGCTACCAGATGCAAGATTTCGAAGATATTTGCTGTTTTTACAATAATTAAAGAAAATTTGCCATCATCAAGTTTTGCGTCAGGAACAATTTGTTCAAATCCGCCAACAGAGTTGGTTAAACCTAAAAAAAACATAGAAGCTTTACCATCATATTCGCCATCATCAAATTTCAAGTGCATTTTAATGGGTCGGACTTGTGGGAGTAATTCTGCCCCCTTGGCTAGATAGGCCAAGTAACCAAAAACTCGTTTTAAATCGGAAGGTACTTCATAAGTTAATTCTGTTAAATGGCCTCCAGCTGCAATATTAATAAAATAGTTATTCGGCGTTTTTCCGACATCCATTTTTATGGTTTGATTTTTTAAAATAACTTCAGCTGCCGCTTTTATATTATCACGAGGAATTTTTAAAGCTCTAGCATAGTCATTGGTTGTCCCTCCAGGAATAATCGCCATTTTGGGCCGCTTTTTTAAAGGAGCTATACCATTGACAACTTCATTAATCGTACCATCACCGCCAGCTGCAACAATTAAATCAAAACCAGCTTGACCTGCTCTTCTCGCTTCATTTGTCGCAGAATAAGGAATAGAAGTTGTGGCATAAGCACTAGCTTCATATCCTGCTTTTTCTAAGACTGACAAAATGTCGGCTAAGTTTTTTTTCATAACTTCTTTTCCTGAAGTTGGATTGTAAATTACCCGCGCTCTTTCCATGATTACCTCTTATCGTTTCTCTAATTCTTCTTTTAACAATTTATTTACAACACCTGGGTTCGCTTTTCCTTTGGTGGTCTTCATTATTTGACCCACTAAAAAGCCAATCGCTTTGTCTTTACCGTTTTTGAAATCGTCGATCGATTGTTGGTTGTTATCTAAAACTTCGTTAATCATTGGCAGTAATTGCGCTGGATCTGATAATTGGATCCAACCGTTTGCTTCTACCACTTCTTTTGCGGTACCACCATTTTCAATTAATTCACGAAAAACTTTTTTTGCGATTTTTGAACTAATTGTCCCATCACTTACTAATTGTATCATGCCAGCTAAATTGCTAGCTGTCAATTTAGTATCCGCTAAATCTAATTTTTCACTATTTAAATAAGCTGAAACATCGCCCATTAACCAATTTGAGGCTTGTTTAGCATCAACACCGTAAGCAATCGTTTCTTCAAAGAAATCAGACATTTCTTTGGTTAAAGTAAGCACTTTTGCATCGTATTCAGGCAAACCAAGATCATCAATATAGCGCTGACGTCGATCTTTAGGTAACTCTGGCAATGATTCTTTTACTTTTTCAACCCATGCATCATCAATTTCAAAGTGAGGAATATCAGGTTCAGGGAAATAGCGATAATCAGAAGAGCCTTCTTTGACCCGCATCAATACCGTTTCACCTGTTGCTTCATCAAAACGACGGGTTTCTTGTTGTAAAGTCCCCCCAGATAGTAAGAGTTTTGTTTGACGTTTTTCTTCAAAAGCCAGTCCTTTTCTTACAAAGTTTAGTGAATTTAGATTTTTTAACTCTGTTTTGATACCAAATTCCTCTTGTCCTAATGGGCGTAAGGAAATATTTGCGTCACAACGTAAAGAACCTTCTTCCATTTTTACATCAGAAACGCCAGTAAATTGAATAATTGAACGTAATGCATCTAAATAAGCGTAAGCTTCCTCAGGGGAACGCATATCCGCTTCTGATACAATCTCAATTAAAGGCGTGCCTTGACGGTTTAAGTCAACATAAGAATATCCTCCGATGCCATGCATATTCTTTCCAGCATCTTCTTCTAAATGAACCCTTTCAATGCGAATTTTCTTTTTTTGTCCTTCCACATCGATTTCAATCCAACCGTCATATCCGATAGGATCATCTAATTGAGAAATTTGATAAGCTTTTGGATTATCTGGATAAAAGTAGTTTTTACGATCAAAGTGTGTTTGTTGTGAAATATTACAATTTAATGCTAAAGCAGCTTTCATCCCATATTCTAAAGCCGCTTTATTCATTACAGGCAAAACACCGGGATAACCCCAGTCGATAACATTTGTATTACTGTTTGGTTCTGCTCCAAAATGAGCAGGAGCAGGAGAAAAAATCTTCGTATTGGTTTTTAATTCTACGTGGACTTCAAGTCCAATCACTGTTTCGAAGTTCATTTATTTGCTCCTTTCAAATATTTCAGGTTTTTCATTATGAAAGTCCGTCACTTGTTCAAACGCATAAGCTGCTTTATAAATGGTTCCTTCTGCAAAGTGATTCCCAATTAATTGTAAGCCTATCGGAAGTCCATTAGAAAACCCACAAGGTAACGACATTCCTGGAAGTCCTGCTAAGTTCACCGGAATAGTTAACACATCGTTGGTGTACATCGTTACCGGATCGTCGATTTTTTCGCCTAAGCCAAAAGCAACGGTTGGTGTGGTAGGTCCAAGAATCAAATCATAATCAGCAAAGACATGAGCAAAATCTTCTCTGATCAACGTACGAACTTGTGCAGCCTTTTTAAAGAAAGCATCGTAATAACCAGCACTTAAAGAGAATGTTCCTAACATGATTCGACGTTTCACTTCATCGCCAAATCCTTCACTACGAGAATTTACATACACTTCTTCTAATGTATTGGCATTTTCACTACGGTAACCATAACGAATACCATCAAATCGTTGTAAGTTAGAGCTTGCTTCAGAAGAAGCAATAATATAATAAGCAGCAACACCATATTTAGAATGAGGTAAACTAACTTCTTCTACGGTTGCACCCAGAGAACGGAATGTATCAGCTGCTTTTAAGATAGCGTCTTTAATATCGTCATCTACGCCTTTATCTAAGTATTCTTTCGGTAAAGCGACTTTCATCCCTTTAATGTTATCACCTAAACCAGCTGTAAAATCAGGAACCGTTTGTCCAGAAGAAGTGCTATCTTTGACATCATAACCGCTAATGGCATTTAAAGCTAAGGCGTTATCTTTCACATTACGTGTAAGAGGTCCAATTTGATCTAAAGAAGAGCCAAAAGCAATTAAACCAAAACGAGACACCCGCCCGTAAGTCGGCTTCATCCCAACAATTCCATTAAAAGCGGCAGGCTGACGTATCGAACCTCCTGTATCGGTTCCCAAAGACAATGGAATTTGTCCACTAGCTACAGCCGCTGCCGAACCACCAGAAGAACCTCCAGGAACTTTACTTTGGTCCCAAGCATTTTTTGTCTTTTTAAAGTAAGAATTTTCTGTACTGCCGCCCATAGCAAATTCATCCATATTTAGTTTACCTACAGGAATCATATCTGATTGATAGACTTTTTCCATGACAGTCGCATCATAAATAGGTTCAAAATTGTATAAGATTTTTGAGGCAGCTGTTGTCAAAAGGTCTTTTGTCACAATATTATCTTTAATTCCTATAGGAATTCCGGCTAGAATGTCTTCTTCCGCTACCCCTTTTTCATCAAGTGCTTGTGCCATTTCTAGCGCTTTTTTTTCATTTAAGGTAATAAATGAATCTATGGTAGGTTCTACTTCTTTTATGCGATTGAATGTTTCTTGAATGAGCTCACTTACGGTTATTTCTTTGGAAACGAGTAAAGCATGTAATTCTTCTAATGTTTTACCATAAAGTTTCGTCATTATGCTTCACTCTCCTTGTTATCGATAATAGCGGGTACTTTTATGAAGCCATTCTCTGACTCCGGCGCATTCTTCATTAATTCGTCACGATTGGTACCATTTCGTGGCTCATCTTCTCTTATGACATTGATTTCTTGATTAACATTAGAAGTCAGCGCAATATCGGTTGTATCTACTTCTTCTAGAGTTTCCACTAGATCAATAATTTCTCCTAATTGATCAGTAAATTGGTGTAATTCATCTTCTGAAAAAGATAATTTTGCTAATTCAGCTACGTGCTTGGCTTGTTCTTCACTAATCGCCATAATATCCTCCTTAATTGTCTTTAAATATTAATTACAGATTATTTTCACTGTATTATATCACTTTATTGAAAATCATTGAACGACTTTCATGAAAGATTTACATCTTTGTTGATTTTTAAATTTATGTCGAACTATTTTCAAAAGCTCGTATCATTTGATCTTCGTCCCAAATAGTAATATCTAAATCTTGTGCTTTGGTCAATTTACTCCCAGCATCTTCACCTGCTACAACAATGTCAGTGTTTTGCGAAACACTTTCTGTTACTTTACCGCCAAGGTTCTCAATGCTTTTTTTAGCTTCTGAGCGCGTATATTGATTTAATTTTCCGGTTAAGACTACTGTCTTATCTTTAAATTCCGATTCAACTTCTGCTAACTCACTAGAAGTTTTTCCTAAATAATCAAAATTAACGCCTGCTTTTTCTAATTTATTGAGCAAGTCATCTACTTCTTTTTTGGAGAAGTAGGTAACAACGCTATCTGCAATCGTTTCTCCTAGGGTATAGAGCGAATGAATTTCATCAGCGGAAGCTTTTTCTAAATTTCGAACAGTTCTAAAGTGTTCAAGTAAAATTTTAGCAGCTTTAGCACCGACATGCCATATACCTAAGCCAAAAATTAGCCGATCACCAGAACGTCCCTTACTTTCTGAAATAGCATTTAATAGATTGTTGGCTGATTTATCTTTAATTTTATCTAAAGTCAGTAAGTCTTCTTTTTTTAGATAATACAAATCTGCGACATCTTTAACTAACCCTTTTTCATACATTTGGTTTAAAATTCGTGGGCCTAATCCTTCAATGTTCATTGCGTTTCTTGAAACAAAATGATTGAGTCCTTCTTTGATTTGCGCTGGACATTTTGGATTGATACAACGTAAAGCAACTTCCTCATCTAAATGAACGACTTTACTTCCACAAACCGGGCAATTTTCAGGAGTTTGATAAGCCTCACTATCTTTATCACGTTCTTCTTCAATAACATGAGAAACCTCAGGAATAATATCTCCAGCTTTATAGATTACGGCTTTATCGTTGATTCGAATATCTTTTTCTTTTATATAATCATCATTATGCAAACTAGCACGGCTAACAGTAGTACCAGCAACTGTTACTGGATCCATAATCGCAGTAGGTGTTAAAACTCCTGTGCGGCCTACAGTCCACTGAATATCGCGAATGATTGTCTGTGCTTCTTCTGGTGGAAACTTATAGGCAATCGCCCAACGAGGTGCTTTAACAGTGTAACCTAAATTTTCTTGCTGTTTAAAATTATTGACTTTGATGACAACGCCGTCAATTTCATATGATAAATCGCCTCTTTTTTCCTGGAATTCTTCAATATAGTCCCAGACTTCGTCGATTGAATGACACAATTTTCGCTCTTGGTTTGTCTGAAATCCTAAATCTTCTAGTTCTTGTAAAGCATCAAACTGCGAAGAAGATTTTAAAGAAGCCGTATCTGCTACAGAGTATAAAAATGTACTCAAATTACGCTTGGCAGTGATTTTCGAATCTAACTGACGCAAACTTCCAGCAGCAGCGTTTCTTGGATTGGCAAACACATCTTGTCCTTTTTCTTCTCTGTCCTGATTCAAACGTACAAAAGATTTTTTCGGCATATAACACTCACCGCGAGCTTCGATCGTAATCGATTTTTTTAAACTTAGTGGAATAGAACGGACAGTTTTGAGGTTTTCGGTAATGTCTTCGCCTACTGTTCCATCACCTCGAGTTGCCCCTTGAACTAATTTACCATTTTCATAGCGTAAAGAAACTGAAAGGCCATCGATTTTTAACTCACAAGTATAAGATACTTGTTGTCCTAAAGCCTTTTGTACTCGTTTATCAAATGCAATGATATCTTCTTTATTGAAAACATCGTTTAAACTGTACAAAGGAACATCATGGACGACTTTTTCAAATCCTTCTAATACTCTTCCACCTACACGTTGTGTAGGTGAATCCTCAGTGACTAGTTCAGGATGCTTATTTTCTATGTCTACAAGCTCTTGATATAAAGAATCATAGACAAAGTCTTCCACGCTGGGAGAATCTTTTACATAATATTCATACGAGTATTTATTCAGTTGATCTCTTAATTCTTCGGCCCTTTTTACAATGGATTTTTCGACCACCTTAACAACCTCCTTTAATTCACTTTTTCAATCGGTGCAAAAGCGGCTAATAAACGTTTAATTCCCATGTTTGGAAAAGCAATATCTAATTCCAAATCTTTTTTATCGCCGCTTACTTTGACAACCGTCCCAATGCCCCATTTTTTATGCTTAGCTTTATCCCCAATTTGCCAATCTTGGGTCTGAATAGCTGCAGGTTTTTTCGTTGAAATAGAGCTATTTCCTACTTTCTTTTTGTCAGTAAACCCACGATTATCTTCTCGGTCATTTGAAATTCGCTGATTCTTATAGACCACCGGTTGATCAGAAGTTAACAGGGCTGGATCGATTTCTTCTACAAAACGCGAAGGGCGGTTATATTGTGGTTTACCATATAACATTCTTGAAAAAGCATTAGTTAAGTACAACCTTTCTTCTGCCCGTGTAATTCCTACATAGGCTAGGCGTCGTTCTTCTTCCAATTCACTTTCTTCCATTAAGGAACGAGCTAATGGAAAAATATTTTCTTCCATTCCAATTAAAAAAACGACTGGAAATTCTAATCCCTTTGCTGCATGCAAGGTCATTAAGGTCACTTCTGAGCTTTCTTCTTCGTATTGATCTACATCGGATAGTAAAGATAGATCATTAAGAAAGACGGTTAGTTTATTTTCAGGAGCTTCTTTTTCTTCCTCAGGTAAATTCTCATACTGTTTATCAAATTCTTGTGTCACTGTGAGAAATTCTTCCAAGTTTTCTAAACGCGCTTGAGATTCTAAGGTATTTTGTGTTTTTAATTCATCATAATAACCACTTTTTTGCAGTACTTCTTCGGTTAATTCTGTGATGGACAGAAAAGGAATCATTTGAGAAAAATCAGCAATCATATCGCCAAAAGCTTTTAATTTTTTCATGACTTTACCGCTTATGTTAGACAACTCGACATTTTCGCTAGCCTCTAAAAGAGGCATGCCGTTAAAATCAGCAAAGTCAGTTAATTTTTCCAAGGTGCCAGGGCCAATTCCACGTTTTGGCACATTAATAATGCGAGCTAAACTTAGTGAATCATCAGGATTAGCAATCGCATTTAAATAAGCAAGAATATCTTTAATTTCTTTACGGTCGTAAAATTTATGTCCTCCCACCATTGTATAGGGGACGTTGGCTTTTAATAGCATTTCTTCGACGACCCGCGACTGCGCATTCGTTCGATATAATACTGCAAAATCACCGTATTTTTTTCCTTCTGTTTCAATTAACTGCTGGATGTTTTCTACGATAAATTGAGCTTCATCTCGTTCTGAATCGCCACGATAATACGTGATGGTTTCTCCACTTGCATTTTCCGTCCATAAGTTTTTGTCTTTACGGTTTTGATTATTAGTAATAACTTGATTGGCAGCTTGTAAAATATTTTGAGTGGAGCGATAATTTTGTTCTAATAAAATCGTTTGGGCATCCGGATAATCTTTTTCAAAATCTAAAATATTTTGCATATCTGCGCCGCGCCAGCCATAGATACTTTGGTCAGCATCTCCTACCACACAGAGGTTTTTCAAACGCTTGGCTAAAAGGTTTACCAAAATGTATTGCGCGTGGTTAGTGTCTTGATATTCATCTACATGAATGTATTGAAATTTGTTTTGATAAAATTGCAAAACTTCTGGATTTTTTTCAAATAACGTAATGGTATTCATAATTAAATCATCAAAATCCATACACTGGTTCTTATGTAATTCGTTTTGGTAAACTTCATAACAACGACCTACGATTTCTTCAAAATAGCTTCCTTGCATTTTTTGATATTCATCAGGAGCGAGCAAGGCATTTTTAGCATTGGAAATATTTCCTAAAATTGCACGTGGATCATATTTTTTTGGATCAATATTGAGCGTTTTTAATACATTTTTCATCAACGTTCTTTGTTCTGCTGAATCAATAATCGTAAAGTTTTTAGAATAACCAATACGCTCAACATCTCTTCTTAAAATACGCACACACATCGAATGGAAAGTGGAGACCCAAATGTCTTCTGCTTGCTTGCCAAGCAATCCTTTGACCCGTTCTTTCATCTCTTTGGCTGCTTTATTGGTAAAAGTAATCGCTAGGATGTTCCAAGGATTGACACTTTTTTCCTCAATTAAAAAAGCAATACGGTGTGTCAATACGCGGGTTTTTCCGCTACCGGCTCCGGCCATTAAAAGAAGCGGGCCTTCCGTCGTTGTAATAGCTTCTGCTTGTTTTTGATTCATATTTGCTAGTAATTCTTTTTGGGATGGCATGAAATAAACATCCTTTCTTTTTCAATCCATTTAATTATAGCATGTTCTTTTCGTTCAATAAACCGAACAACTTCAACTGTTCGACTTAAAAAATACAAGCTTTTCCATTTACAAAAAAACGATTGGAACATTCCTATATCGTAATTCACTCCCCTTTATAAATCAATTATCTAGCTGATTTTATTTGAAATTCATTCTATATAATTGTCGCTATTTTTTTAAGACTGTAATATAATTTTGTTGTTCTTTGCTGGAAATCGCGATAAGCTAATAATGAAGGTGAAAAAATGTTAAAGAAGTTATATGCAACAGATCAAACAAGACTGTTTTTTATTTTAAAAGGAGGGATCGTTGGGCTTGTTTCTGGCATTGTAGTTAGTATCTTTCGTTTAGCGATAGAAAAAATGACGGCTTATATTCAAGAGTTGTACCTTATAACTGTCGCTATTTTTTTAAGACTGTAATATAATTTTGTTGTTCTTTGCTGGAAATCGCGATAAGCTTAATAATGAAGGTGAAAAAATGTTAAAGAAGTTATATGCAACAGATCAAACAAGACTGTTTTTTATTTTAAAAGGAGGGATCGTTGGGCTTGTTTCTGGCATTGTAGTTAGTATCTTTCGTTTAGCGATAGAAAAAATGACGGCTTATATTCAAGAGTTGTACCTTTTCTTCCAAGAGGAACCTCTTTGGCTCATTGTCTGGGCGATCCTTTCTGTTCTTACCGCTATTTTTGTCGGTTATCTCATTAAAGCACAGCCACACATTTCTGGCAGTGGAATTCCACAAATCGAGGGTTTATTGCAAGAAGAAATTCATTACCGCTGGTTTCAGGTATTTTGGCGAAAATTCGTTGGCGGGATTCTTTCTATTGGTTCTGGTTTATTCTTAGGTCGCGAAGGTCCTTCTATACAGCTAGGCGCTTCTATCGGACAAGGAGCAAGTAGTTTTTATCATTCCCCTAAATACGAGCAAAAGATTTTAATTTCAAGTGGCGCAAGTGCCGGATTAGCAGCTGCTTTTAATGCACCCATCGCAGCAGTTTTGTTTGTTGTTGAAGAAATTCATCATACATTCTCCCCGCTTATGTGGCTAACTTCTCTTGTTTCAGCGATTATCGCTAATTTTGTTTCGTTATATGTTTTTGGTTTACGTCCTGTTTTATATCTTGGTCATATGCACAGTTTGCCTCTAAAATACTATAGTTTACTTCTCATTCTTGGCGTATTTTTAGGTATTTTGGGAAGATTATATCAAAAAAATCTGCTTGACTTGCCAAGATGGTTCAACAAGCTGCCCATGCCTTCTCCTTTTTACGGAGTCGTGCCTTTTTTGCTAGTGATTCCAATTGGATTTTATTTTCCGCAACTTTTAGGCGGTGGCAACCAGATTATTTTAAAATTAGAAGAAAGCGGATATTCTCTTTACCTGCTTTTACTTTTATTTTTACTCCGTTATATTTTTTCTATGATTTCTTATGGTTCTAATCTTCCTGGTGGGATTTTCCTCCCTATTTTGTCCTTAGGAGCTATTTTAGGCGCTTTATTTGGTGTGTTTGCTATGGAATATTTGGGACTTGAAGGCTATTACTTGAAAAATTTTATTATTATCGCAATGGCTGGCTATTTTACCGCAATTGGAAAAGCTCCACTTACAGCAATTATTTTAGTCACTGAGATGGTTGGTTCTATAAATCATTTGATGCCTCTAGGTTTTGTTTCATTAATCGCTTATATTGTGGTAGATTTACTGGGAGGCCATCCCATATATGAATCTTTGCTTGATCGTCTAGTCTCTTATAAAAAAGTAGCAAATAATAGTGAACAGATTATTATCGAATTTCCAGTTACTGCTGAAAGTATTTTAGACGGCATGTCTGTTCGTGATTTTATTTGGCCAAAAGAAACTTTACTTGTCACAATTAAGCGAGATCAGCAAGATATTTTGCCCCATGGAGACACTATTTTACAAATGAATGATCGACTTTTGATTTTAACAGACACAAATCATGCAAATGCCGTACGAAAAGAGTTAAGAAAGAAAACTCTAATTAAATAACTTTTTACTAGTAAGAAACACTCAACTGAAGTCAATATTGCTTTTCACAGATCACTAAAAGCAGTTTGAATCATTGGGTGTTTTTTATGTCATCGTAATTTGACAGATTATGCATGAATTTGATTGATATTGAATGAAAAACGTGCTAGAATGTCCCTGGAAGGATTGGTTGGAAATGCTTACAGAAAAGAGACAACAACTTATTTTAGATTTTCTGACTGAAAATGACGTTGTAACAGTCAACGAGTTGATGGAACCTCTTAAAGCCTCAGAATCTACCATACGACGTGACCTAAAAAATCTTGAAAAACAAGGTTTTCTTGCTCGGGTTCATGGTGGTGCTAAAAAGGTCCCTCATCTTAGTTTTGAGGCCACTATGGCAGAAAAAGAAGAGAAATTTCATCAGCAAAAAGTAGGAATTGCTAGGTTTTGCGCACAAATGTTAGATTCTGATGATGTGATTTACCTTGATGCTGGTACAACTACCATTGAAATGATTCAGTTTATTCCTCAGGATTTATCAATTAAGGTTGTTACTAATTCAGTGAAGCACGCTGCCCTTTTGATTGATCGACAAATTGAAACAATGATCTTAGGCGGTAGAATCAAATTATCAACGAATGCAACCCTAGGTTCCACTGCCATTGAACAGTTGGGTGAACTTCGTTTTAGCAAAGCCTTTTTAGGAATGAACGGCGCTGACCTAGAAGCTGGCTTTACGACACCAGACCCAGAAGAAGCAGCTGTTAAAAAGTGGGCTATAAAACAAAGTCAGCAAAATTATGTACTAGTTGACCATTCAAAGCTTCAACAAATTACTTTTGCTCAAGTCGCCCCTTTAAAAGCAGCCGAAATTATTACAGATAGTTGTCCACCGAAGTTCGTCAAGGATTTCCAAGATCAAACAATGCTAAAGGAGGTTAGATAATGATATACACGTTAACCCTAAATCCTTCAATCGATTATATCGTGCATGTAACGCAATTAAAAACCGGCGATGTCAACCGAATGACGGAAGATTTTAAACTTCCAGGAGGTAAAGGAATCAATGTTTCCCGTATTTTACAGCGAATTGGGTCCTCTTCTTATGCGCTTGGCTTTTTAGGCGGATTTACTGGCGATTTTATTGAAAAATGGTTGATTGAAGAAGGAATCCATAGTCAATTTACTAAAGTGAAACAGGATACCCGAATCAATGTTAAGTTAAAAGCTGAGGAAGAAACAGAAATTAACGGACTTGGACCAGATATAACTGAAGATGAAATCAAACGGTTGAAATTTACCTTATCTGAATTAGTTAAGGCTGGTGACATTGTTGTTTTGTCCGGAAGCACACCGGGTAGTTTGAGAAAAGGCTTTTACCAAGAATTGATCCAAATTATTAAAGAAAATGAGGCAGAATTTGTGATCGATACAACCGGTGATGACCTGCTCGCTGCTTTACCTGAAAAACCGTTATTAGTAAAACCTAATAATCATGAATTAGCTGAGCTTTATAAGACATCTTTGAACTCATTGGATGATATTATTATTTACGGTAAAAAGCTACTTGCTGATGGAGCTAAAAATGTTATTATCTCGATGGCTGGTGATGGTGCTTTGCTAATTACAGAAGATGGAACTTACCTTTCAAATGTTTTAAAACATGAAGTGAAAAATTCAGTTGGTGCAGGAGACTCTATGATTGCTGGTTTTCTTGGAGAATTTTCACAGTCCAAAGATCCATTAGAAGCTTTTAAATGGGGTGTTGCTTGTGGTAGCGCCACTACTTTTTCAGATGATTTAGCTACCGGCAACTTTATTAGAAAACTATTACCGGAAGTAACGGCAAAAAAATTATAGGAGGCTTATAAATGAATATCAATGACTTATTGATTAAAGAAGCCATGATCATGGATTTGCAAGCAACAGATAAAAAAAGCGCAATCGATGAAATGGTCCAAAAACTTTACGATATTGGTAGAATTACCGATATTGACCAATTTAAAGATGGAATTTTAGCTCGTGAAGAAGAAACTTCAACTGGCTTAGGTGATGGGATTGCTATGCCTCACGCAAAGAATAATGCTGTTAAAGAAGCAACTGTTTTATTTGCGAAAAGTAAGCAAGGTGTTGATTACGAAGCGCTTGATGGACAGCCTACTTACCTATTCTTTATGATTGCAGCTCCTGAAGGTGCAGATGACACTCATCTACAAGCTTTAGCTGCTTTATCTCGTCAGTTAGTCAACCAAGACTTTGTAGCAAACCTTAAAAACGCACAAACACCCGACGATGTCCAAGCTGCTTTTGCACAAGTCGAAAGCGAGGATGACGAAGATGAAGAGCAATCCGAAACAACGACTTCAGATACAGCTCAAACATCTGACCGTCCCTACCTCGTTGCCGTAACGGCTTGTCCAACTGGAATTGCCCATACTTATATGGCAGAAGATTCTTTAAAAAATCAAGCTAAAGACATGGGTGTAGATATTAAAGTTGAAACAAACGGTTCGGAAGGAGTTAAGCATCGTCTAACTTCAGAAGATATTGCTCGAGCAGATGGGGTCATTATTGCAGCTGATACCAATGTTGAAATGAACCGTTTCGATGGAAAACCATTAATTTCTCGTCCAGTTAGTGATGGAATCCGTAAATCAGAAGAACTAATCAATAAAGCCTTAAGTCCAGACGCTGCCATTTACCATGGAAATGATAATCAATCAAGCAGTGCAGATGACAGTTCAGAAGGAGAAAAAGTTTCTACCGGTCAAAAAATTTATAAAGACTTGATGAACGGTGTTTCTCATATGTTACCTTTTGTAGTTGCCGGCGGGATTATGGTTGCTTTATCCTTTATGATTGACCAATGGATGGGTGTTCCTCAAGATTCACTTGATCAATTAGGAAATTACAATCAAGTAGCTGATTGGTTCAATCAAATCGGTAATGCTGCATTTGGCTTTATGCTTCCTGTTTTAGCTGGATTTATCGCAATGAGTATTAGTGACCGACCAGGTCTTGTGACCGGTTTTGCTGCTGGTGCGATTGCCGAACAAGGCGGTGCTGGTTTTATCGGAGCTTTAATCGGTGGTTTTGTCGGTGGTTACGTAATTTCATTCTTACGTAAAGCCTTAAAAGGTCTGCCAAAATCATTAGATGGTATTAAAACCATTTTATTCTTCCCTCTTTTTGGTCTTTTAATTACCGGTTTTATCATGCTTTTAATTAATGTTCCAATCAAAGTCATTAATGACGGATTAAACAGTTTCTTATTAAACTTAAGCGGAGCCAACGCTGCACTATTAGGTGCATTACTAGCTGGAATGATGGCAATTGACTTAGGCGGTCCATTTAACAAAGCGGCTTATGTATTCGGAACAAGTACTGTTGCTACCACAGTTGCCGAAGGCGGAAGCCCAGTTATGGCAGCAGTAATGGCCGGCGGTATGGTTCCACCATTGGCAATCTTTGTAGCAACTCGTCTATTTAAAAATAAATTTACCGAACAAGAAAATCAAGCTGGCTTGACTAACGTAATTATGGGGGCTTCTTTTGTAACTGAGGGTGCTATCCCATTTACGGCAGCTGACCCATTGCGCGTGATTCCAAGTTTTGTTATTGGGTCTGCAGTGACTGGTGGTTTAGTCGGGGCTTTAGGTATTCGACTAATGGCGCCTCATGGTGGTATTTTCGTGGTTGCCTTAATTAACCGTCCATTCTTATTCTTGCTATTTGTTATTATAGGCTCCATCGTTTCTGGTGTTATGATGGGATTATTGAAAAACAAGGTGAAAGAATAAAATAATATTTATAAAAAAAGGATTCAAGTATTAACTGCTTGATTCCTTTTTTATAATCAAATCAAAAACATTGTTTATTTTTAAAATAGTTATTAAAATGATACAGTTTGCATGAAGTCTAGAAATATTCATGATAAACTATCTTTTAGTGGAGGTGGTATTATGGGCTTAAAATTTAAACAAGATAATATTTTAGAACAAAAATTCAATGATTTTGCCTTTCTACCCGATGAAGATAAAAAGAAAAAAGATGAAAAACAAGATTTAGAACGCTTCTTGGAGCCAGAACCTAAAGAAGAAAAAGACAAAACCGTTAAAAAAAGTACAGATTAAGAAAACTCCGAGTAACGTTGTATCAATCAACGTTACTCAGAGTTTTTTTTGTATCGTTTTACCTGTTAAATAAATGCTTCAATCGCATGCCAAGCTTCTTCTTTTCCCTCTTTTGTCACTGTTGAAAAAACAACAAAAGAGTCATTGTCATCAAAATCCAGCAGTTCTTTAATTCGACTTATTTGTTGATTTTTTTTATTTTTTGCTAATTTATCAGCTTTAGTTGCCACTAAAATAACTGGAAAATTATAGTATTTCAAAAAATCATACATTTGTATGTCCCTTTCTGTAGGATCATGGCGCATATCAATTAAAGAGACGACAGCTTGAAGTTGTTTACGGTTAGCAAAGTATTCATCAATCATCTCGCCCCACTTGGCCCGTTCTTGTTTAGAAACTTTAGCGTAACCATAACCTGGTAAATCTACAAAATGAAATTTATTTTCAATCAAATAAAAATTAAGGGTTTGGGTTCTTCCTGGTTTAGAAGAAGTCCGTGCTAATTTTTTACGATCAATTAAGGTATTGATAAAGGATGATTTACCAACATTTGAACGCCCAGCTAAAGCAATTTCGGGTAAGGCAGATTTAGGATACTGTTTTTTTGCGACAGCACTAATCACAATTTCTGCTGAATGAACTTTCATAAGGTCCTCCTGAATATAATTTTAGAAACAAAACCGGATAGAAAAGAACTCTATCCGGTTAATTATTTCAGCCTGCTTTTTTCTCTTTTTCGTAGGTAATTTCTGGTGCGCTGGTTCCGTTGACTGCACCTTCAGTAATATCTACTTTTCTAATCGACTCTTTTGAAGGCACATCAAACATTGTATCCATCATAATTTCTTCAATGATAGAACGTAATCCTCGTGCGCCTGTGCCACGTTCAATCGCTTTGTTAGCAATTGCTCGCAGGCTTCCTTCGTCAAATTCAAGTTCTGTATCATCTAGTGCTAATAATTTTTTGTATTGTTTTACTAAAGCATTTTTTGGTTCAGTTAAAATATGCACTAAATCTGTTTGTGTTAGTTTTTCTAGCGCAGCTGTCACAGGTAAGCGTCCAATGAATTCAGGGATTAACCCGAATTTCAATAAATCTTCAGGAATGATATATTGCATGACACTTTCTTCTTCTGAAATCTTTTGGTTATTTGCACCAAAGCCAATCGTTTTTTCCCCTAATCGGTTTTTAACAATAGCTTCGATTCCATCAAAGGCTCCACCAACAATAAACAAGATATTACTTGTGTCAATTTGGATCATTTCTTGTTGCGGATGCTTACGTCCTCCTTGTGGTGGAATACTTGCTGTCGTACCTTCTAAAATTTTCAGTAAGGCTTGTTGTACACCTTCACCGGAAACATCGCGCGTAATAGAAACATTTTCACTTTTACGAGCAATTTTATCAATTTCATCGATGTAAATGATTCCTTTTTCAGCTTTTTCAACGTTATTATCAGCAGCTTGTAAAAGCTTCAATAAAATATTTTCTACATCTTCGCCAACATAACCCGCTTCAGTGAGACTAGTTGCATCAGCGATAGCAAAGGGAACATTCAATGTTCTTGCTAGTGTTTGAGCTAAGAAAGTTTTACCAGAACCTGTAGGACCGATTAAACAAATATTACTCTTTTGTAATTCTACATCGTCTCCTTCTTCATCATCGGAGGCAACTTCTGCATTTACTCGTTTATAATGATTGTATACCGCAACAGATAATGCTTTTTTCGCTTCATCTTGACCGATCACATATTCATTTAGCGCGTCTAAAATTTCTTGCGGTTTGGGTACTTCTGTCAGTTCTTGATCTGTATCTTCGTAGAATTCTTCATCAATGATATCTTTACATAAATTAATACATTCATCACAAATGTAAACACCCGGACCGGCAACAATTTTTCTTACTTCTTCCTGAGTTTTTCCACAAAAAGAACAGCGAACCGGTTGATTTGTATTTGTGTTGTCCATCGTGTTCACTCCTTGTACAGCGATAACTTTATCTTTTCATTTGAAAGTTGTAAAAAATCGCTTAAGTT
The DNA here is from genome assembly GCF_001544195.1 of Tetragenococcus solitarius NBRC 100494. Taxonomy (GTDB): domain Bacteria; phylum Bacillota; class Bacilli; order Lactobacillales; family Enterococcaceae; genus Tetragenococcus; species Tetragenococcus solitarius. Next base: position 22,237 of record NZ_BCPY01000001.1, read on the forward strand.
CAGCTGTTTTCTTTTGCACAGCCTTTAACCATTTTATCATAACTAATATAAAAGAAAAAGCTTTTCAGGCTTGATAGTTAAGGTTTCTTAAAGAAAAACGGTCTGCAAACATTCTGCAGACCGTTTGTTTTAGTTCACTTATTTTTATTCTTCAACAGCTGAAGAAGTGATTAAATCTACTGCTTTTTTCATATTAATATCATGTTCAAGCATGTCTTCTGACAAGACAGAACGAACTTGTGCTTCAGGCATGTTATAATTTTCTGCTAAATCTTTAATTTCAGAAGAAACTTCTTCTTCTGTTGCTTGGAAGTTCTCTGCATCTACAATAGCTTCAATCACTAAGTTTGTTTTTACCCGAGTATCCGCTTCGCCTTCAAATTGTTTATCCAAATCTTCTTCTGAAGTTCCAGTGATTTGATAATACATTTCTGGACTAATCCCTTGTTGTTGCATGTTATTCAAGAATTCATCTTTAGCACGTTTAATTTCATCTTGAATCATGACATCTGGTAATTCCACAACTTCTGCGTTATCAACGGCTTGTTTGATTGCAGATTCTTCTACAGCATCTTGAGCTGCTTTTTCTTTGCTTTCTTTAATTTCTTTACGATATTTTTCTCTTAATTCATCCAGAGTTTCAACTTCATCGTCTAAGTCTTTTGCTAGTTCATCATCTAGTTCTGGGAGTTCTTTTTCTTTGACTTCGTGAACTTTGACTTTAAAAATAGCTTCTTTTCCTGCAAGATCTTCTGCTTGGTAGTCTTCAGGGAAAGTAACCGTTACGTCCAAGTCATCGCCGGCTTTAGCGCCTACTAGTTGTTCTTCGAACCCTGGGATAAACGAATTAGAACCTAATTCAAGCGAATGATTTTCGGCTTTTCCGCCTTCAAAAGATTCACCATCAATAAACCCTTCGAAATCAATAACAACTGTATCGCCATCTGCTGCTGGTTCGTCTTCTTTAATGACCATTTCAGCGTGTTGTTCTTGTTCGCGTTTCAAACGATCTTCTACATCTTGATCTGTTACTTCACGATCTTGTTTTTCAACTTTTAAGTCTTTATATTGCCCAAGTTTCACTTCTGGTTTTACTGTTACTTCGGCTTTGATTACCCAGTCTTCATCTTTTTCCATGCTTTCAACATCTACTTTAGGCTGAGAAACTGGTTCGATACCCGTTTCTTGTACAGCTGCTTCGTAGTTACTTGGTAAAAGATCATTGATTGTATCTTCATACAAAGCTTCTTCACCATACATGCGGTCAAATACTTTACGAGAGACTTTTCCTTTACGGAAGCCTGGAACGTTAAGATCTTTTTTTACTTTATTAAATGTTTTTGTCAAACCTTTTTGAATTTCGCTTTGTGGAATCGAAAAAGTCAATACACCTTCGTTGGTGCCTGTTTTTTCCCAATTTGCAGTCATGTAATTCCCTCCGAGTTGATTAATAAATTTACATATGAAATAGTTTCATGCATACCTTTAAATAGTACACTAACGTTTTTAAATTGTAAACATTTTAAAAGCAAACTTCCTTAATTTCTGTCTGCTTTACTTAAACTTTCATAAATTTGACGAATTTTTCGCTTTTTATCTTGTATTTGTTGGTAGTTATCCAGCTGTTTAGCAGAAATATCTTCTCCAAACATTGCTCTATATTCTAAAAGATAACTTTGCGCCCAATCTTCTGCTTTACTTGCATCTGGTAAAAAAGGATACATCAAAGCAAAATGAGCTTTAATTTCTGGAAGAATCAACATTTGCAGTTGTGGATTATCCTGCGTTTTTTCCTCAATTGCTGTAATTGTTTTGACAAGTACCTCAGCATCTTCTGGCAAAGGCAAACCAGCTAAGTTAACCTTTTTACCATGGACATTAATCGTTTCCTTAGCACCGTCTTTGACTAATTCTTCAACAAGCTTAGGCGGTATAAATGGGTTTTTAGCATGAATTAAATACTCTTGGCAAAGAATGATAAAATCCTTTAAAGAAATGTCTTTAATGAATGACTGCCAATCTCTTGGGTTAAAGGGTTGCTTTGTCTTATCTAATTCTTCAAGTTGCCTTTTTTTGGCAGTCTTAAGATCAGCTGACAATAAAGAATGAGTCTTTTCTACTTGCTGTAATTCCTCTTCTAGTTTACCAAGCTTCTTTGCTGTCTTTATATAAGACAGCAACTTATGAGCTGTTAAAAATTGTGCATCTAAAAGCAGTAAGTGAAAATAAATAGTAAATCCTTCAGAATCATTCATAAACGCAGTGAAGTGGTCATCTGCTAATTGTAAAGCTCCGCTATAATCGCCTAAATTCTGCATTGCTAAAATCAATTTTTTGGCGTAAGAGAATGTAGGGGATAATTGATATAATGTTTTAAAATCCTTTTTAGCTGCTAGAAAATCCTGATTATTCATATTCTGATTTCCGCTTTTTAGTAATCGTTTGTTTCCATCAGGAAAATGAATGATATCTGCCATAATACCCTCTTCCTTTTACCTAAGCATTAGCTTTTTGATTAAATGCTTGGATTAAATTAATTGTTACAACGCTAGTGTCTGCAAAATAGTCTGCTAGATGCTGCTTTTTATGCGTGAAAACTGTGGGTAAATACCCTAAGTACAACAGCGGATTGAATTGTAAAATGAAACGAGCAAATGTTTCTCTAATAAAAACTGTTTTCCAACTCAAACTTTTTTCAGTTAAACAGATGACACGAATACCAAAAATCATTTTCCCGACAGTCTGACCTCTGTTTAATTTAGTCAATAAAGTAAAATAAGCTAGATAAATAAATAGAGAAAGCAAGCTATAAACGCTAAAAAATTCTGTCGAACGTGTCATTTCTAACCAACTAAAAGTGGTATCTAGAACAACAGTGGTAATCGCATGAATACAAAGTAAATCTATGACAAAAGAAAATAACCGAATCCAAAAGCCGGCAAAAAAATAATTAGGAAAATCATTGGCATAGTGTTTTTTGTCTGCTCTTTCTTCGTATTGTTTCCATTCAGACTTTTTTTGGGCAATTTCATCTTCCGTATATTCTTCTGCTTTAAAGGAAGTTAACACTTTTTGATAAAAGTTCTTTTGCTTTTTTCCGTTTTCGCCTTTGGCCATCTTATTCACCTCCATAGTAATACATCGGTTTAGGTGCTTCCGGTGTACCAATACGGTCAATTATATTGAGCATCCGTTCACTTTCTGATTGTTTGAACCCTTGTGTTTGGGCAATTTTAGCTCCTAACCAAGTACGATCAAAACCAGTACTAGCAACATCATATTCAAAAACTTGCGCGTTTTTCAGCTGTTCGTCTTTTTTTAACGCTGTTAAAGCATCTTCTGGAAAACCAATCTCATCGACTAAATGATTCTCTTTGGCTTGCTGACCATCGTAAATTCGACCATCGGCAAGCTTACGTACTTGATCTTGTGTCATATCTCGTCCATTAGCTACGATTTCAACAAAACGATCATAAGAATTATCGACATATTCTTGCATTACCTTGTCATCTTCTTCAGTTGGTTCTCTTACAGCTGAACCCATGTCTTTTAAAGGGCCACTTTTATAAGTTTGGTCTTCAATTCCTAAATTTTCCATCAGTTCAGAAAAATTCATGCCAAACATAATTACACCAATCGATCCGGTCAACGTTTCTGAAGTAGCAAAAATTTTATCTGCAGAAGCTGAAACATAGTAGCCTCCGCTTGCGCCCATATTTTTCATACTAACATAAACAGGAACATCATCAGATTGGATTGCTTGTATTTCCTTAGCAATTTCAGCACTTTCGTATACTCCGCCTCCGGGCGTATTAACTTCTAATAAAACAGCTGCTACTGTTGGGTCTTCTTGTACCTCTTTTAATTGGTCTAAGAAGAACTGATGATTGTATTCTTCTCCTGAGAAAAAGCTGTTTTCTCCTGTATCAGCAATTGTCCCATCAATGGACAACTGCGCAATCCTTTTTTCTTCATTTCCTTTTTCTACAATTTTTTCTTCTATTTCATTAGAACCAAACAATACCGCGTCCATCCCACTTAACGTCTCTTCATCTGAATCTTTACTCATAAATGAAGCAATTGTTGCAAATATAAACAATCCTGCAGCGATGAAGATGGCAACCCACCGTCTTTTATTCATTTAATCCCTCCTCATTTCCTTTTACAACAAAAAATAATACTTTCTTTATTCTAACGAAAATTTTCTGATTCGTATAGAAAAAACAAAAATTTATCTTTTTATCATCTAGACCAATTTTATTTCTATAAAACTTCTTGACTTAAAAACAATTTATGTATATCATTACCACTGTATTTCTAATTAATATACAACAAGGAGGATAGCTATACCATTATTGAACAGCGCCAGTTCTGTTTTTGACAGAAGACGAGGAAAGAGCTTATCGAAATATTCGGCGGGTGGCTCTAGGGTCTGCACTCTAAAGGTAAGAACAAATGCAAACTGCAAAGTTTGTCACAAAAAACTTACCAAGCAGTTAGAAATACGTAATGATTAAAGAAAGTAGGAATCTCATTATGTGTGGAATTGTAGGAATTGTAGGAAAAGAACATTCAGAACAAATTATAATCAACGGATTACAACGTTTAGAATACCGTGGTTATGATTCGGCGGGCTTATTTGTATCAGATGGAAAACAGGAACATCTGATCAAATCGCAAGGTCGAATTAAAAATTTACAAGAAAAAGTATCAGATGACGTCAATGGAACTATAGGGATTGGTCATACCCGTTGGGCAACACACGGCAAACCTTCAGAAGAAAATGCACATCCCCATACTTCACAAAATGGCAAGCTGCTTTTAGTTCACAACGGAGTTATCGAAAATTTTGATGAACTTTCACAAGACTATTTAGCAGATGAAACATTTTATGGCCAAACAGATACAGAAATTGTAGTAAATTTGATTGCTTCTTTTATGGAAAACGATAGTTTATCTACTAAAGCCGCATTTCAAAAGGCTCTTACAGTCATTCATGGCTCCTATGCTTTTGCTTTGGTCAATCAAGAAGACCCAGAAACGATTTACGTAGCTAAAAACAAAAGTCCTTTGTTAATTGGTTTAGGTGACGGTTTCAATGTGATTGCAAGTGATGCTTTAGCAGTTTTAGATCAAACACATGAATTTGTTGAAATTGCAGATAACGAATTAGTTACTGTGACTGCTGATAATGTCATCATTGAAAATCAAGCAGGCCAAACAGTTCAACGTGATTCATATAAAGCACAATTAGACGCTTCTGATATCGAAAAGGGAACCTACCCTTTTTATATGTTAAAAGAGATTGACGAACAACCCACTGTCATGCGGAAATTGACACAAGAATATCGTGATGACCATGGAAAAGTAAATATTGACTTAAATCTAGTGAATGAAATGGCAGACAGTGATCGGATTTATATTGTCGCTTGCGGAACGAGTTACAATGCGGGTTGGGCAGCTAAGAGCTTAATTGAAACAGTCACTCAAATTCCAGTTGAGGTACAACTTTCCAGCGAATTCGGCTATAACATGCCGCTTCTTTCTAAAAAGCCTTTCTTCATTTTCTTGACACAAAGCGGAGAGACGGCCGATAGCAGACAAGTATTGGTACAAATCAATCAACTGGGCTTTCCTTCACTAACAATTACAAACGTTGCGGGTTCGACATTATCGAGGGAAGCTAAATATACTTTATTGCTTCATGCTGGACCAGAAATCGCAGTTGCCTCAACCAAAGCTTATACAGCACAAATTGCTATGCTGGCTATTTTGACTCAAGCAATTGGAGAAAGAAATAAAACGAATACTTCTTTCGATGCTTTTTATGAGTTGTCCATTGCCGCAGCCGGAATGGAAGCGATGGTTGATGAAAAAGAACGTCTTTCAAGTTTAGTTGAGCAATATTTAAGTACCACACGCAATGCCTTTTATATCGGACGTGGAAATGATTATCATGTTGCTTCAGAAGCAGCATTGAAATTAAAAGAAATTTCATATGTACAAGCAGAAGGTTTTGCTGCAGGTGAGTTAAAACATGGAACGATCGCTTTAATTGAAGAAGGTACACCAGTCTTAGGGATTATCACTGACGCGAAAACGGGCCCTCATACGCGCGGGAACTTAAAAGAAGTTGAAAGCCGCGGAGCTAATACTATCGTCATTGCTTCAGAAGATTTAGCTCGAGAAGATGATCAGGTTATATTGCCTAAGGTTCACCCACTACTGACAAGTTTAGTTGCTGTTGTACCCACGCAGCTAATTGCTTATTATGTGTCAATGCAGCGCGGCTATGATGTGGATAAACCAAGAAACTTAGCGAAATCAGTAACAGTAGAATAAAATAAAAAAATCTTGCAATGATCTTTTTGACCTTGCAAGATTTTTTTCTGCTCAGTTAATCAAGAATAAAAGCGAAAGCACTCTCCTTTTGCAAGTGAGTAAGAATTTTGTTGACAACGCTAAAAAGTGTTCCCATTTTGTTTTTAAAACTTTAATCTTCTGTTGTAATAATTGAACTAGCCCTTAGCTACTCAACGGACTTTAAGATTATTGTAATATGAATTGAATTAACTTATTTGGCATAAGGAACGACAACATACGAAGCGTATGGGTAATCTCCGATAATTTTTGATACAGGGCAGCGCTTAGTAGCTATATCAATATAACTTCTTGCTTCTTCAAGACCTAAAGCATCAATAGCTGCGTATGCTCTCAGTTCGAAAAAATGTTCTTTAGTATTTTCATCTTCACAATAATTGATATGAACCTCTACCCGACTCTTTTTCTCAATACCTTTGTTTTTCAAAAGTAATTCAATAGTGGAATTAAAACAAGTTGCCCATGAAAGTCCGATAAGTTGTTCTGGGTTTGTGCCAGCTTCGGTGCTTGTTGGACTTGAGGTAACAACGGTTAGTTCGTGTTCACCTTTGACATAAGCTGTTCCTTTTAACCCTTGGTCGTTGACCACTTCGGTATGATAGATCTTTTTCATTCAAATCAGCCCCCTATGATTTATTATACCCCTATCTTAATTTTTAGAACATGAGAAATTAATATTTACTAAAATGCCTCGATTTATGATAAAATAGCCATGTCGACCAAATGTAGAAAGGAAATGTTATGAATACTATTACAAACTTTAGAGACCTAGGTGGCATTAAAAATCGCGATGGCCAAGTGATTGCCGCAAAAAAATTATTACGCTCAGGAGAACTTAGTCATGTCTCTTTGCAGGACCAAAAAGAACTTTTGGAAAACTATCATTTAGGGAAGATTGTCGATTTGCGTTCGACACAAGAAATTGAAAAACGTCCAGATGAAGAGTTTAAAAATGCGAATTATGTACATATTGATATTTTTAAAAATGTTGAAGGACAAGGAACGGGACTGGATGACTTCAAAGAGATCGAATCCCCTGAAGTAGCTCGTAATTATATGCACGAAACATATCGTACAATGGCAGTCAATCCTAGCGCACAGCGTGGTTTTCGTAAAATGATTGAATCTGCGCTAAGTATTGATTCTGATAAAAGCTTTCTCTTTCATTGTTTTGCCGGAAAAGATCGTACAGGAGTTTCAGCTGCATTATTACTAGAAATTTTAAGAGTGCCAAGAGAAACAATTTACAAAGATTATTTGGCAACAAATGCTATGCGAGTGCAAGAAAATGATGAAGTAATTGCTCAATTGATTAAAAACGGTACAGACAGTAAAACAGTGGATGCTTTAAAAATTGCCCTAACTGTTGAACCTTCTTTCTTAGATACCTTTTACCAAATGGTAAATGAAGAATTTGACGGTATCAAAAATTATTTATCAGATGAATTAGGCGTTACTTCTTCTATGCAAAAAGATCTCCGCTCCTTATATTTAGCAAATAATAAATAGTGGAGTATTGGAGGAATAAATATGTCTATTAAACGCTTTGTACAATTATTTATTTGTTATTTTATTTCGATTGTAATCGCAACATTCATTATACGATTATTTTCAATTTCAAATATCTGGTTAGCTACAACAATGATAGCAATTGTAGGCTATATTGTTTTAGTCATTCCCTTAACCATAATGACAATCTTAAAAAATAAACATTGACTATAAGTCAAAACAAGACGAAAATCCTCGAACTATAGAAAGATAGTTTTGCGAATACTTGTCATAAAAGAATGACAGTTCACAATTTCTATCAAACATAGTTCGGGGGTTTTATTATCAAAAAAAATTATATCACAAACTTTTTGATTTTATCTTCTATCATTTTGTGAAGAAAATACAGTATTTCCTTGGTAAAAGCTTGCGCAGACTTCTGATTGACGCGCTACAAATTCCGCACTACAAGAACTGTCAGCAAGGATAAAAGTCGCTTCATCGCCTTCTTGTAACCACAGTTTCTCTCCTACGGTCTTTTTCCCTGTTACAAGTTCCAAACAATCAGTTAAGCCGTCTTGTGTTGTTATCTTGAAGATTTCAGCATATCGACTTAATTTTTCTAGAATATTTCCATTGCCAAATGGTGACCAAGAATCATAGACGTTATCACAACCTAAAGAAACATTTACCCCATATTGCCGCAATTCTTCCAAAGGAGGAATAACACCATCTAACGGAACACTTGAAATGATGGAAATCTGTTGGTCAGCTAATTCTTGGAAAAATTCCTTGCGCTCTTTTCCAATAAAATCATTTAAACCAAAAGCATGACTAATAGCGACCTTGTTTTGCCATTTACTTTCTTTGGTTAACTTGAGCAATTCATAAAAAGTTTTTTTGCCATCTTCTCCTTGTTCATGGATATGAATGTCAATAGGAGCATTAAATTGAGTCGCTAAATCAAATGTTTGGTTTAAGGATTTTTCGGTATCGCCATCGAGCACTGTTGGATCCACGCCCCCGATAAGATCTGCTCCATTAGCTAACGCCGTTTTGATGTCTTGGTAAGCATTTGACAACAACATTCCATGCTGGGGAAAAGCTACCAACTGACAGGCAAACTTTCCTTGGTATTCTTTCAAGGTTTCAATGGTTTGTTGTAAAAAGCTCTGACCCACTTTAGGATGCACATCAATATGAGAACGGAAAAAGCTAACGCCATGTTGTCTTTCTTTTTCAATCAAATTTTTCATACGTTCTGAAAGAGAAAGATTTAGTGAATTTAATTGTGGAATTTCATTTGTAAAACGCTCAATAATTGAAGGAGCTGGAGTGATAGGTTCCCAAGGGACCCCTAATTTGCTTTTATCAAAATGACAATGTTTTTCTTGAATGCCTGGTAAAATTAGATAACCTTGTCCGTCGATTTTTTCATTAGAGTCATCAATTGTTTGATGTTTTTGTATCTTGCTTACTTTATCTTCTTCGATAAATAGATCTACCGCTTGTGTTTTCGTCCCTGAAACAAAATCACCCTTTTTTATATAAGCAGTTTCAATACGTACATTTTGCAACCATTTTCCCATTTACTAATCCCCTCTTATTTTAAATTTAATACTTGTTCTACATAGTTTGTCATTTGGTCAACTGAAATTTTATCCCGATGCTTAATTTCAGCCTTCTTTAACTCTTGTATACTTGCAGGTATTGGCTTTTTAGCAAGTTCGTAAAGCCTATTGATCATTTTGTATTCTTCACTAGATTGCGTTTCTTTAGTGATGGCTTGAAGTACTGCTTGCGGAAATTTATAAGGACTGGCTGTTGAAAGTACAACTGTTGGCAAGGACGATCCTTTTTTGTCCTGATATTTTTTAGCCACACAACTAGCGACTGCTGTATGTGGATCGATAACGTAGTTAGCTTGTTCATAAACAGTATGAATTGTCTTTTCCGTTTCATTTTCAGAAGCAAAATCAGCAAAAAAGCCAGACAAACCTTCTTTCATTTCAGAAGTAATCGTATATTCTCCTTTTTGAGTCAATTCATCCATTCGCTTCTTTGTTTGCTGACTATTTTCTTTTGTTAAATAAAATAGCAGACGTTCTAAATTACTAGAAATCAGAATATCCATCGAAGGCGAAGAAGTCACATAAAAAGGTCGGTTTCGGTCGTAATTTCCTGTTTGAAAAAAATCAGTTAATACATTATTTTGATTGGATGCGCAAATCAATCGTTGGATAGGGACGCCTATCTTTTTAGCATAAAAACCTGCCAAAATATTGCCAAAATTACCGGTCGGAACAGAAACATTTATTTTTTCTCCGTTTTTAATTTCACCCATTTTTACCAGCCGTGAATAGGCATAAACATAATAAACAATTTGCGGCACTAAACGACCGATGTTAATCGAATTTGCGGAAGAAAATATCTTTTTGTTTTCAGCCATTTTTTTACGCAAGTTTTCGTCATTAAAAAGTTGTTTTACCTTGGTTTGCGCATCATCAAAATTTCCTTTAACAGCCGCAACAAAAGTATTTTCTCCTTTTTGAGTTATCATTTGTCTTTTTTGGATGGGACTTACGCCATTTTCTGGATAAAAAACGATAATTTGAGTATCCTTCACATCGGCAAAACCTTCCATGGCAGATTTTCCAGTGTCACCAGAAGTCGCTGTAAGAATAACAATTTCTTTATCCATAGTATTTTTTTGTGCTGCTTTTTTCATTAAATGCGGTAATATTGATAAAGCTAAGTCCTTAAATGCTAAGGTTGGTCCGTGAAATAACTCTAAATAATACTGCTTCTTCTTTTTTACTAAAGGAGTAATTTCTTTATCATCAAATTTTTGGTCGTAAGCTTTATTTACGCATTCTTGTAATTCTTCTTGAGTAAAATCCGGCAAAAATAACTGCATTATTTGTACAGCTATTTCTTGATAACTTTGCTGTGCTAGTTTACTAAAATCTAATTTTGCCTTAGGAATTTCTGTCGGTACATATAATCCACCATCTACTGCTAAACCTTGTAAAATAGCTTGGGAAGCAGAAACCACATTTTTAGAATCCCTAGTGCTTTTATAAAGTAAGGTCATTGTTTATCTCCTCTATTATATTATTTCCTTTAAATATATCATAAAGCGGTGAAGTTAAACATATGTATTCCGATTTTTTAAAGTATGGTATAGTAATAAAAGAATAGAAGTTATGTGGATGAGGTGACAGGATTGTCAAGCTTAAAAGAAAAAATCATCACTGAAAGTAAACGATTAGGTATCGATAAAATAGGCTTTACCACCGCTGAACCATTTGATGAACTGAAAGAGTCTCTAGTGGCCCAAAAAGCGGCTGGCCATACTTCTGGTTTTGAACATCCAAATATTGATGAGCGTCTTTATCCGGAGTTAACTTTTGAAAACCCACAAAGTATTATCGCAATAGCGTTAGCCTATCCTACTAAAATTCATGAAAAAGTGCCTAGAGATGAAAAACGCGGACAATTTGCACGGGCTTCCTGGGGCGTTGATTATCACCATATCTTAAAAGATCGTTTAACTAAGTTGATCCATTTTATTGAAGGCTCAGCTGAAAGTAAAAAAGAAGCCGAAAACTGGCGTTTTGCGCCACAAGTTGATACTGGGGAACTCGTAGACGTAGCCGTGGCTCAACGCGCGGGTTTAGGTTTTATTGGAAGAAATGGTTTACTGATCACAGAAGAATATGGTTCTTTTGTTTATTTGGGCGAAATTATTACCAATATTCAATTTGAGCCTGATGAGCCTAAGCCTTTTGGCTGTGGAGATTGTACTCGTTGTATTACCCACTGTCCTACCGGAGCTTTACTAGGTGATGGTAGAATGGATGCACAAAAATGTCTATCCTATCAGACTCAAACCAAAAAAATGATGCCTCGAAAATATCGAAAACAAATTCATAATGTCATTTATGGATGCGACATTTGTCAATTAGTCTGTCCTTATAACCAAGGCAAAGACTTTCACTTCCACCAGGAAATGGCGCCTGCAATGGACGAAGTACGCCCGAAATTAGCGCCGATGTTATCAATGTCTAATAAAGAATTTAAAGAAAAATTCGGGCATTTAGCGGGATTCTGGCGCGGTAAAAAACCTTTACAACGAAATGCTTTAATCGCTTTAGCCAATTTAGGCGGACGTGAAAGTTTAGTAAAAATTTTTAAGTGCTTAGAAGATCCACGCCCCGTTATCCGAGGAACAGCAGTGTGGTCAATTGGTGAGTTAACCAAAAAACACCCGGAGCAGGCAATCGATTTGCTTTATGAATTACAAGAAAAAGAAACGGATGAGGCAGTCTTACAAGAACTGTCAGAAACTTTAACCATGCTTGAAGAACGAAAAAAACAGGCTTAGTCACTAAGCCTGTTTTTTTACTGTTTTTATAAACAACCGTTGAAAAATAGGACTTAAAATTAAATAAAAGACACCATTTCCTATAGCATGTAATAAATCAAAAGAGAAACCGACCAGATAATAAGGCCAAAACTGCGGCATACCATATACTTTCACATCGATAAGAGCAAAAATAAAGCCATACAAAAAACCTGCAAAAACACTAAAAAGAGCTTGTAATAATCGACTTTTTCTAAAAAGCATCGACTGACAGAACAAGCCCATCAAACAAATAATAAGCGAAAAAGCAAGAATCTGGGAAATTGTCCAAACGCCCATCCCTAAATAGATATTAGTAATAAGTACCGATAAGATATTAACTAAAAGGCCACGAAAAACGCCAAGTTGCAATGTAATAATCAAAAAAATGGCAGTCATAGGTTGAATGTTGGGTAAAAATTGAAATAAGAGTCTTCCTACCGTGCAGGTAGCAACTGTCATTGCTAGATAAGCTAATTCGTAAGTAGAAAAAAAGGAAAAAGTTTGCTTTTGTTTCATAGTATAGCTCCTTTAACTACGCAAAAAATCGATTTGGAACTGGGCAAAATACATAGGGTTATTACGGCTTTTATACCAAGCAAAAAGATTAAAAAGAAATGAGCCAACCAAATTGATCAACAGATCTCCCATGGTATCTTGTAGGGCTTTTTGGCCTGTAAAAATAGTTGCACCACTTCTATAGCGTTGTAAATTCATATCCAAAAGCGTATCCCAGCTCCATTCCCAAAATTCCCAGAAAATACCGCATACCCCAGCAAAAGAAAAGCCAAAGATCAGAAACAACCAAGGCGATAATTCTTCTAAATTTGGAACTTTTAAAAATTCAACTAAAATACCAAAACCTATCATCGTTAAAATCATCGGGCTTATCAAATGCAGTAATTTATCCCATAAAGGAATCAATGTCATAAAATGTAAACAAGTCCCTAAAAATACTGCTAGCCAGATAAAAAACCAGAAAAAATAAACAATAAAATTAGCAAATTTCAGATTAAATAGTTTATTTAAAATTTCTGGTGCATAAATCAGCAAAATTCCAGCAGCACATTCAATAATTTTGGTAAAAGTTGTGGCAGCTGCAGCAAGACCTATAAAGTATTCCCAGATAATAACAAGTAGGGTTAAAAATCCAAACAAAACCAATAGCCGCTGTCTTCTTATATAGACACTCATTTCAATTTTCCTTGAGCAACAAAATCATTGATTCCAGTTAAAAGTGCTTCTTCAGAAGAAAAGATGTTTCCGTTTAATTTAATTAAACCAACTGTATATAAATTTAAATAATGAAACTGGTTTTCAGCCACTGTTGTAAGTGCGTCTAATTTTTGCTGGTTGTCTGCCCCTTGTTGGCGAGAATCCGTATATAAACCAAGTATCGGAATGTTATTTGCATAAGCAATACCGATTTCAGAAGCAACACCATTATCAATGGTAATTCCATCCAACAGAGCAATCATCAGCTGACTTTCTTCTACCTTCTTTGTATCAGCCAAAGCGATCATTTTACTGTCGGCATAAGCTGTTTTATCATTAATTGCATCATTTTCTTGTGGCAAATAAACAGCGAACTTGGGATATTTTTGTCGTATTTTTTCGACTAAATAAGAATTATAAATTAACTCGCTTTTAGCAAACATAGGCGCAGCGAAATAAACTTTCATATTGACCCCTCCAATATATTGATAATGATACAAATAACCCTCCCTACTTTATCAAATTCATAAAGTAAATACTAGCTAAAATTCGTCTGCTCTTTTAAGCGAATCTTACAAAAAGCTTTTATTCTCTTATTGGGATTGGTATAATTAATAAGCTGAAGGAAAAGAAATGAGGAATGATTCCATGAAGAATTTAGAAGAAATGCAACAGCGACAAAAGATGATTCGGAATTTTTCAATCATCGCTCATATTGATCACGGAAAATCCACTTTAGCTGATCGTATTTTAGAACAAACACATACAGTAACTTCTAGAGAAATGCAAAACCAGTTACTAGATTCTATGGACTTAGAAAGAGAACGCGGCATTACCATCAAACTAAACACTGTTGAATTAAATTATAAGGCCAAAGATGGCCAGACTTATATCTTTCATTTAATTGATACTCCTGGACACGTCGATTTTTCTTATGAAGTTTCCCGTAGTTTAGCGGCTTGCGAAGGAGCGATTTTAGTCGTTGATGCAGCACAAGGCATCGAAGCTCAAACTTTAGCTAATGTGTATTTGGCAGTTGATAATGATTTAGAAATTCTGCCGGTTATTAATAAAATTGACTTACCTGCTGCCGACCCTGAACGTGTCAGAGGAGAAATTGAAGATGTGATAGGAATTGATGCCAGTCAAGCAGTACTAGCTAGTGCCAAGTCTGGTTTAGGAATTGAAGAAATTTTAGAACAAGTTGTACAGACCGTCCCTGCTCCAGCTGGTGATATCAATGCTCCTTTAAAAGCTTTAATTTTTGATTCAGTATACGATGCTTACCGTGGTGTTGTTTTAAGTATTCGTATTATCGATGGTGTCGTTCGTCCAGGAGATAAAATTCAGCTAATGAATACGGGCAAAGTATTTGAAGTAACCGAAGTTGGCGTCTTCTCTCCTAAGGCCATCCCAAGGGATTACTTAATGGTTGGTGATGTGGGTTATCTAACTGCTTCGATTAAAACGATTCAAGACACTCGTGTTGGTGATACAATTACACTAGCCAAACGTCCAGCTGAAAAAGCATTTCCTGGTTACAAACAAAAAAATCCAATGGTATTTTGCGGCATGTATCCAGTCGATAACTCACGCTATAATGATTTACGTGAAGCGTTAGAAAAATTACAGTTAAATGACTCTGCCTTACAATTTGAAACTGAGACTTCACAAGCTTTAGGCTTTGGTTTTCGTTGCGGATTTTTAGGTATGCTGCATATGGATGTTGTCCAAGAGCGTTTAGAGCGCGAGGCAAACTTAGAATTAATTACAACAGCACCCTCTGTTGTTTATCATGTGAAAAAAACAGATGGAACAGAAATCGATATAGATAATCCGGCTGATTTCCCTGAAACTTCCTCTATCGACAGTGTAGAAGAGCCTTTTGTGAAAGCAGAAATCATGGTTCCTAATGATTTTGTCGGACCAGTAATGGAATTGTGTCAACGAAAACGTGGAGGTTTTGTCACCATGGACTATCTAGACGATTATCGTGTAAATGTGGTTTATAACATCCCTCTTTCAGAAATTGTCTTTGATTTTTTTGATAAATTAAAATCAAATACCAAAGGCTATGCTTCCCTAGATTATGAAATGTCTGGTTATCGTACCAGCAAGCTTGTAAAAATGGATATTTTATTAAATGGGGATAAAGTGGACGCTCTAAGTTTTATTGTTCACCGCGAATTTGCTTATGAACGTGGCAAAGCCATTGTTGAGAAACTGAAAAGCTTGATTCCAAGACAACAATATGAAGTTCCGGTGCAAGCAACTATTGGTCAAAAAGTCGTTGCTCGTTCTGATATTAAAGCCTTACGCAAAAATGTATTAGCTAAATGTTACGGAGGAGATGTTTCTCGTAAACGTAAATTGCTGGAAAAACAAAAAGAAGGAAAAAAACGAATGAAGCAAATCGGTTCAATTGAAGTGCCTCAGGAAGCTTTCCTTGCTGTTTTGAAAATGGACGATGAAGATAATTAAATATAACAATAGAAGTCATTTTTTAAAAGCGGATCTTAAATGATCCGTTTTTTTTTATCAAATTTAAAAAAATGTTCGCTTTACTTTAAGAACGTTTGTTCGTATATTAAAAGTATACTTAAAGTTTTTAGAAGGTGAAAAAATGAGTACACTACATGATTATGTTGACCGTAAAAGATTAAAATGGATGGGATTTTATTTATCTGAACATACCGCCCAAATGGATCGTAGTTTTCAAGAAGAACATACGATAATCAAAGAAAAAAGTACTATGAACAACCAAGCAATCACAGAAATAATGGAAGAAGCCTTATTGAAAGAAAAAATGATTGCTGTACAAACCAATGAGCTTGTAGATCATAGTTACCGCCCTGATATCGTTGGGAAAATAAGAGGCTACAACGAGCAAGGAATTTTTGTTGGAGAAGCTTTTATAGCTTATGAAGCCATAAAACATGTTGAGTTTTATCACTATCACAAGTGGTCCGAAATTGATTAAAAAGACAACTTCTAAAAATTTACCATTTTTCAAAGAAAATAAACTCTTTAATTTGGACATAGACTTCACTTTCGTATGTCCTCGGCTTTATCTTAATGGCTAATGACCTGTAAATTAATGTAGGACAGAAGTCTGCATAAAACTTATCTCCTGTGCTTAATGACTATAAAATGAATTAACTACCAAATCGATTTTTTAAGATTATTTCCGTTTCGTTGTTTCCTTTTTTTGTACTTTCGTTTATGATATTAAGAGACATCATAATATCAGCTATGTTTCAAGCGAGGTGCATGCATTGCAAAAAATAAAGATTGACTGGAATTATTGGCTTACGCGTTTTTTATTTGTAATGGCAATAGTCGTCGGTTATAAACTCATTACAAACTATCAAATTTTAATGGATAGTTTATCCAATCTGATAAGTGTTTTATCTCCTTTTATTATTGGATTTATTTTTGCTTATCTTTTAAATGGCGCGCAAAAACGTTTGGAATTGCTTTTTCAAAATATCAAGCTCTCCTTTATAAAAAATCATAGTCGCGGGATAAGTGTTTTAGTTTTATATTTGATTATTTTCTATTTATTCTTTCTAGCTTTAAACTATGTTATTCCCCTAATGATTGATAATATTGTCGACTTACTTGGTCTGTTACCTCAATTTTACGACTACCTAATGGGAATTATTGCAAAGCTAGAGTCTGAAGGCGTATTTGAATCGTTAAACTTGGAAGAATTCTTACAAAGTTTAACTTCTGATTATTCACCTGAGAACTTATTACAACAATGGTCGCAAGCTCTTACCTCTTTAGGGGCAATTACAAGAGGACTCTCTTCTTTTGTATTTAATGGCTTTTTAGCTTTGATTATTTCAATCTATACTTTAGTTTTCAAAGATTCTATCTTGTCATTTATCGATAAATTAGGTAAAAAAACTTTGTCAGATAAAATTTATCAAAATAGTAAGATATGGTTACAAACAACCAATACCATCTTTTATAAATTTATCAGCTCACAATTTCTCGATGCCTGTATAATAGGTGTTTTTGCGACGATTATCCTTTATCTTTTAAATGTGCCGTTTGCATTGACCTTAGGTATTCTTCTAGGTATCTGTAACATGATTCCTTACTTTGGTTCCATTTTCGCTTCAGTTGTCACGACAATCATCACTTTCTTTAGTGCGGATTTACAATTGGCGATAACTGTTTTAATTTCTTTGCTTATTTTGCAACAAATTGATGGTAATGTGATTGGACCGCGGATTATGAGCGGTGCGTTAAACTTAAACCCGATCATTATTATTATCTCTATTACCGTAGGCGGTGCCTACTTTGGTGTCTTAGGGATGTTTTTAGCTGTTCCAATTGCTGCCATTTTAAAGATTGTTACTATGAATTGGTTAGATGATTTCAAAAAAGATACACTTTAATTCTTAAAAAAAAGCATCCGGAAGCACAGTTTTGTAAACTGCCTTCCGAATGCTTTTTTATTACTCTTCTTCCATTGGTTCGTTTTGGAATACCAAGTGATTATCGAGTAATTCAATAATTACTTTTGTTTTAGGCATTACACGACCAGAAACAATTTCTTTTGCTAAGGGTGTTTCTACTTCTCGTGTAATAAAACGACGGAGTGGTCTTGCTCCATATGCTGGTTCATAAGCATTTTTGGCAATCCAATCTTTGGCTTCGTCTGATATTTCAAGGAAAATTTCTTGTTCTACTAATCGCTGAGAAAGTTCATCGATGATTTTTTCAACAATTCCTTTCATATCATTTATGCTTAACGGTGTAAAAAGAATCGTGTCATCAATTCGGTTGAGAAATTCAGGTTTAAATTCAGCTTTTAATAAGTTCATAACTTGTTCTTTAGCTTGTTCCGAAATTTCTCCTTGCTCCGAAACGCCTTCGAGTAATGTTTGCGACCCAATATTACTTGTCATAATCAAAACCGTATTTTTAAAGTTGACTATACGTCCCTTAGAATCAGTCAGACGCCCATCATCTAAAACTTGCAATAAAATATTGAAAACATCTGGGTGTGCTTTTTCGATTTCATCGAGCAAAATAATTGTGTAAGGATTACGCCGCACAGCTTCTGTTAATTGCCCTCCTTCTTCATAACCTACATATCCAGGAGGTGCTCCCACTAAACGAGAAACCGTATATTTTTCCATATATTCACTCATATCAATACGAACCATGTGATCTTCTGAATCAAAAAGATTTTCAGCTAAGGCTTTTGCTAATTCAGTTTTTCCGACACCGGTAGGTCCAAGAAACAGAAAAGAACCTAATGGACGGTTAGGATTTTGTAATCCTGCACGTGAACGAATCACAGCGTCACTTACTGCATTAACGGCTTCATCTTGTCCAATCACTCGTTTATGCAGAGTATCGTTTAAATTAAGTAGTTTTTCTCTTTCACCTTCTACTAATTTTGTTACAGGAATCCCAGTCAAACGACCGACCACTACTGCAATTTCATTGGCAGTCACAGATTCTTGTACCATTTTTAAAACCACTTGGTCATCTTTATCTTCCAAAGCTTTTAAGTCTTTTTCTAATTGCGGAATCGTTCCATGTCTTAACACCGCTGCACGCTCTAAGTCATAGTTGTTTTCTGCATCTTCTAGTTCGTGTCTTGCTTTATCGATTTCTGCCCGTTTGTTCGAAACAGCGTTTACTTCCTCTTTTTCTGTTTCCCATTGTAACTTCATAGAATTAACTTCTTCGCGTAGGTCAGCAAGCTCTTCTTGTAAAGATTCTAACCGTTTCTTAGAAGCATCATCGGTTTCTTTTTTTAGAGCAGCTTCTTCAATTTCCAACTGCATTAGACGTCTTGTAACTTGGTCTAATTCAGTTGGCATAGAATTCATCTCAACTCGGATATTGGCACAAGCCTCGTCAACTAAGTCAATGGCTTTATCTGGTAAATAACGATCTGTTATATATCGATCAGACAGAGTAGCTGCTGCAACTAGTGCATTATCATGAATGTTAACCCCATGATGAATTTCAAAACGTTCTTTTAACCCTCTTAAAATAGAAATTGTATCTTCTACTGTTGGCTCTTGCACAATAACCTTTTGAAAACGACGTTCTAAAGCTTTGTCCTTTTCCAAATTTTCACGGTATTCGTCTAAAGTTGTTGCCCCAATGGCATGTAGTTCACCACGAGCTAGCATCGGTTTTAATAGATTACCAGCATCCATGCTGCCTTCAGTTTTACCAGCACCAACAATATTATGGATTTCATCTATAAATAAGATGATACGTCCTTCGGATTTTTTTACTTCTTTTAAGACAGCTTTCAACCGCTCTTCGAATTCCCCACGATACTTCGCACCAGCAACTAATGCTCCCATATCTAATGAGAAAACCGTCTTATCTTTTAAGTTTTCAGGAACATCTTTTTTTACAATACGTTGGGCCAACCCCTCAACGATTGCGGTTTTTCCAACACCTGGTTCCCCAATTAATACTGGATTATTCTTCGTTTTACGCGATAATATACGTATAACATCACGGATCTCTTCATCGCGTCCAATAATTGGATCCATTTCGCCATTTTTTACTTCTTGAACTAAGTCTACGCCGTATTTTTCTAGTGCCTCATATTGTTCTTCTTGGTTTTGTGAGGTGACACGTTCACCTTGTCGCATGTTTTCAATCGCTTGTTTTACTTGTTTTTCATTAACACCTTGGTTTTTCAAAAACTTTGTTAAGCGATGATTTTTTAATTTCATTAATGCAAGTAATACAATTTCAGTGGATAGGAATTCATCTTTAAAATCTTCGGCTAATTTATTCGCTTCAGTTAATAAGTGATATAAGTTTTGGCTAATACTTTGACCATACTGTACATTCCCACCTTCAACACTTGGCAAAGAGTCCATTGCTTGATCGATTTCACGTTCAAATGCCTGCAGATCAACCCCTAAATCTTTATAAAAGTTTCTAGCGAATTGATTTGGTTGTAAAAATATTTTCCATAAATGAGCAATATCAATTTCTTGTTGTCGTCTTGTGATCGCAACTCGTTGCGCTTCAGCTATAGCATTTTGTAAAGTTGTGGTCATTTTTTCATTATTCATTTGTTTTCCCCCAATCAGGTAAATTTGAGATTTATATCTCCATTAATAAGTATATCCTATTGGTCAAAATTGGTCAAAAGATAACTATTGAATATTTTCATTTTCAATAAAAAACGCATGAAACGATAAAGACTGTTTCGTGCGCTTATTATAATTATTAAGGGGCCTCTTCAAGTTCCTGCCTAATTGCTTTTCTACGTTCTGTAAGAAAGACCAGAAAGCCTAATAAAAACGGCAAAACAAAACTAGCAAAACGATATAAAAGCAACGAAGAGACCGTATTAACGGTGCCAGTTAAAGGCTGAAACATAAATAAATAGACAAAATCAAAAGAACCAATACCAGCAGGCGAAGGAATAATGCCCGACAAAACTAAAGTAAAACTAATCAGTGCAAACGTTAAGAAAAAGTTGAGATGATCAGTTTCCTCCTGCAAACAAATATATGGAATTGCATACCAAGCACCTACTTTTAATAAATTAAATAGATAAATCTTTAAAATAGTCATTTTGTTTTTAAAAACTGTCTGCATAGCTTCATGGAGTGCGTTAATTTGTAAATTTGCTCGATCAATGTGATTGCGTAGTTGTTGATTATGAACAAATCGATTACAAAATAGCAATACCCCTACTTGAAGGTTTAAACTTAAGGATAGTATGACTAAGCTAATAATCAGTAATAAAGTTAGAAGAATCCCTATGATAATTAAACTAATTAATCTCGGGCGCTGAACTAATAATAAAGAGAAGTAAAGTATCAAGTTCAATACAGCATAAGTGACAATCGCCGTTTTATAAGCAATCATATGCAAGGCAGAAGCCCCTATTCCATGACTAATTTTAATTCCTTTTTTCTTATAAAAAGCCAGCTCGGCCAATAATGTGCCCGCTCCAAAAGTAATGATTCGATAAAAAGCACTATAAAAAGAAGTCATCATGCCATCAAAAATTGTAAAATTAGGAGAAAAACCATGTACTGTTTCTTTGATACCACAACCTTCAAAAAATTGATGCAGTAACCCTAGAAAAAGAACACTAACTAAAACTTTCAGTTGAGTTTCTTTTAGTTCTCTGAAAATATCACGCATTGAATTTTGGATAAAATAAAACATGATACCCAAAATGACTAAAAGTAAAATCAAGTTCAGCACGATTTTCCATTTTGCGTTTTTTTTCATTCATTTCTCCTTACTTTAACAATGAACTAGAAGAACAAAAAAGCAGCTTTCTTACAATTTTCCTTTATTTTGCATTTAATTCAGCAATTTTTACAATTAATGCTGCGGCTTTTTCCATCGTCTGTAATGAGACATACTCAAAACGTCCATGCATATTTTCGGCTCCAGCAAAGATATTAGGGGTAGGCAAACCCATATAAGAAATCTTAGAGCCATCCGTTCCACCTCGTACGGGTTCAATAATAGGTTCGATGGCTAGTTCAAGCATAGCATTTTTAGCTAACTCAACAATACTCATATCTTTTTCGATAATTTCTTTCATATTGTAATATTGGTCGTACATATCAACAAATATACGTTGTTGTGAGAACTGCGCATTCATCTTTTTTTGAATATCATAAATATTTGCTTTACGATTTTCGAATTTCTGACGATCATGGTCACGGATAATATAAGTCATTTTTGCTTCTTCAGGCGTTCCGCTCAAACTCATTAAATGGAAGAAGCCTTGTCTGCCCCCAGTCTTTTCTGGAACTTCATCTTGGGGAAGTTGATTTTGAAAATCAACGGCCAATTGCAAAGCGTTGATCATCATATCTTTGGCTGTCCCTGGATGAACATTTTTTCCTTTAATGTTAATTTCTGCTTGAGCCGCATTAAATGTTTCGTACTCTAATTCACCAAGAGGACCGCCATCCATTGTATAAGCAAAATCAACATTGAAGTCTTCTATATCAAATTTATCAGCTCCAACACCAATCTCTTCATCTGGGCCAAAAGCGACCTTAATTTCGCCATGCGAAATTTCAGGATGGTTTAGTAATATTTCCATTGCGGTCATAATTTCTGCAATTCCAGCTTTATCATCCGCACCTAAAAGCGTAGAGCCGTCTGTTGTAATTAATGTTTGCCCCTGATATTTCTTTAAACTAGGAAAATCTTTAGGATCTAAGCTATATTCTCCTTTTTCATCCAATGGAATTACAGAAGAGCCATCGTACTCTTCAATCACTTGAGGCTGCACATTTTCCGCGTTGAAATCAGCTGTATCCATATGCGCTATAAATCCAATGCTAGCTACCTTCTTTTCAATATTGCTTGGTAACGTCGCAATAACATAACCATTATTAACGTTGTAATGGACGTCAGATAAACCTAAATCTTCAAGTTCTTGCTGTAAAGACTCAGCAAAAGCAACCTGTGTTTGAGTTGAAGGCGTCGTATTACTTTCAGGATTGGAACGCGTTTGAGTTTTAACATAACGCAAAAAGCGTGGTAATAAATTTTTGTACATATTTTCTCTCCTCTATCTAAATTGGAACGGATTGGTATTTGTAGTAGAAGGAAGAAAGTCAATTGACCAATTCTCTTCTTTTTTCCATTGTTCCATTTTTTCTATAAATTTGTTCACACAAACTACTTCAATATTATGCCCAGGATCGATTGCCGTCAAGCCGCTAGCCTGCATGTCGTGTGCTGTATGATAATAGATATCTCCAGTAATATAAACATCTGCTTGCTTTTTTAAAGCATCCGGATAAAATTTACCACCAGACCCGCCACAAATTGCGACTGTTTGTATCATATGCTTTGCATCTTTTGGCTGGATTAAGCGTAGACCTTCTAATTGAAAAGTCGTTTTTACTTTTTGTACAAAGTTTTCTATTTCCATCGGTGCTCTTAACTGACCAATACGTCCAATACCAAAGGTTTGCGGCAGATTTTCTAAAGGCAAAAGATCGTACGCTGGTTCTTCATAGGGATGAACCTGATACATTGCTTGTAATACATCCGCTTGTAAATTTTCTGGGAAAATTACTTCAATTCGCACTTCTTGGACCTGCTCTTCTCGATTGCTAGAACCGATGGTTGGGTGTGCCTTTTCATTAGGTGTAAACCTTCCTGTTCCTACCATCGAATAGCTAGTATTGCGATAATTTCCTTGTGTTCCTGCACCAACAGCTCCTAAGGCTTGTCGCATTTTTTTCCCATCTGCTATCGGAACATAGACGGCTAGTTTTTTTAAAGGTATTTCATGCGTTTTAACTAAATAGTCGCTTACATTTACATCTAGCATTTCACAAAACCAGTCATTTAGCCCGCCCCACATAATATCCATATTTGTATGGGCAGCATACACCGCAATATCATGCTTTAACAAATCGATATACATCTTAGTTTGTGGATCATCTGCGTTTAAACGCTCAATGGGTTTAAAAATAGGAGGGTGTTTGGCAACGATTAAATCGATATCTTTTTTAATGGCTTCTTCCACCACTTCGGGTCGAACATCTAAGGTCATCATCACTCGATCGATTTTTTTGTCTAAAGTACCAATATGTAACCCGCAAGGATCGCCTTCTTCAGCTAACCAAAGGGGACAAAAGGTTTCAAATTTTGTAATAAATTCTTTTGCAGTAAGACTCATTTTAGTACCTCCTTGATCCACGCGATTTGTTGTTGAACTTCCTCTATTTTACTTTTTTGGGCTGTACGTGCATTTTGTAAGTTACTTAGTACTTTCTGTTTTGTCTGCAGTTCTTTTTGCCATTTCTTTTTAAAGGCGAGATTTTTTTGCTGTATTAGAACCGGTCCAAAATAGATTTCCTTTTTCGTATAATGGCAATCTGTTTTGTAATAAGCCACAATGATTTCATAAAATTTTCCATGTTCCTCGACAATCTGCTCCTCATAAATTTTATAGTGCTGAGTCGCAAGCCAATGGCGAACACTTTGTTCATGATTATTTGGTTGCAAGATTAACCGTTGTTCTTTTGTCAAACGTCCTTCTTCTTTTCCCTTGGTTAAAATAGTCGTCGTTAAAATTCCTCCCATACCGGCAATAACGACAGTATCGATTCGATCTTCTGGTTGAATAGCCATTAGTCCATCTGCTAAACGAGGAATAATTTCGTTGGTGTAACCATACCTTTTAATTTGTTTACTGGCTGCTTTTAGCGGCCCTTGCGCAATTTCTCCGGCAACAGCATAATTTATGCTTTTATTTGCGACTAAATAAATGGGTAAATAAGCGTGATCAGAACCAATATCTGCCAGACGAGCATATTTGGGAACAAAAGCAGCAACTTGAGCTAATCGTTTAGATAAAATTTGACTGTTCAAAACAAGAATCCTTTCTTACAAATTGAAAAACGTTGTAAAAAACAAAGAGTGTAGATTCGTCTTTTACAACGTCGTTTTACTTAAGTGTTTCGTCGATTTCTACCCGTCATCTCGATTTCTTGAGATAAGTAACGGATGCGCTCCATTAAGCGTTTAGCTTTTAGCGGCTCTTCTTCTCCACGTTGGGTTACTGATAGGTGCTGTTCTAATTCATTCATCGTAAAATTAGAACTAAAGAAGGTCGGTAATTGTTCTTGCATGCGATATTGTAAGATAACACCAAAGATATCATCTCGAATCCAGCTGCTCATAGCATCTGCTCCTACATCGTCTAACATTAAAATAGAAGCACTTTTAACCGCATCTAATTTTTCTCCCACTTCGTCTTTTTTTATGGACTGCTTCATGTCTACTGCAAAAGAAGGAAAATGAAGTAAAGTCGACGTATAACCTGCTTCAGCTAAATCTCTAGCGATCGCTCCTAATAAATAGGTTTTTCCGACGCCAAAACTACCGACTAAATAAAGGCCCTTATGAAAAGACCTAGGCGCATCCTTGTAAGCATTGATAAAATCAATGGCTCCCATAAATGCTTTAGCCCGTCCAGTTGTTCCTTCATAATTGGCCATCTGGGCTTCTTGAATATCTTTTGGCATGTTCAACGCTTGAATCCGATGGCGAATTTCTTCTTGCTCTTGTTTTTTAATCAATTCTTCTGTTGGAATATAGGTAACATCCACAGAATGATAGTTCAGCGCTAACTGAGGCTCGTATCCTGGAGCAATCATTGTCGGGTCGTTCAATTCAAATTTACGTTTTTCTTGGACAAATTCATATAACTTCGCATAACTACGCTCGATATCTTCTTCTGATAGTTCTTCTTTATGCTCATCCAAAAAATTTTTTACATCTTGGTCCTTTAATACTTCAGCCATCATTTCAGAAAAACGCGTCCGGTAGTTTTTTTGATTCATTAATTTATTTAAATTCTTTCCGACATCTTCCATTAGTTTTCACCTTCTTTGCGTTTCAAGTAATCTTGCAGTTTTTTATTAATTTCTTCTTGGACCGCTGGATCTTCAACTTCTTCGCTAGGATTATCCACCCAGTCTGGTAATTTTTCTTTGCGTATAGGTCGTTGTTTTTTCGATGCAGCATTCGACTTGTTGTTTGTCCGATTTTTAGCGTCTTTGACTAAATCACGTACGTGCTTAATCGCCTGTTCAGGGCTATTAATCTCTAATTCTGACCAATTTGTCGCAATTTGGTTGACAAAATTCGCTTGCAAAAAACTATTTTTCTTAATTACCAAAATATAATGAACCAACACATTAATGACACTATTCGGTAGAGGACTACGTTCTACTAATGTTTTTAAAACCCAAGCTTCTGGGTCAGCTACATAGCTATGCTTTTCATTTTTAATCGCTTGTAAAAAATCCATAGGCGCTGAGTTTTGGGCAATTTTTATTAACTGGATATCATTTTCAGAAAATCCTGTCTGTCTTAAGGTGTTAAAACGACGCGTCTGTGCATCAGACTGTTCTTCATAATTAGCGGGCTGTTTTTTACTTTTTACATTTGTCTGTTTTCTAATCGTTTTATCTAATTCTTTTCGGTCCACTACCCCATCAGATAAAGAAACAGCTTCAGCCATTAAATCTACCAGTTTCATTTCATCAAAACCGTATAAATTCGCATATAAAGTCAATTGTTGTTTAAAGGTTTCATCAAAATTTTCTTTAGCGATAAATTTGCGCTGGGCTAATTCGTATAAAAAAGGCCAATCGATTTGCTCTTCATCTAACTGAATTTTATTTGTTGCATTTTGCTGATAATCTTTCGAAATTTTTTCTAAATTTTGCGCATTACGGCTAAATAAACGTTCATCTAAAGCACCGTAAACTTCACGAAACGTACTTGTTACTTCTTTGTAGCCAGATAAGTCAGGCTTTTCTGGCAGAAAGCGTCGTACCATTTGCCGAAATTTTCGTTCACCTACCGTATTTAATAGTAAGAAGCTGTATGTTTCGTCTTGAAAAAAAGCTTCTGGATGAATAGGTTCTTCTAGTCGATAAAGAAACATTTTTCCAAAGTCTGTATCTTCTTTAGTAAATACCGACAGTAGCCCCATACCTTCTAATTGTTTACGCGCCTGTAAAAAATCTGGTAATCCAATATTTAAAGCATCCAGCATATCAATATGAGCAAATTCATTCTCGAAAGGATCGTCCTTGTCTCCTATGAAACCATAGTATAAAGCCAAGGCTGTTTGACCAATAATAGGAAGATAAAGATAAACAAGTCCATTGTTTCCTTCTTCAGTTAGAGGAAAGCTTTTAGTCACTTGATAAATTTGATTTGGTTGTACTTCATCCCAAGCGCTATGCAAAAGAGTTCCTCCTTGTCTTTTTTATTATTTTGAATCGTTGGCTTTGCCAACAATGTCTTCTAATTCTTTTAAAAATACAGACATGTCTTTAAACTGACGATAGACACTTGCAAAACGGATATAAGCAATTTCATCTACATCTTTTAAGTCTTCCATAACATACTCGCCAATTACATTCGATGAAATTTCACTTTCTCCTGATTCACGTATCCGTTTTTCGACGTGGTCAACGATTTGTTCCATCTGCTCCATTGCGACAGGGCGCTTTTCCGCTGAACGAATTAAACCGCGCAATATTTTTTCTCGGTTAAATTCTTCACGCGCACCATTTTTCTTAATCACTAAAAGCGGAGCTTCTTCAATGCGCTCGAAAGTTGTAAATCGGTAACCGCAGTTTTCACATTCTCTTCTTCTTCTGATCGCTCGACCGTCATCTGTCTGACGACTATCAATAACACGCGAGTTATTATGATGACATTTTGGACAATGCATGTTTTTCACCTCATTTGTGTTTATTCCAATAAAATTTCAATTACTTTTGTAAAATACTTATGAATATTATAACACGAAATCTCCCTATTCTAATAGTTTAAGGACGAAAAAACTCTAGAAAACTCTAGAGTTTTAAGGTTTTATAGGAATTGATTTTCTTTTAACCAGGAAGTGACTTGCTGGAAAATAGATGTCAGATCCTTTTGATTATCAAAAATAATATCAGCACGTTGCTTTTTTTCTTCAATCGAAAGCTGACTAGCTATTTTTTGTCGAGCTTCCTGTTTTGTAATCTGGTCTCTTTTAGTCAATCTTTGTAGCTGTACGTCCTCAGGGATATAAACCACCGCTACTTGATTTACATCTTTATCATACCCGGCTTCATAAAGCAGTGGAATGTCTGCAATCACTAAAGAAGATTCTTTGGCTTTTTTTTCAATTTGTTTGATAATAGCTTCTTGTAAAAATGGCGCAAGTAGTTGATCAAGCACTTGTTTATTTCTAGGATTAGAAAATATTAATTTTCCTAATTTAGAACGGTTCAATGCCCCATCTGTTTGTAAGATATCTTTTCCAAATATTTCGGTGATTTTTTTTAAAGCAGGGGTATTAGGCTCAACCACTTGTCTTGCAATAACATCTGCATCTACCACCGGAAAACCGTAATGTCTAAATACATCAACCACTGTGCTTTTTCCTGTAGCAATCCCACCAGTAATACCAAGAATAAAACTCATGACTGTCTCCTCCTTAGCTTTTGGCAATGGGGACAAAGATGAGTGCCTCTTTGTGCAACTTTTATTTTCTCAATCGGAGTTTGACACCTTGGACATGGTTCATTGGTTTTGCCATAAACTTTTAACTCGATTTGAAAATTTCCTGCTTTTCCTAGGGCATTTTTATAAGTACGTACAGTTGTGCCGCCAGCTCGAACAGCTTTTGCTAAAACATCAATAATTGCCTGATATAAACGTTTGCTTTCTTTTTTATTTAAGGTTTGAGCAGGTTGTTGCGGATGAATTTTGGCTAACCAAAGTACTTCATCTGTATAGATATTTCCTAAGCCCGCGACAACCTTTTGGTTTAACAACAAGGGTTTGATAAAAGAAGAAGAATGTTGCAGCTTTTCTTCGAAATTACTCAAGGAAAACTCTTCTTCTATCGGCTCTGGCCCCAATTGTTGAATTCCCTTATAAAGTAGACCCTGGTCTTTTTTTACTAAAACCATACGGCCAAATTTACGTACATCATTATAATGTAGTTGACTGCCATCTGAAAAATTAAAAATAACGTGAGTATGCTTATCCGGCTGTACACTAACATTTTCTGGAAAGAACTCATACTTTCCTTCCATACGTAAGTGAGAAATTAAATCAAAATCCGTTAATTTAAAAAGTAAAAATTTCCCTCTACGTTCAATTGTTTCGATACGCTGACCAGTCAAATCCTGGCAAAAAATGTCAGCTGCCGGGTACTCAATAATCTTAGGCCATCTAACCACAACTTCAGCGATGGTCTTATGTTGGACCAAGCGAATAAGCCCACTTCTCACTGTTTCAACTTCAGGTAATTCCGGCAACTGTCTTCACCTCTTTATTTTGCATCATACCAAGTTTTTCCCCAGCTGCTCTCAGTAATCAAAGGCACATCTAATTTTACTGCTTTTTCCATGACGTCTTTTACTAATTTGTCTAATGTTTCCAATTCGCTTTGCGGGACTTCAAAAACTAACTCATCGTGGACTTGTAAGAGCATCGCTGCTTCTAATTGTTTTTCCTTTAGTTGTTTATCTAATTCGATCATCGCAATTTTTAAAATATCAGCTGCACTACCTTGTATCGGTGAATTAATCGCGGTACGTTCTGCAAACGATCGTAAGTTGAAATTACTAGAATTGATATTTTCAAGATAACGACGACGGTTATATAAAGTCTGTGCATATCCTTTTTCTTTTGCTTGTGCTACAGAGTCATTCATATATTTTTTTACCCCAGGATATCGCTCAAAATAAGTATCAATATAGTTTTTAGCCTCTTTACGAGAAATACCCAAGTTTTGTGATAAACCATAATCAGAAATCCCATAGACGATGCCGAAATTTACTGCTTTTGCTTGACGGCGTATATTTGGTGTGACGTCTTCTGGTTTGCTAATATCAAATACCCGCATTGCTGTACTGGCATGAATGTCTTGGTTTTCATTAAAAGCTTGTTGTAAGTGCTCGTCTTTTGAAACATGAGCGAGTACACGTAACTCAATTTGTGAGTAATCCGAAGAATAAATTACCCAATCTTTTTGTCTAGGCACAAAGGCTTGACGAATTTTTCGTCCTTCTTCTAAACGAATAGGAATATTTTGTAAATTCGGATCAACAGAACTTAAACGCCCAGTTTGTGTCAAAGTCTGTAAGTAACGAGTATGCACTTTTCCATCTTGTAAAATCACTTTTAACAAGCCTTCAACATAGGTGGATTGAATCTTGGCAATTTGACGGTATTGTAAAATGTTTTCAACAATCGGAGACTTATCTTTTAACTGTTCTAACACATCAACTGCTGTTGAATAACCTGTTTTTGTTTTTTTAATTACGGGTAAATTCATTTTCTCGAATAAAATATGCCCTAACTGTTTAGGAGAATTGATATTAAATTCTTCGCCTGCTTGTTCATAAATCTTTTCTTCAATTTCGTTTAAACGCTGAGCAAATTCATCTTTCATTTCTGTAAGTCGTTGTGAGTCCACTGTAATTCCTGTGATTTCCATTTCTGCTAGAATAGAAGATATGGGTGCCTCTAATTTTTCATACAAATCAAGCTGATCTTTTTCTTTCAATTCGCCATGTAATTTGGGCGTGAGCCACTGTATTGCTTTGATTTTCCGAGCTAGATGAGCAAAAAATACTTCGTCATCCTCAGGGAGACCTTTTTTAGCTCCTTTACCATATACTGCCGTGTCCGTTTGTATATCTTGATAATCGTAATGGGCACAAATTCCGGCAATGTCATCTGTATTATCCGTATTATCAAGTAAATATGCAGCAACTAAAATATCAAAAGAAAAACCTTGAGGCATACCTACGTAACGGTTTAATGCTACCTGTGTTTTTTTGGCATTGTAAACTCTTTTATTAGTATTTTTATCCATCAGCCAGTTCTTAAACGTCTCATTTTCGAAGATATTCTCATTTTTTGAGACATAAATCTTCTTCTCATTTCCCCAGGCAACGCCAACAATATCTTCTACATGATAATTTTCACCCAGCATTTCCACATATAAAGCCATATTGTCAGTAAACATTTCTTGGGTAGGTTCATCTACAGCTTCAAACAAGATGTCGTCCATTTGATTGTCTTGTTCTTCACCGTCTAGATTTTCTAAAAACGAGCGAAAGTTCATTTCTTTGTAAAATGGAATTAATTTTTCCAGATTATTCCCTTCATATTTTAATGAATCAATCGATACGTCAATAGGAGCAGAAGTGTTAATTGTAGCTAATTTTTTTGAAAGCAAAGCTGTATCTTTATCGTTAATCAGATTTTCTTTCATTTTACTTTGCTTCATTTCATCAATATGTTCATAAATCCCTTCAACAGAACCATACTGCTTCAGTAATTTAATAGCAGTTTTGTCGCCTACTTTAGTGACTCCTGGAATGTTATCTGAGGCATCTCCTGCTAAACCTTTCATATCAATAATTTGTTTAGGTTTTAATCCATCATACTTTTCAGCAATATGTGCTGGTGTATAGTCTTCAGTATCACTGACGCCCTTTTTAGTGATTGCTACTTTAACCTCTTGTGTAGCTAATTGAGTCAAATCTCGGTCACCTGTAAGTATGGTTACATCAAATTTCTCTTTATCTACTTGTTCAGCCAGCGTCCCAATAATGTCATCTGCCTCATAATTTTTTAATTCATAATAAGAGATACCTAAGCCGTTGATTAATTCGCGGATATAAGGAAGCTGCTCATTCAATTCTCCGGGCGTTTTGGCGCGACCGCCTTTATAATTTTCATACATTTCATTACGAAAGGTCGTTTTTCCCGCATCAAAAGCCACTAAAACATGAGTGGGTTTTTCTTTTTCCATCACATTGTCAAACATTAAATTAAAGGCATAAATTGCGTTTGTATGAAGTCCGCTTGGATTTTTAAAACGTTCTAGCGAGCTATGTAAGGCATAGAATGCACGAAATGCCACGCTATTACCGTCCACTAGTAATAATTTATTTTTGGCCATTTTTAATCTCCTCACTCAGATTCTATGTTTCTATTTTAACAAAGTATACGCACGAAAGCGATCATTTATATTTTATAAATTGGAAGATAGATAATACAACCATTTAGTTAAAAAACAACAAAAAAGCTGCAAACAAGTAAACTTTTGTTCACTCTGTTTGCAACCCTTTATTATTACATAATTGATGATATCTAATTTCTGGAAAAGATACGTAAAAACGACAAGAATAAATTCACAAAGTCTAGATAAAGTTGTAAGGCCATAAAAGCCGCAAATCCGGTGTTATCTTGCCCCAATGTTGCAAAATATAAATTGCGAATTTGCTGATTATCATAAGCAGTCAATCCCAAAAAGATCGCCACTGTTAAATAAGATAACAGGTAATCAACAGCTGAACTTTGTAAAAAGAAATTGATGAGTGTAGCTACGATAACTCCGATTAACAAACCAATTCCTGCCCGTCCAATACCGCTCAAATCACGTTTTGTCATTGCACCATATAAAGCTAATGCCAAGAAAGTAACTGTGGCAGTTGTAAATGCCCTCCCTACTAATGCTGGCGTATATAGCGATAAAGTAATCGACAAAACAAGACCATTCAATAACGAGTAGACAATAAAACCGGCGACCGTTAACGACGGATTTTTTTGAGCTTTTGCACTAAGCAAAACAACTAAAATAATTTCAGCTAACCATATACCGGTTAATCCTAATGGGAATCGATCGATAAAAGAAATCGTTTGTTCAAAAAACATCGTCATTGCAAGATAAGCTGAAACAGCACTAATTCCAAGTCCTAAAGCAAAAATACCATAGACTTTGGCATAAAAATGATTAACGCCCTTGGCTTCAATTACTGGGTTATTATTCATTATTTTCCTCACTTTCTTCATATAACATAGGGGGCTGAACCATTACCACTGCGTCTAACACCCTTTTTTCTTTGATATTAACAGCTTCCACTGAAAGAGTTACAATATCTTTGTGTTTATCTACTTTAATAACCTCAAACAAAAAGGTCAAAGTCTCATAATGATAGACAGGCTCGACAAAATTCACTGAAAAATTGACAACATGCGAACCAGGTCCTGGAAAATGTTTGGAAATCGTACTTGTAACAATCCCCATTAATAACACAGAAGGAACGATTGGCTTTTTATAAATGGTCTTTTGTGCATAATCATGTTGGATATACAATGGATTCGCATCATTCGTCAACCCTAGATACAACAATATCTGGTTGTCTTCAATCGCTTCAGTCACAGACATCGACTGTCCTTCTTCAATTTCATCGATCGCTTTTCCTAATTTATTTAACTTTCCTATATCCAATCAACTAGCCTCCATGTTTATGTCTTTTTATTATTTTATCAGATATACAAAAAAGTAGAAACAAGATACAGTGTTTTTACAATACACTACGTGTTGTATTACTTAATAGATTTTCATAGCTTTGTTCAAACTTTTGAACATCTCCAGCGCCCATAAAAATAACTACACCGTCTTTGTGGTTTAAAAGCGGAGACAAGTTATCTTCCTGCAGGACTTCGCCGCCTTTATCAATTTTTGCACCAAGATCTTCAATTTTTACATTGCCGCTTTGTTCCCGCGCAGAACTAAATATGTCACATAGATAAACGCTATCGGCCAAATTAAGTGCTTCAGCAAAATCGTCCATTAAAGCGATAGTACGTGAAAAGGTATGTGGTTGAAAAACAGCTACAATTTCTTTATCAGGATATTTTTGACGAGCACCATCAATCGTCGCTTTGATTTCTGCAGGATGATGAGCGTAATCATCTACAATAACCATGTCAGAAACTTTCTTTTCACTAAAACGGCGCTTAACTCCTGAAAATGAATTCATTTCTTCGGCAACTTTTTCCATATCAAAATTTTCTAGATAGGATGCCGCAATGACACCTAGAGCATTATTGATGTTGTGTTGCCCAAATGCAGGCAAATTAAAATGCCCAATAAATTCCTCATGGAAATAAACATCAAAAGCAGAACCCTCGGTGGTACGTGTGATATTTTCAGCACGAATGTCATCTTCTTGGTTAACACCATAATAATAAATAGGAACATCAGCTTCTAACTTACGCAAATAAGGATCATCGCCAAAAGCTAAGATTCCTTTTTTCACTTGTTGAGCCATGGTTTGAAAAGCAGAAAATACGTCCTCAATACTCTTATAATAATCTGGGTGATCAAAATCAATATTTGTCATAATCACATAGTCTGGGCTATAAGCTAGAAAATGGCGTTGATATTCGCAAGCCTCAAAAGCAAAAAACTCTGCATCAGGACGTCCATGTCCGGTACCATCGCCAATTAAATAACTTGTAGGCACAATCCCGCTTAGTACATGAGCCAATAAGCCGGTTGTACTTGTTTTCCCGTGAGAACCAGTCACAGCAAAACTGGTAAAGCGCTGAATGAAGTGTCCGATAAAATCATGGTAACGAATCACTTTTAAGCCTAACGCCCGTGCTTGTACTAATTCCTCATGATCATCTGGAAAAGCATTCCCAGCGATGATAGTTAAACCTTCTGTAATATTATCTGCATCAAAAGTATAAATAGGTATCCCTGCTTTTTCTAAACCCATTTGAGTAAAAAAGTACTTTTCTACATCTGAACCTTGAACTTGTTCTCCTTGTTCATGCAATATTAATGCTAAGGAACTCATTCCTGAACCTTTGATTCCTACAAAATGATAGATTGGTTTATTTTGATTTGTCATTATTTAAAATCCTCTTTTCTCGGAAAAATTGGTAATAATCCGAAAAGACCACTACCAAACTGTAATACATTATCTAATAAAAGAGAAAAAATAGCAAAAGTTTTATTTTTTACTTCTTTTAGTATATGTATACTCGTAAAATAACTTTCCTCCGCAATGTCCACAAACAAAACGCTTTGTGTTAATCCTTTTTCGTCTAGTGATTGACAATTGACATTTTTGACATTTGTATACATGAAGGTTACGATTTTTTTGAATATCTGGAGCATAGCGCAAACCACCTGTTCTTGTCAACAATTCTTTAAAATCAGCGTCCTTGTGACGATAACCCTTATTTTCAATATGCAAATGGTAATGGCATAACTCATGTTTGATAATTCCGATAAAAGTTTCACGACTCAAAGCAGCCATTTTGGGATTAAAATCCAAGTGATGATCTGTAAGATGATATCTGCCAGCTGTTGTTTTTAAACGAGAATTAAAAAAAGCTTGATGCTTAAATGGTTTATTGAAAAAATTCCAAGAAGTTGTCTCAACTAATAGTTGCAATTGTTCTTCGGTCATTTTGCCTCTCCTGGATCAACCATAGTTAAACTAATGCGTCCTTTGTTTAGATCCACTTGTTCAACCCAAACGGTCACAACATCTCCGACTGATACGACATCATTCGGATGTTTGACAAATTTGCTGCTTAACTTTGAAATATGCACCAAACCGTCTTGTTTCACCCCGATATCGACAAAAGCACCAAAATCGATCACATTACGTACCGTTCCAGACAATTTCATTCCTACTTTTAAGTCGTCCATTGATAAGACATCTTTTCGTAAAAGCGGAGCTGGCATGCTGTCACGCATATCTCGGCCTGGTTGGATAAGAGCGTTAATGATATCTTTAAGTGTTTGTCTGCCTACCTCTAATTCTTCAGATAGGTCTTTTAAAGAAAATCTTTCGAGAACTTGTTTTGCTTGTATACTGCCGACTTCTGACAGACCTAACTGAGCCTTTTCTAATAAGCGCTTTGCTACAGCATAGCTTTCCGGATGAATGGCCGTGTTATCTAAGATATTTTGAGCTTCAGGAATTCTTAAAAAACCAATCGCTTGCTCATAAGCTTTAGGTCCTAAACGCGGAACTTTTTTTAATTGCGTTCGCTTAGTAAAAGCACCCTTTTCTTCACGATAATTTACAACATTTGCTGCTGTTGTTTTATTTAAACCAGAAACATATTGTAATAGCTGCGGACTTGCCGTGTTTACGTCGACACCTACTTGGTTGACAGCCGTTTCTACGACAAAATCCAACTGTTCATTTAAACGTTTTTGCGAAACATCGTGTTGATATTGACCTACACCTACAGCTTTAGGATCAATTTTTACTAATTCAGCTAAAGGGTCTTGCAGACGACGGCCAATGCTTATAGCACTGCGTTCTTCTACTTGCAAATCAGGAAATTCTTGACGAGCGACTGAACTAGCAGAATAAACAGAAGCTCCTGCCTCGTTGACCATAACATAAAAAACTTCGCGACCAATAGTCTGTAAATTTTTAGCTACAAATTGTTCTGATTCCCGACTTGCTGTACCGTTGCCGATAGCTATCATATCCACTTGATAGTTTTCCACAAGTTGGCAAAATTGTTTGTCAGCTGCTTTTCTTTTCTCAGCAGAAGCGGGTTTGTGCGGATAAATAACTTCAATAGCTAATACTTTTCCTGTTCTATCACAAACAGCTAATTTACAGCCCGTTCGATAAGCAGGGTCAAAACCTAAAACCGTCTTGCCTTTTAATGGGGGCTGTAATAGTAAGTTGTGCAGATTTTCTCCAAAAATAGTGATCGCTTGCTCGTCGGCTTTTTCTTTTAATTCATTACGTAACTCGCGCTCAATCCCAGGACCGATAAAACGTTTATAAGCATCTTCATAAGCTGCGACTACCAGTGAGACAGCTGGTGACGATTCATCTTTTACTAGTTGACGATATAAGTAATGGAATATTTTTGTTTCGTCAATTTCAAGAGAAACATTTAAGATGCCTTCTTTTTCACCCCTGTTACAAGCTAGAATTCGGTGTGAAACCATTTTTTTTAGCGGCTCGGAAAAATCATAGTACATTTCGTAAACGCCTTTTTCGTCTTTATCTGCATCCTTTACATGGCTTTCAAAGCATCCATTTTGAAAAGTTTCATTACGTATCCAGCTACGAAATTTAGCCGTATCACTAATCTGCTCAGCCATAATTTCGTGAGCTCCTAAAAGAGCCTCTTCAGCTGTGGGAATTTTATCGTTGACAAAGGTTTGTGCTTTGTCATAAATATCATCTTGCGGGAAATTCAATAACCACTTGCTTAAAGGGGCTAAGCCATTTTCTTTAGCGATAGTTGCTTTGGTACGTCGTTTTTGTTTATAAGGACGATAAAGATCTTCAACTTGTTGCATCTTGTCTGCTTGTAAAATTTTATTTTTTAACTCTAAAGACAATTTACCTTGTTCATCGATTAACCGCAAAACTTCTTCTTTCCGGTTTTCTAGATTCTCCAAATAATGGTATCGCTCTTCAATCTCTCTGATTTGAACTTCATCTAGTTCCCCAGTCGCTTCTTTGCGGTAACGAGCAATAAAAGGAACGGTATTCCCGTCTTTTAATAATACCAATACAGATTGGATTTGTTTTGGTCGATATTGCTTCAAATCTTGTTGTAATAAAGTAAGTAATTCTTGATTAATTTCTTGCGCCATTTTGACACACCTTTCATTTTGTATCTTTTCAATTATACCATAAAAAAACGTGAATTTCGTTTAGGAAATCCACGTTTTGACTAAAAATCAGGTTGCCAACCCCCAGCTAAATTAGGATATTCAATATCTTGTACGATACCGTTTTTATCAAAAATCACTCCATGGACTGACCCACCAAAAACAGCCCCACCGTCGATGCCGATTTTTTGGTCAGAAATCCATAAGTCTGTTGTTTGCATATCACCATATAACAACGGAGTAATGGTGTGTCCAAAGACAATCGTTTTTCCAGTATTGTTTTTTCCTTGATGAAAAGGTTCTCTAATCCAGATAAAATCAGGAGGATTCGTTTTCTTCCAATCTTTTTTGCTGAGATCAACCCCTGCATGAACAAAGATATAATCTTCCCATTCAAAATATAAGGGCCTTTGTATCAGAAATTGTACTAACTCCTTATAATAAGATCGAACAGTCATAGCGATCTCTGTAGGCGAGTATTCTTCACAGCATCCTTTAAATAATAAATTTTCCAATGTTTCCTTCCCACCATTTTGAACATAGGCTTGGAACCATTCTTCTGGTGAATTTAAAAACTGTAAAAGGTACTCTTCATGGTTTCCTCGTAAATAAACAGCATCATATTTTTCTACTAACTTTTTGCCCAGCAACAAACATTCTTTGCTCCTTTTTCCACGATCATTCAAGTCACCGATTAAAACAAGCTGGTGGTTTAGCGGATCAAAATCCTTTAAAAGTTTTTTAAACAACTCTAATTCACCATGAATATCACTAATCGCGTAAACATAAGGCTTCAAGAGAAACACCCCCTTTTTTAGCTTTCTGATACAGCAAAAAAGTTCCCATCTGGATCGATAAAATTAAAGACAAGTGTTTCTTCCAACTGAATTAACTCACCTATCTCAATGGGAAGTGCTTGCATTTTTTTATACAATTCGATAATATTTTCCGAAAAAAACATCACTTGCGGTGGATTTGTTGCTACTTCTGGTGATTGTTTTTCAATAAAATTTCGGTCATAAATCATAAAATGCGTTCCCGCATTTTTGTTTGGCGCGATTTCTGCTACTAAAGTGCCATCTGTTTCTTGTGCATCAATAAGCTCAAAATCTAATGACTGCCAAAATTCGATTGCTTTTTTGACATCATCTACAAAAAGACTTACTTGTACTTTACTTGAAAACATAATTTCTCCTTTATTCTTGACGTTCAAAATCCAGATTAATGCCTGGTTTGTCAGTAATGATTTCAGTCACTTCATAAGTTAGGCGTTGCAAAATATCAAATAAAGGTTCCATCAATTCGTCAATTTCTTCTTTAGTTAAGTCTTCTTGGCTTTGAATATCTTGGTTAACAATGTGATTGATTTGCCCCATTGCTCCACGAATAATAAACTGATTAAAGACAATTTCAAAACGCAAGCGCGTTCCAATAATGCTATTTTCTTTAGGATAATCTTCATTTGGGGCCTTTAACGGTGCAAGTCCAATATTTATCCTTGTCTTAAGCTCTTTTTCTTCTTTTTTCCGCTGATCAAAATGATAAGCTTCTACAAGTGGTTGTTGTCTTTTAATTTGCAATTTGTTCACCTCTTAAAATTAAGTATAGCATAGATAATAAGCGAAACAACAAACAAAGCGCTGTGACTACCAAAATAATATGGTTAATCACAGCGCTTTGTTTATTTAATTCATCTCTTCTAAGAAATCAATAGCATCTTGTAACGTTTTTACTGGTACAATTTTCATGTGGCTGTCTAATTTGTCAGCGGCTGATTTTGCTTCCTGGTAATTACTTTTTATACCAGGGTTCTCTTTTCGCTCTTCTTTGGTTAAAGAGTCATCGGGAGCAAAAAAGATTTGAACATTTTTTTTATCAGCACTAGCTACTTTTTTATCAATTCCACTGATGCGCCCTACCTTCCCATCATTCCCCATTGTGCCTGTACCTGCAATCTCCTTGCCCTTTCTTAGGTCTTTTCCAGTTAATTGTTCATAAATCTCAAGTGTAAACATTAAACCAGCCGAAGGACCA
Source organism: Tetragenococcus solitarius NBRC 100494 (assembly GCF_001544195.1). Lineage (GTDB taxonomy): Bacteria > Bacillota > Bacilli > Lactobacillales > Enterococcaceae > Tetragenococcus > Tetragenococcus solitarius. The sequence goes on from NZ_BCPY01000001.1 coordinate 61,761, forward strand.
CCGATATTGTTTACATGGAAATCTATCTTGTCTTTTGTTTTAATATCTGTGTGATCGACCAGAGTGATTCCAATCCCAGCTTTTTGGTTACTTGGCAATTTCATTAATTTACCGCTAGCTTTTTCTGCTTTATTATTGTGCTCATAAGTGACCGTAACAGTATCACCAACGGACTTTTGCTGAACATAATCCATAAAAGCTTGATGATTTTTAAAACTTTTTCCGTCCACTTTCGTAACAGTGTCTCCTACAGCAATATCATTTTTAAAACTAGAATTTTTCATCACATTCATGACATAAACACCTTTATATTCAAAATCGTAAGGACGCTTTGCTAGTTTTAAAGCTTGCTCAATTGCATTATTTTGCGAGGATTCCATATAATAATTTTGCATCTGATCATATTCTTTGCCACTAGCACCTCCAAACAATTCATCTTCTGAAACTAACTCTTCAAAAGGAGAAAGTTTAGCTTTCAGCGCTGTAATAACCGAGGCTTGCTGTACACCTACAGAGGTTAAGTAAAAAGAGCCATCAGACTGATCTTTTTTTTCATTCACTGTAATTAATTCTTTTAAATCAATGGTCGAACCTGGCTTTTCAACATAATAGGGCAAGGGTAAAAAGACACTCGCACAAACGGCGAGTGCAATGACAAAAAGGATTAGGGTCTTTTTTAAAGAATCACGCTTCATCTTGGTCACGCTTCTTTTGTAATGCTTGGTAGATATTCGTTGGCAAATATTCTTTTACGTCTCCATGAAAGAATAAAGTTTCTTTTAATAGACTAGAACTAATATGACTATACTGCGTTTCTGCCATCAAAAAAACAGTTTCGATTTCAGGGTCAAGATGGCGATTCATTGTCCTAATTTCTTTTTCATACTCATAATCGTTGAAATTACGGATGCCACGTAATAAAAATTTGGCTCCAAAACGACGGGCTGTCTGCACAGTCAATTCTGTTTCTTGCGAAATTACTCGGACATTGGATAAATGATGGACCGCTTCTTTTGCTAATTGTACCTTTTCTTCTGTTGAAAATAAGGACTTTTTGTTAGTATTAACAAAAATCCCAACAATAACTTCATCAAAAATCTGAGCCCCTCGTTCAATAGTAGACAAATGCCCCATAGTTAAAGGGTCAAAGCTACCAGGAAATAAAGCAATATTTTTCATGCTTACGCCTCGTTTCTATATATGGTTATTTTTGTTCCCCCATAGATTTGCCTACGTATTTGTTGTAAAGTTTTTATTTGTTCAGGTAAATCTACGTTTGCATCCGTTTCACAAACAACTAAACTACTCTTTGTTAATAAATTTAAAGATACTAATTGCTTGATATCTTGTAAAATTGTCTGTTTAGCATAGGGCGGATCTAAAAAGACCAAGTCAAATCGCTGATTATTTTGAGCTAGTTGTAAAAGTGCTTTTTGAGCTGTTTGTTTTATAGCAACAAATTTTTGTTCCTCTTGAGTTAAATGAATATTTTCCTGAATAACTTTTAAAGCAGGATAATATTTTTCTACACAAACTGCACATTTTGCTCCCCGAGAAACAGCCTCTATTGCTAAAGCACCGCTACCAGAATAAAGGTCTAATACCCGTTCACCAGCAAAGTAAGGACCAATGATATTAAACAAAGCTTCTTTTACCTTATCCGTGGTAGGTCGCGTTGTATTTTTAGACAAGCTTTTTAATGTCAACTTTCGATAATTTCCAGAGATTACACGCAAGGTTGTTCTTCCTTCCATCCATCATAACTTAGCAGTAAAGCTAAGTTGTTTTTTATCCGTCCGATTGTGATTCAAATAAGATCATTCAGCTGAATGATCTCCAATACTTTCTGTTACTTGAAAAGCAGCTTGAGTCCCAATTTTATCACCAAAATCCATATCAATATCCGGATAATGAGAAATATCTACATTTCTGACAAAATGAAGTCGTTTTAACTTTTCAATACTTTTTTCTATGTCTTCTTCATTAACATATAAAACTACATATTTCATTTGGTTAGAAACATAATGTACAAAGCCATAGCGCCGTAAGTTTTTTAACTGCTTTAAACTATAAACCCATACAATAAGCCCACGTCTCTTTTGAATTTCAAAGGATTTTGCATTATCTGACATGGCAATGACCTCCTCGACTAGTTTTACTTTCAAAGAAAGGATTTCCTGCATCGACTTTAATTTCTTCTGAAATAGCAAGCGCAATCGTTGAACCTATGACATCTAATACGGTTTGCAATTTAGTCTCAGCATAATGAAATTCAGCAACTTTTGGATGAAGGTCTAAGGCACGTTTGGCTTCACGTACAGCAAGCTGTTTTTTTCTGCGATCGGGTGCATATTTGCCATAAGCAGCAATCGCTTCGAAAGCTTCTCTTTTTGTAATAAAATCTTTTCGTAATTTTTGAACTTGTCCATCTTCATACATTGTACGCTTTTGCTGTAAATAGTTTTGAAAAGTCTTACTTTTTTTAAGCACATCGCATAATTGATCGACTTGATCTTCAATCATAAATAATTGATCATTATAAATCAATGGCTCTCACTTTCCTCTGCTTGAGATTCTAATTCTTTCCATAAGATTAACACATTTTCTTTTGAAAAGGCAACGGCTAATGAAGCGTCATCAGCTCGCATCAGCTGTTCTTTTAATACTGGCGTACTGTATAAGGTCAACACAGAAAAACTAGGATCATAAACGGGCAATTCTAAATGTCCGGAAACAGACGGATCTTTCAGCTCAGCTAATAAATCCGACATTTCTGTGTCATTTAAGATAAACGTACCAGGTTCGCTTTCTTCAAACCTTTGAAGTTCTTGCAGTCTTTCAGTCATTAAAATGTCTTCTTTGTCTTTATCAAAAGTATTTAACAAGTCCTCGCTACTTGCTTGCAGTTGGCTATCAAGCGAAAAAGCAGGCTTATCGTTTTTTTGACGGAGTAATTGAATTAAACGACTGGTTTGCCGTTTTTTAAACTGATCGATTTTATTCCAATGAACATCTCTTTCTTGCTTATAATAAGGAACTTCATCATTAGCGACTGTGTAAGGAGCAAGTTTTACCAAAGTTTCACTATCTAAGTAATCAACTGCGTACAGTCGACTTTCTCCTTGAGTTTGTTCAAAAAATAAAATCGCAAAGCTGCCATTATCAAAAGCAATCAATGGACGGTAGTTCATATCATCTTCTTCTAATTCTAGATCGATTGATTGATCATGGTAATCAATTGTAAAGTTTGGATAAACCATAGTGATTTTGGATAATTCATCCATTGTCATGCCAAACTTAAAGGGTTCTATATCGTCGTTATTTTCTCCCAAATATTTGATACTTTTGATTCTCTTATCTTTGGTATTTACCTCTAAAAGCCCGTCATCCACTTCATAGCGGTTAATCGTAAAAGAAAAACCTGAAGTCATACTTTCTTCTGGCTGACCATAAGCTTTTTCAAACTCATCTAAATCTTGGCCAATCCAATTAGCAAAACCAGCTGTTTGGATTGGCTCATAATTTAAATTCGTAGCAGGAGGCTCTTTATTTACTTGTTTTGTTGATTGATCTTCTGCCAAGTCTTGAGGAAACCAAACAGGTTGCATATACAATGCGATCAGAAAAAGAAGAAAAAGACCTGCAAACAGAAAACTTCTTTTTTTCATATACCTAGACCTTTCTATTATTTTTCTTCAATTTCAATTAACAAGTCTCCAGAAGCAATCGGTTCATTGGTGGTTACATAAACATGTTTTACTTCTCCATCAAAACCAGCGTCAATAGAAGTCTCCATTTTCATAGCTTCTGTTACCATCAACGTATCTCCGCGTTTTACTCGATCTCCACGTTTAACCAGAACATCTAAAACAGTACCTGACATGGTAGCGCCGATATGTTCCTTGTTCGTTGGTTCAGCTTTCTTTTTGACCGCAACACTTGTTTTTATCGAAGTATCTTTTATTACAATCTCGCGTCGTTGTCCATTCAAATTGAAAAAGAGGGTCCGGTTTCCTTCAATATCAGGCTCGCCTATTTCGTCCAAACGAATAATTAAGTCCTTCCCTTTTTCAATTTTTACATTAATTTTCTCTCCTTGACGCATGCCATTAAAAAATGTAGGTGTATCTAAAACTTTAATATCCGCGTATTGTCCGTAGGCCTTTTGGTAATCTAAGAAAACGTCGGGGTACATTAAGTAGCTAAGCACTTCATCCTGCTTAGGGGTATAGCCAATCAGCTCTGCTAATTCGTCTCTTACTTGGTCAAAGTTTACAGGTTGGGCAAAGGTGCCCGGACGATCCGTGTAAGGTTTCTTCCCTTTTAAAATTATTTCTTGCAATTTCTCGGGGAAACCGCCTACCGGCTGGCCTAAATCGCCTCTAAATAGCGAAATGACAGATTCAGGAAAACTAATTGACTCTCCTTTTTCATAAATATCTTCTTCTGACAAATCATTTTGCACCATAAATAAAGCCATATCGCCAACAACTTTAGAAGAAGGGGTTACTTTTACAATGTCTCCAAACATCATATTCACTTGATGATACATTTGTTTAATTTCATCCCAACGATCAAACAAGCCGACTGCTTTAGCCTGTTGCTGTAAGTTAGAATACTGCCCGCCAGGCATTTCATGCATATAAACTTCCGTTTGCGGTGCATTTAATCCACTTTCAAAAGCTTGGTAATACTGACGTACGTCTTCCCAATAATGATTTAAATTTTGTACATTTTCTACTTGGATGTGAGGAACCCGATGACTATCATCTAAGGCATAGTATAAACTGCTCATACTTGGTTGGCTCGTTCCACCACTCATGGCGCTCATTGCTACATCAACAATGTCAACACCTGCTCTAACAGCTTCAGAATAAGTCATAATACCATTTCCACTCGTATCATGCGTATGCAAATGAATCGGCAAATCAACACTTTCTTTTAATTCACTAATTAAACGATAAGCCGCTTGCGGTTTTAACAGTCCGGCCATATCTTTTATGGCAATGATATGAGCCCCTAATTGTTCTAATTCTTTAGCCATATCTTTATAATATTGTACTGAATATTTCGGTCGATTAGGATCATTTATATCTCCTGTATAGCAAATCGCTGCTTCAGCAATTTTTCCTGTATCTCTTACTGCTTGAATGCTTCTTTCCATTTGCGGAAGCCAATTTAAACTGTCAAAGATACGGAAAACGTCCATTCCTTGTTTAGCTGCCTCGTTGATGAATTCAACCAGTACATTATCAGGATAGTTGGAATAGCCTACCGCATTTGACCCACGAAATAGCATTTGTAATAAGGTATTGGGCATTTCTTTACGTAAAAGACGTAACCTTTCCCAAGGGTCTTCTGTTAAAAACCGATAGCTAACATCAAAGGTAGCCCCTCCCCACATTTCACTAGAAAACAATTGAGGAATTCCTTTTTCTGTTTGTTCAGCAATTCTTGCCAAATCATGGGTACGTACACGAGTAGCAAGTAAACTTTGATGAGCGTCACGAAAAGTTGTATCGGTCAAAAGGACTTCATTTTGTTGACGGACCCATTGACTTAGTTGATCTGCTCCTTTTTTGTCTAAAATATTTTTAGGCGTTTGATCCACTGTTGCCTCGATAAGATTTTCTGGAATCCGTGGCTCTTCGTAATAAGGTTTTTCTTGCTTTTCAATACCGGGAAAGCCGTTAATTGTAATCTCACCAATATATTTCATCGTCTTATTACCGCGGTCTCGTGTAAAAGAGAATTCAAATAACTCAGGCGATTGATCGATGAATGTTGTCGTCATCTCACCTGAACGAAATTCCGGATGAGAAACGACATTTTTTAAAAAAGGCATATTAGTTTTTACGCCACGTATGCGAAATTCTTTTATACAACGAGCCATTTTAGCAATTGCTTGTTCAAAAGTTGCTGCATGTGTACATACTTTAACTAATAAAGAATCAAAATAAGGAGTAACGACAGCACCGGCGTAAGCATTTCCTACGTCAAGACGAACACCAAAACCACCAGGTGAACGATAGGTATCAATTTTTCCAGTATCTGGCATAAAATCATTTAAAGGATCTTCTGTGGTAATCCGACACTGTATTGCCGCTCCTTTAAAAGAGATGTTTTTTTGTTTAGGTAGGCCAATTTCTTGATGAATATCTTTTCCTTGAGCGATTAAAATTTGCGTCGTTACGATATCTACATCCGTGATCATTTCAGTGATGGTGTGTTCTACTTGAACCCGTGGATTTACTTCAATGAAGTAGTATTGATCATCTTCAACTAGAAATTCTACTGTTCCTGCATTCATATAACCGACATGCTTCATTAAGTGAACAGCTGCTGTACAGATTTTATTCCGCATTTCGTCGCTTAAAGAAACACATGGAGCGACTTCGACCACTTTTTGGTGCCTTCTTTGGACAGAACAATCCCGCTCAAATAAGTGTATAATGTTACCATGAGCATCACCTAAGATTTGCACCTCAATATGTTTAGGATTAGCAATGTATTTTTCTACATAAATTTCTTCACTTCCAAAGGCTGCTTTGGCTTCGCTTCTTGCACGCTTAAAACCTTCTCGAGCTTGCTTTTCATCATAAGCGACTCGCATGCCACGACCTCCACCGCCTAAGGCAGCTTTAATCATAATTGGATAGCCGTTTTCTTTAGCAAATCTAACAACTTCCTCAGCATCAGCAACAGGCCCATCTGAGCCAGGTATTGCTTGAATACCTGCAGCAACTGCTGCTTGCTTTGCTTTAATTTTATCCCCAAAAATATCTAAATGATGAGGAGTTGGACCGATGAATGTAATTCCCTCTTCTTTACAACGGGTAACAAATTCCAAGTTTTCGGATAAAAATCCATAGCCGGGATGGATTGCTTGAGCGCCAGACTCCTTAGCAATACGAATAATATCTTCAATATCTAAATAAGCTTCAATAGGCTTTTTACCTTTCCCTACTAAGTAAGCTTCATCTGCTTTAAAACGATGAACTGAATATTCGTCTTCCTTGGCGTAAATAGCTACTGTCTTTATATTTAATTCAACACATGCCCGAAAAACACGCGTGGCAATCTCTCCACGATTAGCAACAAGAATCTTATCCATTCAACCACTCCTCAAATTTAATCTTATCATTTATTTGGCATGTGCCAAAAATTTACTTACGGAAAAGCTGAAAAATAAGTAACATACTCATTCTTCAGCTCTGTTTTGTTACATTTCATTTAACATTGCTTTTTTCTTTTCATCTGCACTAATATTTAAAACAAAACCGATACAAATCGAAAACATCATCAAACTCGACCCGCCTTGGCTGATAAAAGGAAAGGTAATTCCAGTTAATGGTATAATTCCAGTAATGCCTCCTAAATTAATAAAGATGGAAATTAAAAATAATGAAGCAATGCCAATGCACATAATCGAATTAAAAGGATCTTTAGAACGAATACCAATTAATAAGATCCGTGCAATCATGTAAAACAAAGCCCCTAAAATCAAAATAGCAACAATGAGGCCTAATTCTTCAACTACAATAGCAAAAGCATAATCGGTATGAGCAAATTGCAAAAAGCCCTTCTTTTGGATACTATTTCCTAATCCTCGTCCAAATAATCCACCGTTAAATAAGGCATAGTATCCATGAATCATTTGATGTCCATCCCCATATTCATCAATAAAGGGATTGCGAAATACGGCAAATCTCGATAGCACATAATTAGGTAAGAAATATTTACCAAAAGTATTGACACCAAGTATAGCTAGCACACTACCGACGATCCCAATTAAGCCCCCATATAGGGTATAAAGATAATTAACGCCGCTTGCAAGTAGTAAAATTAATACAATCAAAACAACAATCGCTGCATTTCCAAAGTCAGGGTAAAGTAATAACATGACAGTTGGAATAACCATAGCAAATAAAGAACCTTTAATACTAGTTAAAAAATGAGCTTGTACATGATTTTGCTGTCTTGCTAAGGTTGTAGAAAAAAACCATACAACCACTAATTTAAAAAATTCTACCGGCTGGATTGTTCCCATCCCAGGGATTTGTATCCAACCATAAGCACCGTTTACTGGTTTAAAAGCAAAAGCTACCAGCAATAAAAAGCTAACAAATATCAAAGCAGCAAAGGTAAGTTTTTTGCTCTTTAATACCTCAGTCTTTAATCTATAAATAATAAAGATTAAAAGTAAGCTAATAAACCAAAAAATAAATTGAAAGATGGCTTGTCTAGCCGGATTATCTCCATCTTCTAACAATACGTAAGAAGTTGTGCTATAGACCATCATCAGTCCAATAACTGTTAAAAATAAATAAGGGATTAAGATTCCCCAATCTAAAAAGCGTCTTTTTTTTATCTTGTTTGGCAAGTGCTATACCTCCTTGCCATTTTCAATAACTTTGATTTCTTCATAAATATCATTATATAATTGATTTAAATCACGCTCAAGATCACTGAGCAGTTGTTGTCCTGTTTCATCGGAAATAATTCCTAAACGAATCGAAAAAGATACTTGCCTAGATAAACCATACATTTGTGTATCAACAATTTCTTCAAATGCTTTACACTGGGTAATGCATAAATGGTTTTGCTGATTTTTAATTAGCATTTTAATACGATCTGCCTCTTGATAAAGCAAGTCTAGTGCTAATTCCGGAGAAATAGATTCCATTATAGGTCCCTCCTCTACTTATGTTTTTCCATTATAGCACAAACTTTATTCAAATTGGATGATTGGTTTTAGCAATTATTAATAAATTAAATAATTCTTCTTAAAAAAATAGAGGCTACATACAACATAGTCTCTATCTTTCATCTTTATTACTATTAGTTTTTCTTTTGTCTTTTTGCTGCTTTTTCACGTTCAGATTTATTTAAAATCTGCTTACGTAAACGAACATTTTGCGGTGTTATTTCGCAATACTCATCTTCATTGATAAACTCAATCGATTCTTCTAGTGTTAGAATTCGGGGTTTTTTAATCGTTGAAGTTTGGTCTTTTGTTGCGGAACGAACATTTGTCATTTGTTTTGCTTTTGTAATATTGACACCCAGGTCATTTTCACGAGCGTTTTCACCTACGATCATGCCTTCATAAACTTCTGTATTAGGTTCTACAAAAACAGTCCCACGTTCTTCAATATTCATAATAGAATAAGTTGTCGCTTTACCAGCATCAATGGAAACTAATGCACCGTGATTTCTACCAGCGAGTTGCGCCTTTAACATAGGCAAATATTGATCAAAGGTATGATGCATAATTCCATAACCACGTGTCATAGATAAGAATTCATTATTATACCCGATAAGTCCGCGTGAAGGTACTTGAAAAATTAAACGTACTTGACCGTTTCCGCTGTTAATCATGTCTTGCATTTCACCTTTGCGCGTGCCCAAAGATTCAATCACAGAGCCCATGTATTCTTCTGGTGTATCAATTTGTACACTCTCAAATGGTTCGCATTTCACGCCATCGATTTCTCTTTCGATAACTTCTGGGCGAGAAACTTGAAGTTCATAGCCTTCGCGACGCAAGTTTTCGATTAAAATAGATAAATGTAGTTCCCCGCGTCCAGAGACTGTCCATGAATCGGGAGTAAGTGGTTCTACTCGTAAAGAAACGTCTGTTTGCAGTTCTTTCATCAAACGTTCTTCAAGCTTTCTAGCAGTTACATGCTTTCCTTCTTGACCTGCAAATGGTGAATTATTGACTAAAAAGGTCATTTGCAAGGTAGGTTCATCAATCCGTAATATTGGAAGAGCATCTTGGTGGTCATAAGGTGTGATTGTTTCACCGACAAAAATATCTTCCATCCCTGCGATAGCAATTAAATCACCAGCCTTAGCTTCTGTGATTTCTTCTCGTTGCAACCCAAAATAACCAAATAATTGACTTACACGGAATTTTTTCACATTACCATCAAGTTTGATCAAAGCAACTTGGTCACCAACTTTAATCTTACCGCGGAAAATACGGCCGACTCCGATACGACCTACATAATCATTATAATCCAGTAAAGAAACTTGGAACTGTAAAGGTTCATCGCTATTATCAACAGGAGCTGGAATGTGCTCAATAATTGTGTCGAATACGGGTGCCATAGTTGTTTCTTGTTGACTTGGATCATCCGAAAGACTGGAAGTGCCATTGATCGCCGATGCATAAATAACTGGAAAGTCCAATTGTTCGTCATCAGCGCCTAATTCGATAAATAGTTCCAAAACTTGATCCACTACAAATTGCGGACGAGCTTCCGGCTTATCAATTTTATTAACGACTACGATTGGCGTTACGTTTTGATCCAATGCTTTTTTCAAAACAAAACGAGTTTGAGGCATAGTGCCTTCATAAGCATCTACTAAGAGGACTACGCCATCGACCATTTTCATAATACGTTCAACTTCACCACCAAAGTCCGCGTGCCCTGGTGTGTCTAAAATATTAATACGGGTATTACGATATTGGACAGCCGTGTTTTTAGATAAAATAGTGATACCGCGTTCTTTTTCAATATCATTATTGTCCATAGCTCTTTCTTGTAAATCTTTTCTTCCATCTAATGTTTCTGATTGTTTTAATAATTCATCAACTAAGGTTGTTTTTCCATGGTCAACGTGGGCAATGATTGCCACATTGCGAATTGTATCTCTATATTTCAATATTCATTTGCTCCTTTAAAATTCAATCAACTTATCAATCGTCTCAATAGAATAAGTGTTAAATTATTTCTACTTCATAACAGATAATACTACGCTCGACAAGTCATTATATCAAAAATTCTTTCTGAAAACCAGTGAAAACATTTCAAATTTGTAAATTTCTTACAAATTTCATCTAATTTTCGTCTTTAGCTTCCTCGACTAAAGCCATCATTTTTTCATAAGCTTTAGGAGTTGCTGCAATGAAATGTTCACGGCCATCAAATTTTAAAGGTCTGCCATTGATGTTTGATACCTTCATGCCAAATGCTTCTAACATAGCATTGCCTGCTGCGTAATCCCAAGGTGCTAAACTGGAAACGTAAGCACTACGCTCTCCTCTTAATAGCCCTATCAGTTCCAAACCAGCACAGCCCGACATACGAACACCCATCGAGTGTTCAGCCATTACCTGCGCATTATAGCTATTTTTACGATACATACTTGAATTCATTCCTACTAGACCATCTTTTAAAGACAGATCATCCGGTGCTTTTAAATTTTCTTCATTTATAAAAACACCGATTTCTTTGCCTCCCCATAAAAGAAGATCCTCCATTACGTTGTAGATAAAACCTAGTTTTCCTTGTCCTTGTTCATATACACCAATCATAATACAAAAATTTTCTCGTTCTAAGACAAAATTTAAAGTGCCATCAATAGGATCAATGATAAACACACGACCTGAAAAATCGGTTAAATGATCACGTCCGTTTTCTTCTGCTAAAATTTTTGCATCAGGGTCAAAAGCACTGATCTGTTCAATCAAAAAATCTTGAACTTTTTGATCAACATTTGTCACTAAATCTCGACGACCATTTTTTGTATCCACTGTCATCTCGTTTTTAGCAATTTCTTTTTTAATTAATTCTGCCGCTTCTTTCATCCAATTTTTTATTTCATTAATCATAATTTGCATCTGATTCATCCTTTCATTCTTAATTTTTTATCAGGATGAGTTTTTGCTTCTTGTACCGCTTTATATAAAGAATAACCAGACAATTTTTCAAACTCTCGACCTAACTTTCGCTCTTCACCGATACTTTTAACTACCGTTTTAAACCCTTTATAAGCATCAAGAAATTTTTCGGCAGAAATTCCCTTCTCATAACTATCTTCTAAGGCCTGCCATAAATTAACGACTAAAATGATTTCTTTAGTTGTCCATTCCATATCCAGAGGGTATTGATAATCTTGCATGACTTCACCTATTTTCTTTTTTCTCATAATTCTAGTGTACCAATATCTAAAAAAATGAACAACTATGACAGAAAGTTTTCGTAAAAAATGTTAAAAGCTTTAATCGTTTTCAACAATCGTTATGTATACATCCTAAGTATTATATAAGTACACAATTACTTTCAATATGTAAAATATATAAAAAAATTGTGGACTAAAACGCAAGCCCACAATTTTTACTATTTATGCATGGATTGGTAATCCAAGAGCTAACTCGGAAGCATCCATTGTAATTTCTCCTAAAGAAGGATGTGGATGAATGGTCAATGCGATATCTTCAGCGTTCATTCCTGATTCAATTGCTAATGCTAATTCTGAAACCATGTCAGAAGCTCCCACACCTGCGATTTGTGCCCCTACAAGTACATTATCTTCAACAGTAGTTACAAGTCGCATAAACCCTTCTGTCTTGTTTAAAGATAATGCCCGACCGTTACCAGCGAATGGAAACTTATAAGCTTTAGCATCAAGTCCTGCATCTTTGGCCTCAGTAATTGTCATACCTACAGTTACAATTTCTGGATCTGTAAAAGCTACAGCCGGCATTGCTTTATAATCAACAGCTACCTTTTTACCAGAAATAGCTTCAGCAGCAATTTTTGCTTCATAGCTTGCCTTATGTGCCAAAGCAGCGCCAGGGACAATATCGCCAATGGCAAAAATGCTTTTGACGTTTGTCCGTCCTTGATTATCAACTGGAATTAAACCGTGATCGCCAATTTCAACGCCAGCTTGTTCTAATCCCATTTCATCGGTATTAGGGCGGCGTCCGACAGTAACCATAACATAATCAGCTGTCACTGATTCTTTTTTACCATCAACTTCATAATTAACTGTAACACTATCGCCATTATCAACTGCTTCTTTGGCCATTGCGCTAGTAATAATATGAACGTCTCTTTTCTTGAAATCATCCTCAACTAATTTTACTAGATCTTTTTCATAAGTAGGCAAAATTTGTGGAGTTCCTTCAAGGATCGTTACTTCAGCTCCTAGGTTAGCGTAAGCACTCCCTAATTCGGCTCCGATAACGCCGCCGCCGATAATCACTAATTTTTCTGGTACTTGTTTTAAAGCTAATCCACCAGTCGAATCAATCACACGGCCACCAAATTTAAACCCTGGAATTTCAATAGGACGTGAACCAGTAGCAACAATCGCATGGTTGAAAGAATACGTTTGTGCTGAGTCAGGGTGAATGACCCTTAAATTATTTTCATCAACAAAGAAGGCTTCACCTTCAATAACCTCTACCTTATTTTTCTTTAATAGACCTTTAACGCCAGAAGTTAATTTGTTTACAACTTGTTTTTCTTTCCATTCTTGTGTTTTGCTAAAATCAAGAGAAGCATTTTCTGTTTTCACACCAAATACTTCAGAATCTTTTGCGTCTTGGTAGTGATGTCCAGCAGCAATCAAGGCCTTTGAAGGAATACAACCTACGTTTAAACAAACGCCACCGATATTTTCTCTTTCAATTATAGCAACTTTTTGGCCCATTTGGCTGGCCCGGATGGCAGCTACATAGCCACCAGGTCCCGAACCAACGACAACTGTATCTAATTCTATGGCAAAATCTCCAACGACCATTTATTTATCATCCTTCCATTAATAGTAGCTCTGGATCGTTTAGTAAACGTTTGATGTTGTTCATTGCAGTTTGAGCCGTTGCACCATCGACAATACGGTGGTCAAAACTCAATGACAATTTCATCATACGACCCACTACAATTTCACCTTCATCATTAACGATTGGTTCTTGTTTGATAGTACCTACGCCTAATATAGCAACTTCAGGGTAGTTGATAACTGGAGTAAACCAAGTGCCACCCACTGATCCGATATTACTAATTGTGATCGAACCATCACGCATATCTTGTGCCGATAGTTTGCCTTCGTGAGCAAGACCTGCTTTTTCGTTAATTTCGTCTGCAATAGCAAACATTCCTTTACGGTCAGCTTCTTTTACATTTGGCACGTACAAACCATGATCGGTATCTGTTGCAATACCAATATTGTAGTAATGTTTATAAACAATTTCTTGGGCTGCATCGTCGATCGAAGCGTTTAAAACAGGGAATTTCTTCACTGTTGCTGTCAAAGCTTTAACAACATATGGTAAGAAAGTCAACTTGGTCCCATTTTCTTGAGCAATGGCTTTGAATCTCTTACGTTGATCCCAAAGTTTGCTTACTTCTACTTCGTCATGCAAAGTAACGTGAGGTGCTGTATGTTTACTATTTGTCATCGATTTTGCAATAGCTTTACGTGTTGGAGTCATCTTTTCGCGTGTTTCCAAATCAGATAAGTTAGAAGTAAACGGCTTAGCAGGTGCAGCTTTTTCTTCTGGTTGAGATGTAGCTGCTTTTTCAGTAGTTTCTGTGCTTGCCTCAGCTTGTCCGCCGCCTGAAATAAAGTTTTCCACGTCTTCTTTTGTCACGCGTCCGCCTTTACCAGTTGCTGATACTTGTGTAATATCAACATCTTTTTCACGAGCAAATTGACGAACAGATGGCATTGCCAATACCCGTTTATTAGGATTAGATGCTGCCACTACTCCTGTCGAGCCGGTCGTATCCGTGCTTGCATCTTCTTTTAATTCTTGGCTAGCAGCAGGTGCACTTGATTTAGCATTGTTATGGCCAGGCGCATCGATTTCTACTAAAGTATCTCCTACATTGGCTACTTGACCTTCATCAATTAAAATATTTTTAATGGTTCCAGTAACTGGAGAAGGAATTTCTTCAACAGACTTGTCGTTTTGTACCTCAAGTAAAGTATCGTCTTCATTGATTGTATCGCCTGGTTTTACCATCCACTTAGCGATTTCACCTTCTGCAATTCCTTCACCAATGTCTGGTAATTTGAACTCATAAAAGCCTTCTTCACCAGATTCAGCATCTGATGCTGGCGCTGCAGGTGTCTGTTCTTCTTTAGGAGCAGCCGTCTCTTCGCTACCGTCATCTTCATAGCCTTCTGCGTCAATTTCTACTAAAGTATCTCCTACAGCTGCAGTTGTTCCTTCCTCAGCTAAAATATTTTTAATGGTTCCAGTAACTGGAGAAGGGATTTCTTCAACGGATTTGTCGTTTTGCACTTCAAGCAATGTATCGTCTTCATTAATTGTATCGCCTGGTTTTACCATCCATTTGACAATCTCGCCTTCTGCAATTCCTTCACCGATATCTGGTAATTTAAATTGAAATGCCATTTTGATATCTCCTTTATTTAGGGTTGGTATTACAGGCACACATTTCAAGAGATAAGAGTAAGATGACTCTTACCTCTTATCCCTGAATATGAACCTTCTTTATCTTTTTGATTAAAAGTTTACAATTTCTTTAACTTTTTCTTCAATATCTGCTGCATTTGGTAACCAAATTCCTTCAGCTTGGCCAAATGGGAAAACAGTATCAGGTGCAGAGACACGTCCGATTGGAGATTCTAATGAAAGAATGGCCTTTTCAGCAATTTCAGATGAAACTTTTGCACCAACACCTGCTTGTTTTTGCGCCTCTTGTACAACAACTACGCGATTTGTTTTCTCAACAGAAGCAATAATTGTTTCCATGTCAATTGGAGAAACTGTACGTAAATCAATAATTTCTGCACTGATGTTTTCTTTTTCTAAATTCTCAGCTGCTTTTAAAGCTTCACGTACCATAGCGCCGTATGTCACAATTGTAACGTCGTTGCCTTCTTTAGTTACTGCAGCTTTATCTAGCGGTACTTCATATTCTCCATCTGGAACTTCTTCACGGAAAGAACGGTAAAGTTTCATATGTTCTAAGTAAACCACCGGATCGTTACTTCTAATAGAAGAAATTAATAGCCCCTTTGCATCGTAAGGATTAGACGGGATAACTACTCGGATACCCGGTGCTTGAGCAATGAGCCCTTCCAAGTTATCAGAGTGCAGCTCTGGAGTATGAACACCACCGCCAAATGGCGCACGAAGGGTAATTGGTAAGTTGCGCGTTCCTCCCATACGATAACGTGTACGTGCGATTTGTCCTACAATTTCGTCCATTGCTTCAAATACAAAACCGAAGAATTGAATTTCAGGCACAGCACGATAACCTTCTAAAGCTAAACCAAAAGATAAACCCATAATTCCAGATTCAGCAAGTGGTGTGTCAAAGACTTGCTCTTCGCCGAATTTATCTTGCAAATCAGCAGTCGCACGGAATACTCCGCCGTTTTTACCAACGTCTTCACCAAAAACTAAGACATCTTTATCTTTTTCCAATTCAACAGCTAAGGCATCCGTGATCGCTTGAATCATTGTTTTTTGTGCCATGATTATTTCGACTCCTTCGCTTCGTAAAATTTAATTTGCTCTTGAATATTTTGAGGTTGTTTTTCAAACATATTCTTCAAGAAACCAGACACTTTTTGTTTTGGAACTTTGTCTGCTTCTGCAATTGCGTCTTTAATTTCTTGTTTTGCGTTTTCCATAACTTCTTCTTCTTTTTGTTCAGACCATAGTCCTTTATCTTCCAAGTAATTGCGGAAACGGATCAATGGATCTTTCTTTTGCCATTCATCGTCTAAATCTTTTGAACGGTAGCGGGTTGGGTCATCTCCTGACAAAGTATGAGCTCCGTAACGATAAGTAACTGTTTCAATCAGTACTGGGCCGTTGCCATTTGCAGCCCATTCACGAGCTAATTTTGATACAGTATATACAGCAAGCGGATCCATTCCATCTACTTGGATACCTGGAATTCCAGCTGCAACTGCTTTTTGTGCAATCGTCGTTGCCGCTGTTTGTTTATCACGAGGTGTAGAGATTGCAAAACCATTATTTTGCACATAAAAAACACCATTTGCTTTATAAGCACCAGCAAAGTTGATTGCTTCATAGAAATCTCCTTGGGAAGAACCACCATCACCAGTATAAGTAAATACTACATTCTTTTTACCACGTTTTTTCAAACCTAAAGCAACCCCTGCAGCTTGTACAAACTGAGCACCAATAATAATTTGTGGTGGAAGAGCTTTAAAATCCTCTTCGTATTCGTTACCAACTACGTGTCCACGGGACCACAAAAATGCTTGGTATAATGGTAATCCATGTTTTATTAATTGCGGAACATCACGATAGCCTGGTAGTAATACATCTTCTTTTTCAAAAGCAAAATGACTTGCTAATTGACTTGCCTCTTGCCCGGCAGTTGGTGCAAAAAAACCTAAGCGTCCTTGCCGGTTTAAAGCAGTAGAACGTTGGTCTAACACACGTGACCATACCATCCGAGTCATTAATTCAACTAATTGTTCATCACTTAAATCAGGTACTAACGATTCATCTACTACATTTCCATCTTGATCCAAAGCTTGGTAAGTTGGAAATAGCGTATCAACTTTATCCAGCAATGCTTGAAAGTCAATCGTCTTTTTCTTTGCCATCTTGTCACACTTTCCTCTCTTTAAACAATTATTCCTATTTATGGGTCACTATAACAGCAAAAAAATTCTGTATTACTGCTTGAACCACTTACAAATATAAATTATCATTTTTACAACCAAAATACAAGCGTATTCTTGATGAAAATTGTATTATTCCTGTTTTGTAGCAGTCATATATTAAAGTGTCTAAAAAATATAAACAATTTATGGAAACGCTCGCTTTCAACAAAAGTTCGTGCGTTTTATCACAAAAATAGTACAGTTTTAAGAAGCAACCAAAACAGTTTACTTAAAAACATCATTTTCATTGTCTGTATTTCATGTGAAAATTTGTACTATAAAAATAAAATCGCTTAAAAAACTTTGGAGCCAACTTAGAATATCAATAGTTTTGTCCCATAAATTATTTGTAACACGAAAAAAAGATGAGACATGATAAAATCTCATCTTTTTTGCTATATAACTATATAAAATTAAAGCCATTCTTCATTCAATGCAATATAAAACCTTTTAACTCCTTCTACTGTCAAAAGATAGGCTGCAACAATTAAAAAGAAATAAATCCAGTAACTATTTGGAAGCTGAACAAAGTCAAAAGCCTCACGCAATGGTGTTAATAAGATGACTCCCCCCATTAAGCAAGCTATGACAGTCGCAAATGTCACTTGCCAAGAAGCTTGGCTTTCAATCAGTGACCGTCTGCTAGTACGCAAGAAGTGTACAACCAGAGTTTGAGTAACAAGTCCAATAGCGAACCAACCGGTTTGGAATAGGTTTTGATCTGCTGGAGTATTGGCACCTATGATATACCACATCACCAAAAAAGTAGCAATATCAAATATACTACTAATCGGACCTATACACAGCGTAAATTTCAACAACCCTTTAACCTTCCATTTAACTGGAGCTTGTAACTCTTTATCATCAACGTTATCCCAAGGCAAAGTTAATTGGGCCATGTCATAGATTAAATTTTGAACAAGTAATTGCAGTGATAACATAGGCAGAAACGGCAAGAAGGCACTGGCAGCTAAAATGGTAAAAACATTCCCAAAATTAGAGCTGATTGTCATCTTGATATACTTCATCATATTAGCAAAAACCCTACGTCCTTCAATAACTCCTTGGGAAAGTACATTTAAACTTTTTTCTAGCAGTATAATAGAACTAGCGTCTCGTGTAATATCGGCAGCTGTGTCAACTGAGATACCAACATCGGCTGTTCTTAGTGCAGGCGCATCGTTAATCCCGTCTCCCATAAAACCCACAGTATGTTCTTTTGTTTGCAAAGTTGCAATAATTCGTGATTTTTGTTGCGGATTTAATTTAGCAAATAAGTGTACTTCATCTACTTTGTCTGCTAGTTCTTCATCAGTCATTTTTTCAATATCATTACCTAACAGCCATTCATTCACTTCAATTCCTACATCATGGCATACTTTTTTAGCCACAACATCATTATCCCCCGTTAATACTTTGACCGCTACGCCGTGGCTTTGTAAGGAATCAATAGCTGATTTTGCTGTTTCTTTTGCTGGGTCTAAGAAACAGATAAACCCTAACAGCTGCATATCTTTTTCATCATCAACAGAATAGACAGCTTCATTGTGCGCATCCATTTTTGTCGCAACAGTCAATACGCGCATACCTTGTTCATTTAATTTGCGGTTAAGCCTACGTAACTTTTTTCGTATTTCATCTGTCAAAGGAACTGTTTGTTTATCCCAGCGAATACAAGAACAAGCCTCTTCCATTTCTTCAACAGCCCCTTTAGTAATCATGAGCTGATGGGTCTCATTTATCTTTACTACAGCAGTTTGCCGCCGGCGAGCAAAATCAAAAGGAATCTCATCGATTTTTTCGATCTTATTATAAGGTAGTCGCTTATTGTTTTCGTTATAGAAATCAATTAATGCCTCATCCATAAGATTTTTCCAACCTGTTTGGTAAAAAGCATTCATATACGCTACATCAAGTACTTCGTCATTTTTATTACCTGAAGAATCTAGGTGTTGTACTAGCACCACTCTGTCTTCGGTAATGGTTCCCGTTTTATCTGTACATAAGACATTCATACTTCCTAAATTCTGAATCGATGGCAGTTCTTTGACAATGACTTTTTCTTTAGATAATGTCATTGCCCCTTTTGCTAAATTTGTGGTCACAATCATTGGCAGCATCTCTGGAGTAAGTCCTACCGCTACTGCAATAGCAAAGAAGAAAGCCTGTGCCCAATCCCCTTTTGTTAGCCCATTTAATACAAATACAATAGGAAACAAAATAAAAACCATTCGTAATAATAATTTACTAATTTGAGAGAGACCGCGATCAAAAGAAGTTGTGTTACGCCTTTTTGTCGCATTTTGAGCAATATCACCAAAGAAAGTATTCTGCCCAGTTTTTAAAATAATTGCCTTAGCTTGTCCACTCAACACATCGGTCCCCATAAAAACTAAATTGGGCATTTCAACGGCTGAACCCTCACCAATTGTTTCGTGTTTAACATCGGCAAGCTTTTCTACTGGCATCGATTCTCCCGTTAATGAGGATTGATTTACAAATAAATCTTTGGTCCAAATCAATACTGCATCTGCCGGTATCATATCTCCTGTTTCTAAGGTTAAAAGATCTCCTGGAACAACATCTTCCATAGAAATTTCGTTGGTTTGCCCTTCACGAGTAATTGCACATGTATTTTCAATAAACTCTTTTAACTCAATACTTGCTTTTTGTGAACGGTATTCTTGTACAAAAGTAATAAAAGCACTAGCTAAAATCATAATTGCCATCACAATTGCAGCGTCTAAATCATTCGTGAGAAAAGAGACGACCATCAAAAAGGCTAAAACAAAAACAAAGGGATCATAAAACGCATGCAGGAAAATTTTCCAGCCAGCCAATGGTTTTTGAGCATTCACTTGGTTTTTTCCATATTCTTCTAATCTTTTTTTTGCATCTTGTTCCGTTAACCCATTTTCAGAAGTACGCAAACTCATCATCAATTCTCTTTTTGAAAAAAGACCTAATTGCTTCATTTCTTTTTCTTTATTTTGTAATACACGCATGTTTTTCTCCTCCAAGCTTTTTACTAGGAGGTATGCTTAGGCCCCCTAGAAACGTTTTTTATTCTCTTACATTTACTCTGGGGATCTTCCATCATTCCACTCCTTTCTTTAACCTCAACAAACTGTTGGGCATTGTTCAGGTGAAAAACAAAGACGTCATTGACATAAAAAAACTGTGCACTTACTCAACAATGAGCGTACACAGTAATACAAATAACTTATGGCCATCGTCGAGCTTTGACACTATACGCCGTAGACGATGAATATATCGTCAGCTGCATTGTGAATGACCTTTTCGAGCATCCATGTTATACCAAGCTAAGAGTCTCTCGATTCTTTCGCGGCAGCAGCTTATTTCCGTATAGGAGCCTCACCTAACAATTATTTTATTTTCAACTCTCACTCTAATAGATATAAAAATATTCGTCAATAAAAAACTCTTTTTTTTTTTAACACAAAACGTTTTACTTCTCTGGATAAAAATATTTATCTATAGCATTTAAAATATACTCGCTAGCAAAACCATCTCCATAAGGATTTTTTGCTTGTGCCATAGCTGCGTGAGCATCAGCGTCATCTAGTAAATGTTTAGTTATTTGATAAACATCTTCTTCTTGTGTGCCGATTAATTTTAAAGTCCCTGCTTCAATTCCTTCCGGACGCTCAGTAGTGCTTCTTAAAACAAGTACTGGCACTCCTAATGAAGGAGCTTCTTCTTGCACACCGCCAGAATCACTCAAAACTAAATAACTGTTTGCAATAAAATTATGAAAATCAATAACATCCAACGGTTCTATTAAGGAAACATTATTTAAATCAGATAATTTTTCTTTGGCTAACTTTCGTACCTGGGGATTTTTATGCATAGGAAAAACAATAGAAACATCAGAAAACTCTTTAGCAATTCGTCTTAAAGCAGAAAACACTTGTAACATTGGCGTTCCTAAATTTTCTCTTCGATGCATTGTCAAAACTAGCTGTCGCTTTCCGCTAGGCGCTAAAGAAGGAGCAGTATAATCTTTTTTTACAGTAAATTTCATCGCATCAATCGCTGTATTACCAGTGATGACAATTGATTTTTCCGGATGGTTTTCGGCTAAAAGATTTTGCTTACTTTGCTTTGTTGGCGCAAAAAACAGATCTGCTAGCACATCTGTCATCTGTCTGTTGGCTTCCTCAGGGAAAGGAGAATATTTATTCCATGTTCGTAAGCCAGCTTCTACATGTCCGATTCTTACCTGTTGATAAAAAGCAGCAGTAGCAGCTGCAAACGTTGTGGTAGTATCCCCATGAACAAGGACCATATCTGGCTGTTCTTTTTGTAAGATTGGCTGTAAATCCAGTAAAACTTTGGTCGTGATATCCGTCAAGTTCTGACCTTGAGCCATAATATTCAAATCATAATCAGGAGTAATCGCAAAAATCTGTAACACTTGATCCAGCATATCTCGATGTTGAGCTGTGATTACTGTTTTTGCTAAAAAGCGTTCATCGTTTTTTAATGCTTTGACAACCGGCGCCATTTTGATTGCTTCTGGCCGTGTGCCAAATATAGATATCACTTTAATCGGCATCTTTTTCACCTCAGCATCATTCTATCAGACATAAGAAAAACAAGCTATCTTTAAATTGTATCGCCATTAAAGATCGAGTTTTTTACGATTGCGTAATCTACAGTTCGAATAGAATCTAAATCTTTCCCTCCAGCGTAAGAAATAGAAGACTGCAAGTCTTGTTGCATCTCATCTAAAGTATCTTGAAAAGATCCTTTATGAACGACCCAAATTTTTTTGCCTTCAACGTTTTTCTTTTCGCCCTTTTGAAATTCCGATGCAGAACCAAAATATTCTTTATAAACAATGCCATTTTCAACCTTCGTTTCACCAGGAGACTCTTCATGTCCAGCAAATAAGGAGCCAATCATAACCATGGTTGCTCCGAAACGGACGGATTTAGCAATATCTCCATGTGTACGAATACCACCATCAGCAATAATGGGTTTTCTGGCTGCTTTAGAACACCAATGTAAGGCGGCTAACTGCCAACCTCCAGTACCAAAACCGGTTTTAAGCTTCGTAATACAAACTTTCCCGGGCCCAATTCCAACTTTTGTCGCATCAGCACCAGCATTTTCCAATTCACGAACAGCTTCCGGTGTGCCCACATTACCTGCAATGACAAAAGTTTTTGGTAAGCTTTTTTTGATATATTGAATCATTGCAATCACTGAATTTGAATGTCCGTGAGCGATATCGATAGTTATATAATCTGGTATCAGCTTTTCTTTGGCTAATTCGTCAATAAAAGTATATTCTCCTTCTTTTACCCCTACACTAATGGAAGTAATCAGCCCTTTTTTCTTCATCTTTTTTATAAATGGAATTCTTGCTTGTTCATCAAAACGATGCATGATGTAAAAATAGCCTTTTTCTGCCAAAAATTCAGCAATTGATTCATCGACAATCGTCTGCATATTTGCTGGTACAACTGGCATCTTAAAAGTATGCTTACCTAAAGTAGCTCTTGTATCACACTCTGAACGACTATTTACAATACATTTATTAGGTATTAACTGAATATCTTCGTAATCAAATACTTGCATATCAACCATAAATAATTTCATCTCGCTTTGTTCGTTATTTTTTTCAAACCCTTAACAACTTAGCGTAAATGAACCTATTTTGCAAATGAATCCTTGATTTAAGTAAAATAAAACAGCCGATTGTTCGCCTTTTACGAACAATCGGCTGTGTTTTTATGGTAAATCATTTCCAGCTGCAAGATAAAGTTGATACCAATCTTTTCTTGTTAGTTGAACTTGACTAGCTTGGGCAATCTCTTCAATTCGTTTTGGATTCATTGTACCTGCAATGACCTGCATATTTGCCGGATGACGCAATATCCAAGAAGAAGCCAGTCCATTTGGCGTAGTGTTGTATTTTTCAGCTAGTTCGTTTAATTTTTGATTTAATTCCGGGAACCGTTCATTTCCGATAAAGACTTCTTTAACGGAACTAGCTTGATAAGGCGGCTATGCCTGAATCGTCATGTTCTCTAAACGAGAAAATTCTAAAATCTCACCGTCACGTACATTCGCTTGTTCTTCTTTCCGGTTAACGTATAAGCCTTCATCAATCATTCCCGTATGCATTAAACCAAATTGTAATTGATTGGCAACTAATGGTTGCTTAACCACACTTTGCAACAGTTTGATTTGTGCTGGATTATGATTACTTACACCAAAATGTCGAACTTTTCCTTGGGTAGCCAGTTCATCAAAAGCCGCCGCCACTTCTTCAGGTTCCATCAAAGCATCCGGACGATGTAAAAGCAAAGAATCCAGATAGTCTGTCTGCAGTCTTTTTAGACTGCCATCAACCGCTTCAATGACATGTTCTTTTGAGAAATCATACATTTCACCTGGAACAATACCACATTTTGATTGAATAAATAGATCTTCTCGTTTGATAGAAGTTTTTGCTAGATTTTTTGCAAATATCTGCTCGCATTCGCCCTTACCATATATATCTGCATGATCAAAAAAAGTAATTCCGTTATCAACAGCTGTTTGTATCACTTTTGCAGGATCTGCAGCAGAGTTCATCCGCATACAGCCTAAAATGATACTTGGCAGCTTAATTCCTGTAGAACCAAATGTCACTTGTTTCATGTTAGTCACTCCTTAGCTATCTAACCCTACACGTCTAAAAAGATCATCTACATGTTTTAGATGATAATGGTAATCAAAAGCATCATCAATTTCTTTGTCAGATAAAACATTGGTAATCTTTTCGTCTTTTTCCAATAAAGAACGAAAACTAATCCCATTGTCCCAAGCCTCTGCTGTTTTCGGCTGAATTAAATCATAAGCTTCTTCTCTTGTCATCCCATGATCAATTAATTTTAGCAGTACTTGCTGGCTATAAATCAATCCGTAAGTAGCTCCCATATTTCTTTTCATATTTTCTGGGAGTATAGTAAGATTTTTTAATATATTCGTAAACCTTACTAACATATAGTCCAGTAAAATCGTTGTGTCTGGAATAATTATCCGCTCAGCTGAGGAATGAGAAATATCCCGTTCATGCCATAATGAAACATCTTCATAAGCCGTGATCATATGTCCTCGCATCACACGAGCCAAACCAGCCATATTTTCTGAACCAATTGGGTTTCTTTTATGGGGCATAGCAGAAGAACCCTTTTGACCTTGAGAGAAAAATTCTTCGACTTCTCGCGTTTCTGATTTTTGTAAACCACGAATCTCTGTTCCAAATTTTTCGATGCTAGTGGCAATTAATGCCATACTAGCGATATATTCAGCATGTAGATCGCGCGGTAAAACTTGCGTTGAAATATCTTGAGCGCGTATTCCTAGCTTATCACATACATATTGTTCAACAAATGGTGGAATATTAGCAAATGTTCCTACAGCACCGCTAATTTTCCCAGCTTCCACTCCACTAGCAGCATGTTCAAAACGTTCGATATGTCGTTTAACTTCAGCATACCATAAAGCAAGTTTCAAACCAAAAGTAGTAGGTTCAGCGTGGACGCCATGGGTTCGTCCCATCATTACTGTATATTTATGGGCTTTTGCTTTTTCTTCGATCGTTTTGGCAAACGTCTTTAAGTCTTGACGTAAAATTTCATTGGCTTGTTTCATTAGGTAACCATAAGCTGTATCTACCACGTCAGTAGAAGTCAGTCCATAGTGAATCCATTTACTTTCCTCACCCAAAGTTTCAGAAACGGCGCGGGTAAAACTTACAACGTCATGTTTGGTCTGTTCTTCAATCTCTTGGATTCGTGAAACATCAAAAGAAGCGTTCTCCTTAATTTTTCTAACGTCTTCCTGCGGAACTTCTCCTAACTCTGCCCAAGCTTCATCAGCTAAAATTTCAACTTTCAACCAAGCATTATAGCGATTTTCGTCCGACCAAATGCTTCCCATCTCTTTACGTGTATATCGTCCTAACATGCTTTTCTCCTTTTATTACAAATTTGTACCATCAATTTCACTTAAAACCCGTTCGGGCGTCGTTGTTGGAATAGTGATATGCCCCATTTTTCTATGATTAACTGTCCGCTTTTTTCCATAATAGTAAAAATTCCAATCTTTTTTTTCAGGAATCAGTCTAAAACTAGTGCTTAACGCTGTACCTAAAATATTGACTGTTACTGCTTTACTAAAGAGTTGAACCTCTCCTAAAGGCCAGCCGCAAACACCTCGAATATGGGCATCGAACTGGCTCATATTGCAAACATCAATCGTATAATTTCCAACACTGTGTGGTCGAGGCGTCAATTTAATCGTATAAATGCTACCGGATTCAGTCAAAACCATATCAATTGCTAAAACCCCATGCAAAGCTAGTGCTTCTCCAATTTGTATACCAATCCGTTTTACCTCATCAGAAACTTCCTCGGCAATATCGGCAGAAGCAATGGTTTCAAATAAAATTCCATCCCGATAAATGGTTTCCGTTACTGGAAAGGTTGTATACTCTTGACCGTTTCCAGCAACTAAAACTGACAGCTGTTTTTTTACAGGAATTAAAGCTTCCAGTACACAAGTTCCTTCCCTAAGTAAGCCCATCGAAGGGGCCAAGTCTGACATACTATTTAAAATATTCTGTTGTTCAGAATCACGTGTGACTTTTAACACACAAGGAAAACCAATGCTATCAATGGCTTCTTGAATATCGGTAGGACTAATAATTGTCTCATAAGGCGGGATAACAACATTATTTGTTTCTAAAAAGGATATTTCCATCAGCCGATCTTGTGTGATGGCTAGCAGGTCCGTACCTTGCGGAACATTTGCTGAATCAATGACAGCATTTAAACTTTCTACGCCAATTTTGCTTGTTTCGTAAGTGACAATATCACTTCGCTTTGCCAAGGCTTCTAAAGCAAGTACATCGTCACAATCAGCAACGATATGCCAATCGGCTAGCTGCGCAGTTGGACAATCATTTACCGGGTCTAAAACTCCCACATGAAACCCCATATTTTTTGCACTGATTGTCATCATTTTGCCCAACTGTCCTCCGCCGACAATCCCAATTGTTCCACCTGGCATCAAAGGTCTGACCAAGTTGATCCCTACTTTCCATAATTGTTTGGCTTCTACTTGTAAATGATACCTTGAAAATTCGACAGCCGCAAGTAGGCACGCAATAGTTAAAAGAAATTTTTTTCTAAAACTAAAATAGTTCAATAATAATTATCGGAAACCCCATCAAAACTACTTATCCTAGCTTTAATTTTAAGGCTGTCACACCAACCCTTTAAGTGAACGCTTATTACTTGTAGGCTTATATAGTAAGTACAATAACTCAGCCATTAATTTTTATTAAACAATAAATAACCAACTAAACAAAGATGAAGTTTAGCTGGTCGAATCATTCTATAAAAACAATATTAAAAATTAAGCATCAGCTTCTTTAAATGAAACTTTTCCATCATTTAAAGAAGCAATACGTGCCAATGAAACAACCGGTACGTCCATGTCTTCTAATAATTGTCGACCTGTTTGAAAACCTTTTTCAATGACAATGCCGATTCCTTCAACCTGAGCGCCAGCTTGTTGACATAGCTCAATTAATCCTTTAGCTGCTTGACCATTAGCTAAGAAATCATCTACAATTAATACACGATCTTGTTCGCTAAGAAACTTCCTTGAAATAGAGATAGTGCTTGATACTTGTTTAGTGAAAGAATAAACCGAACTAGTCAACAGTTCTTCGTTCATTGTTAAACTTTTAGCTTTACGAGCAAAGATCATAGGGACTTCTAAACTTTGTGCCGTATATATTGCAGGGCCAATACCAGAAGCTTCAATAGTCACGACCTTAGTGATTTTCTTTTTGGCAAAAACTTCTGCTAATCTTGCTCCGATACGTTTCATTAAATCCGGATCGACTTGGTGTGTGATGAAACTATCGACTTTTAAAACACCTTCAGATAAAACATTTCCATCTTTTTGTATACGACGAACCAATTCTTCCATTCTTACTCTCCTTTTTCAATTAAAAAAGCACCCTTTTTGGACAAAGCAAAAAAGTATGCAAATAGACATATTTTTGACTTATAGACCAATATTTACGGTATTGGGTAGAAACAGCCGACCGATTACGGCTATATATAAGTATAAATTTAAATTACTTATCAACATTATGCCTGCGAATCGAATAAATTACAAGTATTGCTCAGTTATTTTCTAACAAAAAATAAAAAACAGCGCTTTAATAATATGTCAAAGTGCTGTTTTTCATCATTTAGTGTCTGCTCTATTAAAAAATGACTATTTTCCTAACTCAGAAGCTTCTTTATTTTTGAGAAAAGTTTGGATTGGCCACTGATCATTCAACAGCTGACTATCAGGCGAAAGAGAAGCTTTTTGTTTCAAACCTGTTTGCCAGAATAACCAGAGAACACCTAAGGTTAACACTCCGCCTAGAGCATAAGATAATGGAGTTAATCCCATTTGCAAACCAATAGGTTCACTGAGGATATAAACGATACAAGCATATAGCATGAAAGAACCAGGAATCAATGTAACAAAATAATTTCTTCCCTTCAAAAAGAGATACCGTGTCGAGACTAGTAATGAAATGACTGCTGTTACTTGGTTTGCCCAGTTAAAATAGCGCCACAAAATATTAAAATCAATTTGAGTTAATACAAAAGAAATAACAAATAGAGGCACAGCAACTAGTAAAACCTTTTTGATTTTATCTTGCTTCATCCCGATATAATCCGCTAAAATTGTTCGACAACTTCTAAATGCCGACAAGCCGGAAGAAATTGGCAGAACAATAACACCAATAATCGCAATGGTTCCTAAAACATTTCCAAGAAGTAGGATAGAAACTTCGTTTACTACAGCCGAAGGTGTTCCCGCATTAATAATTGCACTTAACGTTTGTCCATCAAAGAGTGTCATAGAAGCCGCTGCCCAAATCATAGCAATAATACCTTCACCGACCATCATACCATAAAAAGTAAACCGTCCTTCTCGCTCTCCTTCTGTAGTGCGCGAAACCATTGGTGCTTGCGTTGCATGAAAGCCCGATAAAGCACCACAAGAAATAGTAAAGAACAATGCTGGAAAAATAGCTGTTCCTTCGGGATGAAAATTATTCATTGTTTGTACACTTAAATTGGGAATATCGTGACCGCTAAATAACAAACTAATTCCTATGGCAAGTGTACTGACAATCAAAATCGCACCAAAAATAGGAAAAACCTTTCCAAGCGCCTTATCAATTGGCAATACGGTTGAAATCAAGTAATAAACAAAGATTAACGCTGTAATAATCCCGACTGTCAGCCAGCTGGGCGTGATATCTGCAATTAAATTTGCCGGTGAACTTACAAAAACAGTGCCAACCAGCAACAAAAGCAACATTGCAAAAATATTAACTACGTGTTTCACAGGTTTTCCTAAGTATTTACTTGCCAGTTCTGGCAAATGAGCGCCATTATTCCGTAATGAAATCATACCAATCATATAATCATGAACGCCCCCAGCAAAAATACAACCTAATACAATCCATAAATAAGCCACTGGACCATAAAGAGCCCCCATAATAGGACCAAAAATAGGACCCGTTCCAGCAATATTTAACAATTCTATAATCGCATTTTTTGACTTTGACATAGGAACAAAATCATAGCCATCTTGCAAAGCTTTAGCTGGAGTAACTCGTTCAGGCTTGATTTGAAAGTTCTTTTCGATGTAAGTACCATAAAAAATATACCCTAAAATTAATAACCCTATTCCACCGATTAATGTTATCATTGATTGCCCTCCTTGTTTGTTTTTACACATCAAGTATAAACAATGAAAAGGCAAATAAATCGCTTTCATCCCTAAATAGCAAAAAAGCAGGCTGACTTGCAGTCCTGCATGTTTCAGATGCACTCTATAATTATTTTTTCACAAAACAAAATAAACTTATATCCCTACCTTTTCCTTAAATTTTTTAATATAAGAACGACTGACTGGAACTTTTAACTCATCTGTAATTGTTAATTGATAAGTATGATTAAACCATGGCTGAATCTCTTTAATTGCATCTACCTTAACAATAAAAGAGCGATGGACTCGCATAAAGTCCGGCGAATCTAATTTTTGTTCCCAATCAGATAAGGAAGATTGTGTATGGTATACTTTTTCTTTTGTATAGACCTTGGTTTCTCCCCTTGATACTTCTAACGCTAAGATATCGTTTATATTTACCATCACAATTCGATCTTTTTCTTGAATAGGTACATTTTTCTTTGTTAGAGCTTCTTGTTTTTCTTTGCTAGCTGTATGTTTAAGCCCAAAACGCGATTGCACGCGCCTTACTGCCTCTTGTACTCGTTTTAGTTCAAATGGTTTCAAAATATAATCCTGTGCATCTTTTTCAAAAGCTTCAATCGCATATTCATCATATGCTGTCGCAAAAACAAAGGCAGGCGGATGTGACATTTTCGCCATTTTGTCTGCCAAATCCAAGCCAGACTCATTCGTCAATTGGATATCCAAAAAAGCAATATCAATCGACTCTGTAAGTAAAATTTCCAAAGCTTCTTGAACTGTACTAGCTTCTGTAATTGAAAAAACACCTTCACATTGGTTTAGCAAATACTTTAATTCATTGCGAGCTAAGGCTTCATCGTCAACTAATAGGACGTCCATTTAATCGCTCTCCTTTTTGATAGGAATTAGACAGGATACGCAAGTACCCTCTTGGGTTGATTTGAAAGAAAGCATTGATTCTTCGCCAAATAAACTAATTAATCGCTGGTTCAAATTTGCCAAAGCCGATCCTGTACCCTTTTGTGAAGGAAGCACTTCTTTACCTATTTGATTTAAAATTTCTTCTGATAGGCCTACACCGTTATCTTCTACCTGAATACGAGCTTGATTTGCCTTTTTTACAACTTTAATCCAAACCTGATTCCCTTCTTTTCTTGAACTAAAAGCATGCTTAAAAGCATTTTCAACTAAAATCTGTATGATAAATGGTGGAACAGCAATATTTTCTAAGCCACTTTCTATTTCAAAGAAAACAGTATAACGTTTGGGAAAACGGGCTTGTTCTAAAGATTGATAAGCTTTTACATGCTCAAGTTCTTTATCAAGAGAAATGAGTTTTTTTCGTGCTCCTTGTAAATTTGAACGGAAGAATTGGCTTAAACGTAATAATAACTTTCTTGCTTGTTCGCTATCTACACGTATGAGTGCCGATATAGTATTAATCGCATTAAAAAAGAAGTGAGGATTTACTTGAGCCTGTAAAGACTTTATCTCTGCATCCTGTAGTAATCTAGCATGTACTTCTGCTTCTCCTAACTCGATTTGGCTGGAAAAGATATTTCCTAATCCCTCAGCCAATTGTCGCTCAACAAAAGTTAACTCATCTGCGTTTTCAAAATATAACTTTAATGTACCAATGGTCTTCCTAGCAATTTTCAAAGGGATAACAATAGCAGCTTCAAGCGGACAATCAGCAACACCACAGCCAATTTCTTCGCGAGAATGCGCTTCCTTGATTTCGCCAGTTCGCAAAACATCATGAGATAAATCGGTAATAATCTTATATGAAGGTCGATGATGATCACTGCCCAATCCTACATGAGCAAGAATTTGTTGTTTATCAGTAATACTTACGGCAGAAACTTTCATAAATTTACGAATTACCTCAGCCGCTTTTTTGCAGGACTGCTCATCCAAGCCAGCTCGAAAGTAAGGAAGAGTCGCGTTCGCTAATTGTAATACATCATGTGTCTGAACAGCTCGAGCTTGTATTTCTTGTTTTTGAGCTGCATGAATAATTGACAAAAAAACAGCGACACCAAAACTGTTAATTAGCGTCATTGGCAGAACAATAAACTGTACTAGTTGCCAAGCATCTGCCGTTGAACTACTAAATAAAAGAATACATGCCATTTGAATCATTTCTCCAACAATTCCCATAACTCCGCCTTTTATTGGCGAAGGAAAACTTTCTTTTTTGATAAACTTTTGGCCATACAAACCAGCAACCAAACCAATAAGTACGGAAGACACCACATAAGTCAGCGGGTCAAGTCCTCCTTGAATAAACCGGATAGCTCCAGAGATTACTCCCACAAGAACGCCTACAATCGGTCCGCCCATCATACCGGATATACCAATCGTTAATGCACGTGTGTTAACTAAAGAAGATTCCTCAGATAACGACCATAACGAGGTACTTGAAAGAATTTGTCCTTGTGAAATTTCTATTCCGCTAAAATTTGAAAGTGTTGCAAATAAACCAAAAATTAGAACCAACAAACATTGTGTTGACCATCTTCTACGATTTGTCAATCTTTGTTTAAATGAAGAAATATTTAGTAACAAGTAAGCGATCAAAATGATAAGTCCGACACGTTCGAGAAGTAAGATAAATAGGGAAACCATGAGCCACTCCTTTCTCCTCTTTTTACTATATTCATTATAGTGCTTCAATATAATTACGTCCATAACCGACAAGCTTTTTAAGTATTATAATAACAAATAACCGCCTTTTTCTGCAGCGAAAAGACGGTTATTTGTCGTTGAAATATTTTTAAATATGAATGAACGATAGCCTATAAACTGTTTATCTATACAAACAGCTTACCAGCAAAATAACAACTAAATTTTTCAGTAAAACTTATAAATGAGTAAAACATCAATGCAGTTCTTCGTACTTATCGAGTTCCTGTTGACGATAAATATCCATTTTTTTACTAAATAACTCTCCATTTGAAGGCGGTGTATAAGTGATCGCGTTAGCACCCGCTTGGATTGTTTTACGAATACTGGTATCATCTGGTCCGCCTGTAGCCATAATTGGTAGCTCAGAATACCTTTTACGAAAGTAAGCGACTACTTCAGGTGTTTTCTTTCCTGCGCTAATGTTAATCATTTTCACGCCGCATTCTAATTTTTC
Source organism: Tetragenococcus solitarius NBRC 100494 (assembly GCF_001544195.1). GTDB lineage: Bacteria > Bacillota > Bacilli > Lactobacillales > Enterococcaceae > Tetragenococcus > Tetragenococcus solitarius. The sequence continues at coordinate 94,144 of NZ_BCPY01000001.1, forward strand.
TTCGATTAACGAATAAGCACTAGTTACGGTGCTAACTACCGGAATATCCACTATCTGACAAACCTCTTTGACCGTGTCAACTGGAGTAGGCCCATTTAAGACCACACCAATCGAGCCTTGCGCTTCTGCAAAAAGGCTCATATAATTTGCTCTAGACCCTTGAGTTAAACCGCCTCCTACTCCCGAAAAAACAGGAATATCAGCAGCTTCAATGATACTTTTTGTAATCGCTGGATGGGGAGTAAAAGGATAAACAGCAATCACCGCATTTGCGTCCGTATTGCGAATAATTGCGATATCCGTGGTATAAATAATCGAGCGAATTTTCTTTCCAAACACGATAATCCCGCTTGCCTCTTGGATAGCTTCAGGCACCTTGACAATATCTTTTCTCAATTCAGTCGTAATATTGGGGATAAATTGGTCACTCATGTAAACCAGCTCCTCTAATCGTATTGGTCTAACTGATAATTTTCCACAACCTCTTTTACTTTTTCTGCATAGCCAGGATCAGTTGCATAACCCGCTTCCTGTAATGCATCAGCAGCTTGTTCATAATTTTGTGCTGTTAACACATCCTCATACTTCTGTGGATTCCAATCAACCCCATTAACAAATAATCGAGTATGATCATCCATCGACTCTTCCCATGAATTATAAACTCGAAACTCTCCTTTGATGGTAATCCACTGTTCATTCACATATTCCTTGGTCTCAAGTTTTACTTTATCTTGATCACCATAAGCTTTAATTCCAAACAAATTATTATATTCATGGGCCAACTGACTAGAACCCCAGTTAGATTCCAAAATTGCTTGGCTGATAATAATACTAGGAAGTATACCATAACCTTCTTGTAATTCCTTGGCATGAGGAAGCAAGCGTTCAATAAACTCCTGCTTGGTCATATTCTCATCTTCTTGGCGTGCAAGTGGGTTATTATTGCCCACAGGATCAGATAAACTCATCAAAGAAAAGACAAACCCTACTAAAATTAAAAGAAATCCCACAATTATTGCAGGCATTTTAAGTTGATTTTTCTTTTTTCTTGCCATACACACCCTACTTTTCGTTTAATTGATCAAGGTATTCTTCCAACGTCAACTCGTTTTCTTCTATATACTTTGCGTTTTCTTTACCGACATAACGGAAATGCCACGGTTCATAATTAATCTTAGTAATATCTTCCTTACCTTTTGGATAACGTAGAATAAAACCATAGTCGCTTGCATGTTCAGCCAGCCATTTCGCACTGTCTTCTTTACCGAATCCTTCCTCCAAAACTGTTTGAGGATAAGATTGCTGCCAATTTTCATCCACAATGTCTAGGGCGAGACCGGTATGGTGCTCACTATGGCCAGGCTCAGTAGAAGTTTCTTTGGTTTTATTTTTCGCCTTTTTATCGTCCATTCCCTGATTTTTATATTGAGCAACACGTTCATTAAAGATTTGTTCTTGCTCGCTGATAGAACGATAGGCCGAAATAATTACCAAAGGATAACCTGCTTGAGAAGCAGCTTTGCTGAATTGTTCATAGGATTTTATCACGCGTTTATCTAGCTGCATATTCGTATTAGGAATATATGAAAGCTGATCCGAAGAAATATCTTTTTCTAATGGTTGATCTGGTCCTACTAGGATTAGTGACCAATCTTTAGATGAAACATCGGGTAAGCCCTTGTCTGCTTTTTTGCTTTTATTTTGTTGCTTTTTGTTACTTTTTGCTGTTGTTTTGTTTAAAACAACTTCTTGACTATTAGGATCTTCAACTTTTCTTGTTACAAAACGATTGATCCCATAAATCAAGCAAATACCTACAATACTTAAAATACCAATTTTTAAATAACGCTTCAAAAAAGTTAGTCACCTCCTGTTTATGAATTATATGTCTCTTCTAATTTATCATTCACCCAATCCAATAACGCAACTTGTTCATTATCGATCTGTTGTTGAATATAAGCGGGTAAACGGAAATTTAGAATATCATCAAATCCCCATTCTCTATAATCAATCGTCACTCGCAAGTCAAGGTATTGTCCATTATTATTTTCTTCTTTTGTATCAAGAATTTCGACCGTCGCAAGACCGATATTTAACCATTGTCTAGCAATTTTTGTCTTCATACGTCGATATTCAGCAACAGCAAACGTTCTTTTTTCAGGGTAGATAATCGTTTGACGTAATACTTTTTGTAACAACATCCATTCATAATCACTAAAGAGGTTTTTAACCTTTTGCATTTCTTCGGGAGACAAATTACTGAAACCTTTTTTCCAATTTTCCCATTTATCTGGAGAAATTCCCAGACGATCCCGGTAAAAAGCCGTTTCAGAACCAAAATTTTCTACAATTGTACTGATAATTAGGTCAATATATATGTCATTCATTGTTCATTCCTCCAAGTATTATTTTACTGAAAATATTGAATAAATAAAAACTTTTCATTCCAACCTTTAGTCATTTTTATGATCTATCTGTTATACTAGAGATTGATAAGAAATAATTGCGAATAAGGAGAGAGACATATGCACAATTATCGTTGGGGAATTATAGGAACAGGCGACATCGCCCACCAATTTGTTAAAAATTTTAAAAGCAGCCAAAGTAGCATCGCAGGCGTAGCTGCTAGAAACTTTGAAAAAACACAAGCTTTTGCTCAAGAATACTTTCTTCCAACGGCTTATGAAACTGTAGAAGAAATGCTAGATAACCCAGAAATTGACATGGTTTACATTGCAGTTCCTAACAATATCCATCATTACTATATCACAAAAGCCTTAGAAAAAGGAAAACATGTTTTGTGTGAAAAAGCAATTACAATGACAAGTGCTGAATTAGAAGAAGAAATTACTTTGGCAAATAAAAATAACTTAGTGCTACAAGAAGCAATGACTATCTTTAATATGCCATTATACCAAAAACTAAAAGAAATCGCAGACTCAGGCGAGTTAGGAAAATTAAAAATGATACAAGCACCTTTTGGTAGCTACAAGGAACCTGATCCAAACAATCGTTTCTTTAACCCAGATTTAGCTGGGGGTGCTTTATTGGATATTGGTACCTATGCTGTGTCTTTCGCGCGTTTCTTCTTAACTTCAACGCCCAATGTTTTATTTAGTGAAATGATTCCCTTTGAAACTGGGGTTGATGAAGAATCTATTACTGTTTTAAAAAATGATTATGATGAAATGGCATCTGTTAACCTTTCATTCCAAGCGAAAATGCCTAAAAAAGGAATTGTCGCTTACGAAAAAGGATATATCACCATCGATGAATACCCTCGTGCAGAGGAAGCTGAAATCACTTACCGCACAACAGGAGAAACTCAAGTAATAAAAGCTGGTAATACAAAAGATGCACTTAACTATGAAGTACAAACGATGATTGACACCATCGAAGAAAATGAAAATGATACTCTTCCTTTAACAAGAGATGTTATTCAAATATTGGATGAAATGCGTAGTTTTTGGAATGTCTAATCGTCAAAAAGCTCCAGGAATTTTCTTGGAGCTTCTTATATTTCAATGTTTATTACCTGATATCTGTTGCCTAAGACTAGAAAAACTACGCAAAATTGAGTAAAATAGACTTTGTAGGGAGGAGTACTAGTATTATGCATATCGGTCGATTTAGACTTGGAATGAGAACGTTCAAAACTGCTTTATCCGTGGTACTATGTGTTTTGCTTTTTCATGTTCTTGGCCGGGACAATCCGCTAATCGCAACAATCGCAGCTGTTGTTTCTTTGCGTCAAGATATGACATCGACCGTTAGTATAGGAAAAGAACGTATCTTAGGCAATACAGTAGGTAGTGTTGCTGCTATGATTTATCTTTTAGTGCAACATTTTTTTCCACAGACATTGTTTTTACAGCTAGTCTTGTTACCTATACTAGTCGCTTTAGTGGTCATTCTTCAAGATGGAATTGACAACAATTCAGGCATCATTACCGGAATTGCTACTTTTATTTTAATCTCCTTAAGTACTCCTCAAGGGGAATCAGTGATTGTAGCGCTCGATCGGATCCTTGATACCTTTATTGGAGTTGGCGTTGCTATCTTTTTAAATACTGTTATAAAACCACCAAAAATGGAGGAACAAAGAGAAATTGAAAATGACTTAGCTAAGTTAAAAGAGCAAGAACAGGATTTGCAAGATACATTAACACAAGTCCACGAAAAAATTAAAGCCAAAGAAAAAGATGAAAAGTAAATGTTGATACATCTACTTTTCATCTTTTTTAATAAGCTCATGCTTGATATCTTTCTTCTCCGTCTAAATAAGTAGCAGCAAGTGTCATGTCTGGATTTAAAACAATAAAGTCAGCTGCACGTCCTTTTCTTATCTTTCCACAAACATCGTCAATTTTAGAACTGATTGCAGGGACTAAACTTCCCATCGCAACAGCTTGTTCTGCAGTAGCAATATTCCAATCAACTACGTTTTTAACTCCCTCTTTTAACTTCAATATACTACCAGCGAGATTTCCTTCTTGCATCCTAGCAGTTCCGTCCTTGACGACTACTGGAAATTCTCCCAACATATAATTGCCATCAGGCATCCCTCCTGCCATCATACAATCTGTAATCAAAGCGACATGGTCATAACCTACTTGGTTGATGACAAGTTCTGCAGCCTTGGGATGAACATGATGACCATCACAAATCAATTCTGCATACACATCACGCAGAGCCAACAAAGCGCCTACCATACCGGGTTCACGATGATTTAATCCACTCATTCCATTATAAGCATGAACAAAAACATCAGCTCCAGCTTCAACTGCTGATGAGGCTTGCTGGAAAGTAGCATCGCTGTGTCCTAATGATACAACGACGCCTTCATCGCTGACTTGTTTCACAAAATCTTCTACACCTTGTCTTTCTGGCGCCAGAGCGATTTTTTTAATCATATTGCCGGAAGCTTTTTGCCATTCATGAAAAGTATCAATATCTGGATCACTAAAATAAGAAGGATTTTGAGCTCCCTTATGTTTTTCAGTAAAAAAAGGTCCTTCAAAATAAATCCCTTGAATTTTCGCCCCGGTCACTTTATCTTTTATGTCACCTAGCATTTGAGCTACATCTTTTAAATGTTGTTTACTTGAAGTAAGCGTCGTTGGCAAAAAAGAAGTAACCCCACAAGAAAGCAATCCTTCTGAAATTTCATTCATTCCTTTTGCATCATTGTCCATCACATCATGATTTTTAAATCCATGGATATGTGTATCAACTAAACCAGGCGCAATCCATTTTCCACTTTGATCCACTACACTCACTTCTTCATCAGGAAGTTCACGATAATATTGTCCAAATTTTCCATCTGTAATTTCTAAATAGCCTTTATTTTCGACATGAGACTCTAAGAAAAACTTATCTGCTGCTACAAATTTTCTCATTTTTCCCTCTCCTTTTACTAGCTTTTTCTACATTTAACCTACTCCAATTTTATTGGAAAGTCAAGAAAGGTCTACACCACTTTTGTTATAATAAATAACTCTTGCATCCTAGAAAAAATAATAGTATAGTCTAGCAAAAGGATTTAACACAGATGTTGTTGAATGTCTTTTAAATACAAGTGCAAAGGTATCACCAGGGTATTTTTACTTGACTCAACTAATTAGATAGGAGCCGACGATATGGTAGAAAACACAACAGTCACATTTAAGTGGGAAAACACCACGCTATCAGGTCACATTTCAAAAGAATATGAAAATTCATATCTGGTTGAAATTGATAATCCGACCAAAGAAATTGCCGACAGTTACAATGGTCGGATGGTTGTTAGTAAAAAAGATTGTAAGGTAGAAGAGAAAAATTAAAAAAATATCCCTATGTCCAAAATTATACGAGGACATAGGGATATTATTATTTTTGACTATAATTGGCTAAAAATTCTCTCATCTTATCCGTAGTTACCTTTAAATCATCTACATTAGGCAAATAGACAATTCGAAAATGATCAGGTTGTTGCCAATTAAATCCACCACCATGAACTAATAGGACATGATATTCATGTAAAAAATCTAATACAAATTGTTCATCATCGACAATATTAAAACGTTTGGTATCAATTTTTGGAAATATATAAAAAGCTGCTTTGGGCTTAACTGCTGAAAGACCTTCAATATTATTAATCGCATTATAAATATACTCGCGTTGTTCGTATATACGCCCGCCAGGAAGTAATAATTCATCTACGCTTTGATAACCGCCTAAAGCCGTTTGAATAATTTGTTGGGACAAAACGTTGGAACACAAGCGCATTGATGCAAGCATATTTAAACCTTCAATATAATCTTTAATATGCGACTTATCTCCACTTATTACCATCCAACCTACACGAAAACCGGCTACACGATGAGATTTAGACAAACCGCTAAAAGTTACAATTGGTCGATCTGGGGCTAATGTCGCAATCGGAACATGCGTATACTCATCCATTACTAAACGATCATAAATTTCATCAGAAAAGATAATTAAGTCAAATTCTCTGGCAATTTGAACGACCCCTTCCAAAATTTCTTTTGGATAAACTGCGCCTGTTGGGTTATTTGGATTAATCAAAACAATCGCTTTGGTTTTACTAGTAACTTTAGACCGAATATCATCAATATCAGGATTCCATTCACTAGCTTCATCACAAATATAATGAACGGGCTTTCCCCCTGCTAATGAAACAGAGGCAGTCCATAACGGATAATCTGGCATAGGAACAAGTACTTCATCACCATTGTTACATAAGCCTTGCATTGACATCGTAATTAATTCGCTAACTCCATTCCCTGTATAAATATCATTGATAGAAACTTCAGGAAAATCGCGCAATTGACAATACTGTTCAATCGCTTTTCTCGCTGAAAATACCCCTTTAGAATCAGAATACCCTTCTGACTCTCGTACATTCATAATTAAATCACGAACTACTTCATTAGGAGCTTCAAAACCAAAAGTCGCTGGATTGCCAGTATTTAACTTTAAAATACTGATTCCTTCTTCTTGCATACGGTCAGCTTCTTCCACGACCGGCCCACGTACATCATAGCTGACACCCTCAAGTTTGCCGGATTTTTCAAAATCTCTCATAAGCTTTCCTCTTTCCAAAAATCTTTTTACTTGTAGCAAAAGATAGAATAAGACTTCGAGTCTATATTATAGCAAAAAAATTTTCAAAAACGTAGAATGAGAACTTATTATAAAATAATTTATATTTTTTCAATACCAACTGATGAAGAATTCGAAGAATTTTTTACCTGTTTTTAACATGCTCTGAAATTAGTACTCTGATTCATTATAAATCGAATTTACATAACAAAATAATCAAAGCGTCGACTTTCTCCAAGCTTCCAAATAGTATAACCCTTTAATAAAAAATAGTTCTTGAAAAAAATAACACACGTTTGATATCCTTAATTCAAGACTACAACAGTATTTGGCTAATAAAACGGTAATATTGTAGTTAATAGCGGTGTAAGACCTCATGGGAGTTAACCTATCTTTTGTTATGTAGTTCATACAAGCTAAAGAAAGTATCAAAATAGCAAAATAAAGAATGTAAATGACAATTAAAATGCATCTCCTAAGCTAGACTATTGCAAGCTAACTTAAGGGATGCATTTCAAATTATTATCCAAAAATATTCTTATCTCAATGCGGATAGTGGGAGTCGAACCCACACGAGCGATATGCTCACAAGATCCTTAATCTTGCTTGTCTACCAATTCCAACATATCCGCAAACTGACAAAGATTATTATATCAATGTTAATAACTTTGTCAATAAAAAATAGAGAACGTTTTTTATAAAACTCTATCCTTCTTTGAAATAACCATTCCCTTTTAAATCGTTCTGGTCTTCTTCAATCATTCCTTTAAGCGAACGATTAAGGATGTTAGAGTTTTTCTCCTTAGTTTGTTGATTATCCACTGCTTCATTTTGGTTAAATTGGCGTAATACATTTTTTGGTTGAAAATGAGAATGGTCTGTTTCAAATAATAAATAATCATCCTGGGATTTTTCCAAAGAATGCAAGAGCTCTTTGTCGGAATTTTTATGCATCTTTTTATTCACAGATGCTGTAGCAGGCACATACTTAGAAGCAAAATAAGATTGTCTATCTCGTTTCCTTTTTAATGAATCAACAGATTGATTTTGTTTTACAGATGTACGCTGATACGTCGAAATATTTTTGCTCGAGTAACTTGGCAGATGTTTTCTATGCTTTTTTAATTCATTCTGCTCTTGAATCGTTAAACCCGCTTTTTCTAGAGTATCTTTTTTAGTACGCCTTAATCCACGCTTTTTTTTATTTTCTTTTAATACTGATTTGGTTAAGGGAGTGCTACTGGCCTCCGTTAGAATCCAAGGCTCATCATCTGAAAAAGGGGGGTGTTTTCTTTCCGATCGAATTTTAACGCCTGTCTCATCTGAGAAAACAGGAAAACGAGAATGTTTTCGTTTAATTTGATCAATATCTTTCATGAAATTCATTCCCTTATTTGTATTTTTTATTATCATACCATAAAAAAAAGCCAGAGGACAGTTTATCTACAGCTAAAATGAGAAAGACTAAAAAAACAACCTCTATCCAAAAAGGGCAAGGTTGCCATAGCTGCTTGTATGCACAAGTTTCTAAAATATATACACCCTAGGTCAAAACGCACAAAAAAATATGATGATACACAAGATCTTAGTAAACGATTATTCTCTAAATAACTTCTAACGATAAAGGAATGCCCAATTTCTAGTTATAAGACCAAAGTTCAGTTGACTTTTGTCTTATAACTAGAACATAGACATAAATAGTGGACTCTTTTGTCTCTTTAGTAAAAAATAAAGAAAAAATCTCCGTTTTTGTTGAAATAGGACAAAAATTCATGAAAATAATGTCGCCTTTCTGATTACTGGACATAAATCAATGAAACTTTTGCCCTATCAACGGTTACCGGACACAAGTAATGTCATTCTATGTCCAACCATCATAAAGTTAACCTTAAACCTTAATAAACGACGACTTTTTCCTTTTTAATAAAAAATCAATAAAATCGAAAAAGGGGCTTCTATCACAAATCACTTATTACATAAATATCTGACCAATTGATTGCACTTCGTCTTTTGTTAATTGAACATCTAATGTTTTCAGATTGCTATCTACTTGTTCTTTGCGTTTAGCGCCTGGAATAACAGCATCAATAACGTCTATTTGCAGATAAAAAGCTAATACGACATTTGCCACTGATGTGTCTTTATCTGCTGCTATTTTTTTCAATTGGTCTACTTTCCGGATGTTTTCTTTAAAGTTATCACCTTGGAAATCCTCTTGTTCAGCACGTAGATCTCCTTCAGGGAAAGTTTCGTCTCCTTTATATTTTCCTGTTAATAATCCAGATTGAAATGGGAAGTACGGAACAAATGAAATATTATTTTTCCTTAAATATGGAAATAGCTCTTTTTCCGCTTCGCGATGCAATAAGTTATAGTGTCCTTCGAAAACATCGACATCTCCGTTTTTGTTGGCTTCTTTTAATTGTTCCAATGAGAAATTAGAAACGCCGATCGAACGAATGAGACCTTCATCTTTTAGGTCTTTTAAAGCTTGAACGGCTTCGTCTTTAGGAGTGTTGTCATCAGGAAAATGAATATAGAATAAGTCGATATATTCTGTTTGTAGTCGCTTCAAAGAATTACGTACACATTCTTTTAAAAACTCAGGTGAATTATCGATACTTTCCCCATTTTGCGCTCCCTTAGAAGCAATAACTAACTGCTCTCTATTTCCTAGTTCTTTTACAACTTCTCCGATTAATTCTTCGGAACGTCCTAATCCGTAGACATAAGCCGTGTCCAAAAAATCAATGCCAGAATCAATCACGTACTTCAACAATTTCTTGTTTTCTTCTTCATCTAAATTAGGATACAAATTATGTCCACCGATAGCGTTTGTTCCAAAACCGATAGGATTGATCTTTAATCCAGAGTTACCTAAAGCTACTTTTGTTGACATTTGTATATTCCTCCTCTTATATATCTTACAACCATTTTAAATCACAGTTTTTCTTTTATCAAAGATTTGATATAGACAAGAGGATTGCTAGGCTTTAATTATTCGTCATCGAACGGTATTTTTCGATGCTTTTTCGTTTTTGTTCACTAGTAATTAATAAATAACTATTTTCTTTTACAGTACGATTAGAAAAACGATGATGAACTTCTTTAATCAAAGGAGATTCATCAGCAATAAATGTCAAATTGCCGTTGACTGTTGTAGGATAATTTCCTGGATTGATTAAAAGAGCTATATATTCATTGACAGAATAGCGCAGGATACCAAATAGGTGCGGTCCGTAAAAAAAGCAAACGTCGCCTTCTTTGAGTAAAGCATGTTCTTTACGAAAGTAAATCCACCTTTGACAGCTGTCGTAAATGTCCTGATCGATATTTTTCCATGGAAAAAATTTGCGATTTTCTGGATCTTTACCGCCAGTTAGACCAGCTTCGTCTCCATAATAAATACAAGGAATCCCTGGAAAAACAAACATCATAGCAAAAGCTAAGTCTAATTTTTTCAAATGTTTTCCTAGTTCTGAGAAAATTCTTTCAGTATCATGGGTGCCAATGTTATTTAAATTGTTGAAAAAAACATCCGCTGGATAATTCTCGTATAATTTCATCAATGCTTTTGCAACACTTTCAGGGGGCTTATTTTCATTTAATAAGTCTATGACACTATTACGTAAGGGATAATTCATCACGCCTTGCAAGTGATCGCCTAAAATATAATCTCGTCTTTGATTGTAAGATATCTTATTAGAAGCATCTTCCCAAACTTCGCCTAATAATACCTTTTCGGAAAAATTCTCTAAATTCTTCCTTATTCCCTTAATAAAGGTATCGGGAAGCTCATCAGCTACATCTAAGCGCCAACCATCTACGCCCATTTCTGTCCATTTGGTCAAGACACTATCTTCTTTACCATAAATAAATTGTTGGAAGGAATCGTCTGCTTTGTTTACTTCCGGCAAATCTTTAATCCCCCACCAGGAGGCATATTCGGTTGGATATTCATAAAAAGTAAACCAAGAATAATAAGGACTATGCCGATCATGATAAGCACCCGTATGCTCTCCATAGGCACCATCAACATTAAAATAACGGCTATGTTGACCCACATGGCTAAAAACGCCATCTAAAATTAAATGCATATCATTTTCGTGCAAAGTATCTAACAGCCTTTTAAACTCTTCCTCTGTACCTAAAACTGGGTCTATAGCGAAATAATCAGCCGTATCATAACGATGATTGCTGTTGGCCTCGAAAATAGGCGTTAAATAAATGCCGTTGACACCCAATTCTTTTAAATAAGGGATTTTTTGTAAAATGCCCTTAAAGTTGCCCCCAAAAAAGTCCCAGCGTAAAATTTCACCTTCTGAATCTTTCACATATAGAGGATCATCTTCTTCAGTAGCATAAATGTAAGAATTTTTCTTAGGAGAATTCACAATACGATTGGGGTTTCCATTGGCAAAACGATCCGGAAAAATTTGATAAAAAACCCCATTTCTATACCACTCAGGTGCTTTTTCTTCCTTTTTATAACAAGTCACTTGAAAATCCCAAACTCTTTCAAAGGGTGAAAACTTTTGCCCTTCACCTCCTTCTTTGGTCGCTCCGTAAAGTTCTGTAACCACTTCATCGCCCTTTTTAGTTTGAATTTCAAAATGATAAAAGTATAGGCCTGAGCGTTGATTAAAAAAATACTCGCAGGAAAATTGTCCTTCTCCTTGCCTTTTCATAGAAATTATTTTTTCTGTCTGGAAATCCTTGTGGATAACTAATTTGACAGCCACGACTTCTTCAGCCATCACTTCAATGGTAAATGTCGCAACTTCATTTTCTTTAACTGCTCCAAAAGGTGTCTTATACGCAATTTTCCAAGGATTAAAGCGGATGACTGCCATTGGTTGTCCCCTCTTTTTCTGTGTGAGCAAATATCGGTTCAATTTGCCAGATATCTTCTGCATAAGCTTTTACAGTGTCATCTGCTGAAAAGTTTCCAGCATTCGCGATATTTGCTAAACTTTTTTTCTGCCATAGCATCGAATCTTTGTAATCTTGATTAATCTGCTCTTGTGCTTTTACATAGTCATGAAAATCTCGTAATAAGAAATATTCATCATTAAACTTCAATAAAGCGTCATAAATCTCTTGTCCTTCAAATTCGATGTTAGGAATCGTTCCATCCACAAAAGCATCCAAGATACGCCGCAAGTTTTCGTCTTCATCGTAGATTTTTTGCGAAGAATAATCTTGCTTTTCATAGTAATCATAAACTTCTTTTTCCGTTAAGCCAAAAATATAAATATTGTCATCTCCAACAGCATCTCTAATTTCAACGTTGGCACCATCTAATGTCGCAATAGTTACAGCGCCATTTAACATCAATTTCATATTGCTGGTACCTGAGGCTTCTTTAGAAGCTAATGAAATTTGCTCGCTGACATCTGCAGCTGGAATAATTTTTTCAGCCAATGAAACATTATAATTAGGTAAAAATACAACTTTGATTTTATCTTGCAAAGAACGATCAGTATTAACCATGTTTGCTACCTCATTGATCGCTTTAATAATTGATTTCGCATAAGTATAACTAGGCGCAGCTTTTGCGCCAAAAATGAATACGCGCGGTGTTATATCCATTTCCGGATTATCTTTAATCTCAAAATATAATTTCAAAATGTGTAATAAATTCATTAGTTGTCGTTTATAAGCATGCAGTCGTTTAATTTGTACATCAAAAATAGCATTCGATGATACCTCAATCCCAGTAGTTTTCAGGATGTAATTGGCTAATTCTTCTTTTTTTACTAATTTAGCTTCTCGTATTTTTGTTAAGGCGGCTTCATCATTTTGATAATTCATTAATAATTTTAAATCTTGCGGCGTCTTACGCCAAGAATCTGTAATTAATTCATCAATAACATTCGCTAAGGGTTCGTTAGCCAATTGCAACCAACGACGTTCCGCAATTCCATTGGTTTTATTATTAAAACGTTCAGGGTAAATAACATAAAAATCATGCAAAACAATAGATTTTAACAAATCAGAATGAATTTTTGCTACTCCATTGGTACTATGACTTCCAATAATTGCTAGATGTGCCATGTAAACTTGATCATTTTGTAATGGACGCGTTCTTTGGATTAAATCTTGTGAATGAATCCCTTGTAAAGTTGTAACATAACGCCGGTCGATTTCCTCAATAATTTGATATATTCTAGGAACAACTATTTTCATGAGGTAAATTGGCCATTTCTCTAAAGCCTCAGCCATAATAGTATGATTGGTATAGCTTAATACTTTGACAGTAATATCCCAAGCAAACTCCCAGTTCAGTCCGTTCTCATCCACTAAAACACGCATTAATTCTGGTACGCACATCGCAGGATGCGTATCGTTAATATGAATAGCAATTTTTTCACTTAATGAATGCCATGGTAAATTGAGCTTTTTATAATAACGAATAATACTTTGTATCCCAGCAGATACAAAAAAGTATTCCTGAGCTAGACGTACCAAACGACCACTTTCCTGTGAATCGTCGGGATATAAAACGGCTGTCAAATCCTCAACTGTACGTCTTTCATCTAAGCTTTGATATTTCGCTTCTTCTGAAATAGGAATTTCCACGCTCCATAAACGCATAGTATTTACAATACCATTCTGGTAACCAATCATTCCCGTATCATAAGGAACGGCACGTACAGTCGTCTGATTCTCTGCGACTGGCTGAAGTTTTCCGTTGGCTAAACGTTTCATATAAACATTGCCAAATAGTTTCACATCACAAGCTTTGCTTTCACGTCGTATTTCCCAGACATTCCCTCTTTTTAACCATTCATCCGGAAGCTCTACTTGGTATCCATCCACGAATTGTTGTTTAAATAAACCATAATCATAACGAATCCCATTTCCATTTCCAGGTAAACCACACGAAGCAATAGAATCCATAAAACAGGAAGCTAGTCTGCCTAAGCCACCATTACCTAAGGCCATATCCTTTTCAACCTCAGCTAATTCTTCAAGGTCAACATCAATATCTGCCAGCGTTGTCCTTACCTCATTCAAAATCCCTAAATTTAACAAATTGCTTTTCAACAGTTTTCCTGGTAGGAATTCAATTGAGAAATAATAGACTTGTTTTTGTTCTTCTGTTAGGTAATTTTTCCAGGTCTTATGCCATTTTTCATTGGATATAGCTTTGATCAGACCACCTAAGCTATAAAACAACTCCACCGGGCCTGCGTCCTCTAACTCTAATGCATAAGTATCTCTTAATCGCTGGCGCAATTCTTTTTTTATCTCTTCTTTTGTCAAAAAAATCTTGCCTCCTGTTCTGTTTTTACGTAGATTTTCTTCGGTTAAAAGCAAGCTAAAAAAGGAATAAACACCATATTTCAGCTTGCTTTTCGTTAACTTTTAATCTTTCGTTTGTAACTGCTGATACATATCAAGGTATTTATGGCAACTGCGGGTCCAACTAAAATCTTGGGTCATCGCTGCTTGAACTAATTTCTGCCAAGTCTCAGGAGAAAATTCATATAGCTCTATTGCTTTTTTGATACACTCAATAAGTCTAAAGGAGGAATATTCCTGAAAGCCAAAACCAGTACCTGTCCCTTCAACTGGATTAAAAGGAGTAACGGTATCTTTAAGCCCCCCTATTTCATGAACAACAGGTATAGTTCCATAGCGCATAGCAATCATCTGCGATAAACCACAAGGCTCAAAAGCTGAAGGCATTAGGAAAATATCCGCACTAGCGTACATCTGCTGTGCTAATTTGGTATCAAAATCAATCACTACGGTACTGTTTGTCGGATACCTTTGAGCAATTTCTGTAAAACCTCGTTCAAAATCTGGATCCCCTGTACCTAACAAGATAAATTGGACATCCATTTGCAGCAAGTTTTCAAATTCATCAAGCAAAAGATGAAATCCCTTTTGATAAGTTAAACGGCTAACTACAGCAATTAAAGGAACAGAAGTATTCACATCTAAACCCATCAATTTTTGCATAGCTACCTTATTTTGTTGTTTTCCTGTTAAATTTTCTACAGAGTAATGAACATCCAATGCTGGATCTGTTTCAGGATCATTTAGTTCATAATCAATCCCATTTAAAATACCACTTAGCTTACCAGCTTCCATACGCAAAATCACTTCCAAGCCACAGCCAAACTCAGGCGTTTGAATTTCTTCGGCATAAGAAGGACTTACTGTAGTCACCTTATCTGCATACAAAATCCCAGCTTTCATAAAGTTTAATGCATCCCCTAAACGTAAGGTTCCGTCCTCATAACGCTCAGTACCCATACCAAATAAATCTGGTAAAATTTGGGGACCATATTGACCTTGAAATTGTATATTATGGATAGTTAAAACGGTACGGATATTACGATAAGCTTTAATCCAATGATACTTTTCCTTTAATAAAAAAGGAATCATTGCCGTATGATAGTCATTTACGTGTAAAATGTCAGGAATAAAATCAATTTTTTCCATTAACTCGATGACCGCCATTTGAAAGTAAGCAAAACGTTCGCCGTCATCATAATAGCCATATAGCTCCTCTCGGTCAAAATAGTAAAGGTTATCAATAAAGTAATAAGTCACTTCATCGATTGTTATTTTTTTTACGCCGCAGTATTGTTTTCGCCAACCTACATTAACTTCAAAATGAAGAACATCTTCTAATTGTTTTTTATAAGTATCAGACATTTTAGTAAAATAAGGTAAAACAACTGCGGTTTCTACGTTTTCTTTGGCAAGTACTTTAGGTAACGTTCCTATAACGTCGCCTAGACCGCCTGTTTTAAAAAATGGTGCACATTCTGCCGCTGCGAAAAGAAGCTTCATCGTTTAACCTCCAATAATATCTTGTGTCACATGACTGCCTTTTTCAATCACTACTGGTTTTTCAGGCGTCCCTTCAATACGTACCCCTTCATCTACCACAACATTCTTATCCAAAATAGCACAACGTACAGTAGCACTTGATTTTACTATATTGCTTGGGAAAATCAGCGAATCAAATACTTCAGCACCTTCTTTGATGCTTGTCCCTCGCCCGACTAGAGTTCGTTCCACGCGTCCTTCAATCATACAACCTGTTGCAAATTGACTATTATTGACAATCGAAGTTTCTGAGTAAAATGTCGGTACTTCGTTTTTCATTTTCGTATAAACTTTTTGACTAGAGTATAGTAAAGCATTAAATTTTTGTGTATCTAACATGTCCATATTCGCACGATAATAAGATAAAACATCAAATATATTATTTAAATAGCCGGTATATTCATAAGCATTAGTTGAAGAGCTGATACGTTCACGCAAAAAGCTTTCCACATTGCCCAAGACACCACCCGCTTGCTTTTGTTGTAAGATTTCAATTAAAAGGTCTGTTTTAATAATAAAGATATCTGCGCAAAGATTTACTTCTTCTTGTGTGGTAATATCTTTAGCAAATGTTTTTTCTCTAATCGTATGTTCATTATCTAAAGTAAATAAAAGATCATCATCTTGAGTTTTATCCATACTTACTTTTTTATAAACTACTGTCATATCCTGTTGTCTTGATTGATGAATATGAAGTAACGTTTTTAAATCAATGTTGCATAAAATTTTACTGTTCATATATACAGCATATTCAGATTTTGACTTGCGTAAATAATCAATCACCACATCGTAATAACTGCTATTATTATCATCTTTACGAATAAAATCCTGATAAGTATGAACAAAAAAATGATTTTGAATACCATCTAAATTCCACTCTTTACCCCCGCCCAAATGATCAAAGACTGAGCGTGTTTCGCCTTCATTAAAAACCATAAAAAGAGATTTTATATTCGCATTGGCAACATTTGATAAATTAAAATCGATTAAACGATATTTTCCATCAAAAGGTAAAGTGGCTAAAGGACGATTTTTGATTAGAGGCATTAAACCATTATAACGATGCAAATTTCCTACCAATGCACACATTTTATTAGTCTTCATCCATCGTCACCCCAATCACTTCATTATAACCAACAACTTCTATCTCTTCTGTTCCATCAATTTCAGCGTTATCTCCAATAATGGCGTTTTCACCAATAATGGCTCGTTTAACAACCACATTTTTGCCGATTGTTGCCCCTGACATAATGACACTATCGGATACCGAAGCACCATCTTTTATTTGGACATCGTCTGATAAAATGCTATGTTTTACATCCCCAGCGATATAACAACCATCCGAAATTAACGAATCTTTAGCTGAACCCATTTCAGTGATAAAATGAGGAGGAGAAATACGATTTTTAGAATAAATGCGCCACCCTTTATCCCGGATATCTAACTCCATCTCTGGATCTAAAAATTCCATATTCGCTTCCCAAAGAGAATCAATCGTTCCGACATCTTTCCAATAACCTTTAAAACGATAAGCAACTACATTTTCTCCACTATCAAGGTAAGCGGGAATCACATGTTTTCCGAAGTCGCTCATCGTACTATCTTTAGCGTAGCTGGTACGCAAAACACTTCGCAAACGTCCCCAGTTAAAGATATAAATCCCCATCGAAGCTAAGTTGCTTTTTGGGTTTTCAGGTTTTTCTTCAAATTCAATAATTCGATCATTTTCATCTGTATTCATAATGCCAAATCTGGAAGCTTCCTTGAATGGAACTTCAATAACTGCTACCGAAAGCGATGCCCTTTTTTTCTTATGATTTTCAAGCATGGCTTCATAATCCATTTTATAAATATGGTCTCCCGATAAAATTAAAACATATTGTGGATCTAAGCGGTCAATATAATCCATATTTTGATAAATCGCATGGGCTGTTCCTTCAAACCATTTACTCCCTTCCGAGCTTGAATAAGGTTGTAAAATCGTTGCTCCTGAATCAATTCCATCTAAGCCCCAGCTAGCTCCGTTTCCTATATGAGCGTTTAACTCTAAAGGCTGGTATTGCGTGACAACCCCTACATTTTTAATGCCAGAATTAGCACAATTACTTAATGTAAAATCAATAATTCGATAACGCCCGCCAAACGGCACACCAGGTTTAGCCATATTCTTTGTGAGTTTTCCTAAACGCGTTCCTTGTCCGCCTGCTAAAATCATAGCTACTGTTTCTGTTTTCATTGTTTCGGTGAAAACACCTTTCCTCCTCTCAATTATTCCTAACTATTGCTGCTAACTTGTGTGTATTTTTTCCGGTTTAATAATTAAAGCACCTAAAGCTGGTAAAATCGTTTGAATTTGATAATCGAATTGTTTAAAAGGTTGCTCAACACTTTGACAACTAGTGTTGTTTTTTGTCCATGTTCCACCAAACTCTGTTTTTTCAGTATTTAAAACCTCTTGATAACTTCCAGGATAGGGAACACCAATCGCAAAATTTTGTCTTTCTATCGGTGCCAAATTTAATGCTACAATTAAAAAGTCCTTTTTGGTTTTTGATTTGCGAATAAATGTCAATGTACTTTCCGCTGTATTATCTGCATCGATAATCTCTATCGTTTCAGCTGTATCTTCTAACTCCCACAAACTACGTTCTTGCTTATATAGAGCATTCAACTTTGCAGTAAAAGTCTGCATTTTTTTATTTAATTCATCTTCTAGGTTTCCCCACTCCAAGCCTTCATCATATTTCCATTCCAAAAACTGTCCATATTCACTACCCATAAACAGTAATTTTTTCCCGGGATGTGTCATCATGAAAGTATACATATTACGTAAATGAGCGAACTGCTTATACCGATCTCCCCACATTTTATGCATTAAACTCTTTTTCCCATGAACAACTTCATCATGTGAAAAAGGCAGAATATAGTGTTCATTCATCATATACATAAAAGAAAAGGTCAATAAGTGGAAGTTATCTTTGCGAAAAATAGGGTCCATCTCATAAAATCGTAATACATCGTTCATCCAGCCCATATTCCACTTATAATCAAATCCTAAGGCACCACTTTCAATCATTCCTGTAATTTTCGTTTCAGAACTGCTTTCTTCTGCCATCATCACTGCTTGTGGAAAGGCCAGTTTGATTACTGCATTTAATTTTTGTAAAAAATAATAACCTTCAAAATTACGATTTCCTCCTTCATGATTGGGCTGCCAAGGTCCCTCATCGTAATCCAAATACAGCATGCTAGAAACAGCATCCACGCGCATCCCATCAATGTGGTAAACTTCAAACCAAAATAAAGCGCTTGAAATCAAAAAACTTTGTACTTGTGGTTTGCCTAAATCAAAACAAATGGTCCCCCAACGAATGTTGTGAGCTCGATTTGGATCTTCATACTCAAATGTTGGTGTACCATCATAATAAGGAAGTGTGTCCTCATTAATACAAAAATGCGCAGGTACCCAATCAACAAATACACCAATATTATTTTGATGACAACTATCTACAAAATCACGAAATTCTTCGGGTGTAACATAATAAGAAGATAGTGCGAAAAAACCCGTCAATTGATAGCCCCAGGAAGCCCCGAGAGGATGTTCCATTAATGGAAGAAATTCGATATGTGTATAGCCCATTTCTTTTACATAGGGAATTAGCTCTTTTCTTAATTCATCAAAGGTATATGGTTGTCCGTCTTCATAATGTTGCCAAGAACTGGCATGAACTTCATAAATATTCATAGGACGTTTTAATGTTTTCGTTTTTTTCTGGCGTCCACGCCATAAATTATCGTGCCATTTTTTTTCCGCTATCGTATACACAACGGCTGCTGTACCAGGCCTTTTTTCAAAGCGAATCGCAAAAGGATCAATTTTCATAATTTTACGGCCATTTGCTTGCTCGACTAAAAATTTGTATAATTGTCCTTCTTCAGGCAAAGAGGTTGAGATTTCCCATACACCAGATTTTTCCCTTTTCTCCATTGGTAAAGATTCGTCCCAACCATTAAAATCTCCAACCAGGTACACTTGTCTAGCATTTGGTGCCCATACCCGGAAAACGTATCCGTTTTCATTTTTGCGTAAACCTAAAAAGTGCTGAACATAAAAATTTTCTCCCGTTAAAAATCGCTGCTCAGCTTCTAAAACTTCTTTACTTGTTTCGAGCATAACAACCCTCCTTTGAAAAATAACAAAACAACATCTAAAATGATGAATTTATTAGTTAACTATTATTGCTAACTCCATTATAGCACAAACATCAGCATTTCAAGTGAATTTTTTAAAGATTCTAAAAAATAACAAAGACACAAAATATAAAGGAAACATTTTATAAAAATGACATTTTCGCTATTATTTTCAGTAGCATATGAAACAAACTATTTTATTTATCCATCCCTTTTTTCATTTTTTTCACAAAAAAAAGCGCTAAAATTAGCGTCTGCGCCTTTATTTCTTAGTATTAAATTTTATAAAGTAGGATTTTTTTCACAAAATTCGAAAGATAAAAATGATTTACTAGTTATTAATAAATAAATACACTTAAAAAAATAACTAATAAAATATTCTTAGTAAAAAACCTTTAAGACATAAAAAGAATTATCCTCTTATGTCTTAAAGGTCTTATCTTATAAAATTACTGAAAACTTGCAGTCAAAGGGGGCACAACTTGTTTTTTACGAGAAACAACACCCTTTAGAAAAGCACGATGATTATTTAATTTTACATCAAAAGCTTTTTCAACCATTTCGCTCGGCTCACCAATCACAAGGAGTTCCGAATCACTATCTAAGATATTTGTCACCAAAAGCACAAACAAATCATAATTATTCTCATTATTGGCTTTTTTCATAGCTTTTTCAAGCTCATCTTGCCGATCAAAGACTTCTTGTAAATCCACCGTGTTCACTTGAGCGATACGTACTGTTTTATCACCCATAGGAAAACTTTTAGCATCCATATCTAATAAGACATCTGCTGATTTATCACTAAGATTTGTACCTGCTTTAAGCATTTCTAAACCATAGCTATCAACATCTACACTAGCTATTTCTGCTAATTCTTTGGCGGCATCAATGTCTTCTTGCGTACATGTTGGTGATTTAAACAACAAGGTATCTGAGATAATAGCAGATAGCATAATACCAGCAATTGCTTTTGCAGGAGTTAAACCAGCTTCTTTGTATAGCTTCAAAATAATGGTACTCGTGCATCCTACTGGTTCAGCACGATAATACAGCGGATCAGTGGTGTTAAAATTTGCCACACGATGATGATCCACTACAGACAATATTTTAAGGTTTTCAATATCAGTTACGCTTTGTTGAAATTCGTTATGATCAACCAACATAACATCAGAGGTCTCATTACTAGCCTTAGTAATGACACGTGGTGCTGTTAAATCGAAATAATCCAAAGCAAATTGCGTTTCTTCACTAGCTTCTCCCAAAGCAACAGCTTCAGTATCTTGTCCTTTTTGTTTTTGTAATTCAGAAAAAGCAATGGCCGCCCCAATCGCATCTGTGTCAGGATTTTGGTGACCAAAAACTAAAACCTTTGCCATAACCTTCACTCCAATCTTTCTCTTCATTAATATGATAGCAAAAAGTTTTACAAATTTCCATAATTTTCATAAGATGAAAAAAGTCGAATCGCCTAACACTTTCGTCGTTTCCCTTTTTCAATAATAAAAAAAGAAATTGTAGCATAAGGAAAACAAGACAAAAACCCCGAACTATACTGATGAAAATCACTAATTGCCATTTATTTGCGTCGCAACGAGTAATCTCTTTATAGTTCGGGGATTTTGTATCAAAAGAACTTATATTCTATTTTTCTTTTGTCACCTTGTTTGATAACCAGTATATTGGTCAACTTGAAGAATCTTTTTAGCATTTTCTACTCGTTCTTGTCCTGGCGGCTCAATTCCTTCTAATGGGTATTTCAGACGCAATTCATCCCATTTGTAACGCCCCATTGTATGGTAAGGTAAAATTTCCACCTTATCAACATTATCTAGTGTTTGGATAAATGCGTTTAGTCTTTCTAAAAATTCATCGTAGTCACTGCGAAATGGCACTAGAACATGACGTATCCAAACAGGTTTCCCAATTTCTGATAAATATTGGGCCATCTCTAAAATATTTTCATTACCATGTTTCGTTAATTTTTTGTGCTCAACTGTATCAATGTGTTTAATATCAAATAATAATAAATCGGTGTAATTCATTAGTTCTTCAAACTTACTAAAAAAAGGCTCTTTTCTAGTAAATGGATTGCCACAAGTATCGAGCGTAGTATGGATTCCTTGTGCTTTTGCTTTTTTAAATAAGTCAAGCAAAAAATCAATTTGTAACAGAGGTTCACCACCACTTACAGTGATTCCCCCTTTTTCTCCCCAATAAGCACGATAGTTTAAAGCTTCATCAAGCACATCATCAGCAGTACGCATTTGTGCCTTTTTAGATTTAATATTCCAAGTATCAGGATTATGGCAAAATTGACAGCGCATCCGACACCCTTGAGCAAAGATAACAAAACGAACACCAGGACCATCTACTGTACCAAAATTTTCTGTAGAATGAATACGTCCCATAACTGGATCCGTCATAAAAATCCCTCTTTCGTTAAAAAAGCAAAGCAGTAAGTCATAAACATTATTGCCTGCTATAAGTTTAGAAATTCAGCGGTTATTTAAGCATGGCTAGCTTTTTAACCATTATTTAAAAAGAGGGCAACAAGAGTCTTGTCACCCTCAAAAAAATTTTACATTCTATCATGTGCTGTTCTTGAGATAACGTCGTTTTGTTGTTCACGTGTCAAATCACGGAACTTAACAGCATAACCTGAAACACGAATTGTTAGGTTAGGATATTTTTCTGGATGTTCTTGCGCGTCAAGTAACAGATCATTGGAGAATACATTAACATTAATATGATAAGCCCCTTTGTCAAAGTAACCATCCAACACATTTCTTAAGTTGCCAATACGTGTATCATCATCTTTACCTAAACCAGTCGGGTTAATCGTTTGCGTATTTGAAATTCCATCCATAGCATTTTCATAATTCAAACGAGCTGTTGAATTCAACGAAGCAAGTAGTCCATTTTTTTCACCTAAATATTTACCATCTTGGTAACTTGGGTTAGCTCCTGGTGCCAATGGCTTGCCTGCACGACGTCCATCAGGCGTATTTCCTGTGGCTTTTCCGTAAACAACGTTTGACGTAATAGTTAATAAGGATGTCGTTGGTGTTGAATTGCGATAAGTATGTTGTCGTTTAATTTGAGTAATGAAATATTCTACAATCCAATTCGCCATCTCATCAGCTTCTTTATTATCATTACCATAAGTTGGAAATTCATTTTGTGGTTCGTAATCTACTGCCAAGCCATTTTCATCACGAATCACTTTAACATTGCCGTATTTAATGGCCATGATACTATCAGCCGCATGAGAAATCCCTGCAATCCCTGTAGCAAACGTACGTTTCAAATTCGTATCCATTAAAGCTAATTGGGCAGCTTCATAAGAATATTTATCATGCATGTAGTGAATCACATTTAAGGTGTTAACATATAGCTCAGCTAACCAATCTAACATATCCTTATATTTTTCAATAAAGTCATCATAGTCAATAGAATCGCCAGTTATTGGACGATACTTAGGTCCGACTTGTTTTTTTGTTTTTTCATCTACCCCACCGTTAATTGCATACAAAACGGCTTTACATAAGTTAGCGCGAGCACCAAAGAATTGCATGTCTTTACCTGTAACTGTTGCAGACACACAACAAGCAATTGCCACGTCATCTGAACCCCAGTTTTCACGTAACAAATCATCGTTTTCAAACTGAATAGATGAACTTTCTTTGGCCATTTTGGCAGCAAATGTACGGAATCCTTCAGGTAAGTGAGAAGAATATAAAACAGTCATATTTGGTTCTGGCGCAGGTCCCATATTGCTTAATGTATGCAACAAGCGGAAATCATTTTTAGTTACTAGTGAACGTCCGTCAATTCCCATACCTGCAAGAGATAAAGTTGCCCAAACAGGGAAACCTGAGAACAATTCATTATATTCCGGCGTACGTGCAAATTTCACCATACGTAATTTTAAGACAAGTTGGTCGATTAGTTCTTGTGCTTGTGCTTCTGTAAGAATACCTTTATCCAAATCACGTTGGATATAAATATCTAAGAAAGCTGAAACTCGTCCAAAGGACATTGCAGCACCATTTTGTGATTTAATAGCACCTAAATAGCCAAAATACAACCATTGAATCGCTTCTTGTGCTGTTTCTGCCGGGCGAGAAATATCGAAGCCGTAAGAAGCAGCCATTGTTTTCAAGTCATTTAAAGCTCGTAGTTGTTCAGTTACTTCTTCTCTTAAACGAATAACATCGTCGGTCATTGTCCGATTTCCCGTATTGGCTAAATCATCTTGTTTTTGTTCAATCAGATAGTCAATTCCGTATAAAGCAACTCGGCGATAGTCACCAATAATACGTCCACGACCATAAGCATCAGGCAACCCTGTAATGATCTTATTCGAGCGTGCCCGTCTCATTTCTGGAGTATACGCATCAAAAACACCTTGATTGTGCGTTTTACTCCAGTCAGTGAAAATCTTCGTCATTTCTTCATCCACTTCGTAACCGTTTGATTGCAAAGCATTGTTTGCCATCTTAATGCCGCCAAAAGGTTGGAAAGCTTGTTTTAGTGGTACGTCTGTTTGTAAGCCGACAATTTTTTCTTCGTCCTTGTTTAAATATCCTGGACCGTGTGAGGTAACAGTTGATGGAATGTCGTTATCCATGTCATAAACGCCTTTGTGCTCATGTTCTACTTCAAATAATTCTTGTAATTGGGTCCACAATTTGTCTGTACTTTCAGCAATTGGTTCTAAAAACTTGTCATCTCCGCGATATTCAGTATAGTTGTTTTGAATAAAATCACGTGTGTTTACTTCATGGCGCCAAGTTTCTCCTTTAAAACCTTCCCAAGCAGTCTTGTTTACGTTTTCTGTATTATTTGTTACAGATGCCATATGATGCTCCTCCTTATTTTCTGTGCTTTATGCAACAGTCTTACTGTGAATAGTATAACACATAGCCCTTTTTTTGCAAGCACTTGCATGTTAGTTTTTTAACAAATACAAATAAAAAAATACATTATTCCTGTTAAAAGCCCGGAATTTAAGCATTTTAATTGTGATAGTTTAATCATTTTTTATTTTTTCGGCAAGATAAAAATCACACAAATTAGTAAAACAAGCTCACTGTATTGGTACAGTTTTACAAAGCTATAATAGAAAATGATACAGTAAAGAAAGTAGATAGACGTTTTCTGGGTACACGATTCTATATGGTCTATCCTACTTTCAAATTTAGCTCCTATCTGGAAATACTATACTATAAACAGCTTACCTATTTTATAAGTGCTAAGCATTTCGCTATGGACAAAGACAGGGAGGAAAATCCAAATCGATTCCCTATGTTTGCAAAGATAGGGAATGTTTCTAGATTTCACTCCCTGAGAAGTAAAAGACAGGGAATAGATTAAAAAAAGACTCCCTGTTATTAGAGTAAATTAGTATAAATTTGTATGATTATAGAAAAAAAGAAAAAACATAAGGATCGAATAGCTGTTTCACTCCCTGTTATGCTCTTCATAGGGAGTAAAACGAAGATTTAACCCCTGAAAACCCAAAGATAGGTAACGCTTTTTTAATTTAACCCCTATAAATTGTCTAAACTTATACCTAGCGTTTATTTTCAGGATTCAATGATTTTAGTTTTAACCTTATTATAAAAAACCAAGAATAAACGACACTTTTCGCCGCTTATTCTTGGTATCATTGGTTTATTCTTCTCTATCCTCTTGCAAGTCAAATTGTTCCTTGACTTCAATAACTTTACCGCCTTGTTTTTCATCCAAGGCAAACGAGCCATTTGACATACGATCACTAATCGGATAATGATCACTTTGAATTTCTGCTTGTTGCCCCTTTTCATTAGCCAGTAGCAACGTTTTATTTTGTCCATCTCCCATGTAAACAATACGATGAGGATTTTTTTTCAATTCCCTTAAAATCATAACACCTCGTTTAGCTCGGCTTAATTGACTCAGTTCTTGAGCAAGCATACGTTTTATTGCACCACGCTGAGATACAATAATGACAGGATTATCCCCATTACTATAAACCAATAGTCCATTGACTACTTCATCTTCAGCTTTCAGATTAATGGCTTTAACACCACTTGCCTTTGCACCAACTATAGGTACTTCATTTAATGCATAACGTAGTCCCATACCTTTATAAGTCGCTAAAAAGACATCTAGTTCTTCTTTTGTATCGACTAGAAAAGCATTGATTAATTCATCTGTTTCGTCCTTAAATTTCATTGCAGTAACTCCACGGCTTTTATAGGTCCGCCATGGCGCAAATTCATCCATTCGAGTTTGCTTAATCATGCCATTTTTCGTCATAAACACAAAATTTCGAGCTGCATCTAATTCTCTGTAACTGAAAACTGACAAAACGACTTCATCGGAGTTAAAGTTTAATACTGTCTGCGAGAGATGTTCTCCTGTGTCTTTCCATTTCAAATCAGGCAATTCAAAAACAGGACGGTAAATCATATTTCCTCTATTAGTTACCAGCAACAAATGATCCAAAGTATTTAACTGTTGACAAAAAACCACCTCATCTGTCTCTTTCATCCCAAGTTCTTCGGGTCTAGAAGCACTAAAAGAACGTAAGCTACTACGCTTAATATATCCTTCTTTAGTAATAGCTGTCATCACTTCTTCTGAAGGAACTAAGACTTCTGTTTCAATCTTAATTTCTTCAATTTGTTCTTCAATTTGCGTTAACCGCGGAGTACTGAATTTCTTTTTCACTTGCCGTAATTCATTTTTTATGACTTTCATTAATTCAGTTTCATCACTTAAAATTTTCTGCAATTCAGCAATATAGGCGGCTAATTCTTTTGCTTCATTTTCCAATTCAGTAATATCAGTATTGGTTAAACGGTATAACTGCAAATTAACGATGGCTTCTGCCTGTGCTTGAGTAAACTGATGCTGAATAACCAGGTTATTTTTAGCATCTTTTTTATCTTTACTAGCACGAATAGTGGCAATTACTTTATCAAGAATGGACAATGCCTTCATCAATCCATCGACGATATGTTGTCGTTTTTGCGCTTTATTTAATTCAAATTGACTGCGTTTTAAAACTACGTCACGACGATGTTCAATATAACTTGCTAAAATATGCTTTAAGCTCACTTGCTGAGGCCGCTTATGGTCAATAGCTACCATATTAAAACTATAGTTGACTTGTAAGTCTGTATTTTTAAATAAATAATTCAATATACCTTGCGCATTTATATCTTTTTTCAACTCAATAACCATGCGTAAGCCGGAGCGGTCTGTTTCGTCTCGTACTTCTGCAATACCTTCGATTTTTTTTGCTAGACGAATTTCATCGATTCTTTTCACTAAAGTAGCTTTATTTACTTCATAGGGGATTTCAGTAACAACAATTTGCTGCTTGCCGCCATGTAATGTTTCAATTTCTGTTTTGGACCGCAAAATCACTTTTCCCTTACCGGTTTCATAAGCTTTTTTGATTTCTTCTTTTCCCTGAAGGATACCTCCTGTAGGAAAATCCGGTCCTGGAATAAATTCCATTAATTTATTTAAAGAAGCATTAGGATGATCGATTAAATAGACAGTACCATCGATCACTTCTGCTAAATTGTGCGTGGGAATCTCTGTTGCATAACCAGCTGATATTCCGGTGGAACCATTTACCAGCAAATTGGGAAATTTTGCCGGTAATACAGTAGGTTCTTTTTCAGTATCGTCAAAATTTAATACCATATCCACAGTATCTTTTTCAATATCAGCCAACATCATACCACTTAGTTCCGATAGACGAGCTTCCGTGTAACGCATTGCTGCAGGCGGATCCCCATCCATACTCCCATTATTGCCATGCATTTCCACTAAAACTTCTCGCAACTTCCAGTCTTGACTCATTCGTACCATAGCTTCGTAAATACTGCTATCTCCATGTGGGTGGTAATTTCCCATGACATTGCCAACAGATTTAGCAGATTTACGAAAACTTTTGTCGTGAGTATTGCCATCATTATTCATTGAAAATAGAATACGTCGTTGCACCGGTTTTAATCCATCTCGAACATCTGGTAAAGCTCGTTCTTGAATAATATATTTCGAATAACGACCAAAACGATCGCCCATCACTTCTTCTAATGTTAACTCTTGAATATGATTATTTTGTTCCAAAAACTCACCTTCTACTCAAATAATTTCGTTTCTTCAAAAGATTCTTCTGCTGTATTTTTTTCATCTGTTGATTCAGTCGTCTCTAGAATACTACCGTCTTCTTCTAAGCTAAACTGTACATGCGATTCGATCCATTTTCTTCTAGGAGCGACTTTATCCCCCATCAAAGTGGTTACCCGGCGCTCTGCTTGCGCAGCATCATCGATTCTAACACGTACTAACGTTCGGTGTTCTGGATCCATAGTTGTTTCCCATAATTGTTCTGCATTCATCTCACCTAAACCTTTATACCGTTGTAACAAATAGCCCTTGCCTATATTTTGAGTAATAGAAGCTAATTCTTCATCAGTCCAAGCATATTGATTGATCTGCTTTTTTCCACTACCTTTCGTTACCTTATAAAATGGAGGCAGAGCAATATACACTTTTCCTGCTTCTACCAAAGGTTTCATATAGCGATAAAAAAAGGTTAGTAGTAATACTTGAATATGTGCACCGTCAGTATCTGCATCGGTCATAATAATAATTTTATCATAGTTGCAATCTTCCAATGTAAACTCCGGACCAACGCCTGCACCAATGGTATAAATCATGGTATTGATTTCTTCGTTTTTTAAGATGTCCTGCATATTCGCTTTTTCAGTATTAATGACTTTTCCGCGTAAAGGCAAAATAGCTTGGAATTTTCGATCGCGTCCTTGTTTAGCCGAACCACCCGCTGAGTCACCTTCAACTAAATATAACTCATTTTTTTGTGGATTTTTAGACTGTGCTGGGGTTAGCTTACCCGAAAGTAGGGATTCGCCCTTTTTCTTTTTCTTACCGTTCCTACTATCTTCACGTGCTTTTCGAGCCGCTTCACGAGCTAATCGTGCTTTAGTTGCTTTACGTATAAGCATTTGACTCATGTCATTATTTTCTTGTAAGTAAAAGATGAGTTGTTCACTAATAACGTTATCTGTTGCCGTCCTAGCGGCAGGAGTTCCTAATTTTTCTTTTGTTTGTCCTTCAAATTGTAATAAATTTTCAGGAATGCGTACAGACAAAATAGCGGCTAGCCCTTCGCGAAAATCACTACCTTCTAAATTTTTGTCTTTATCTTTTAATAAACCAACCTTACGAGCATATTCATTAAAGGTTTTTGTCAAAGAGGCCTTCATACCTGCTTCATGTGTCCCACCATCTTTAGTCCTTACATTATTAACAAATGACAGAATATTTTCCGAATAACCATCATTATATTGAAAAGCAAATTCTACTTCGATGCCATCTTTTTCACCAGAAAAATAGGCGACAGGTGTTAAGGTATCCTTTTCTTCATTTAAATAGTCGACAAATTCTTTGATTCCTTCTTCAAAGAAAAAAGCTTCTTCTGTTTTTTCTTCTCCTCGTAAATCTGTCAGAGTAATTTTTACGCCTTTTAGTAAGAAAGCTGACTCACGCAGCCGTTCAGCTAAAGTACTATATGAAACCTTAGCTGAAGAAAAAATTTCTGGGTCTGGTAAAAAATGTACTGTTGTACTGTTTGCTTCCTTCGTTTTTCCGATTTTTTTTAATGTACCTTCTGGCTTACCGCCATTTTTAAACGTTTCTTTATATCTCATCCCATCACGCACAATGGTTACTTCCAGCCAGCTTGAAAGAGCATTAACCACACTAGCACCTACACCATGTAGACCCCCAGAAGTTTTGTATCCTCCCGCTTGTCCAAATTTACCGCCCGCATGCAGAACAGTAAAAATGACTTCTACGGTAGGAATACCTGAAGCATGCATTCCTACTGGCATCCCTCGTCCATGGTCAACCACTTGGATACTATTATCTTCACAAATAGTAACATCAATCGTATCCCCATAACCAGAAAGTGCTTCATCAACTGCATTATCTACAATTTCGTATACCAGATGATGTAATCCGCGCTGATCCGTAGAGCCAATATACATCCCTGGACGTTTTCTTACTGCTTCTAATCCCTCTAATACTTGGATTGAAGCATCATTATATTCATTGGATTTTTTTGCCAAAGTCAACGCTCCTTGTATCTTGTTTTTCTTTTATCAGTATTTATAATTAAATTTGTTACACGAACACACTATATCATACGCTAAAAAGCTGACAAAAAAAAGAAGAAAAACCTCGAAATGAAGTTTTTCTTTAGAATCAGTTCGCCAACTCGATCATTTGTAATCCGTTCTTTTTAAACTAAAAAACTTTTTATTTACAGGCTATAAACTATTTTTTCATTAAAAGCTTAAAACCTATGCGAGAGTCTTACTGAGATTATTTTTGATCTAGTTTTCCTAATTCAATTTTGATACAACGGTTCATTACAATATCATTGCGACCTGCCTCTTGTAACTTCTTCGCTGCTTCTTCACTTTCAAGTCCTAATTGTGCCCAAAAAACTTTAGCGTTTGTTTCTAAAAATTCATCCGCAACTTCAGGTAAAAATTCGCTGCGGCGAAATATATCCACAATATCAATCGGTTCTGGAATATCTTGTAAACGTGCATAGACTTTTTGACCTAATATTTCTTTACCTGCCAATTTTGGATTCACAGGAAAAATGTGATAGCCATGATTTTGAACAACTTCTGTCACCTGGTAACTTGTACGCTCACTATTATCACTTAAGCCGACAACGGCTACGTTTTTTGCTGTTTTTAAGTAGTTTTGAATTGTTTGTTCGTCTGGATTTTTAAAAGCCATTATCATCGTACTCCTTTAAAAATTTATTATCTAACTTGCATTAGATCAATAATTAAGTTGTTGCTTTTATGTTTTCATGCTAAAATATTGCTAGTCTAACAAAAGGTTGGTTCTTATGAAAATAATTCTATTAATGCTTATTGCTTATTTACTCGGCTCCATTCCGTCTGGCTTATGGATTGGAAAAGCCTTTTACAAAAAAGACATTCGTCAATATGGAAGTGGCAACTCTGGAACAACAAATACCTTCCGTATATTGGGTGTTAAAGCCGGATTTGCTGTTTTTCTTGCTGACTTATTAAAGGGGACACTGGCGACCTCTTTAGCTTATCTACCAGGGATAGACATCAATCCCTTAATATTTGGTTTATGTGCGATTATAGGACATGTCTTTCCTATCTTTGCCGAATTCAAGGGAGGTAAAGCTGTCGCGACCAGTGCCGGCATGTTGTTAGGTTACCATCCGCTTTTCTTTTTCTACTCGTTGGCAATTTTTTTAATTTTATTATTTATCACGAGCATGGTAAGTTTGTCTAGTATGCTTGCAGCAGTGATCATTACACTATCTACTTTTATTCTGCCGTTTATTTTTCCAGTGCTCTTGCCAGAACCCGATGGATTGCTTTCTTTTATAGCAGTCGTAGTGACAGCATTTATATTCTATCTACATAGACAAAATATTCAACGCATTCGTCAAGGAACAGAGAGTCGAATTTCTTTTGGCTTAAATAAAGGTAAAACAAAGAAAAAGAAAAAAGTAAAATGAAAACATCCGAACTATAATCAATCAGATTGGCTTCTGCTTTTTAGCTCATAACGAGTAATTGATGGAGCAATCCTTTATAGTTCGGATATTTTATTGTCAACATTCTTAGTTATTTGACAACGATAGCGTATTTTGTATGAAAGATATCTTGTGCCGCTAATTTTTGAATTCCTAATTTTTCCGTCAGGTCCCCACTGCTTTCAGTTGTATCGGCAATACCCACCCAAGGTTCAATACAAACAAAGGAAGACTTAGTAGGGTAAGTCGACCAAATACCGACATAAGAAAAATCTTTAAAGCTGACTGTAACTGAATGTGGTGACTTTTCAGTACGAATAGCAAAGGAATTTAGCCCTTTCGTTTCGTAAATCAGAGCATCATTTTTAAACAATTCATGGTTTAAAGCAATTGAAGTGTTTGTTTGACCAAGCGTTCGCTGCTTTAAGTCAATAAGTCCATCCTTTAATGGTAAATGAATTCTTGACTTCGCCGGGGAAGGATCTACGTAATAATCGGTAAATGTCAAAGAATCTTCTAAAGGGATATTAAATGCCGGATGAGCACCAATGGAAAAATACATTTCTTCATCAGCAGTATTTTTTACCTGATAATCTACTGTTAGACCATCACCGCCTAAAACATATCCAATAACTAATTCAAAATCAAAAGGATATACCTTTTTCGTTTCTTCTGTACTTTTTAACCGAAAACTGGCAGCATCTTCTTTTTGTTCTATTAGCTCAAAATTCATATCTCTAGCAAAACCATGTTGCGGCAATTGGTAAGTCTTGCCTTTATAGCTGTAAGTTCCATTTTTTAACGAACCGACGATGGGAAATAACACTGGAGCGTGTCTTTTCCAAAATTCTGGATCAGCTTGCCAGATATATTCAATATCTGCATCTTTACGCTTTAAGCTAGCCAACTCAGCACCTTTTTCGTTGAGTACTGCCTTTAGATGATCCGTTTCGATTGTAACTGCCATCGCGCATTCCTCTTTTCTTAAAACTTAGGCTTTATCCAATTCTTCTTTAAACCGATGATTTAAAACTTTTAGATAAGTGCCCTTCATCCCTAGCGAACGTGATTCAATAATGCCTGCTGATTCAAGCTTTCGCAAAGCATTAACAATTACAGAGCGAGTAATCCCAATTTTGTCAGCAATATTAGAAGCAGTCAGACGCCCTTCATCCCCATCCAAAGCATCAAAAATGGCTTGTACAGCTTTTAACTCACTATAAGAAAGCGTACCAACAGCCATCTGAACAGCTGTTGTATTCCGCACATCTTCTTCGATACTACGCGATTTTTGGTACAAAATTTGCATTCCGACAACCGTTGCACTATATTCTGCCAGAACCAAATCTTCTTCATTAAATGGCTGTTCAATACGAGACAAGATAATTGTCCCCAAACGTTCGCCCGCGCCAAAAATTGGAACAACAGTCGTTACCCCATTAGGATAAACTTCTCGCAATTCCACAGGAAAAGCTGTCATGTCACTTTCAATAGTAATATTTGCCTCAGTTTTTTTTAGCTGATCTACCATATCTGTATAGCTTTTAGGAAATTGTTTTTGTACAAACATATTCTTGACCCGTTCATTATTGACATCCAATATTTCAGCAAAACCTAACACACTTCCATCATCGCTAATAATATAAGTGTTGCTGTTCAAAATATCTCCTAAAACATCTGCCATTTCGCCATAAGGCAAGTCAGATTCGATATTAAACGTATTATTTTGCTGCAATAATTCGTTAATTTTTCTAGTTTGTTCTAACAGTGTACTCATAATCTTCTCCTTTAAGTGTTTTCCAGCATTTTTAACCCAGCGACTTTTTTACAGAATGTAACGACTTAAATCCTTATTCTTAGCAATATCCGATAATTTATCCTCAACATAGGCTTCAGTAATTTGAATTTCACCCATTTGCATATCAGAAGCTTCAAATAAAAGATCTTCTAATAATCTTTCTAAGATCGTGTGCAAACGTCTAGCCCCTATATTATCCGTGTCACGGTTGACTTCAAAAGCAATCGTTGCAATCTTTTCAATAGCTTCTTGCGTGAATGTCACACTTACGTTTTCAGTTTCTAATAAAGCAACATATTGTTTAACTAAGGCATTATTGGGTTCTTTTAGAATTTTGACAAAGTCTTCAGCATTTAAATCATTGAGTTCAACACGAATTGGAAAACGTCCTTGCAATTCTGGAATTAGGTCACTTGGCTTAGATACATGGAAAGCACCTGAAGCGATAAATAAAATATGGTCTGTCTGGATTGCCCCATATTTAGTATTCACTTGAGAACCTTCTACAATTGGTAAAATATCACGCTGTACCCCTTCACGCGAGACGTCCCCCGATTGTTCTGATTTTGCAGTCACTTTATCAATCTCATCAATAAAGATAATACCGCTTGATTGTGCTAACTGGATTGCTTCACTATGGATATCTGCGTCGTTTACTAATTTAGCAGATTCTTCTTGAATCAACAGCTCTCTAGCATCCTTTACTGGCAAAGTACGATCCACTTTTTTGCTAGGCGTTAATTGAGAAAAAGCCTCGCTCAAGTCAATTCCCATCTGCTCTAAACCATTGTTCATCATCGGGTTTTGATTTTTCTCTTCTTCTACTTGAATTGTAACTTCGCGGTTGTCCAAAACGCCTCTTTGTAATTGTTCAAAAATAGCTTGACGATTGCTTCTAATTTCTTCTGTCAGCTCTTCTTCTGGCTCTTCAGTTTCTTGTGACTGTTGTCCTTGAGCGAACATATTCATCATTTGTTCATAAGGATTTTGACTTTTCCGTTTTTCTTTTTTAATCCCCGGCGCTAAAGCTTTTGCTAAACGACGATTAGCCTTTTTTTCTGCTTGGCTGTATACATCGCTATAACGCGCTTTTTTGACGATTTGAATCGCATTTTCGACTAAATCACGCACCATTGATTCGACATCACGACCAACATAACCAACTTCAGTAAATTTCGTAGCTTCTACTTTTACAAAAGGTGCAGAAATTGTTTTGGCTAAGCGACGAGCAATTTCAGTCTTTCCTACCCCGGTAGGGCCGATCATTAAAATATTTTTCGGAGTAACATCTTGTTGCATTTGTTCATCTAATTGTAACCGACGATAACGATTTCGCAACGCCACAGCAACTGATTTTTTCGCCTGATCTTGGCCAATAATATAATTATCTAGTTCATTTACAATTTCTTTAGGTGTTTTTTCTCGATTCGTCATCAAACTAACATTCCTCCACATTAATATCATGGTTGGTAAAAATACAAATATCAGCTGCAATATTCAATGCATTTTCAGCAATTTCTTTAGCAGTTAATTTATCACTAGCATATTTGCGCATCGCTCTAGCAGAAGCCAAAGCAAAATTTCCTCCTGAGCCAATCGCTAAAATACCATCATCAGGTGTGATCACTTCGCCTGTTCCTGAAACTAAAAGCATTTCTTCTTTGTTCATGACAATTAACATGGCTTCAAGTTTTTGCATAGAACGCTGAGTGCGCCATTCTTGAGCTAACTCAACGGCAGCTCGTTGTAAATTTCCATGATATTCATTTAATTTTTCTTCGAATTTTTCTTCTAAAGTAAACGCATCAGCTACACTTCCAGCAAAACCGACAACGACTTCCCCGTTATAAATGCGCCGTACTTTTTGCGCTGTTCCTTTCATGACGACTTGTTCGCCCATAGTTACTTGGCCATCTCCGGCCATTGCAAATTTGCCGTCTTTTTCAACTGCACAAATAGTTGTTGAATGAAATTGTGATTCCATTATTGTTGTTCCTCCTAAATTTAAATCATCTTTATGCTCTTGGATGAAACTGGCGATAATTTTTTTGCAGATTCTCTTTAGTTACATGAGTATAAATCTGCGTCGTTGATAAATTAGCATGTCCTAATAGCTCTTGCACTGTCCGCATGTCTGCCCCATTATTTAACAAATGAGTGGCGAAAGTATGTCGCAGCATATGCGGATGGATTTGTGAGTCCAAGCTGCTTTTTTTGATTACTTGATTTAAAGCATACTCAATACCCGTTGAAGTGATCCCATCACCTAAACGGTTAACAAAGACATATGCGTGTGTCTTATGATATTTTTCCATCAAAAAAGAACGCCCATTGGTTAGATACTCATCCAACGCTTCTTGAGCGTAAGCTCCAAACGGCACATAACGATCTTTATTTCCTTTTCCGTGGATATATAATACGCTATTATCCCAATCGATTTGTTCAAGCGTTAATGATGAACATTCACTAACCCGTAAGCCAGAGCCATATAAGACTTCTAGCAAAGCTCGGTCTCTTTGTTGCAACGGTTTCGATCCTTGAACACTATCAAACAACGCCTCCATTTCTTTTTCATAAAAAAAACGAGGAAGTTTGACATTTTTTTTCTTCAAATGAACATAAGAAAAAGGATTTTCTTCTATCACTCCTTGTTTTAATAAAAAATGATAAAAAGAACGCAAGCTGGCAATTTTACGACTAACTGTATTGCGACTATACTTTTTCTCATTTAATTCACTTAAATAAACACGTACATCGCGGTGATCAATCTGTAAATAATTAGCGTCGCCAGAGTCTTTTAAAAAAGAAAAAAAATTCGTAATATCCTCTTGATAAGCTTCTTTTGTTTTTTTAGAATAACCACGCTCTACCAAAAGATAACGATAATACTCACTAGGCCAATCTTTTGTCATCTTGCACTTCTCCTATTCCTTATTCTCCTAAAATGTAGCATAGAAAAAATAAAATTACAAATAAATTGTCAGAATTTAATCAATATTTCAAAGTATGTTCACAATTAAAAAAATTATGAAATTACTTGCTAAGTAAGCAATAACTAATCTAGTTTAATTCGGATGTGCTTCATTTATAAAAAGCAATCATTATTTTAACACCTTATTTTAAAATGACCAAGAATTTCATCGTTACAAAAAAGGCCATTACAACGAAACATTTGTCGGGTTATTTTTTACCTAACCTGTGATAGACTAGTAGTGGAGGTTAAAAATGCATAGAAAAAAGAAGAATATTTTTAAACCAATCTCTTTGTTTTTATTTATCTTATTATTTACAACAATAGTTATTGTTTTTAAGCCCGCACCAAAAAATGACTACGTTATATCTCATCGTGGAGCTAGTGGTGAAGAAATTGAGCATACCTTTAAAGCATATGATCTAGCTATTGATTATGGAACAAAGTATATCGAACAGGATTTAGTAACTTCAAAAAGTGGTACTTTATATATCTCTCATGATGAAAATGCAAAACGTATAACTGGCGTAGATAAAAACTACAGTGATATGAACGATAAAGAAATAGACAAACTAAGAACTTCTGATCACCAGCCCATTTTGAAACTAGAAGATGTATTTAAAAAGTATGGAGATAGTACATATTACGCAATAGAGTTGAAAGAAAAAGACAATTCAAGAGCTATAAAACCTTTTGAAAATCTCGTAAAAAAATACGATTTGAAAGACAAAATTATTGTACAAGCTCGTAACAAAGAAGCTTTAGGAACATTAGAAATTAATTTTCCTAACATGCAAAAGCTAATTCTGGTGAATACAGAGGACGAATTAAATGAAGCTTTAAAACATGACTATATTGATATTATTGGCGCAAATTCTAAGCTAATGAATAAGAACAATATCAAAAAAACTCATGAAAATAATAAAGAATTCAATGTATGGACATTAAATAGTAGTGATGAAATAAAAAAAGCCATTGACTTAAACATTGATAGCTATTTTACTAACTATACTGCTAAAGCTTTATTATTAGAAGATAACTATAGATAAAAAAGTATAAACAGCTATTAAAAAAAGAGGTAGACACATAATAAAGTCGCCTCTTTTTAATAACTTTATACAAACTATAACCATTTTTTACGACGGGTCTTTCTAGGACTTCATTCTAGCGTTTGAATCATCACTCCTTAACATAGTCATTAAAACCTACTTATTTTCCTCCAAACAAAAAATCCCATAAGTGCATATCAATAGCACTATGGAATTTTTTATTTATTTTTGTACATCTTCTTTGTAATCACAATTGGAGCAAACCACTTGTTTGCCGCCTTTTTTCTTTTTCTCTACTAAATAATGATCACATTTAGGACAGTTGCGACCGATAGGCTTGTCCCAAGAAATAAAATCACAGTCTGGATAGCGATCACAGCCATAAAAAATACGATTTTTCTTTGATTTTCTTTCAATGACTTGTCCTTTTTGACATTTAGGACACGTCACACCAATTTCTTTAACAATCGGTTTAGTGTTACGACATTCAGGAAAATTGCTGCAAGCGTAAAATTTGCCGTATCTTCCTAGCTTAATTACCATTGGATGACCACAAACATCGCAATCAAAGCCAGCGGGTTCATCCTTAATTTGAATTTTTTCCATCTTTTCTTCAGCAGTATCTAACTCTTTTTCAAACGGACGGTAAAATCGATCAATGACTTGCACCCATTCTTCTTTTCCTTCCTCGACATGGTCCAAGTCTTCTTCCATGCTCGCTGTAAAAGATACATCCACGATTTCAGGAAAGAAATCTTCGATTAAGCTGTCGACAATTTCTCCAAGTTCAGTCGGTTCAAAGCGCTTTTGCGTAAGTTTAACATAATAACGTTTCTGAATCGTTTGTAAAGTAGGCGCATAAGTTGAGGGCCGCCCTACGCCGTTTTCTTCTAATGTTCGAATCAATGTCGCTTCGCTAAAACGAGCAGGTGGCTGAGTAAAGTGTTGGTTGGGTGTAACTTCTTCTGATTGTACGACATCACCAGAAGCTAATTCAGGTAAGATATTTTCTTTCTCTTTTTTACCATCATCGCGACCTTCTACATATACTTCCATAAATCCTTTAAATTTAACTTTTGAACCATTTGCTACAAAAATAACGCCATTTTGTTCCAGAGTCGCTTTAACCGTATCCAGGATGGCAGGTTTCATCTGGCTAGCAACAAAACGTGACCAAATTAAACGATACAACTTCAATTGGTCTTTATCTAGATACTTTTCAATTTCCTCTGGTGTCCGCATTGCACTTGTGGGACGAATGGCCTCGTGAGCATCTTGTGCCCCTTGAGCATTTTTTAACTTTTTATTACTATGTGCTGCATATTTTTTTCCGTAGGTTTGCTCAATAAAGTCTGTCGCTTCTTGTTTAGCACTGTCAGAGATTCGTTTGGAATCTGTACGCATGTAAGTAATTAACCCGGTTGTTCCGCCTTTTCCAAGAGTAATCCCTTCATATAACTGTTGGGCAATCATCATTGTTTTACCAGTACGAAAATTCAATTTACGTGCAGCTTCTTGTTGCATACTACTTGTAGTAAAAGGTGCTGCAGGATTTCTTTTACGTTCCTTTTTTTCAACCTTGGTTATATTATAATCTTCGCCAGAAATACGATCAGTTACTTCTTTGACAGTTTCTTTATTCGGTAACTTTTTCTTTTTACCATCAACGCCCCAAAAACTAGCCTTGAATTTTTTCCGACCTTTTTTAAAATTTCCATCAATGCTCCAGTATTCTTCTGGAGTAAAATTTCTAATTTCTTTTTCGCGATCGATAATCATTTTAAGAGCCACAGATTGGACACGTCCAGCACTTAACCCTTTTTTAACCTTACGCCAAAGAATAGGACTAATGGAGTAACCAACTAAGCGGTCCAATATTCGCCGAGCTTGTTGTGCATCGACCAAATCTAAGTTAATCGTTCTTGGTTCTTTGAACGCTTCTTTAACCGCGTCTTTGGTAATTTCATTAAAGACTACGCGGTTTTTATCTTGTGGATTTAACCCTAAAATATAGGATAAATGCCAAGCAATCGCTTCTCCTTCTCTATCCGGGTCACTAGCAAGATAAACTTTTTCGGCTTTTTTCGCATGTTTTTTTAAATCTTTAATTACATCGCCTTTGCCACGAATCGTAATATAATATGGAGCATAGTTATTTTCTACATCGATTCCCATTTTGCTTTTTGGTAAGTCACGAATATGTCCAACACTGGCTACAACTTTATAATTGCGACCAAGATATTTTTCAATTGTTTTTGCTTTAGCAGGTGATTCCACAATCACCAAATATTTATAAGCCATTAAAAGGCCCCTTTCTTAAATGGTTTTTTTACTGTATATAGCGCCATTTAATTTTCGAATAACAAATCGTAGCCTATCATAGCCATTTGAAAATCGTTTGTCAAGCAAGGAAACATAATTGAAAGTGAAAATTGGTCCTTCGTATTTGAAAAAAAGCAAATAACTTGTAAGTATCAATATTATTGAAGGAAGCTTAAACAATTTGGCTCTAACCTATTTAAAAAATGGAGGAGCATCAAGCAACTTAACCCCACCATAAAGAATTGGTGATACATTCAACGACTTACCACCAATGGAACAATTATTGGAGGCAACTTTCTTGATGTTCCTCCAATATAGATAGTTACTGGTGGAACGTAGGAATATTCTTTAACAAAAAAGAAAATTTTCCTAGTAGCCTTATTTATATAGTTTTATCTCACAACATTTTGCTCTACTCTTTAAAAGTCAGGTAATTCTTCTAAAATATCCTGTACAGAAATAACACATTTAGCGCCGTCTTGAATGAGACGATGGCAGCCGTCTGATTGGCCGGATAGAATTTCGCCCGGAATGGCAAAAACGTCTTTGCCATAATCTAAGGCTAACTGAGCAGTAATCAAAGAACCACTGCGTTCTTTTGCTTCAATGACACAGGTTGCCTTGCTTAACCCCGCAATAATTCGATTCCGCATAGGAAAATGATGCTTTTTAACCGGTGTACCTTGCGGGTATTCGCTGATTACTAAATGATTTTTCTTCATTTCGTTAAATAAAGGCTTTACTTCCCGCGGGTAACAAATATCTAAACCACAACCTATCACTCCGACGGTCAAACCACCCGAACGTATAGCCATTTCATGGCTCATTCGATCCACGCCCTTGGCAAGTCCGCTAACAATCACAAACTGCCGTTCTATAATAGTAGGAAGTAATTTACGAATGACTTGCGTTGAATAGTTTGTCGCTTGTCTAGCTCCTACAAACGCTAAACATGAAAGCTCGAGTAAGCTAAGATTACCTTTATAAAAAATGAC
The DNA here is from genome assembly GCF_001544195.1 of Tetragenococcus solitarius NBRC 100494. Taxonomy (GTDB): domain Bacteria; phylum Bacillota; class Bacilli; order Lactobacillales; family Enterococcaceae; genus Tetragenococcus; species Tetragenococcus solitarius. The sequence goes on from NZ_BCPY01000001.1 coordinate 135,050, forward strand.
AAGGGGCGGAAAAGGGAGTGCTAATAATTCTTGTGGGTAATCAGGCGATAGCCAAGTAACGTACTGCTGTTCACTTAGAACCTCTTGTAACCAGTCATCATTAATGGCGTTAAAACTCTGACGAAACATTCCTTTATATTGGGTAATTTGCGCGATTTGTATCACGTCTTCTGCATAAAAGTTTTCTGCTTGGAATTTTTCGTAAAATTTTACGATCTTCCACTTACCAATCAAGCCAATTCCTTTACAATAAGTCAACTTTAGTATCATTTTTTCAATCATTGACAGTTCTTCGTAATTCAAAAAACCCCTTCTTTCTTGTATTTACTAATAAATACGCAAAAAAGAGGTTTTTCTTTTTATAAATATTTTTTTATAGGAGCATAGGACTTACGATGAATTTCCGTAATTCCATGTTCAGCTAAGCCATCTAAATGAGCTTTAGTCCCATAACCTGCATTTTTATCAAACCCATAATAAGGATATTGTTGATGGTATTCTTTCATCAGATTGTCTCGATAAACTTTAGCAATAATACTTGCAGCAGCAATAGAAACACTTCTAGCATCGCCTTTTATAATCTTTTCTTGAGAAATAGGCAAATCTAAAGTCATGGCATCGATTAATAAATGCTCCGGCTTCATATTTAAGCCCTCAACCGCTTGAATCATCGCTAACTTACTTGCTTGATAAATATTAATCTGATCAATTTTTTCAGCCGGAATCTCGCCGATACCAAATGCTACTGCTTGCTCTTTAATTTCTTCAGCCAATGCAATCCGTTTCTTTCCACTTAATTGCTTGGAATCATTTAAGCCCAGAATCACGCGATCTTTGGGTAAGATAACCGCTGCTGCAACAACTGGACCTGCTAAAGGACCGCGTCCTACTTCATCAATACCTGCCACTAGATGGATTCCATTTTGATAACACGAACGTTCAAAAGTTTGCATGTGATAAAACTGTTCTTTTAATGCTTGTTCTTTTTCTAAACGTTTTTGTAGCTGTAGCAAAAGTTTTTGTACACCTTTTCGTTCATCTGCTTGTAAATAAGTAACATAAGGATCTGTAAGCGTGGTAACGTTAAGTAAGTGTGTTTTTATTTCAGAAATTGCTTCTTTGGTCATTTACTCACCCATCTCTTCATAACGATCTAAAGTATATTTACCTAATTTCCCGTCTCTTATATCATGGATAACACGCTGACTGCCCTTTTCGTAGTCTTCTTGAAAGCCTTGTTTTTTGGTAATGGTCATCAATAATTCTGGAATAGTTAGCTGCAAATCTTCTGGTGTTAATTGATAACGATTCGCCAGCTGCTCGGGATAAAACTTAGTAAAGAAACCTAATCCATAAATCGCAATATCGTCTTGGTGGTATAACTGCTCTTTAATTGCGCCAGTTAGCGCCAATTTTTTGCCAATTTCTTGGTCTTCAAATTTCGGCCACAAAATTCCTGGCGTATCCAATAATTCTAAATCTTTTTTATAACGGATCCACTGCTGGCCCTTGGTTACGCCCGGTTTATTCCCCGTTTGAGCTATCTTTTTACCTGCCAATCGATTTAGCAAAGTCGATTTTCCTACGTTAGGAATACCAATCACCATTGCTCGAATCGCTCGCGGTTTTAAGCCTTTTTGTTGTTCACGCTGAAGTTTTTCAGCTAATGCTTCTTTTGTCTTTGGTAAAATAGACTTACTGCCTTTATTGTCTTGCGAATTAATTGCTAAAACAGCAAAACCTTGTTCGCCAAAATAGTTTTCCCACTTTTTTGTTTGTATGGGATCAGCTAAATCTGCCTTATTGATTAATATAAGACGCGGTTTTTGTTGCAAAATTTGATCCAGCATTGGATTTCTCGAGGAAATAGGCAAACGACCGTCTACTAATTCAAAGACAATATCTACATGCTTTAGTTTTTCTGATACTTGACGCTTAGCTTTTGCCATATGGCCTGGAAACCATTGAATGGTCATATGTATCTACTCTCCTTGTTATAACAGCTCTTTTAAAATAAATAAAAAATTTATTAAATAGCAACTTCTGCTAAGAACTCTATTTATCATAAACTTTTTCCAGTAGTCTTTCAATTTTTTTAGCAATTGATAAAAAATTTTTCTTTGAAAAGGACGATATTTACTGTAATTGTTTTTTTACAACTAGAAAGTTCCCTAACTGCGTATAAAACATAATCCTACTTTCTAAAAAAGAGGGGAAGTCAGCTATTTTCCCCTTGATTTCAAAGAAAAAGAAGGGAAGTGGCTTATACTTCCACTGATTTTATCTACAATAAAGGGACATCACACCTACTTTCCTTCATTTCATTAAAAAAGAAGGCTCCCCACTCATACTTCCCCTTATTTTACAAAAAGTTCTTTTATAATTAAAAAAGTTTGTAAAGTTAAATGAAAACAACTCTACAAACTTTTTCTCAAATAAATTTCATATGTTTTAATGGATAGTATACAAAATGAGCTTTTCCTAAAATTTCATCTTCTGAAACGGCTCCAAAAGAACGACTATCCTTAGACAAACGACGATTATCGCCGATAACGAAATAACTGTCTTTCCCTAATTTTTTAACGCCCATCAATTCTTCAAAATCAAAATCATAAGTGTAAGGAATATTTTCTTCGTCATCATGGATATTATCTTTTAAAAAAGGTTCGTTTATTTTTTTTCCATCAATATATAACTGATCATTCTTATAACTAACAGACTCACCGGGAAGTCCAATGACACGCTTAACATAAGTCCCTCCATCTGGAAGATTAAAAACCACCACATCAAAGCGTTTTACACTAGATAAACGCTCAACCAGTACCATATCTCCTTGGGAAACAGTATCTGCCATCGAACTTCCTTGTACTGGCACAGGAAACAGCAAAAAACCTCGAATCAACAGTGCCAGTAAACCAGCAGCAAACGAATATTTTATTATCAGCCAAAACCACTCGAAAAATCGTTGTTTATTCATTTAGCCCTCGATCCCGTCTGATTCATCATTTTGTTAACTCTTCAATCGCTTTTTTATACACTGGATCAGAATCCTGAATTTTTTTAACGACTGACTGTTCAATCGCCGTGCTTGTTTCCTCAGTCACTTTGCCGGTTGATTTTAAGTCATGTTTATTCTGGAAGTCTTTGACAGCTTGTTTCGTCTGTTCGTTAAATTGGTCTCCCTTTGTTTCATAACCTAAAGCTTGTAGGAATTTATTCAAATTTTTGACAGTATCCGATTGATCGCCATTTTTTAGTTCTTTATCTTTAGGCAATGGCGGTAGATAAGCATAATCAGGACGATCTGCTTCGATGGTCGGTTTGACTCCTTTTTCATTAATCCATTCTCCTTTTGGAGTTAACCATTTTTGTACCGTCATTTTTACTTCGCTATCATCAGAAAAATCACTTACACTTTGTACAGTTCCTTTACCGAAAGTGTTCGTTCCAATAATCGGCACATTAGCCGACTCTTTTAAAGCTGCCGCAAAAATTTCTGAGGCTGAAGCACTCTGCTTGTCTACTAATACAGCTGTGGGTTCTTTTACTTTAAAGCCGCCATCCAATTTTTCAGAAGCCTTGCTTTTCCCCGTAATTTCATCATCAGTACCAAACTGGACAATCGTTTTGCCATTTTTTAAAAACATACTAGCCATTTCTTCTACTTGATCTAAGTAACCGCCCGGATTTTGCCGCACATCGATTACAAAGGACTTAGCCCCTTGTTTGCGTAAACTTTTAATCGCATCTTTTAACTCTTTAGCGGTATTTTCATTAAAACTAGCAATTTCAATACTACCTATAGCTGGATGCTTTTTATCAATTTCATACTTTAGAGATTCAAGGGGGATGGTGTCGCGCTTAATATCTACTTCAAAGGTCTCATCATCACGCTCAACTTCTAGTTTTACCGTTGACCCTTTCTTTCCACGAATCGTTTGGACAACAGAACTGAGTTCTTTTCCCTTCGTCTTTTTGCCATTAACTTTTAAAATTTTATCATTGGCTCGCAAACCCGCTTTTTCAGCCGGACTATCTTTTACCGGTGCTTCAGAAACTTCCGGTAAGTCATCGACAATCGTCAAAGTTGCCCCAATTCCTTCAAAATCACCAGATAAGGAGTCGGTAAACTTTTTGGCATCTTTTTTGCCCAAATAAGAAGTATAAGGATCATCTAAAGCATCCGTCATTCCTTTAAGGGCGCCTTCAACCAGTTTATTACTATCTACATCTTCATAGTAATTTTCTTTGATATCATCATACAAAGCATGAACTTTATATAAATCATTTCGAGAAAACGAAGAGGACTGAAAAGTTTCACTTGTTGTCACCCAATAAACAAGCCCTCCGGAAATAAGTGCTACCACCACTAAGGAAATAATATATTTGACAAAAGAAATCTTTTTATTTTTCATGTAACACCTCAATTCCACGCTCTATCGCTTTTATCGATTATTTTCTAGATATTTCTGCCATACACGATCAAAAATATCCATGTTAGCTAAATAATCGACATTCAACTCTAAATAATTAGAAATTTCCTCATAATTATCACTTTGTTTAGGAAATTGAATATCTTTTGACGCCTGGTTAGCAAAGACCTGTTCTTCATCAGAAGAATTGGGGCCTCGTAATGTCATTAAATAATGGTAGAAACTACGCTTCATTTACCCCAATTCTCCCTTATGAAAGCAGCTCTTTTGGCATGGTTTCTGGCGAAATTTTCAGGATTTTTCTTATAAAAATCTTGGTGATACATTTCCGCCGGATAAAAAGTTTGCGCCGGTTCAATTTGTGTAACAATTAGTTTATCAAAACGTCCACTATCTTGTAGTTCTTGGCGACTTTTTTCCGCAATTTCTTTTTGTTCTTCATTTAAATAATAAATGACCGGACGATAATTATCTCCACGATCTTGAAATTGCCCAAAGGCATCTGTAGGATCTGTTTGTTGCCAGTAAAGTTCGACTAAGTCTTTATAAGAAATAATTTCTGGGTCAAAAATGATTTCAACTGCTTCTGTGTGTCCGGTTGTCTTGGTAACAACTTGTTCATAAGTTGGATTTTCTACATGCCCACCTGTATAACCTGAGACGACAGAATAAATTCCAGGTTGTTCATCAAAAGGTTGAACCATGCACCAAAAACAGCCGCCTGCAAAAATTGCTCGTTGTTTCATACAATCACTCCTATTTTTCTTTGTCCTGAGGTAAGTATAGACTTACTTGGATGTCATCATCAACTAAATTGATTTTTTCCGCTTTTATAAATAATCCATTTTCCATTCGGAATTGATCAAGACGCACAAGAACCGTTTTTTCGTCTGGGTCAAATTCAATCCACTTAGGAAATTTAAAACTTTTTTCAATCATTTTCATTACTTGTTTTACTGGAAGGTCCAAAGTACCCACGGATAGACTATCTGCTTTAAGCTGTACATTGCCATCATCTGTAACATAAGGATCAAAATATAAATAAAAAGTAATGGGCGCGCCTAAAACTTTAAAATCTCCCGTTAGCATTGCCTGATTTTCTAGCTGAAAATGATATTCTACATCAGAATCTTTCTGATAATTTCGCAAATAAAAATCAATAAGCGAATTCATTTGCTTCTTATCACTATTAATTGATAAAACTGGCTCTCCTTCGCGTTGTACAATCGGTTGTGTGTCATATTGAATAACTTCTCTTTGTTGTGTTGCGCGGAAGAAAAAGAAAGCTAGCAATCCTACAACAATGCCTAGTAATACAATAAATGCAATTTTCCATTTATTTGTTGGTTTCTTTTCGTTTTCTTGTGTTGCTTTTTTATGTTTCTGCTTTTCCTCTTTCACGATGCGTTCTCCTCTTTTAACCAAGTACTTTTGGTTGCATCAATATTTTTCATCACTTCTCGAGTGATTAATTGATAGCCCGTTGTATTCGGATGGAAATTGTCTTCTTCATAAAGTGCCTTATTTTTCACTGTATTTAGGTCGTTCTCTTCTTCAGAAGAAGAGTCTTGCTTATTAGTATCAAGTGCAGCGTCATCGCCAGTTCCTTGCGAAATCACTTCATTAATAGGGACAAAATAGGCATTCTCATCTTTTTCAACAACTTCTTTAGTGCCTTTGTCCCAATTTTTTATAATCGTTTGCATATCTTCAATTTCTGGAAAATTGACATAAAAAGGATTATAGACACCCACTACGTAAATACTAGCATTCTCATTTAAGGAACGAATTTCATTCATCATGTTGGATAGGTTTTCCTGATATTTTTGTAATGGTTTATCAAAAGAATCCACACTCAAGCCAAAAATATTTTTTTTAATGACTTTCATAATATCATTTCCGCCTACTGTCACTGTGATAATATCAGAAGCAGCAATATCTTTTTGCGTGTTGTCGTCTTCTTGAATACGCTGCAAAATTTGGTCACTTCTTTCACCTGCGACACCGTAATTATCTACTTCCACACTACTCAATGAATAATCGTCTTGTAGATCATCGGCCACAAGCGGGACAAAACCGCCACTTTGCGTTGTGTCGCCTACTCCTTCAGTCAATGAATCTCCAATCGCTGTATAATGGATACGTTCTTTTGTTTGATCATCATTAACACTAGTGGTGTCAGCCAATTTAGGCTGAGCTTTAGGTAAACTTAGTTGAAGAACGAAAAAAGTTATGAAGGCAATAACTACTACACTGAAAAAAGGAATGAAAAATTTCTTACTCTTCATACTGATTTCCTCTTTCTAACGACTGTTTGTCGTTATTCTTACAAATTTTACGTATCATCAGTTTATCAAAAATAATGAAAAATTCGTACTAATTTTCATTTTATTCATCAAAACTTAAAAAATCAAAAAGAAGAGCCGTATTTGGCTCTTCTATGACTTTACTAAACTTGGTCTGCATAATACATAATCGCAAAAGCATCTTTTCCTGTATGCGTAGCAATAATTGGTGTAGTGTGCAATAAGTAGATTTCTAATTGTGGAAACAATTCTTGCAATTCATTTTTATACTTTTCACATTGCTCTTTACCACCCGCATAAGAAATGCCGATTTTTTTTACCGTCGAATTATTTTTTAATTCATTTTTTAAGCGTTCAAACCATTTATTAAAGGTTTTAGCTCCTCGACCCTTTACGATAGGAAGCAAATCACCATTTTTGAATTCCATTACCACACGTATACTCAAAATGCTAGATAAAAGACCTTTTGCCCGGCTAATACGCCCTCCCTTTACTAGATTTTCTAGTGTGGAAACACCAATATATAATTTCGTATTTTTTAACATATGTTGAATTTCAGCGAGTACTTCTTCTGAACTTTTACCTTCTTGGGCTAACTGAGCAGCTCTTATAACTGCAAAAGCTAGCGACTGGTCGGTTGTTTGTGTGTCAATCACCGTTACCTTACTTTTAGTAATGTTACTTGCTTGTCTTGCTGCGTCAACCGTACCGCTTAAGGTCTCAGACATATGAATAGATAAAATTTCACTACCGTCAGCTCCTAGTTCATCATATAAATTGACAAACTCTCCAATGGGCGGCTGACTTGTTTTTGGCAACTTTTTGGCTTTTGCCATCATTTCCATAAAATGTTCGCCAGTAAGACTTTCGTCATCTGCATAAACAGTCCCATCGATCATCACAAAAAGAGGGACCACGTGAATATCATATTGATCCCTTAAACTCGGCTTCATCGTAGCCGACGAATCCGTTACTATTTTAAGTTTTCCCATAGTTTCTGTTCACTCTTTCTTCTAGCTTTGCCCCCTTTTTCAAGCGGTCAAAGCTAAATCTTTTCTCTCATCAGTATAACAGAGTAAACGTAATTTTTCATTAAAAATTAATTCTTAAAAACTATAAAGCTTCAACTGCTTGAATCGCAGCAAAAATTTGTTCTTCTGTAACTTCTGGATCGATCATAGGAAAAGTATCATCCTCAGCTGCAGCTTTTTGTACCACTAAGGATAGTCCTTCTTTTGATGTATCAGCAACGTTCATTTGGGCTAACTTGGTTGGCAAACCAATTTGTTTGTAAAAGGGATAAATTTTATCTATTTCATCAAAATCGTTAGTGTAAGCTAATTGAACCAAAATTCCATAAGCAACCTTATTACCGTGAAGTGCTGAATGAGTTTCTTCTAAATAAGAAAGACCATCATGAACAGCATGTGCACCAGCAGAACGTCCATAACTTACTGCAAATCCTCCAGTTTCTCCAGCAAGAGCTATGATCGTATCGGTCACTCGTGCAAACTCTGGCGTAATACTTTGTTGATTCAAAGAATCAATCGCTTTTTGAGAATCTTCAAATAAAATTGTCGCAATCTCTTTAGCACAAGCAATTCCTAAGCGTGTATAAGCTGTTTTGTCATCTTTATTTAAACGGCGAGTAATCCCTTCAATCTCATACCATTTTGCCAATGTATCTCCAATACCCGCTACAAAATACTCTTCCGGAGTAGCAAGCAAAAATTGCCAGTCTACTAAAGTTAAATAAGGCGCGCGTGTTTGAAAGCCCATGCATCTAAAGGTTCGATTAGGGTAATATACAGCTGTAATTGGAGTAAATGGTGCACAATTAGAAATCAAAGTCGGCACTAAAATCACATCACAATCTAAAACTTCTGCAGTTAATTTTGCGGTATCGCAAACTCTTCCTCCACCAATACCAACAATGACATCTGCTTTTCCAATCTGATCTGCAATTTCTTGAGCATTTTCATAACTTGCACTACCATCATAACGGTAAACAGAAAAGGGCAGTTCTTTTTTATAGTAATCCTTAAAAACTTGATAAGAAATTTCCCCGGTAACAACCGCTACTTTTTTAAAAGGTTCTAAATAATTCGTCAAGTCTTTTATAACATTTACTCCACTCACATAACGGTTTCCTCCAGGACGAACTTCGTCATTAATATTCATAGCCACACTCCTTAAATTTTAATTTTTTTGAAACAAAGAAAAGGATGATAGATCCTCGATTCCTCTTGCCTAACTTAAACCATTGCTCTTCTATCCGTTATTTATTCTTTTAATCGCAGATAGCATTTTTACATTTCTCTTTTCGTCCTCATCCTTTTTAAAATGAATTGTTTTATAGAAATTGGAACAAGTTTACAACGCTTTATTTCTTAAGTCAACATCGAAAGCGCATTATAATTATAATTTTCACAATATTCATTAAATTATTCTATTCAATCAATTTTGCTTATAAGTTTTTATTAAAACATTTGTTACTTTTAAAAGATGTTCTTGAATAAAAAATCGTTTCCGTGTATAGTCAAATTAAAGCTAAACAAAGGATTTTTTACAAAAAGAGGGTTGCTAATGGAAGCAAACAAATTTACCCATAGATATTTAATCACCAATGAAGTCTTCAATGCGATCACTCATGGAATAGGTTTTGCCCTGAGTATCGCCGGACTTGTTATTTTGTTAATCAGCGGAACACGGTTAGGTTCGTCTATACATATTGTTTCTTATGCGATTTACGGTTCAATGCTGATTTTACTTTTTTTGTCATCCACCTTATTTCATAGCCTGATATTTACTAAAGCTAAAAAAGTATTTCAAGTGTTTGACCACGCCTCAATTTATTTATTGATCGCAGGCAGCTATACTCCTTTTTGTTTATTAAGTATTGGTGGAATTTTTGGTTGGGTACTATGTAGTATTATCTGGCTATTAGCCATCTCAGGTATTGTTTATAAATCGTGTACATTGCATAAAAAAGAAACAGTTTCAAAACTTTCTACGTTGATTTATGTTTTGATGGGTTGGGGATGTGTTATTGCCTTTGGTCCATTGCTAGATTCATTAGGAATTTGGGGGGCCCTCCTTCTGGCTAGTGGGGGTCTTGCTTACACAATTGGTGCCATTTTTTATAGTTTAAAAAATGTTCGATTTATGCACGTTATCTGGCACTTATTTGTTATGCTAGGAGCTGGTTTTATGTACTTTTCAGTTCTGTTTTTTACTTAATAATACAGTAAACGAAAGCTCGAGTATTAAGTTCTTGAGCTTTCTTTATAAACGGTATAGGGGAAATTTATGGAAAATAAAAGTGAAATCGAAAATTACTGGAATCGATTTGTAAAAGAAAAGGGGATAGTTGAGACAAACTACTTGGTGTGGTCATTCGGTGATAATAAGCAAATGGCCGATGAATTAGCTGCTCTAGTAGTTAAAGGAAAAAAGACAGCAACAACCTCCGCTTTTGATCTATACGAAGAAAACGAAGCAAAACCAAAAGTGGGCGAATATAATATTATTTTAGAGGGTCACAAACGCCCTGTCTGCATTACAAAAACCGAAGTTGTAGAAGTCGTTCCTTTTAAGTTTGTGTCAGCAGAACATGCTTATCATGAAGGTGAAGGGGACCGCACACTTTCCTATTGGCGTAAAGTTCATAAAAGTTTTTTCAAGCGGGAGTATGCAAAGGCGAAAAAAACATTTACTACAGACATCCCTTGTCTTTACGAGATATTCAAAGTCGTTTATATTTAATCTTGAGCGAAGCTTTTAACCTTCATAATGACATTATTGAAGAATCTTTGTTAATCTATTATTCAATTATGCTTAATTGAAGCATTCTATCCTTTTTTATGACTCAATTTTGCTCCATCTAAACATTTTAAGAGCGGTTTAGAAATTTTATGAAGAACGAATTAAAGTTTCGTTCTTCATTTTGTCTTTATTAAATAAGAAACTCTCCCTTGATTATTCAATATTTCTTAAGATTGAATTTTTGAAATCTCCTCTAAGAGCGCATACCCTTGTGAATTTTTATATTCTCTTATAAATTTCAAACTGATGCTTGTAATGGTTTTTTTCATCCACGACGCCTTCTTTTTTGTCGATCAGCTTCCACTGCGACCAATCGACTGGAGGCATATAAACCTCTCCTGAAAAATTCTCGTCAATGAAAGTCCGATACAAATAATCAAAGTGAGGAAGAAGTTCTCTAAAAATCTCTGCCCCACCTGCCACAAATACAGGGGTAGTTTGTTGCTTTGCTAAAGCGACAACTTCGTCTATTGAATGCATAATTTGCACATTTTCTGCTTTATAAGCAGGATCTTTTGTTAAGATAATCGTTTTACGATCAGGTAAAGGACGAGACCCCATTCCTTCAAAGGTTTTTCGTCCCATGACTAGTGTGTTTCCCACCGTGGTGTTTTTAAAAAACCTTAAATCGTTGGGCAGATACCAAGGCAATTTATTATCTTTTCCAATTAATCCATTTTTATCTTGAGCCCAAATAGCTGCTAACATTTTTTGCCTCCTCTATCTATTATACTGCAATGGGTGCTTTAATCCCTGGATGTGGCTTATAATTTTCCACCTGAATATCATCCATTTCAAATTCGAATACCGATTTTTTTTCTGGGTTTAATACCAACCTAGGTGCCGGACGCACATCACGCGATAATTGTTCTTTCATTTGTTCAAAATGATTATTATACAAATGTGCATCGCCCAATGTGTGGACAAATTCGCCCACTTTTAAGCCAGTCTCATGAGCAATCAAATGTGTCAATAATGCGTAGCTAGCAATATTAAAGGGCACGCCTAAGAAAACATCGCCGCTGCGTTGGTATAACTGACAGCTTAATTTGTTGTTATTGACATAAAATTGAAATAAAGCATGACAAGGAGGCAAAGCCATACTTGGTACATCTTCAGGGTTCCAAGCAGTCACAATCATTCGACGAGAATCAGGATTTGTTTTAATCAATTCAATCACGTTTTTAATTTGATCGATAAAACTTCCATCGGTGGTTTCCCAATGACGCCACTGGTAACCATAAACCTTTCCTAGATCGCCATATTTTTTGGCAAAATCTGCGTCATTTAAAATCTTTTGGCAAAATTGGTCATGCGCCTTTTTATATTCTTTGTTGAACTGTTCATCTACTAAAGAGCGACGGCCAAAATCAGTCATATCGGGACCTTGATAATCTTTACTTTGGACATAATGAGCAAACGCCCATTCATCCCAAATATGATTATTATGCTCAAGTAAGAAACGAATATTCGTATCGCCTCTTAAAAACCACAGCAGTTCGCTTTTGATTAAGCCAAAAGGAACTCGCTTTGTTGTCAACAATGGGAAACCTTGATTTAAATCAAAACGCATTTGATGGCCAAAAATACTTCTGGTGCCAACTCCCGTACGGTCTTCTTTTTGATTTCCTTCTTCTAAGATTTTACGGCCTAAATCTAAATAAGCTTGCTCCATCGATGCTCCTCCTTTATTTTATTTACACATATTCGCTTAAGTATTCCCAGCGTTGCATTTTATTAGTTAATTCTTCTTCTTTTTGGTCCACTTTTTGTTGTAATTCTTGTAATTTCGTATAATCATCGCTTTGTTGGTTCATTTCTTCTTTTAAACCAGCAATAGCTTGTTCTAGTGAATCGATGTCTTCTTCGATTGTTTCCCATTCTTTTTGTTCTTCATAGGTTAGCTTTTTCTTTTTTTGAGCCTTTACAGGAGCTTTACGTTCAACTGTTTTAGGCTTAGAATCTGAAGTTGTCTTTGCTTTTATTTCACGATATTGCTCAATAGAACCCATAAATGAATCAATTGCTCCATCGCCATTAAATACTAGCAATTTTTCAGCAACTTTATCCAAAAAATAACGATCATGGGATACTGAAATTACTGCACCTGGAAAAGTTTGTAAATAATCTTCTAGAATCGTTAACGTATCAATATCCAAATCGTTGGTTGGCTCATCTAAAAGTAGGACATTAGGCTGACCGATTAATAATTTTAATAAATACAGCCGCCGTTTTTCGCCACCGGAGAGTTTGCCAATTTTTGTTCCATGCATAAAACGTGGAAATAGAAATTGTTCAAGCATTTCAGTCACGTTTGTTGTCGTACCATCACTTTGAGTGACCTCTTCAGCAGCTTCTTGCAAGTAACTAATCATCCGCTTATCTTCATCCATTGCTTCATTTTGTTGAGTGTAATAAGCAATCCGCACCGTTTCGCCAACAACTAATTCTCCAGAATCCAAAGGCAGCCGACCTGCTAAAATATTTAATAACGTTGATTTTCCTGCGCCATTTTCTCCTGTGATACCTAAGCGTTCTTTCGATTGAATCAATAAATCGAAATGGTCTAAAATAGTTTGCTGGTTCATTTGAAATGAACCATCCTTAATTTCTAAAACTTTTTTGCCTAATCTTTTAGTGGCAAAGTCTAATTCAACTTGGTCATCTGTTTGAACTTGATGTAGATTTTCTTTTAAATCTTCAAAGCGGTTAATCCGTGCTTGCTGCTTTGTACTACGTGCCTTTGCGCCAGCACGCATCCAAGCCAGTTCTTGTTTATACAACTGCTTACGTTTATTTTCTTGTTCTGCTTCAACTCTTTGACGTTCTGCTTTTTCTGTCACATATGTTTCATAATTTCCTTGGTACTCATACAGCTTACCAAAAGATAATTCAAAAATACGAGTGGTCACATGATCCAAAAAATAACGATCGTGAGTGACCATCAATAAAGCTCCTCTATAACGAGATAAATAATCTTCCAACCATTCGATTGCTTCATAATCCAAATGGTTAGTAGGTTCGTCAAGCAAAAGCAAATCCGGCTCATCGATCAACACCTGTGCTAAAGCTACACGTTTTTGCTGTCCTCCAGATAAAGTTCCAATCTTTTTATCTAGGTCTGAAATTCCAAGTTTTTGTAAAATAATTTTTGCGTTTGTATCGGTATTCCAAGCATCTTGTTCATTCATCGCTTCTTGAGCTGCAGTGTATTTATTTTGCGCCTTGGTTGATTGACTGTTGCTTTCTAATTCAAGTAAAGCTTATTCATACTGCTTTACAATATGTACTTGCTCATTTTCTCCTTGAAACACAGCTTCCAACACGTTTTTATTAGGGTCCAAATGACTGTCTTGTGATAAATAGCCTATCCGGTAATCCGTGGGATAAAAAACATGTTTTTTATCACTATCATCGGTTTGAAAACCAGCTAGTATCGACAACAAGCTTGTCTTTCCAGTTCCATTGACACCAATTAGCCCTATGCGGTCATGTTCATGAATAATAAATGAAATTTGATCAAAAAGTACTTTATCTCCGTACGTTTTTGAAAGATCGCTAACTTTTAATTCTTTCACGATATCTTCCTCCGATCCCTGCTATTGTATCACAAAATAGGAGCTTTCAGTAAATTTTATAAAATGAAAAAGTTTCTTCCTGTTTAAGTATTCTGTCTTAAAAAAAATAAAAAGTAGAGGACATTTTATTTTCTATCCTCTACTTTCTATTTATTATTCATCTTTGTATAGGTCGTAATAAGCATCCATAACTTCTTTTGTGATGTCTTGATTTGGAGTAACTTTACTATTTTTACGTTGTATTTGAGGAATCACTACAGCAAAAGCAATCTCTGGATCATCATAAGGACCATAACTTACTAAGTTTAGTCCCTCCACATTAATTTCCTTTCCATCTTCAACTACAACCATTTCAGCTGTCCCTGTTTTAGCTGCCAAGTCCATTTTCGCATCAGCTAAGCCTTTAGCTGTTGTCCAAGCATTATTTCCATGAACAACATCATGAAATCCTTTGTGAATAGTAGCCATATTTTCATCAGAAATGTCTACTTCATTAAGCACCTCGGTATCGATTTTTTCTTTTTCTTTCCCAAGCTCGCCTTTTTTGTTATTGCCGTAAATGCCGGTGACTAAATGGGGACGAACTCTTTTTCCATCATTAGCTACAGTTGAAACATATTGTGCTAATTGCATCGGGGTGTAAGTGTCAAACTGACCAAAAGCTAAATCTAAAACATTCCCAGCTTGACCTTTAGCATCACTTAAATCATCAACAGGGGTGCGAATGCCTGTAACCTCGTCGGGCAAATCTACACCTGTTTCAACGCCCATACCGTATTGTGCCATTGCATCCCGCAATTGTTTATAAACACCTTTTTGGCTTTGAACCCCAGGAATAGAAACGGTTTGTCCATTATAATTAATTCCCATCATTTTTAAAGCAACTTGAATCATATAAGAATTTGAAGAATACTCTAAGGCTTTTTGAGCCGAAACGTTTTGGTTATTATTTCCATTTTTATTGAAAATAGACGCCTTATTATTTGAACCGGCAAGGCGAACAGGCTGATCATAAAGAACCTGGTTTCCCTGAATTGCACCTGATTTCCATCCTGCTGTCAGTGTACCTGCTTTGACGACAGAACCTGGAGTAAAGCTTTTCGTATAAGTACCAATCGCATCTTCAGTAATTTCTGAGGAGCCTATTTCGTGATAATAACCACTTAATGACAGTATTTCCCCTGTCTTTGGATTCATAGCCACGGCATAAATCCCCGGCGAGTAATTTGCCATGCCGTCACTAATTAATTTCTGATAGTTGTCTCTAACAATTTTATCCACTTTTTGCTGGAATTTTGAATCGATAGAAAGCTTCAAATTATCGCCTTTTTTACCTTCAGAAATCGTCTTTTGGTCGACAATCTTTCCGTTACGATCAACTGAAACTTCATTCTCGGCTTTTGTTCCTTGTAATACACTTTCGTATTGTTTCTCTAGATAGCTAGTTCCAACACGATCATTACGTGAGTAACCCTTTTTGACATACTCTTCTTCTTCTTCAGCCGGCAAGCCTTGTTCTTGCGTAGAGACTTTACCAATAACACTTTGTAATGGATTTTCGTCTGTGACCATTTTTCTGGTCCAGTCCATACCAGTAGATACTCCTGGTAGCTCTTTAGCTCGTTCGGAAACTCTTGCAATCTCTTCATTAGTAACATCTTGATTTTTCACATAGTCTGTCGACAATTCTTGTGTGCCATTTAGACGCTTAAAGATAGTAGCAAGTCTCATTTGGTCATCATTAAAATCAATTTCGTCATCGGTTACTTTATCTACAATTGCCGCGTATTCTTTAGCATCATCGCTTGTACTCGACTCTTTTTTTGACAGACGATCACGAGCTGTATCAAGATGGTCTTCATCTGCTAACCAAAAATCTTTTAAATCACGGTCTGTCAGTTTGTCATCTACCTCAACGTCAATTAAATCATCCAATTTTTTTGCAATATTTAATAGATCACTAGCTTCCATATCTAAACCTCTGGTAAAGGTAATCGCTGCTTCTGAATAATTATCAACCAAAGGTTCGCCGCTTGCATCATAGATTGTTCCTCTTGGCGTACTCTCTTTAATTATCCGATCAGAAGAAGCTTTGATTCGAGTTTCCATGTTATCACTATTAACAATTTGCAAGTTTCCTAATTGAATAATCAATGCAACAAACAAAATAAAGATCACCACAAATAATATGTTTAACCGAAAAGGAACATGGGATCTTTTATATGTATATTTTTTTTCTTCACTCTCTTTTTTAGGGGAATTATTCAAATGATTATTTTTCTTAGGCATGAAGACATTCCTTCCATCTTAAACTACTTGTATCACAATTTTACCAAAAATTCTAAATTAAAAAAGCAAAAACAAGGAATTCAATAAATATTTATATAAAATACAAAAATTACAAACAAAAATTCATTTTGTTTCACAGTTTTTTTACCTTTTTTTATAAAATAAGGTTTATTACTGTTTTTGCTCTATCATATTCACAAAAATTCGTGAAACATTTTTAACTTCTTTTTCTGTGTGGATAACTTTCATAAATTACTATAAATTAATCTCTTTTTATAGTAACACATCACCTATTTTTAATCCTAAAAAAGAACCCATGATTTCATGAGTTCTTTGACTACTATTAATACCCTCCATTAACAATTCCGTTATCACCATTAACTACACCCTGGTCATAAGCAGGGGTATAGTTTGGAATGGCCGGTTGACTATAACCTTCTTGTTGCTCAGCAGGAACTTGAGGCTCTTGGTTTTCAGGAACTTCTTGTTGTTGCGCTGGATCTTCTGGTCCTTGCGATTCTGGATAACTTTCTTCACCAGAAGATTCTGACTCTTGTGTATCTTGATTATCTTCATTTTCTGTAGCATCAGAATCATCATAGAATTGGTTACCTATAAAACCATTTTGGGAATATTCGTTTTGCGGATCTATCTCTAGTTTATCTTTTGTCGGTAATTCAAGCTGTTTTTTTAACTGATTTTGCAATTCCAACAGCTCGTTCATTCCTAAAATTTGATAAGAAATACCATTAACCATCTGATTTTCGCCTTGAAGTTGTTCTTGTTTCACATTTTCAAATGCGGGATAGTAGTTACTTGCAATATCGAGCATTTCATTCCAAGAAAGATCTGTTTTCGAATTTTTTTCTACTGCATTTAAAATCTTCTTATAATTGCTCACGCTATCTACACTAACAAGCTTATCTACAATCTTTGTCACTACTTCACGCTGTCTTCTTTGTCGACCAATATCGCCTTCTGGATCGTCTTTTCTCATGCGCGCATAAGCAAGACCTTTTTTACCATTTAATTTGATTTTCCCTTTAGGAACATGGACCCCTTCCAAAGTAAAATCAATTTTGTTATTAACCTGAATCCCACCGACAGCATCAATTAAATCCGTCATTCCCTGTAAATTAATGGTTGCATAGTGGTCAATAGGAATATCAAGCATCTTTTCTACAACATCCATTGAAAGTTCTACGCCACCATAGGCATACGCATGGTTTAATTTATCAAAGGTCTTCCCATCATCAAGCATATCAGCCATAATATCTCTTTCTAAGCTGACGATGGTTGATTCTTCTTTTTTAGGGTTGACTGTTACAACCATCATGCTATCCGTGCGGGCAGGATCTTCATCATCTTCTTTTCGACCCAGCCCCCCCGAATCCACTCCTAAGAGTAAAATAGAAAAAGGTTCGCGGTCAGCGATGCTAACTTCCTTATCTCTTCTGCTTGATTTTCGGTTAAGTTCTTCATTAATATTATTTATCGCGCTATTTGCATCATCTAAGGCTTGCATACCATAAACAGTGATACCTGCAACAGCTAAAGCAACTATGGCTAATACACCCACGATAATTTTCTGATATAAACGCATCCCACACCTCGTTTTCTCCGCAAGAAGGTTTTATATAAATTTTGGCATAGTCCTATTGAATTTACAATAACCCATTTTTTTCATTACCAAATTTTAATAAACCATGAAAGCACAAAGTACATCTTCAAAAATTAAATATAGTCCACAAACTTCGCTCTAAACTTCATGTGCAAGTGGCTACCTAATATCAATAAGGCCAAAACCACTCCCCAAAATATTAGAGTATAGGTAGCTTTTTCGAAAAACCACTCACGGCTTAAAAATGTATCGCGAAAACCATCAATTATATAATAAAGAGGATTCAACTTTAAAATTTTTACGGCAATCTCTGGTAAATTACGATTTTCAACGTTCACAATTGCACCGGAGATATAAAATAGAAGCCGTATGATAGACTGTAAGAAAATATGATAATCCCGAATTAACACTGTAATTGTTGCATTTAATAAACCAAAGGCGAATAAAAAGGTGATCATACAAACAAAATAATAAATATACTGCAACCAATAAATAGTAGGCATTATTCCAAAAGATAAGGCAGTTACAATAACGATGATTATCATAGGAAAATAAGAACTTAAATTACTAACAATATTGACCGATGGTAATATACTAACAGGAAATTTCATTTTAGAAACAAGCCCTATTTGCTTATAAATACTATTAGAAGCCCCTAAAATTGATTTATTGATATAAAACCAAGCTGTAATACCAATTAATAACCATACAATAAAAGGAACCTTTCCCACGTCTTGTCCTTGCCTAAAACCAATACCAAAAACTAAATAATAAATTCCAACTTGGATTGCAGGATTTAATATTTGCCAAGCCAACCCTAGATAATGGCTTTGATAATCTGCTTTATCCTCATAACGTGACATCCGAAAAATCATGCCCATATGTTCAAACTGTTCTTTTATAACCGTAATAATCTCTTTCACAAAACTCTTCCTTTTCTACAACAATAATTATTTGAATACACGCATGATAACATCTGCAGGATTTCCAACAGCGTAAGTTAAAGACTTCCCGCTAAAAGTTACTAACATACAAAAAATCGTTGCTAGTATAGTCACAAACAAAATGAGGCGAGTAGGAATGGTCATCTTGTCTCCTAATGGTGTGCGTTCTAAATTTTTAGCAAGTTGTTTTTCATTTAACTGTTGTTCTTGCAACTTTTCATCTTCAGAAGCAGTTTCTTTTAATTTTTCAAGAGTGAATTTTTTTTGTTTATTTTTTTGCCGTTTTTGATAATTACTTTGTTTTTTCTTGGGTAATTTTTTAAACCAACGAATAAACTTTTTATACTGTTCCATAATTTCTGCCGTTGGACCAAACTCTCGGATATCTCCGTAGTGCATCCAGATAGTTTTATCACATAATTTTTCTACCTGTTTTAAAGAATGGCTGACAAAAAAGATGGTTTTCCCTTGTGCCTTAAATTCCAAAATTTTATCCACACATTTTTGATAAAAGGTATCATCACCGACCGATAATGCCTCATCAATAATCAAAATATCCGGGTCGTTATGCACCGCAATCGAAAAACCTAACCGAGAGCGCATCCCACTAGAATAATTCTTTACCGGTTGGTTAATAAAATCGCCTAAATCAGCAAAATTGATAATATCATCAATGCGTTCATCGATTTGTTTATTGGTCATTCCTGACATCAATGCTTTAAGTCGGATATTTTCTAACCCAGTCAGCTGCTTTTTAAGACCTGCTCCGATTGAAATAATGGAAGGTTCCCCATTAATTTCTATTGTACCGGAAGTTGGGGGAATAATACCGCTAATAATATTAGAAAGTGTTGATTTGCCTGAACCATTAATTCCAATAAGTCCGATTGACTCACCGGCTTTTACCTCGAAACTCACGCCCTTTAAAGCCCAAAAGCTGGGAATGCTACTACGCGAGAATTTAAAAAGCGATTTGATTTTATCTGATTTTTTCTTATAAAGATCGTACTCTTTGGTTACCAAAGTAGCACGCACTTTTACATCATCGTTTTTCAATTTATTCATCCATTCTTCACTGCTTTTTACGTAACAAAAACATTTATATCATAGCATATTTTTTCTGTGAAAAGAATACAATTAAAAAAACTAATCTTCAGCTTAGTATTTTTTTAATGAACGTCCTTGACGCTAAAAAAGCCGAGTGGCCTCGACTTTTTTACTTAATTCAATTTTAAATCATTTTTGATTTGAGTAGTGGAAACTTCCGGTGTTCGCGGCAAGTAAACGACTGTAGCATCTGTCTGGTCTTCTATAAAGTCGAATTCGCCCGCCCAGTCATCTCCCATCACGAATGTATCAATGTGATATTCTGGAATGTCTTTTACCTTTTGTCCCCAACCTTCTTCTGGGATAACTAAGTCTACATAACGAATTGCTTCAAGCAACTGTTTACGTTTGGCATAATCAAAATAGCATTTTTTTTGCTTTTCTTTCCAATTAAATTCATCCGTCGATAAAGCAACGATGAGATAATCTCCTTGTTCTTTTGCACGACGTAACAAATTAATGTGTCCATAGTGCAATAAGTCAAACGTACCGTATGTAATTACTCTTTTCATATGATAACAACCTCTTTTGTTTTTAATACATTGAAGATACCAAAAAAATAAAAAAATAGCAACATTACTTCAGAAATGTTAGAAAAAGCTTCATATTTCATTCTTTCTCAAAGACGTAATCCACCATTTGAAAGCCTTGACCAATGTCTGAAATAGCTTCTTGTAATAATTTAAAGCCTAAATGTTGGTATACTCTAATCGCTCTTGTATTTCCCTGATTTACCCGCAAACGTTGTTTAAGTCCATATTCTTGGGCCAGTTCATCAAACCAATTAAATATTTCTCGCATAAATCCTTGGCCGCGGTATTCATTAATAATATAAATTTTGCTCAAATACAGTGAATCTGACGATATTTCATAAGCAATGTAGCCAACATATTTATTATTTAATATTAATGCGTAATAATTTACCCCTGCATGAATTTCCTGCATAATGATTTCTTTACTTTGATAATTTTCTAACATATATTCTACTTGCTCACTGCCGATAATGGGAGTGAATACTTCCTGCCAGATTTCTTCTAAAGCTGGATAAAAATCATCTAACTGCTCTTGAGTTGTAATTTTTTGTTTCTCCAAGACAACAGTCTCCTTTATAAAAGCTTTGTAGTGTATAAAACCTCTCGCTTTAAACGAGAGGTAGATTGGTTCTTTATTGTAAGCTGCAAAATTTACTTGGCTGCTTCGTAATTTTTATTTGCTTGGTCCCAATTCACAATATGCCAGAAAGCTGCGATGTAATCAGGTCTTACATTTTTATATTTCAAATAGTAAGCATGTTCCCATACATCTAAGCCAATAATAGGAATTTGTCCATCTGTCAATGGAGAATCTTGGTTTGGCGTCGAAGTAATTTTTAATTTGCCGTTATCTAAAACTAACCAAGCCCAGCCAGAACCAAAACGACCGGTGGCAGCTGCCTTAAATTCATCTTTAAAAGCATCAAAACTGCCAAATTCTTGATCAATCGCATCTTTTAATGCACCGGTTGGTTCACCGCCTCCATCTGGAGATAAAATCTTCCAGAAGAAAGAATGATTTACATGTCCACCGCCGTTATTACGTACTGCTGTAAAAATATCTTCAGGGACACTATCAAGATCTGCCATTAGGTCTTCCACTGATTTTTCGCCTAATTCAGGATGTTTTTCAATCGCTGCATTTAAGTTCGTCACATAAGTGTTATGGTGTTTATCATGATGCAAATGCATGGTCTCTTCGTCAAAATAAGGTTCTAAAGCGTCATAATCATAAGGTAATGCTGGTAAAACATAAGTCATTTTGTCATTCCTCCCAAATACTTATTTATTACAAGTTAAGGGTATCAAAGAAAGCGATTTTATTCAAAGCAAATGCTTTTTTCTTTTCTAGGGAAGTCTTTTAAAAACTAAAAATTTACTAAATAGATAATTGGCAATCCCCACCAAAATTTGTGTTATGATTTTTGCTAGGCCATCTCCAAACTGCACCCATTCTCTTAATACATACATTAAGGCCATATCAATTCCAAGCGCTATTAAACGAAATAACATAAAGCGTAAAAATTCCGACCAATAAGCCAATCGACTCGCCGACTTAGAATGAAACACCCATCGCTTATTTGTTATAAAAGAAAACACATTCGCTAAAAACCAAGAAATAATGGTGGCTGTCATATAATGAACATGAAAAAATCCCATACATAAAAAATGTATGGCAATATTAACAATTGTCGCCCATTGACCAAAAAAGAGGTAAGCAATAAATTCCCACCATCCCTTTTCCTCCAGCCAATTTTTAGATTGACGAAAATGTTGCATGAATACTTACTCCTTACAAATTAGCTATTTTTTTTGGTAAAAATCAGAAACTTACTAAACACATAATTGGCAATCACAATAATAACCTGAGTAATAAATTTTGCCCAAAAGTCACCCATATTCAAGCCATCGATAAAAAACAACATACATCCCATATCGATGCCAAAAGAAACGATTCGATAAAAGAAAAATTTCCCTAATTCAGCCAAAGTTTGTGTCAAATCAGTAGTTTTTGATTTGAATACCCATTTTTTATTAGTCGCAAAAGCGAATAATACAGAAAATATCCATGAAAGAGTATTAGATATAACAAGGTTCCAACCAAATAAGTTTCTAGCGATAAAAAAGACAACAAAATTGACCAAAGTTGTCATACCGCCAAAAAACAAATAGCTAATGATCTCTTGTAATTTCGTATCTTCTCTTATTTTTTTTATGAACTGTTTCAATCCGCCACCTCGCAACGTTTTTTTATTATTGATATATTCTAAGATAGGATATACTTTTTCATTTTGAAATACAATAAAAACCCTTTTTTATAGAAAAATTTTTATATATTCATTTATTTTACTGTTGGGGTTGTGACATAAGCTCCTTTAATAATAAAATATCGGAACTATAAGAGAGATCGCTCCTACGATTACTCGTCGCAAATTCACGACAATTAGTAAATCTTATCAAATAGAACTCGAGTATTTTTGTCTTGTCTTTACTTATGTCACAGCCCAATATTGATTGTTTTGTCATTTAGTTAGTATTTTTCCTTGTTTTCTCAGATTTTGTTAGATAGAATATTAAGTATGTAAAAAATAAAATTAAGAAGGTTCTTATATGACTTTGCTTCAACTAGCAAAAAATTCAGTTTTACACTTTAACAAATTAAAATTTGCTAAAAATGTGGGTTTTGGTAAAATGATTGTCTATTTACTGTTACTAAGCCTGGTTGCTGCCATACCTATCACGCTTCAAGTCCGGCATGTTTTTACAGATATTCAATCTGATGGTCAAGAAATCGCTAAACAAATTCCTGACTTTACTATTGAAGATGGGAAAATACAGACAGAAAAACAAAAAGGATTTATCTATCAAACAAATACAGTAATTTTCACCTTTGATCCTGAAGGTCAACGCACACCAGAAGATATCTCATCTGATATGGTGGGAAATTTTCTAAGCGTAGGTTTATTACAAGAAGAAGCTGTTTTAAGTCTTCCATCAAATGAAGCAACTGAAGCTATCTTTGGCGATAATCAATTTGAATTTTCTTATGAAGAAGAAGAGCTGCAGGACTTAACAGGAAAAGAAATACGCAACGAATTAAACCAAAGTAAAGTTCCATGGTGGGTCCCTTTTCTAGTCTTACTTATTGCCACTTATCCTTCTTTTATCAATCTGATTGTCACTTTACTGATTACCACAATCATCGGCAATCTATATAGTCGAATTCGGCGAACTAAAAATCGATTTTTTGATAACTTGAAAATTATGATTGCAAGCGCGACACTTCCAGTAGTTATAGGAGCAGTCATTAATAGCTTTTCTACAAGCTTTGACAGCACGACGTTTATTGCTATTTTATCCTTCTTTATCTTCACGCAGGCAATTAGAAATACGAAAAAAATAGAGTAGTCCAAAGATATTTCCAAAATTTTGGAAATGTCTTTTTCTTTTAATTATTGTATACTAAATGGTAAAGGAGTAGATAATATGAGCAAATATATTTTATCTGATCGGCCGTTCCGTAAAGAATTCGATGAAAAGATAGCCGAAATTGACAGCGATTATCGTTTCGTACTTGAGGATGAGCTAGTAAACGATGCTAATTGGCAAAATGTTGAAATAACAATTGGTTGGAAGAAACACTGGAAAGACAAATTATTATATGAAGGAACACCCTTAAAATGGGTTCAATCAATTTCAGCTGGTGTCGATTACCTGCCTTTGGATGAATTTGCAAATTATAACGTAAAACTTTCCAATTCAAGTGGTGTACATGCACAAGCAATCGCCGATCACTTATTAGCGATTTTATTTATGCAAAATCGTGGACTTTTTTCTGCTATACAAAATCAGCGTCATGCCAAGTGGGAAGTAAACGGCGATGATTACGCATTCATGCAGGACCTTCGCGTTTTAATTGTCGGTACAGGAAAAATTGGTCAACGATTGGCAAGCTATTTAGATTTCTTCAATTCCAAGCCTATCGGAATTAATACAAATGGTCGTGAAATCGAGCACTTTAAAGAAACTTATTCTTTGAGCGAATTAGATAAACAAGCAAGTAAAGCAGATGTTGTCATCAATATTCTGCCTTTAACAGAAGATACTTACCACTTATATAATACTGAATTTTTCAAAAACATGAAAACAACAGCCACCTTTATTAACGTCGGTAGAGGACCTAGTGTATCTACTACAGATTTGTATCAGGCACTCCAAGAGCATGAGATTGCTTTTGCAGCCATTGACGTTTTTGAACAAGAGCCGCTACCAGCAGATCATCCTCTGTGGCAGCTTGAAAATATCCTAATCACGCCACATATTTCTGGCTTTACCCCGCATTTTCAAAAAAAATTTATGAAAATATTTTTAAATAATCTTTCTAGCTTTATTAAAGAAGGAAAAATCATAGAAAATGAAGTTTCTCTTACTTCCGGCTATTAAAAAAAGAAAGATGGTCCATGTAGTGACCCCCAAAAGTTAGACTTTTATGGAGTGGAGAAATCCACTCCTTTTTTCATGTAGTAAAATTGCTTGTTAAGCAACTACTGAAGCCGCTTGTCGAAATTCAACTGGACTTTGGTAGTTCAACTTTCTTTTCATTCGTTTATTGTTGTAATAATAGATATAATCTTCAATGGCCGATTTTAGTTCGTCAAAGCTGTTATAAACTTCTCCATGAAAAATCTCTTGTTTCAAAAGACTAAAGAAATTTTCCATAGGGGAGTTATCTAAGCAGTTGCCTTTTCGGGACATACTCTGAAAGATCTTGTGTTTTTTTAGCTTGTTTCCATAAGCTTTCATTTGATAAGCCCATCCTTGATCAGAGTGGAATGTCCGACGATAAAGACAGTCCTCTGTCATTTGGATAGCTTCTTCCAACCCTTCCATGATTGCCAAGGCATTGGGCCTTTCTGAAATACGGTAAGAAAGGATCTCGCTGTTATACAAATCCATAAACGGATCCAAATACAACTTTCTTTGACGGATCACACCGTTGGTATCTAAGGCAAAATACTTGAATTCTGTTGTGTCTGTTGTAATTTTTTGATGACAAATACTTGTGCAAAAGCGACGGTGGATTCGATTCTTCGCAATTGTGCCAACTTCTCCTCTATAAGAACGATAACGTCGAGATTTTCGGGTATAAGATCGGACTTCAAGTCCCAACTTTCGAATCAAGCGTTGTACTTTCTTTTTATTGACATGGAAGCCACGATTTTTAAGCTCTTGGGTCATTCGCAAACAACCGTAATCTTTGTGTTTCTTACGAATAGTAATCATTTCTTCTTCGATTTCCTGATCCGGATTTTTTCGATCCCATC
>NZ_BCPY01000002.1 GCF_001544195.1 Tetragenococcus solitarius NBRC 100494
AAATTTTGGTTTAACGTTTTTTACAAGTAAAAAAGGAGTTTCTATAATGTCGACCTTAATTATTTTAAGAGGGAATTCGGGCTCTGGAAAAACAACGATCGCTCACGATTTGCAAAAAGAATTTAAAGCTGGAAGTCTGCTGGTAATTTCTCAGGATTTAATTCGTAGAGAAATGTTAGGAGTAAAAGATCGTCCGAATAACTTAGCTATTCATTTTATAAAAATGAATGCGATATACGGAAAAAGATTTTGTGATTATATTGTAGTAGAAGGAATTACTCCTTCAGCCATTTATCGCGAGATGTTCATTGAATTAGCAAGTGAGTTTCAATCTATTTATCCTTATTATTTTGACCTTCCTTTTGAAGAAACACTAAAACGCCACAATACTAAAGAAAAGGCCCAAGAATACGGAGTGAATGAATTAAAAAAATGGTGGATAGACAAAGATTTTTTACATTTTCCAAATGAGAAAATGATTACTGCAGAGATGAATCAACAACAAATTATAGACATGATTTTAAAAGACCTAATTTTTTAGATTATCTTACAAAATAGAGAGGTGTTTCATGTATATGCTAGACTTTGACACTTTAAAGCGATATATGGATTACAATAACCAACAATATATTGCTCCAGACAAAGCAGGAGATAGAAAACTTGAAATGGAGACGTTTAAAAAAACTGGTCAGCAAGCTCGAGTAGTCTTTCAGCAAATAATTAAACTCGTTGAAGATCAATTTGAAAATGTGAAAGCCCAGAAAGTTAGCAGCTGGATGAACCAAGCACAAAAGGCAACACCGCTTTTTTTCTGCTATTTCTTTTCAGAAGAAACTGAACTATATGAGCCAACATTTGCCATTCGCTTATTCTATGATAGTGAAAGTGAAACTGTAGGTCTTTCAACTGAACTCAGTTTTATTGAAAGATATGCAACAAAAGTGTCTCCTAAATTACAAAATAAAGTCTTAAATGTACCATTAAAAAATCCAGTTTACTTTGCTATACGGGGGAAAACTCCAGAAACAGATGCCTTTGCAGGAGATTCAATCATTCAAAATTTGCCCCAAAAAATCGAAGAGGGCGAAGTGAGAAAAATTCTGGTAAAATATGACATTCCAGACATTCAGCGATATCAAAAATTAGAAGACCTAGTAAAACAAATCTTATCAGGTTTTGATTACCTAAAACCCTATTATGATGAAACAAGAAACACACAAATTAAATAAACAATAGAGAGAATGTGAAAGTTAAATTTTCCATTTGGGAGGTATAATAAATGAAAATTGTCGTTTTAGACGGCTACTCTTTAAATCCTGGTGATATTGATTGGAGACCACTAAAAGAAATTGGAGAATGCGAGATCTATGATAGGACGTCATTTACTGATAAAAAAGAAATCTTACAACGAATCGGTGACGCACGAATCGTTTTGACGAATAAGACACCTTTGGATGAAGAGGTTCTTAACGCTGCTCCTAATTTAGAATATATAGGTGTTTTAGCTACGGGTTATAATATTATCGATATTGATGTGGCAGCTAAAGCTGGGATTATAGTAACTAACGTTCCGTCATATGGAACAGAGGCGGTAGCTCAATTCACCTTCGCTTTATTGTTGGAAATCACGAGTCAAGTCGGTTTACACAATCATCTGGTACACCAAGGACAATGGTCGAGCAATCCTGACTTTAGCTTCTTTGCTGCACCTCTGACAGAACTACAAGGAAAGACACTGGGATTGGTTGGATTTGGACGAATTGCACAAAAAGTTGCTGAAATTGGTCATGCGTTTGGAATGAAGGTTATCTTTTATAACCATCGTCCTAAAAATAGTAAATATGAATGGTTACAACAAGTTAGCCTAGATGAACTGTTAATCCAGTCTGATGTCGTTAGCTTACATGTACCACAAACTCCTGATACAAAAGAGTTGGTTAACCGTTCTTCACTACAAAAAATGAAGAATACCGCGATTTTGATTAATACTGCGCGTGGTGGTTTGATCAATGAAGCAGACCTTGCTGAGGCGTTGAACAACGAACAACTTACTGCAGCAGCCATGGACGTAGCACAACATGAACCAATCAATGAAGATAGTCCTTTATTAACGGCTAAAAATTGTTACGTTACACCACATATAGCTTGGGCTCCAAAGGAAACAAGAGAGCGATTATTAGATATTGTCGTTAGCAATTTAAAAGAATTTCTAGCGGGTCGAAAGCAAAATACAGTGACTAGCTAGGAAGTAACAAAAAATAAGTAAGAAAGTATTTCAGCTTTCTTGCTTATTTTTTGTGAATTTTCAATTGAATTGCAGTTCGTTTTATTGTAACGTTATCACTAAGTTGTTTTTATCAGTAGTAAGTAGAGGAGTGGATTTAGTGTTTCGAAAAAGAAAAGAGGTCTCTTTTAAACAAGTTTTTTGGACAAGTGCATTTCTAATAATGATTTATTTTCTTTTTCAACCATTTCATTGGATAAATTTGATAGAAATATTATTTATCCTATTCGTTATCATTCCAGTTGTTTATTACTTTAGTAATGAACGTAGTTTTAAAGCAATTTCTTTTGAAAATAAAGCATATTTTGAGGGCGTTAGTACTTTTTTTATATTGTTAACCACTGTATTGATCATTTTGATTACGGTGTTAATTAGTACTTTTGCACCTAATTTACTTTGATAAAATAGGATAAGATGATGAAAGGTAGGAATGTTTTATGTCTTTAGAGCGTGTAAAAAGTTATTTTGCAACACTAGGAATGGAAAATCGCGTGAAAGTTTTGAATGGATCTAGTGCTACAGTGGAACAAGCCGCCCAAACATTAGGTTGCAAGCCTGAAAAAATCGCTAAAACAATGTCCTTTTCATTGGACAAAAGTAAAAATATTCTTATCGTGATGGCAGGAGATGCTAGAGTTGATAATAAAAAATATAAATCTTTTTTTGGAAAAAGGGCGAAAATGATTCCAAAAGATTCCGTTGAGGAAGCTATTGGACATTCACCCGGAGGCGTCTGTCCTTTTGCGATCAATACTGATGTAGATGTATATCTAGACAGATCACTAGAAAATTTTGACTGGATTTATCCCGCAGCGGGTGATAGTCAAAGCGCAGTAGAGTTAACGCCTAACGAATTAGAAAAATATTCATCTGCTAAAGAGTGGATAGATGTAGCAAAAGATTGAGAATGATTGACAAAGGAACAAAAAAGAAAAACAAAGTAGACAATGAATTAATGTTCATTAACTACTTTGTTATAATAATTCATCATGTTTGCCGGTGCGGGTGAGAGTAAGGGAAAGTTTATCGCTGTCAATCCTATAAATGAGCAGTCAATCTTTTTCAATATGCAGTTCACGGAAGCCTTGCCAATTTCCTGTCAGCGCGTGGTCCTTGTAAATTCTAGTAAGTTCACTTTGGCGTCTGTGAACTAGCAATTCTATAACCCGTTCAAATTTTTTTGGATTATAATGTTTTTTAGTATCTTTTTATAATCTCTTTTAAAAAGTGGCATGTACCTAATCTTCAGCATTTAAACTCTCCATAAGTTCTTTTACTGTATCGAAAGTTTCAAGATTGTCTGAATTTGCTTCCAGTCTAGCTTGAATATTACCAGGATTTTCTAAATGAGGTTGGAAAGGTATGCTATTTTCCCTTACAGACTGTTTAAGGAAAATGGTGACAGCGGTTGTTAAGTCCATACCTAGCTCACTGTAAACTTCTTTAGCTTGTTTTTTTAATTCACCGTCAATACGAATGCTTAAACGGCTATCATTACGATTTTTATCACTCACTTTGATCTCTCCTTTATTGATAATTCTATTATACACCATTGTACTACCAATGTGTATATATTAGACACATACAATTTGTTAGGATGGAGGGGTTTTTAGCTCGTTTTATGTTACAACTAGAAAAAATGGAGGAATAACAATGTCATTTGAGGAAATTTTACCAAAATTAAAACAAGGAGAAAAAATTATTCGCGAGGGTTAGAGTGGTTTTGAATTATATGTGACTCTGGTTTCAGAAGAAGAATACGATGGTTGTCCAGTGACTCCTTATTTTTTGATTAAAACAGCTGATGAGGGTTTTTCAAGCTTTGCACCAACTGTTTGCGATCTTTTAGCTGAGGATTGGAAAGTTGTGAAAGCATGAGTGAGTTTCAGGGTAAAGTTGTTTTTATTACAGGTGCTGCTTCAGGAATTGGTTATGCACAGGCGACCAAATTTTTAGAAGCCGGTAGTTTCGTATTTGGTGTGGATGTTCAGACGGACTTTGGTAAGCTGAGCGACGACTCGCATTTTCAATCGTTTTCTGGAGACCTAACCCAAGTAAATATTTGTCAAAAAGCGGTTTTAGTTTGTCAGCAGCACTTTGGCGATATTGAGATTTTATTGAATACTGCTGGAATTTTAGATGCCTATCAAACAATTGAAGAAACTGATATCAACTTGTGGCAAAAAGTGCTAGCAACTAATTTAACGAGTATGTTTGTCATAACTAAAGAAATCATTCCACAGATGATAAAAAAACCCTCTGGAACAATTATTAACATGGCATCAGTGGCAAGTTTTGTTGCTGGGGGCGGCGGTATCGCCTATACTTCAGCTAAACATGCAATTGCTGGCTTTACGAAACAATTAGCGTTAGATTATGCAGAAAAAGGACTTCATATCAATGGCATTGCGCCAGGAGCAATTCAAACGCCAATGAATGCTGCAGATTTTAAAGGCGATGGTACGATGGCCCAATGGGTAGCTGACGAAACGCCTGCTAAACGTTGGGCACAACCTGAAGAAGTTGCTTCAGTGACATTATTTTTAGCCAGTGAAAGCTCTAGTTATATGCAGGGAACGATTCTGCCAGTCGATGGTGGTTGGTTGTTAAAATAAAAATAGCTTGCAAATTGAGCCTTTTTCGTTATCATGGAACTAGTGGTTTTCCACACTGCGACACTTCAATCCTTTGGTCGCAGTTATTACCAAGGGCAAACCCTTGCAAAGGAGAAGAAGAAATGAATAAAGAAAAAGCACATTCAGTTACTCACTGGACAACACAAGAAGTAGCCAAAATGGCATTGGTAACAAGTTTATACGTAGTCGTAACAGTTGTATTATCTGTCATTAGTTTTGGTGCAGTGCAAATTCGGTTATCTGAGATGTTCAATTTTTTAGCATTGTACAATAAACAGTACATTTGGGCAATTACATTGGGTGTTGCTATCGCCAATCTCTCCTCACCGAATGGCTTATTAGATGTTGTCGTTGGAAGTGTAAGCACGTTTTTAATATTGGTTGTTAACCATCAATTAACAAAATATCTTCAAAATATGAAATACAAAATGGTCATTACTGCGATTGTCTTTGCACTTTCAATGTTTACAGTTGCTGGACAATTAACGTTTTTGTATGATTTACCGTTCTTTTATAATTGGTTAATTATCGGCATTGGTGAATTGCTTTCAATGACGGTGGGTGGCATCATTATCTATTTTATCGGAGAAAAGGTCGATTTAACGAAATAACTTTTTTGTTGAATAAGGGGAGGGGATTGTAAGAGTTGATAAAAAGTTAGCCGATGAAGCACAAAATATTTTTACTGAAGATTTAGCTGACGCAATTTAGATGAAATGTTTAAAGATATTTTAGAAGGTTAGTTTATATTTTTTAATGAGGGTGGAGGGGAGGCAATAATTATGAAAGAAATAATTAAAATACCAATCAATAAAGAGGATGAAGCGTTAATTGCTCAAGCGGAAAAAATCTTAACAGACTTAGGTTTAGATCGTTCTACGGCATTAACAGTT
Organism: Tetragenococcus solitarius NBRC 100494; assembly: GCF_001544195.1. Classification (GTDB taxonomy): domain Bacteria; phylum Bacillota; class Bacilli; order Lactobacillales; family Enterococcaceae; genus Tetragenococcus; species Tetragenococcus solitarius. Next base: position 5,814 of record NZ_BCPY01000002.1, read on the forward strand.
TTTTACAGCCAAGTTGTACTACATAAAGGACTGCCATTTGAAATAGACCTAACCGACTTCAAACGAGAAACCGATTCAGGTAATGAAAGTTCAAAATGAAAAATTCTACACTTATTAATTATTATTTAATGAATCAACGAAAAAGAAAGCTTTCTAAAGCAACGATTGAATCAACAAAAAGAATATTGTTTGAATTCAATTCTTATCTATCCTTAAAAGAAGACATGATCGTACCAAAGAAAGAACAATATAATTATTTAGAATCCATGTGGCTTAAAAATAGCAAAAGTACAGTTTATAGTAAAACAAATATCATTTCTAATTTTTTAGATTTTTATGTATATCGGAATATCATAAAAGAAAATCCTTTTGCTTATACAGATATTCATTACCATCATCAACCTTCGAATGATATTTTATACAAAGAGGAATTATTAGCTTTTCTTACTGAAATAGATGATGACAAAAATCTTACGTTTCCTGATCGTTATTTATTAAACATGTTTATTGCAACTGTAGCAAAAACAAATGAAATCCTTAGTTTAAAAGCAGATAAAATAGAGTTAGAAAATGAAAGTATTTATTTTTACGTTCCAAAAGATAACCGTTTTCTTATTGGAAATAACTATTTATACGAGCAATACGATAATTATTTTTATTTTCGGAAAACTAGAATGAAAAAATTTAAACAAAAACATGATCATCTATTAATTACAAACAAAGGCGCAAAGGTTACTTTTTATCATGTTACTAAATTATTTCGTGAAATCAGTGAGCATTATCAAATCAAGATTAGTCCATTGAAATTAAGAAGAAGTATGATTGCTTATTTAATAAACCAGAAGATGGATATTCTATATCTTAAAGTATTACTTGGTCATAAAAGCGTAAGCTCAACAAATTATTACACGCAACTAAGATATGAAACATTACGAGAAGCAATTTATGATTATTTACCTAGAGGAAGGAAAAAAATCGATGAATAACAAATATAAGTTTAAGAAAAGGGACAATAAATATGTTTTATACTAAGTAAACTAGAAATTTTATATTCTAGTTTACATAATATATATTATACAAAGTTATATATGATTAATTTACGTTACACTCAATCAAGTTACTCCTTAACATCCTCTCATAATTTAACATATTTTTGATTGATGATTCTTCTTTAAATTATTAACCATTCGGACTTGCTGTTTCTCATTATTATATTCTAGTAATGCTTATAAACAAAATAAAAGTTTTAAATTATAAATCATCCTAATTGTTTACCTCAGAAAAACTTATCATTTTATTGTTTATATCAACTATAACCGCTGACTGTCCATTCATTTAGTAGACTTCTAACCAATGTTAATCTCTAAACAAACATTGATTCGCTATTATAATCTTTATTGTGATTTTATCATTTTAAATAACTTTATTTTTATCTTATACAATAATATAGGCACATAAAAATATTTATTGTTATTTTACCTTCCTATCATTTCATTCATCATCTTCCTCTAGATTTAGTAACGTAGGTAAATAAAATACAACGACTTCCATGAGAAATTTTGCTGTTTTTTCCCGGTAGCTTGCCGCACCGCTTTCAAAAAGCGTATATAAATAGTCATCAAAAACAGCTAATTGTTCAAGATAAGGAGGTGCTTTAATCACTGTTAGAGCATTTTTCTTGTTTAATGTATCAGCATAAAACTGCTCGCTTGAAAACACATAAATTTTGGAATTTACGGGCCCAAATGACTGTGACACCAAGCAATAATTTTTGTAAAAAACCAACCCTTGGGTCCTTTTAGGGACAGTTATTTCTTTATTTTCAACTAAATAAAATGCCGTATCGTCAACATCTTTTTCTAACGATGCTTTTGCTACTACTCCATTTTTATTTTTAACAAAAGTCCCTACTAGTAATGCTTCTTCGTTCATTGTGATGTATGAAGCTTGATATATCGAAGGAAAATCAACATATTGCGCATAATTAATAGGTTTTGGTTTTGCTGTTATTTGGTAATTTAAGATGTCTTCCATAGTAATCGCAGCAACTCGACCGTGTCCTTTTGCAGCTGCACAAACCCATAAACATTGGTTATCTTCATCATAAACTAACCCTCCAGCATGTGTACGGTCTTTTAAAATAATCGTTTTTATATATTTTTCTTTCTTTTTATCCAGCATAAAAATGACAGAAAGATGTTCATGGCTAGAACAATACGCCGAAATAAATAAATAATCTTCAGTGATGGCCAAGCCTTGAGGCGTCATATCATGGCAGTCATCTAAATTTTTCGTTTCCTTTTCTAAGGTTTGTGCTTTTAATAAGCCAGGTACTAAAAATGCTGCGTTTTCTGTTTTTATTTCTTTAAAAGATTGATATAATTCTGGGTATTTTTTTAAAATTTGCTGTAAAGGATGGTAGTCATTTTGTGTTAAGGAGCGGATTTTCTCTGTATAAAAAACAATCAGCCCTAAAGCAAAAAATAAAATGGCGTTTACTAAAAAAAATAGCACTGCTTCCACTCCCCTCTTAATCTAAATTATAGCGAAAATTCATAAAAAGAAAAGCTTTTAATAAAATGACAAATGTTTGTTTCTATTTTTAAAGTACGTTAGAATAAAATTGTAACCACTTGATAATATAAGGAGGAATATTGAAAATGGCTTTCAAAGAAATTCCCGAAACAAAAGTAAAAATAAGTGACTTAAAGGACCTCTATAATACAGGCTATGAAGTTTTAGGAAAGTTGCGTAGTGAAGTAAACGCTCCTGTTGTAAAAGCCTCCCTTCTAAACCAGGAAATTATTGCTATTTATGGACAAGAAGCTGCAAAAAAATTTTATGATGCCAAAAACTTTAAGCGTGAGAAAGCTATGCCCACTCCTATTTTGAAAACTTTACAAGGCGAAGGCGGTGTACAGACATTAGATGGAGATGAACATTATAAACGCAAAAGTATATTCATGGACTTAATGACCCCTGATCGAATGGAAGATTACCGAAAAATTCTAGAAGAGACTTTAACACAAGAATTAGACGCACAAACAGGTCAATTTGAATTGTATCATTTGACAAAGAATGTACTTTTTAAAGCAATTTGTAAGTGGGCCGGTGTTAACCTAGGAAATTATTCTGCAAAAGAAATCGATAAACTAGCCGATACGCAAGTAAGCATGTTTGAAGGTACGGTAAATTCAGTAAGCGATCATTTGGAAGGCTTAGAAGGACGGAAAAAAGCTGAAAAATGGGCACAAGAATTACTGAAAGAGGCAAGGAATAATCCTGTTCCAGGAAAAGAAAATGTAGCCCTATACGCCTTTGCTGAAGCAACCGACATTAATGGTAACCGACTCCCTCTTAACATTGCTGCCGTTGACTTTTTAAATATCATTCGTCCAACTGTCGCAATTACTGTATGGGTAGATTTAATGGGCGATGCACTGTTTGGACCAAATAATGTTTATAAAAAATTAAAACAAAACTTTGAACACTTACAAGACTCTTTTATTCAAGAAATGCGACGTTACTATCCATTTTTCCCAATGGTTCCTGCCATTAGTAAAAGAGACGTTAACATTGATGGCTATTTAGTTCCTGAAGGAAGCTGGGTCGTATTAGATCTTTATGGAACAAATCATGACGCTCGGTCACTGGAAAATCCTGATTCATTTGTCATTGATCGTTATGTAGGTCGTACAAAACAAATTTCATACGATGAAGAGTACGAAATGATTGCTCAAGGTGGCGGAGATTTTCGTGAAATGCATCGTTGTGCTGGTGAATGGATTACTTTGCATACTTTACGTGTATTCAGTGATAATTTAGTAAATAATTACAAATTTTCTGTGCCTGAGCAAAATTGGAAAGTTCCGATGAACAAATTCCCTACCTTCCCGGAAGACAAAGTTTTATTATTTAAAGATGAATAAACAAAAAGAAATGCATCGAAGTTTTTAAAAGTAACTTTGGTGCATTTCTTATATTAGTTATTTAGTTTACATAATTATAATATGGTTAATAATCAAAATAAGAGCTCTTACTTTATTCCGCGCAAATGGCAAAGCCAATCGCTTTTTCTCCTAAATGAGTGCCAATCACTGGTCCAAAGTGACCGATTTCTACTGTAATACCTGAATAAGCTTTCTCTAAGCGTGCTTTTTCTTTTTTTGCTAGTTCTAAGTTATTTCCATGAATAACGTATAATTTTACCGGTTGGCTAATTTCACTTTTGCGTTCTCCAATAACCTCTTCTGAACGCCGTAGTGCTTTTTTGATCGAACGTATTTTTTCAAATAAAACAATCTTGCCATTTTCAAACATTAGTACTGGTTTAATTTTTAATAACCCCCCGATCAAAGCAGCTCCATTTGTTAAACGTCCGCCACGGACCAAATTATTTAGGTCGTCAACGATCAAGTAAGCATAAGTATTGGATCGAATGATGTCCAAATGTTCTAAAATCTCGTTTAATGTCTTGCCGGCATCCCACATATCTAAAGCTGATTCTACCATATGCCCCATTGGCATACTAGTAATCTTCGAATCGTAAGGAATGATCTTTACTCCTTCTAAACTATCTTTTATGCTGTTCAGATTTGTGACATAGCCAGAAATACCAGAAGACAAATGAATACTTATAATAGTATCGTATCCTTTTTCTTTTAATTGTTTATATAAATCCAATGTTTCTCCAAAAGTTGGTTGAGAAGTTGTTGGAAATTCTTTGCTTTTTTTCAATAATTTATAGTATTCATCGGCTTTAATATCAACCCCTTCATTGTAAACTTTCCCATCTAAAATAACAGGAATAGGTATGACAAATAAATCTTGGTGGTTTTTCACCCTATCAGGCAAAAAAGCCGTACTATCAGTGACAATTGCTAATTTCATTCTTTATCCTCGTTTCAAGCATTTTTCATACTTCGTCATTTATCATAGCATAAACAACTATTCATTTGGAAGCACTTGTTATTATTTTGCCAGAAAGTTTTGAATGGCTTGTTGATTTGCTGGTTGATCAATCCATAAAACACTGCTTCCATCATAACTTTGCCCATAACTCCAAGTGTCTTTGGCAGGAACACTTAGACGATCAACGCCTGAAGCACCTTTAATAAGCGAAAAACTATTCTTTGCTAAAAAACTCATCGGTATATCGTTTGCCGAATACCCTATAACTTTTCCTGCAGCATAAGGTAATTTTAACAAAGCAATCGGGTTTTTAAGTTCACTAAAAACTGCAGAAATTACTTGTTGCTGGCGGCGTACACGGCCAAAGTCTCCCTCTTCATCCATACGAAAACGAGCATACTGTAATAGTTCTAGACCATTCATTTTTTGTGGTCCTTTTTTGATTGGGACTTCCAAATTTTTACTCATATTTTTTTCCGCATCAATATCAACACCATTAGAAAATAATGTATCTATCACTTTTTCAAAAGTTTCAAAATTCAGTGTCATATAATATTTACAGTCAACCCCAAAGTTTTGTGATAACGTTTGACGTACCAGATCGGCCCCGCCGTAAGCGTAAGAAGCATTAATTTTATTTTCACCTACACCCGGTATGTCTACATAAGTGTCCCGCATAAAGGAAAGCAACTTAGGTTTTTTAGCAGGTCCATCTAATTGTAAAACCATAATCGTATCTGCACGAGCATTGTCTTCGCCGCGGCTATCGTTACCAATTAGTAAAATATTATTTGCTCCATCAGAATCCGTGAATCCATTAAACGTTTCTGTTTCTGGAAGGTCGCTATTTTCACTTTCGCCAGCTTTTTCTCCCAAATAAAAAGAAATGCCTGAATAAGCAATAAGCAAAATCAATAGTGTAAGAATAAAACGTAAAAAACGATGTTTCTTCTTACGCTGCTTCTTGACTTTCTTTTTAGGCGGTTTTCCGCTTGCAGGAGCAGAATTATTATTTTCATAATCATCGGTATAATCAGCATTTTCATCCTGCGATGGGATACGTCTACGGGCAAAAATATTGCCGTTTGAACCCTTTTTAGAAGCTTGACGTGCTTTTTCCTCTTCGTTTTTGTACCTATCCATCCGGCTCATTTGTTTTCCTCCAAACCGTTATTCATTATTAGCATACAATATTACATAATAAAGAAAAATAAAAGAATTAGATGTTTTAAAAACATTTTAACAAAAAAACAACACCAAGGGCATTGTTTTTAAGTAAATTTATTTATCGGATACGTTCCCACCCATTGTACTTTGGCATGTAACGCTTCAATTTCTGCAATCGCATTTTTAATTAAGGCTTTGTTTTCGTCCAATACGATATCAACAATAAAAAAATATTCCCCCAGATAGGTTTTTAAAGGACGTGATTCAATTTTAGACAGATCAATTTTACGCCAGGCAAAAGCAGACAATACTTGGTGAAGAGCGCCAGGTAAGTTAGCCGGCAAAATGATAAAAAGCGTCACTTTTTTATCTTCGAGATCGCTAGCTATTTGCTGTTTCTTATCAAGACTTAATACCCAAAAACGCGTTTGGTTTGTCGTATGATCTTGAATGTCTGATGCTAGAATTTTTAAATGATATTCTTTTGCTGCTTTTTCAGAAGCGATCGCTAAAGCCTTCTCTTTGGGGTGTTCTGCCAAATACTGAGCTGCAAAAGTTGTCGAACTTACAGCTTCTAAAGGAACCTCCGGATAATATTTTTTTAGGTATTGTTTTGTCTGGGCAAGAGCCTGCGGATGAGAAAGAATTTTTTGTGGTTGTTTAACAGCTTCTGTTCCCAGTAATTGTTGACGGATTGGTAAAATAATTTCTTCTTTTACTGTAATTGTAGGCTGATCAAACAAATAATCTACTGTTGCATGTACTGAACCTTCCAGTGAGTTTTCGATAGGTACGACGGCAAAGTCAACAGTTTTATTTTCGAGATGCTCAATTGTTAATGGGATAGACGCAAAAGGAATTAATTTATTTTCTTCAAAAAGCTCGTTTGCTGCCTGAAAAGTAAATGAACTTTTAGGACCTAAGTAACCAACTTTCATCTATATTACCTCTACTTTTTCTAAGATTTCTAGGACAATTTCTTCTGGTAATCTTTTTGTGGTATCGACAATAAATTTTGCACTTTCTTCATATAAGGGCAATCGTGGCAGATAAACTTCACGAATCTCGTCAGGAGATTTGGAAGTTGCCAAAGGGCGGACGTTTCGCTTATCTAAAACAACACGATGAACTAATTCATCTAAGTCAGCTTTTAAATAGACAACATTCGAACGATTTTGCAAATACAAACGATTTTCTTTTTTTAATACAATACCACCTCCCGTAGAAATTATACCTGTTAATTGTAGGCTTTGTTGTAAAACCCTCGTTTCAATTTTACAAAATGATTCGCTACCGTAAGCATCAAAGTAATCTGCAATACTCATCCCTATTTGTCTTACCAAAATTTCATCAAAATCGTGTTGTTGGGTATTGAGTTTTTGAGCTAAGAGTCGTCCAATGGTCGTTTTTCCTGCTCCCATAAAACCAATGAGTATAATATTTTCCATCATCATCTTCTCCTTTTGACTAATTGCTTAACATCCTGGAAGAAATTGGGATATGAAATAGCAATGGCTTCAGGTTTTTCTAACTCCACAGAATCCTCACTGATAAGAGCTGCAATTTGTAACATCATTCCAATTCGATGGTCACCATGACTAGAGACTTTGGCTCCATGTAAGGGTGTTTTCCCATGGATAACTAAGCCATCTTCCGTTGCTTTTATATTGGCTCCCATTTTTTGCAGTTGCCAAGCTGTTACATCAATTCGGTTTGTTTCTTTCACTTTTAATTCTTGGGCATCTTTGATAATAGTCGTTCCCTGAGCTTGCGTGGCCAATAAAGCAATAATTGGTAGTTCATCAATCAAACGAGGAATCAATGCTCCTTTAATTATCGTTGCTTTTAAAGAAGAGGATTTTATAATGCATGTTGCTGACTGATTTACCTGATCCTTATCTGTTATTTGCAAATGGGCTCCCATCTGCTTCATGACATCGATAATTCCTATGCGTGTAGGATTCATTCCGACATTTCTTAAAATAACCTCACTATTAGGTACAATCGCTCCTGCGACTAAAAAGAAAGCCGCAGAAGAAATATCGCCAGGAATCGTAATATCTTGTCCTTCTAAAATTTGCGGACCATACAAAGAGATTATCTTCCCATCTATGTGGATCTTTCCGCCAAATTGTGCAATCATTTCTTCTGTGTGATTGCGAGAAAGCTCTTTTTCAATAATCTTCGTCTGCCCTTCAGCCTGCAAAGCCGCAAATAAGATAGCCGACTTTACCTGGGCACTTGCAACAGGCATAGTGTATTTAATAGGAGTTAGATGACTATTTCCTTTGACGATTAGTGGAGGAAATTCTTGCTGATTTTCTCCCATGATTGTTGCTCCCATCTGTTTTAGAGGAGAAATTACTCTTTGCATCGGCCGTTTATTTAATGAAGCGTCTCCTATTAGTTTCGTTTCAAATGTCGCTCCTGCAAGTATGCCTAAGAGCAAACGCATCGTCGTACCTGAATTTCCCACATTAATGGCTTGACGAGCTGAAGTTAAACCGCTAAATCCTACGCCAGTCACTGTGATTGTGTTTCCGTCGTCGTAAATGGGTACACCCAATTCTTTTAAAGCTTGTAGTGTATTCAGACAGTCCTGCGCTCGTAAAAAATTTTTAATCTTGGTTTGGCCTTTTGCAATAGCACCAAACATCACACTACGATGAGTAATTGATTTATCTGCTGGAACATCAATACTTCCTTGCAAAGCGTCGGTTGATAATAATCGCATAATTCCCTCCTACTGCAAGCGACAATGATAGTCCGTTTTGCTTTCAATATGTTCTTTTGCCGCTATTAAGTCCTTCTCACTTTTGAATGTTAACTGTAAAACTCCGATAATCTCTTCTCGAGTTTCTAAGATTTTAATATTTGTCAAAGAAATGGCAACACTTGCTAGCAAACTAGTAATTTCAGCGATGCTTCCAGGTCGATCGGGAACATCTACAAATAAATCATAAAAAGCTGGAATCGTTCCTTTTTTACCGGCCGGAAGTTGATCACGTGAATCTTTCGCTTTTTCAAAAAAGTGATAAATCTGTTCAGTGTTTTCATTTTTTAGCCAAAATGAAAGTTGAGACATCTTCTTTTGCCACTGAGTAAGCATATGCATTAAGATATGTCGATTACTTAATAAAATATCTGTCCACATCTGAGGATTAGAAGAAGCAATACGAGTGATATCACGAAAACCGCCTGCTGCTAATTGTTCAGCCCTTGGATGTTTTTGGTTAAAATTATCCGCTAAATTGACTAAACCAGAAACTATGATGTGAGGCAAATGACTTAAAATCCCAGTAATTTCATCATGTTCTTTAGGATTTAACAAGACGTACTTCGCTCGTGTACCCACAAATAATTTTTTCAAGTATTCAATCTGGTTTTGTTCTTCCGTCTTTGTAGGCGTAAAAATATAATAAGCATTTTCGAAAAGATTTTCATCACAGGCTAAAATCCCTGATTTATGAGAGCCTGCCATCGGATGCCCCCCTATAAAGTTTAAGTCATAATAATGCGCTATGCGGACGATTTCTTGTTTTGTACTGCTTGTATCAGTAATCAATGTTTCTTTATTTAAAGATAGAGTAGCCAACTTTTTCAAGTAAGATCGCGCGGTATTTACTGGCACAGCAAGGACAATGACATCGCTACTTTGCGCAGCTTTATCAAAATTTTTAGGATATTGATCAATGACTTTGTTTTCTATCGCTGTTTGATTTGTTTCACTGGATTTATCCCAACCGTAGATAAATACCTCCGGATGTTCTTTTTTTATACATACAGCTAAAGAAGAGCCAATTAAACCAAGCCCTATAATCATGACGGTTTGTTTAGACATAATGATATCCCCTAATAATTTTTTAAATACGTTTTATAACTAGCCACGGCTTCTTGTAGTTCAGTAAACGAATCACTTGAAAACTTCTCTAACACTTCTTGAGCAATTACTGTGGCAACAACATTTTCACAAACAACACTAGCTGCTGGCACAGCAGTACTATCGGAACGCTCTACACTTGCTTTGTAAGGTTCTTTTGTATCAATGTCTACACTTTGTAATGGTTTATATAGCGTTGGAATAGGCTTCATCACACCACGTACTACAATAGGCTGGCCATTTGTCATTCCGCCTTCAAATCCTCCTAAATTATTGGAACGGCGTGTATAACCATTCTCTTGGTCCCAAATAATTTCATCCATTACTTCAGAACCGTGAAGTTTTCCAGCTTGAAAACCTACACCAAACTCTGCCCCTTTAAAGGCATTGATACTAACAACTGCCTGAGCGATTTTGGCATCTAGTTTTTTATCCCATTGGACATAACTACCCAAGCCAGCTGGAACACCGCCTACTAAAACTTCTACGACACCACCGATAGTGTCTCCATTTTTCTTCGTCTCATCAATCAAATCACGAATAGGTTGTTCAATTGTCGTATCAACCACTCGTACATCAGAAGCTTCAGCTTTTTCTCTAATTTCTTTAATGGAGATTGCTTCTGGTATACTTGCTTCAATTCCTCCTAGCGTACGGACGTGTCCAGCAACTTCCATACCGAGCTCAGTCAATAGTTTTTTGGCAACTGCGCCAACAGCTGTACGAAGGGCTGTTTCGCGAGCTGACGATCGTTCTAGCACATTACGCAGATCTTCTTGATGATATTTCATTCCTCCGGCCAAATCCGCATGTCCAGGACGAGGACGTGACACACGACGTATCTTTTTTTGTTTTTCGGGCACACTTTCTATGCCCATCACCTTACGCCAGTTCTTCCAATCTTTATTTTCAATCACTAGAGTTAAAGGAGACCCTAGCGTCTTCCCATGGCGTAATCCTGATGTAATCTGGACTTGATCAGTTTCAATTAACATACGCCCTCCACGACCATAACCGACTTGTCTGCGAGCAAGTTCATAATTGATATCCTCAACGGATAGAGGCACCCCTGCTGGTAACCCTTCGATAATTGCAGTTAATTCTGGTCCGTGCGACTCTCCTGCTGTAATATAGCGCATAATCATATCCCCTTATTTCTAGATTTTTTTATTGTTCTATTTGTGGTAAGCATATCGTTATTTCTCTTACCTAATTTTTCAAACTTGAATAATGTTTTTCGATTCTTTCTCCAAATTCTCCTTTTTGATTATTCGTCGTATTTATAAATATTCTGCAATAGTATCTAGACGAATAGGGACAATTTTCGCTTCTCCTATTTTTTCTAGTAAAATAATATTTAATTGATCATTTCGTACCTTCTTATCATGAATAATCGCCTCTTTAATCTGTACTGCATCAAAATCAGCAAAAGTTAGTGGTAAATCAAATTTGCTGAGCATCTGTTGTAACTTCCGAGTAGTTGTTTTAGCAGTTAGTCCTATTTCTTCAGCATGTTCTGTTATTTTCACCATACCAATCGCGATGCTTTCGCCATGGCTGATCGTATCAAAACCCGCGTTTTTTTCAATTGCATGGCCAATGGTATGACCAAAGTTCAAAATTAAGCGTTGGTTTTGATCAAACTCATCTTCTTCTACAACTTGTTTTTTTACTTTTAATGCTGGAACAATAACTTCTTCAGCACAGCGTTTTAATTCATCGAGATTTTTTAAGCGATCAAGTAACTGCCATAAATGAGTGTCAGCGATCGCTGCTGCTTTTATAATTTCAGCTACACCTTCTTTTAACCGACTTTGTGGTAAAGTATCTAAGACATCAGGGTCAATGAGAACACCGTCAGGCTGATAAAATGAACCAATTAAATTCTTGGCTACTGCCATATTGACTGCTGTTTTACCACCAATGCTAGAATCAACCTGAGCCAATAAGCTTGTAGGAATCTGCAAAAAATGTAGACCGCGCATATAAGTGGCAGCTACAAATCCTGCTAAATCCCCAACCACTCCACCGCCTAAAGCAATTATCCCATCGTTTTTAGTAAAATTGTTTTGAGTTAGTTTGCTATAAAGCAACTCTGCCATTTCCAAGGACTTACTTGCTTCACCACTAGGAACCATCATAACAGTTGTTGAAAAGCCTTGATCATTTAGAGATTCTTTTACTTTTTGCGCGTAAATTTGGTTGACTGTACTATCTGTAACAAGAGCTACTTTTTTCTCTTGCCAAATGCTTTTTACCCAAGCCCCACATAACGCTAAGCTATTGCGTTGTACTTTTATTTGATAAGAATGCTGATTTAAATTTACGGAAAGTATCATCTTTACCTCCTGACAGTAAGTTCTTGCAGCGATGAAATTTCCTTCATGGCCGAACTTAATATTTGAATTTCTTGCATCATTTTTTGGTAAGTTTTGTCATTTAACGATTGTTGGCCATCTGACCAAGCGTTTTCTGGGTCAGGATGAATTTCGACGATCATTCCATCTGCGCCTGCGGCAACCCCGGCTCGTGCCATTGGCGGAACCAAATCCCAAACGCCTGTCCCATGACTAGGATCCACAATAATTGGAAAATGGCTTAATTTTTTAATTAAAGGCACTGCACTTAAATCAAAAGTATTGCGAGTTGCATTTTCAAAGGTACGAATCCCTCGTTCTATAAAAATAACTGGACTTTTGCCTGAAACTGCCACGTACTCTGCTGCGTTAAGCCACTCGTCAATAGTACCGGAAATTCCACGTTTTAGACCAATCGGCTTGGCTGTTTTACCAACCGCTGTTAATAATTTAAAGTTCTGCATATTTCGAGCACCAATTTGTAGAATATCACTATATTGTGCCACTAGATCAATATGGTTTTCATCCATCACTTCTGTAATGACTTTTAACCCAAATTCGTCAGCTGCTTGTCTTAAGTATTTTAATCCTTCTTCTTCTAACCCTTGAAAGGCATAAGGCGATGTTCGCGGTTTAAAAGCACCCCCTCTTAAAATCTTAGCACCCCCTGCCTTAGCCATTTGTGCTGTTTTTCTTATTTGCTCAAGGCCCTCAACTGAACAAGGCCCAGCCATTGTGACAAAGTTTCCATCGCCAATTTTAACTCCATCCAAATCCACCACAGTATCTTGCGGGTGGAACTGGCGAGAGGTTAATTTATAAGTATTGGTTATCCGAATCGTAGTCTCTACACCTTCATAACTGTGAAAAGCAATGTCTTGAACTTTTCTAGTATCACCAAGGAGCCCTAAAACAATCTGCTCTTTACCTTGATTGACTTGCACATCTAAACCAATATCTTTCACACGATTAATCACTTTACTTACTTGTTTTTTTGTTGCACCAGATTCCATAATAATAATCATAATCGCTAACTCCCTTATTTTTATAAAAACATTGGATACTTCTTTCTGTCACCGCTATGCTCTTTTTTTCATTTACAGATATTTATTAACCTACTTACTTTTTCTCTTCTAAAATGGGCTGAATTCTTTCCACCGGCATCTTTTTATGTGTCCACAATTCAAATGAAGCAGCTCCTTGATATAAAAGCATACCCAAACCGTTTATCGTCTTAGCCTGATGTTTTTTGGCCTGCTTAAGTAAATAGGTTTCTTCGGGCTGATAAATAACGTCATAAACGACCAAATCCTTTCGTAAGACGGAAAAATCATGAAGCGGGCAATCTTCATTTTGCATTCCCACACTTGTCGCATTCACTAAAATCTCTGAGTCATAAATAGTATCTTTTAAAGTTTTTTCATCCTGGATATCTGTCAAAGTCACCTTACAGGCTGTCTGTTGCTGAATTTCTTTGATTTTTTCTTTCATTTGATCAAAACGAGGTCCAAGCCGGTTAAAAATATAAATAGCCCTAAACTCTGCTAAAGCTGCTTGGCAAATAATCGCTGTTGCTGCTGCACCCGCGCCTAAAATCGTCATTGTTTTTTCTTTGTAACTAACGCCAGCGGCCTGCAGACTTCGGATAAAACCAATACCATCAGTGTTATAACCGAACAGTTGTTGATTTCTTTTTACAATTGTGTTGGCGGCACCGATCAAAGCGCAGCTTTTTGTATAACCATCTAGATGTGTTAAAACTGCTGATTTATGTGGCATTGATATGTTTGCTCCTAACATATCAAAAGTAAAAATCGATTGAATCGCTGCAGCTAATTGCTCTTCTTTTATTTCAAAAGCAAGGTAAATGGCGTCAGTATGGGTTAATTGCATCGCCAGACTTTGCATCTTAGGCGATAAACTGTGTTTGGCCGGGTGAGCGAAAAAACCAACCAATCGAGTGGTTCCGTTTATTTGTACTTCCAACTTTTTTTCCTCCCTGCTTTTAGCTATTTATCTCAAAGACACATCGGACACTACGCTCACTTGCGCCATCCTAGTACTGTTCATCAGCTACTCTTAGCTCCCTTGGGTCGCTAAATCGTAGTGATTCACAGCAAAAAAAGGTGTCCGCTAAGTTAAAAACTATAGCGAACACCTTTAAACAGTGTAGACATCAATAAAAATTATTTTACGGCTCGCTATAGATTTTAACGATCTATGCGGCCTCTTCTATCACTTCAAATTACTCTAGCCATCATAGATACAAACGTTGGTCGTGTTTGTATCCATGTTTTATGAATACAAACCTATCTAAAATAGCTAAAGTAGTAATTATTCAGTTGTATTTGCGTTGTTTTTATCATAGTAAGCGCTCCAAACTGAAATGAGATTGAACATAGTATAGAGAAAAGCTAAAGAAAAGTCAACAATTTTTTTCATTTTCAATTGATCTCTTCGAAAAATTGCAATAGATCAGTCATCGTTAACTTAGCTTTTTCTTGTGCATTTAAGTCTTGAACAATTTCGCCTTTTTTCATCACAATCATTCGATTTCCATATTGTAATGCATCTTCCATGCGATGAGTAATCATCAAACAAGTTAATTGTTGTTCACTGATTCGTTGGGCCGTAATCTGCATCAACAACTTAGATGTTTTAGGATCAAGGGCTGCTGTATGCTCATCTAAAAGCAATAATTGTGGGGTTTGAATTGTCGCCATTAATAAACTTAACGCCTGTCTCTGACCGCCAGATAAATCACCTGCGGGCGTATTTAAGTGATTTTCTAATCCATTTCCAACTTCTTTTGTTAACTGGTAAAAGGTTTCTTGGTTTTGTTTTAATTGACGCAAGCGAAATCGCCGCTTTTTTCCTCGGCTTTTAGCTAGTAGTAGATTTTCTGCCACTGTCATTCGCGGTGCTGTACCCATTTTAGGATCTTGAAAAACTCTAGAAATAAAAGAAGCCCGGTTTTCTTCACTCGTCTGAGTAACCTCTTGATTTTTGATAAAAATTTTCCCGGAAGATAAAGGCATCGTCCCTGAAATGGTATTAAACAGAGTACTTTTCCCGGCACCATTGCCTCCCAACACGGTAATAAAATCATTTTCTTGAATAGAAAGATCAATATGATCCAATAAAGTTTTCTTCTCTTTAGGACCATTGTTAACCCATTTAGTGGCGTTATGCATTTCTAAAACTGTCATTTTTTGCCCTCACTTTCAAACCCTGTTTTCAACTGTAATTTTTCTTTAAATTGGGGAATCAACAGGCATAATGCTAAAACAATTGAAGAGAACAATTTGAGATAAGTTGTATCAAAACCTAAGCGAATAATCAATAAAATCAATAATTGATAGATGATACTTCCTATTACAATCGCTATTAAGCGCTCAAAAAAAGTTAATTCTCCATATAAAACTTCCCCTATAATAATAGAGGATAGACCAATCACAATCACCCCAATGCCCTTATTCACATCAGCGTAGCCATCGTTTTGTGCAATTAAGGCACCCGATAAAGCAATTACACCATTAGAAAGAACTAAACCGGTAATTTTCATCCGATCGGTCTTAATTCCTAACGATTTAGCCATTGCTTCATTATCCCCTGTTGCAATATAACTTTGTCCAAATTCGGTACTAAAGAAAAAGAATAACACGGCAATAATGACAATAACCACTGTCATTCCTAAAAATACCGTATCAAAATTAGGCGGTAGATGCATCTCTGTAAAGAAGTTTAAAACACTTGTTTGGTTTAATAAAGAAAGATTAGGTGATTTCATAACAAATAGCATCACCGAATTTAAAGCTGACATTACCAGAATACCGGATAAAATGACAGGAATTTTACCTTTAGTATATAATAAGCCGGTTACAAGACCCGCACACATTCCAGCTAATACCCCTAAAAGAGTAGCTACAACGGGGGAATAGCCATGAATAATTGCAGTCACACAGACAGCTCCTCCTAAAGGAAAAGACCCCTCTGTGGTCATATCTGGAAAATTCAAGATACGGTAGGTCATAAAAATACCTAAACCAAGTACGCTCCATAATAAACCCTGTCCAATTGATGAAATGATCATTCGTCTTCCTCCTCTACAAAAGTCGCCTCTTTTTTAACAGATTCTGGCAGCTCGATATTTAGCTCTTCTGCCTGTTTTTTATTCACAATAATATCGCCTGTATCAAACGTATAAATCGGCGTACTTGCAGGGTTTGCCTTACCATCAAGAATATCTGCTAGCATTTCTCCAGACTTAACTCCTAGATCATATTGATTAACACCGTTAGTAGCTAATCCGCCTTGTTCAACCATCGTATCCACTGACGGAATAATTGGAATTTCTTTTTTATTGGCTTCATTGACGACTGTTGGCATAGCATTGGCAATCGTGTTATCTAAAGGAATATAAATCATATCCACTTTATCTCCCATTGTTTGGACGGTTTGTGTAATTTCATTGGCTGAAGGAACTGGGTAAGTTTCTACTTGAAGGCCCGCACGTTCTGCTTCCTTTTTTGCCTCTGCGACTTGGTATTTGGAATTATCTTCTGTTGATGAATACAAAATACCTACTTTTTTTACTTCTGGCAATAATTCTTTAGCCAATTTCATTTGTTGGTCGACTGGTGCTTTGTCAGAAACGCCAGTAAGATTGCCGCCAGGTTCTTGCATATCATCAACCAAGTTCGCTCCTACAGGATCTGTCACTGCCCCCAAGACGGTAGGTATGCCTTTAGTGGTATTGGCTAAACTTTGAGCAGCAGGTGTAGCAATCCCTACCAAGGCATCAGGGTTACTTTGGACTAATTGCTGACTCATAGTCTCTAATTTACTTTGATCCGCCTGTCCATTTTGATAATCAATCGTTAAATTTTTCCCCTGAACATAGCCTGCTTTTTCTAAGCCGTCTTCTACTCCGCGTCTAATTTCATCAAGTGCAGGATGGCTAACATATTGCAATATTCCTACAGTTTTATGGCCTTCTTCTGTATCGTCCTTTGACTTTGAAGTAGACTGTCCCGCTTCAAAAACAAAAGTAATAATGAGCGTTGCAAATAGAATAATAATTGTTAAAATAAGCCCTCTATTTTTCATTGACCTTCCTCGTTTCTATTTATTGTAGCTTGAAAAAAACACTCTACAAATTTTTGCAATAAAAAAAGACAATTGTCTTTGCGGCAACTGTCTTAATAACAAAACCGCATAGATGAAAGATCTATGCGGTAGTTTTACATATGTAGACCAGCATAGATACAAAACTTTAGAGTGTCCTTTCTAAAAAGTTGTATCTATAGGAGAAATAAATAACCTATCAATACAACGTTTTGTACCAGCTTTGCCATGTTTGTGTTGGTTGATTTACATAAACGTTTTCCATGATAGTTTCTCCTCTCTCTTTTGTTAATTTGAGCTAATCATAACTGATTCTTATCTTTACGTCAACTATTTTTTTATTCCTCTTGTACGTTAATGTTCCACATCGGCAAA
The DNA here is from genome assembly GCF_001544195.1 of Tetragenococcus solitarius NBRC 100494. Taxonomy (GTDB): domain Bacteria; phylum Bacillota; class Bacilli; order Lactobacillales; family Enterococcaceae; genus Tetragenococcus; species Tetragenococcus solitarius. The sequence goes on from NZ_BCPY01000002.1 coordinate 23,631, forward strand.
CGATTTAATTCTGGAATAAAGTTTTCTTCAGGATTGTCTACAGAACTTAGAGTAAATCGATTTTTTTCTTTGCCATCTTGAAAAAAGACAAACGTTACATCATCTGGGGATAAATCATAAGTACGGGCAATCTCATCTGTTTGATAAATAATCGGATAATAATAAAAGTTACGATTTAACTCCTTTTCCTTTTGTTGAATGATTTTTAACGCTTGTTGCGTATCAGCTTGATTGGGCTTAGCAAACATTACTGAAACAGCCTTTTTATCCTTAATCACTTTATCTCCTTGTCCATAGGAAAAAGGAGCAATCTTATTTGTAGGAAGGTCCTCATAAATTAAATTATCCATTTGAGCAGCACGTATTTTAGTATGTACAGTCAACGTTAAAACTGTTAGCATTGTCACGATGATAAGTCCCAAAAGGATGCTGATAATACTCTTTTTCTTATTTGCATAAATTGTATCAACAAAACGATGTCCAATAGCTTGTAGACTATTTTTTATTTTTTTAACCAACCGACTGATCATCTACCCTTTTCCACCTGCTTTAACACTTGTCATTTTATTTTATACTAGCAATAAACAAACCCTGCCGTCAAGCACAATCATAAAAACCTTCTATTATTTTTTACCTTACATTTTGTTTTCTTTTTCAGAATTCGTTATAATAGACAAAGACAAATGGAAGAAATGAGGGAATATCATGTCCTTTGATGGTATATTTACCCATCTTATGATAAGAGAATTGTCCGAGCAACTACAAAATGGACGGGTACATAAAATTCAACAACCTTACGATTATGAAATTGTGCTTGTTATACGTTCTAAGCGTCAAAACCACAAATTACTGTTATCGGCCAACCCGAATTATGCTCGCATTCAATTAACGACCATGCAATATAATAATCCAGAAACTCCGCCTAACTTTGTTATGATGTTAAGGAAGTATTTGGACGGTGCTATTTTACAGTCCATCGAACAAATAGAAAACGACCGAATTATTCATCTTACCTTTTCTCACCGTGATGAATTAGGCGATTTAGAAAATATTGTGCTGGTTGTTGAATTGATGGGGCGTCATAGCACGATTTTATTGCTTAACCAAGAAACAGGAAAGATTTTAGATGCTATTAAACATATCGGTTTATCGCAAAATACTTATCGTACACTATTACCAGGTGCTGACTATATTGCCCCGCCAAAACAAGAAGTCTTAAATCCTTTTACTGCTAAAAACGCCCAGATTTTTGATCGGATTTCTACGCTTAACGATTTAACAGGTAAAGCACTACAGTCTCAGTTTCAAGGTTTAGGACGGGATACAGCTGATGAGCTAGCTTTTCGGCTCAATGAAAAACCAAATGAAAAAATGCTAGTTTGGTCCTCTTTTTTTACTGAATTAATTCAAAATACACAGCCTAGCTTTATGAAAACGGAAAAAAAAGAATTTTTCACGCCAATTATTTACCATTATCTAAAAAAAACGCAAACAGAAATTACAACATATCCTAGCTTAAGTCAGTTATTAGATGCCTTTTATTTGGAAAAAGCAGAAAGAGATCGAGTCAAACAGCAGGGCAACCTTTTAATTAAAAGAGTTGAAAATGAAATAAAAAGAAATCAGACCAAGCTGAAAAAAAGAGAGCAAACCTTGGCCGATTCCAAAAATTCAGAAGAATTTCGGCAAAAAGGCGAGCTTTTAACAACATTTATGGACCAAGTTCCACGCGGGCGTGAATACGTCGAATTACCTAATTATTATGAAGAAAATCGGCCACTTCGAATTTCATTGAACCCTGCCCTTTCGCCTAGTCAAAATGCGCAAAAATATTTCCAACGTTATCAGAAATTGCGAAATGCTGTTAAAGTTGTAGGGCAACAAATCAAAGAAGCCAAAGAGGAACTTGCTTATTTAGAAACTGTTATGACACAAATTGAATTAGCTTCGCCCACTGATTTAAAATTGATTAAAGAAGAGTTAGTCGCCCAAGGCTATATCAAGCCACAACGGAAAAAACGGAAAAAACAAGATAAAAAATCACAACCAGAACATTTTGTAGCCAGCGATGGCACATCGATTTTAGTGGGGAAAAATAATTTGCAAAACGATCGTTTAACGCTTAAAACTGCCAAAAAAACCGATCAGTGGCTGCACGCAAAAGATATTCCAGGCTCTCATGTTATTATACAAAGCGCTGACCCTTCAGAAGAAACGATTATTGAAGCAGCTAAATTAGCAGCGTATTTTTCCAAATACCGTTTTTCTTCTTCAGTTCCAGTAGATATGGTACAAGTCAAACATATAAAAAAACCGAATGGCGCTAAACCAGGTTTTGTCATTTATGAAAACCAAACGACATATTTTGTTACTCCAAACAAAAAAGAAATTGAACAACTTCAAAAAGAAAATTAAAAAATCGCAAAGATTAGTTATCTCAACTAATCTTTGCGGTTTTTTGCTATTTTTTGTAAAAAATGGGACGTTGATTTTTATCTTGTAAGGGGCGATTATTAGGCGTCAAAGACGTTTGGAAACTTTCAATAAAAGAACGACTCATAATTCCTCTTTCATCAAAAACAAACCATTGAACAGGACCGTCTGTAGGTGGTGTCGTCAACGAACCTTCGTAATGAAAATAACCGGAATTTTTTGGTAAAAAGATAATAGGATTCAGTGATTGTTTGTTATTTTCCGACGTTGTAAGCTCGATAGTGCTATCATTACAACGGTTATTTTCCTCTTCCACCAAAGAAAATAACACAGCACAAACTAAAGGCTGTCCTTGTTCATCCTTGTGTACCAAATGAAATTCTAAAGGAGCTTGATTTTTTGCAATAATATGTTCACTAGGCATATGAAAATGAATATCTGTTAAATAATAACGATGACTTGCAAAATCGACAAAACTTTCACTTTCTACCGGCTCAAAGTGCATGGTATCATTGACATTTTTGACGTAGAAAGATTGGTTATTATAAGTGAACTGAATCGTTTGTTTTAAAGGCTGCGTCTCTTCATAAGACAAAGCAATCGGCGATTGTAAAGGAAACTGTGCTGCTTTATGAAAATCTTGACTAAGTGTGGACCAAAAATCGGGTCCTGTTTTTCCTGAATAACTCCAAATACGAGACATAAGTGACACTCCTTATCTTATCAATAAAAATAATATTTCTACAATCAATGGGGCCAACTATTTAGTCGCAGGCCATTGATAAGGGTCTTTCTTCCAGTCTTTTAATAAAGCTAGATCACTTTCTTCAATATAGTTTTTAGCTAAAGCTGTTTGAATCAAAGTAGAATAATTCGTCAAAGTAATTAACGGGATACCGCTTTTTTGAAAATTATCCTGCCCACTTTGCAGTTCGTAGGTAAAAATTGCTGCAACACCTAAGACATTCGCTCCTTCATTTTCAGCTGCTGCACATGCTTCTAAGACACTGCCGCCTGTAGAAATTAAATCCTCAATCACCACAATTTTTTGTCCTTTGATTAATTTTCCTTCAATTTGATTGGCTTTGCCGTGATCTTTTTTCTTACTACGGATATAAACCATCGGTAAGTCTAAAAGTTCAGCGATCCAAGCTGCATGCGGAATTCCTGCTGTAGCTGTTCCAGCAATGACTTCTACATCAGGAAAATTTATTTTAATTTTTTCAGCTAAACCTTTGGCAATATTTCTTCTTACTTCTGGATAACTCATAGTAATTCGATTATCACAATAAATTGGACTTTTAATACCACTGGCCCACGTGAATGGCTCGTTAGGACTTAAAAAAACAGCTTGAATAGCTAGTAAATTTTGTGCAATTAATGTTTCATCGTTCATTGAATTGTTTCCTCCCAATCCGTTTTTATATTTTGATAAGATTTATAAGGGTCATCTGCTAAAATAATAGGCCGTCCGACAACAATGGCATTAGAACCAATGGTACGCGCTTTGCTCGGAGTCACCACTCTTTTTTGATCTCCAGCGTCACTTCCTTTAGGGCGAATCCCCGGAGTTAAACACATAAAATTTTCCGAAGTTGTATCATGGATTTTTTGTGCTTCCCATGCCGAACAAACGACACCATCTAAGCCAGCTTCTTGTGCTTGTTTTGCATAATGAAGGACACTTTCTTCTAATGTTGCTTGAATTAGTTGTTCTTTTTGCATTTGTTCTTGACTGGTGGATGTTAACTGAGTCACAGCAATCACTTGAGGAGGATTTTTCCCTGCAGGTGTCCCATCAATTAGGCCTTGTTTTGCCCGCTGCATCATTTCACTACCTCCAGCTGCTTGAACCGTTGTAATTGAAACCCCCATTTTAGCCAATCCTGTCATTGAACGTTGTACTGTATTAGGAATATCGTGTAATTTCAGGTCTAAAAAGATATCATGTCCCGCTTCTTTTAGCCAATGCACAATAGCTGGCCCTTCTTGATAAAAAATTTCCATACCTACTTTAACAAAGAGTGACTCATTTTTTGGAAATTTATTTAAAAAAGTTTCGATTTCAGCTTTAGAAGAAAAATCTAAAGCAATGATAGGGCGTTCAATCATTTTATTTGTCCTTTCTTGTTCCGTTTTTATTTTGGTTATTAAAGTTCTTTAGTAGAAAATGCTCTTGATTGGATTACTTTTAAAATGGCAGCCACAGTATCTAATGAAGTAAACAAAGCAATCCCTTGTTCTACAGCCTTTCTACGAATCGTAAGTCCATCATATGAAACTTTTTGCCTATTGCGTTCCCTAGTATTGATTATCATTTGAATATGACCATTTTCCATTTGCTCGAGTATTGTTTGCCCATCTTTAGAAGTTAACTTACCTATTTTATGAACTTTTAGCCCATGTTTGGCAAAAAAAGCGGCCGTGCCCTGGGTAGCAATAAGATTAAATCCAACTTCAAAAAAACTTTTCGCCAGTTGTAAAGCCGCTTTTTTATCATTATCAGCAATAGTAAACAAAACCGAGCCAAATTCAGGTATAGCTAAATTTGAAGCTGAAAAAGCCTTATATAAAGCCTTTTCCAAACTTATATCTGCTCCCATCACACTACCTGTTGCTTTCATTTCCTGATTTAAATAGCCATCTACTGCTTCTAAATTAGTCAAAGAAAAAACAGGTGCATTTACATAAACCATATTTTTATTTTTCGCTGAAGGCATAGTAAGTTTATAACCCATGTCTGACAATTTTTCACCTAAAATAACACGGCTAGCGATTTGTGCAATCGGTAAAGACGTTACCTTACTTAAAAAAGCGACTCTTCGGCTGCCATAAGGAAGGATGTGATTAATATACAGTTGATCTTTAGTTACTAAAAATTGAATATTAATAATCCCTTGTAAATTTAATTGTCGGACTACACGACTTGCATAATTTTCAATTGTTTCAAGCTCTTTTTTTGAAAAATTTTGCGGAGGAGAAACCACCATTGAATCTCCTGAATGGACATCATTTTTTTCGATATGTTCAAAAAATCCCGGGATAAAAACAGTGTGTCCATCATAAATAACTTCGACTTCACATACTCTTCCAGCAACAAAAGGTGTCACCAACATTGGAAAATTCTGAGCGTCCCTTTTTAAATACTGTAGCTTCCATTTTAAATCTTCCATTGTATCCACTCGTTGTAAATTTTCCTCATTGGTTAAATCCCTTGAACGCAAATTAAGTGGAAAACTCAATGATTGAGCCATGGCCAGTATTTCACTTTCAGAAAAAGCAAGCGGCTTTTTTTCAGACGGAATGACCACTTCTTTTAACAAATCAGTCCATGTTTGTGGAGCTTTTAATTGCTCCAAGGGCTTTTGATTAGTCCCTAATACTTTTACCCCAAAACTTTCTAAAAGCTGGCCTAAATTTTGAGCGGTTAGTCCGCCAAATTGGGCAATAACAGCTAGCGGTTGTTCTAATTCAATAATCGTTCTGACCTCTTCTAAAACTAGCGGTTCAAAATACAACTTATCGCTTATACTAAAATCAGTCGTTGCACTGGCTGGGTTATTATTAACAAGAATTGCTTTATAACCAGCTTGTTGTACAGCTTTAATGGCCTGTACGGTAAGATAATCAAACTCGCTGGCTTGGCCGATTTTATGAGGACCTGCTCCTAAAATCAAGATGGACGGCTCTTGTGTAGCAGTACTTTCATTTTCTATTTCGAATGTACTATAAAAATAAGGCCTGCTAGCAGCAAATTCTCCCGCACAAGTGTCCACCATTTTAAATACAGAGTTTATCTGTTGTTGCTGACGCAATTGATAAATATCATTTTCTTCTATTTGCCATAATTGAGCAATTTTTTGATCAGAAATCCCATTTTGTTTCGCTATTTTTAATATGGAAAGATCGTTTTTATTTTCTTCTAACTGCGCTTCAATTTCTACGATATGAGCAATTTTATCCAAAAAGAACAAATCAATTTTCGTTCTTTCTGCTAGCTCGTCGATAGTATAACCACGTCTTAAACTTTCGGCTAAAGTAAATAATCGATTATTTTCTCCATATACGATTTTTTGAATCAAAGCATCATCCGTTTGTTTTTGTAAAAAATCAAAGTCAAAGGAATCGTCTAAAAAACGAACAGCTTTTAATAAAGATTCTTCTAAAGTCCTTCCGATAGCCATCACTTCACCAGTAGATTTCATTTGTGTATTTAATTGATATTTTACTTTTTTAAAGGACCAATAGGGAATTTTAGTCACAATATAGTCTAAGGCAGGTTCAAAATCAGCAGAGATTTCTGGTGTAATGGAATTTTTTATTTCAGAGAGCTCTTTTCCTATAGCAACATTGGTCGCAATTTTTGCCATAGGATATCCTGCAGCTTTACTAGCTAACACACTTGAACGTGTCAATCGTGGATTAACTTCTAACACATAGTAATTAAAACTGCTTGGATCTATTGCCAAACGTATATGACAACTTCCTTCAATTTTTAGGGCATGAATGATTTTTAAAGAAGCATCTCGTAATAATTGATGTTCGTGGTCCGTTAATGTCTGACTAGGAACAAAAACAACCGAATCACCACTATGAACGCCTACAGGATCAAAGTTTTCCATATTAGCGACTGAAAGTGCATTTCCTGTACTATCTCGTATAACTTCGTACTCAATTTCTTTGAAACCTGCCAGGTTTTGCTCAACTATACATTGTGCTTTAGGAGATAGACGTAACCCCTTTTTGATAAATCCCCGCAACTGCAGATCATTATGACAAATACCACTAGCTGAACCGGCTGTGGTAAAAGCAGGTTTTACAAACACCGGATAACCGATTTTTTGAGCAAAATCTAGGGCTTCATCTACCGCATTAACCATTTGTGAGGGTGGTAAAGGCAGAGCTAAAGAATTTATCAACCTTTTAAATAACGAAGGTTGCTGTGCTTGTCTAATAACTGAAAAATCGATCCCTAAAAGTTCAACATTCAGCTCTGTTAAAATTCCAGAAATCGCTAGCTCATAACTAACATTTAAGGCTGTTTGTCCTCCGACAATTGGCAAGATTGCATCGGCCAGCTCTTTTCTCAAAATACGAGCGACAAATTCACTGGTAACTGGTTCAATATACACATGATCGACATTTTCATTGCCCGACATAGTAGCTGACGGACTTGAATGTACTAAAACAACTTCGTAACCTTCTTCTTTCAAAACAGCGCAAGCTTGGTTCACTGTATCATCAAACTCAGCAGCTTGTCCAATTCGCGTAGGTCCAGAACCGATAACGACTATTTTTTTGATATCTGTTCTTTTTGGCAACGCTAAACCACTCCCTTTCGTGCATCCATCATCTCGATAAATTCATCAAACACATGCAAAGTATCATGGGGGCCTGGTGCAGCATCTGGATTAAATTGAACGGTAAATGCCGGATAATGTCGATGCTTTAACCCTTCAATACTACCGTCATTGACATTAAAATGAGTGACCAAAAGCTTTTTATTATTAACAGAAGAACGTTTTACATTAAAACGATGACTTTGTGAAGTGATATCCACCCGACCAGTCACTTTTTCTTTTACTGGATAGTTTTGTCCATGATGCCCAAAACTCATTTGGTAAGTATCACAATCGTTGGCTAAAGCAAATAACTGTTGACCTAAGCCAACCCCAAAGATAGCGATTTTCCCCTGAATTTGGCGTATCATTTCAACCACAGATGGAATACTTTTAGGGTCACCTGGGCCATTAGTCAAAACAATGCCGTCAGGACTCAGCTCTAGGATTTCACTTGCTGAGCTATTATATGGCATCACGGTTAAATTACAGTTTCTTTTAGCCAATTCCTTCATAATACTATGCTTTAACCCTAAATCAATAATCACGACATTATGACCCGTACCTGGGCTAGGGTAAGGTTTTTGGGTAGAGACTTGTTCCACTTGATTGGTAGGCAGGACACTTGCTTTCAATTGATCATATGCATGTTCAAAAGCATCACCAGAGTCTACAATACTTGCTTTCATACTGCCATGTGCTCGAATTTTACCTACTAATGCACGAGTATCAATACCTGAGATGCCCGCGATATTTCTTCTTTCCAAGAACTCCGAAAGAGACATCTGGTAGCGCCAATTACTCGCTAAACGTGGATATTGCTTAACCACAATACCCTTACAAGCTGGAGAAAGCGACTCGTAATCATCTCGGTTTATTCCAGTATTTCCAATTAGCGGATAAGTAAAAGTAATAATTTGCCCATTAAAATTTTGTTCGGTAATTGTTTCTTGATATCCTGTCATATTCGTACTAAAAACAATTTCACCAAAGACATTTAATTTAGCACCAAACCCTTGTCCTAAAAAACACGTGCCATCATCTAGAATTAGCCAACGATCCATTTTGATTCCCACCTTGCCATACAATCTTCCCGTCTACTAAAGTGTAAAGTGTATCACCAAAAAGTTCTTTACCGATAAAAGGTGTATTTTCCGCTTGCGATAAAAACTCTTTTTGATCGACGATATAACTATGATCAATATCAAAAATGGCTAAATCTGCGGTATCACCAATATTTAAACGATTCACTGGCAAATCAAAAATTTCAGCTGGTTTTATCGCCATCCAGTCAACTACTTGGGCTAAAGTAAATATTCCCTTTTTTACAAAAGTTGTATAGATAAGTTGAAAAGCATACTCTGAACCTACAATGCCAAAAGGTGCTTTTAAGAAACTTTGATTTTTTTCTTCCAAACTGTGTGGTGCATGATCAGTCGCAATGCAATCAATTGTTCCATCCAACAAACCATCAATTAGCGCTTTTTGATCTTCTTTAGCACGTAAAGGCGGATTCATCTTCCAATATCCATGATCACAGGTAATATCTTCATCAGCCCGCAATAAATGGTGAGGACAAACCTCACAAGTAACATGGACTCCTGCTTCTTTGGCTTGACGGATCACACGAACGCTTTCTTTGGAAGAAACATGGCAGACATGGTAATGCACCCCAGTTTCTTCAGCTAAGAGCAGATCTCGAGCAATTTGTGAAGATTCAGCTGCACTTACAATGCCCGGCAAATCTAACTCCTCGGCCTTTTTGCCTTTATGCATTACACCATCAAAAAGAAGCGATTCATCTTCTGTGTGAGCAACAATTGCTCGTTGATTTTTTGCCGCCTCTTTCATCGCTAAATACATGGTCCCAGCCCTTTGCACTCCAACACCATCGTTGGTAAAAGCAAAAGCTCCTGCTTTTTTTAAAGCTGTCTGATTTACTAGGTCATCACTACGCAAGTTCTTTGTAATGGGAGCATATTGCAAAACATGATTGACTGCATCTTGCCTAATAATCTCTTGTACTTGAGTAAAACGTTCTACAGTATCTGGTACTGGATTAAGATTGGGCATTGCACAAATGGTCGTAAAACCGCCTCGACTTGCTGCTTGACTTCCCGTTTTTATTGTCTCTTTATAGGTAAACCCTGGTTGTCTTAAATGTACATGGACATCTACCAATCCCTGAGTGACTAGTTGATTTTTTGCATCAATAATTTGGTCAAATAAACCCTCATCAAAGCTCTTACCAATTGCATGGATAAATTGATCTTTAACCCATAGTTGTACTGAGATTAACTGATTGTCATGAGAAATCATACGTCCATTTTTGATTAACAAATCCATATTTTTGCTCCTTATCCTAAAACTTTTCTATTTAAGCTTTTCCTTGTAAAACGGCTTCTAAAATAGCCATACGAACATATACACCATTGGTCATTTGTTTAACAATTCTTGACTGCAATCCTTCTACTAACGAGTCTGCAATTTCAACATCCCGATTGACAGGCGCCGGATGCATAATAATTGCTCCTTTTTTCATCTGCTTGGCTCGTTCAACAGTCAATCCGAATTTATGATGATACTCTTGTTTTGAAAAACTTTCATCCGGATCATGACGCTCATGTTGCACACGCAACATCATTAAGACATCCATCTCAGAAATAAGTTCGTCTATGGGTAAGTAAGTACCATATACATCAAAAATCTCATCATACCATTGTCGAGGGCCTGAAAAATACACATTGGCTCCTAAACGATTGAGCATCTGCATATTTGACTTAGCAACTCGAGAGTGAGTAATATCACCGATAATGGCAACGTTCAATCCCTTAAAACTACCGAATTCTTCATAAATTGTCATCAAATCAAGCAAGCACTGTGTTGGATGTTGGCCGCTGCCATCCCCCCCATTAATCACACTTGACTGAATGGAAGGACTCTGAATTAACTGATCATAATAATTTTCATCTCCGTGACGTATCACAACACAATCCACACCAATAGCAGACATTGTTAAGACCGTATCATAAAGTGTTTCTCCTTTTTGTACTGAACTTGTATCAGCGGCAAAATCAACCACATCAATCCCCAACTTCTTTTCAGCAATCTCAAAGCTTTTATGGGTTCGCGTACTATTTTCAAAAAAGAGATTAGCTACAAAGTATTGCTTTTTTTCTGGTAACCAAATACTTCCATGTTTAAATGCTTGACCTCGATGAATTAACCCCATCACTTCTTGGTCGGATAAAGCTTCAACAGTCAATAAATGCTTTAAGCTCACTCTTTCATAACGTTCAATCATAGACTTCCCCCTTTGTAGTCTAACTTTCACTTCTAGCTTTTACTGGCAAAATTAAATTCAAAACAATACCGATAACAGTCGCTAAAGCCATGCTGGTTAATTCAAAGCTACCAATTTTTAAATAAGCTCCTCCAATTCCAATGACCAAGATAGCCGCAGTAATCACTAAATTCCGTTTTTTATCGAAATTAACTTGGTTATCGATTAAAATGCGCAATCCACTAGAGGCAATAACACCAAATAGTAAAAAGCTAATACCTCCGATGACTGGCGTTGGGATACTATAGATTAAACTGCTGATTTTTCCGATAAAACTAAATAAAATAGCAAAAAAAGCGGCGCCTCCAAGGACAAATGCACTATGAACTTTCGTAATAGCTAAAACACCAATATTTTCGCCATAACTTGTGGTAGGAGGACCGCCAATTAGACCTGCAATAATGGTGGATAATCCGTCAGCAAATAGCGTTTTTTTCAAACCAGGTGACTTAAAAAAATCACGTTTTGTAATCTTACTTAATACCATCAAATGTCCCATGTGTTCTGTCATCGTTACAAAAGCAATCGGCGCCATACTAATTAAAGCAGCCAAAGAGAAGTGAACATCATAATCGACAAACATCAATTGAAAATCGGGAACTTGAAACCAAGCCGCTTCTTTAACGGGCTGTAAATCAACAATTCCTACCACTAAAGCAAATAAATAGCCGCCTACAATGCCCAGCAAAATGGGAATTAAGCTAAAGAATCCTTTTAAGTACATATTAAAAAAGATCGTAATCGCTAAAGTGACCAAAGCAACAAGAAAGAACTTAGCATCATAGACGCCCTCATTAAACATCGCATTCTCTGCTGCATTTTGGGCCAGCCCTAAACCAATAACCATAATAACGGGGCCTACAACAATTGGGGGCAAGACTTCATCAATCCAGTCGGAACCAGCTTTAGCGATAATAAACGCTACAATGATATAAACAATACCAGAGTATATGATTCCCTGGGCGACAGCTGGATAACCACTTGTTCCCATTAGTGATTGAATAGCTGTTATAAAAGCAAAGCTGCTGCCTAAATAAGCCGGTACAGCTCCTTTTGTGATTAAGATATATAAAAGAGAACCAACACCTGAGCTAAATAAAGCGATGCTTGGCTCTAGTCCAACGAGGATAGGTACCAAGACAGTAGCTCCAAACATGGTAAACAAATGCTGTAAACTAAGGCCAACCCAAGGCCAGAATTTAGGACGATCTTTAATATCTAAAATCGCGTCTGAATTTCGAAACTCTTTTTTGTCTGCCATTATGACTCTCCTTTTTTATTAATTAGAACTCGATCCGCACCATCTGTTTCGAGCATTTCTACAATAATTTCTTCTGTTGAAGAAGTAGGAATATTTTTTCCTACAAAATCTGCTCGGATCGGTAGTTCACGATGACCACGATCAATCAAGACAGCTAGAGCGATCTTTTGCGGACGTCCGAAATCCATAATCGCATCCAATGCCGCTCGGATGGTGCGACCAGTAAACAATACATCGTCGACGACAATGACCTCCTTGCCTTCAAGGTTTGTGGGGATATCAGAACCATATAGTTCTGGTTGGTCCTGAAGATTTTTTTGATCATCTCGATATAAAGTAATATCTAAGGCACCGACAGGTACTTGAACATTTTCTAACTGTTGCAGACGCTGAGCGATACGTCGCGCAATATAGATACCTCGTGTTTTTATACCAACTAATACTAACTGGTCAATATTGTAATTTCTTTCAATAATTTCATAAGTGATTCTTGTTAATGCTCTTTTCATCGTTACTTCATCGATGACTTCTTTTTTTACCATATTTTCCCTCCTCTTTTTTTAATGCATAAAAAAACTCCTGCCCGTTTAAGGCAGGAGTGAACTTCCGCTGTGCTCTTAAAACCCATAGCGTATAAACCGCTATAATGGCTTTCAAGTCAATAATTCTCGTCTAGTTTTTCACTACCTTTTTAGCCTCACGGGACTAACTTAAAGGATAAGCTGTAAAATTTTATTACACCAACTATACAGTGATTTAAATTAAAAATCAATCGATTTTCGTAAATTTTCTAAAGTTTTTTTAAAGACTTCAGGTAAAGGGGCCTCAAATGTAAGCTGTTCGCCTGTAGTCGGATGAATAAAACCAAGAAGACCCGCATGTAAAAATTGTCCATTGCCTTTTAACGTTTTCTTAGGACCATAAACCGGATCTCCCGCTAACGGATAACCAATATATTTCATATGAACCCGAATTTGATGGGTTCGTCCTGTCTCTAGTTGCAGCTTAATTAAAGTAAAATTAGTAAAACGTTCTAAAACAGTAAAGTGCGTAACAGCAGGTTTGCCACCTTCAACAACATCTTGCATCTGGCGATTTGTGCTAGAACGACCAATAGGAGCCGTAATTGTGCCTTTTTGATGTTTGATGTTTCCGTGAACTAAAGCTGTGTATTCACGTAAAATAGTTTTATCTTGTAATTGCTGGGCTAAAGAAGTGTGGCTTCGATCATTTTTAGCTACCATCAAAAGCCCAGAAGTATCTTTATCAATCCGATGTACAATTCCTGGGCGAATGACGCCATTAATGCTTGATAGATGATCCAAGTGGTATAATAACGCATTGACCAATGTCTGATCAGGATGTCCTTTTGAAGGGTGTACCACCATCCCTTGCGGTTTATTCACTACTGCTAGATCCTGGTCTTGATAAATGATATCAAGTGGAAGATTACAAGCTTTTACATCTAAACTCTTTTCTTTGGGTACAAGAATAACAAAACAGTCATTAGGCTTTACTTTATAATTTGTTTTCACTTTTTGATTGTCTAAAAGCACATTGCCATCTTTTAGCCATTGTTGAATTTGGGAGCGGCTATAAGAAGTTAGCTTGTCAGACAAGACCTTGTCAACGCGCCCTTGTTCCTTGGTTATCGTAATTTCTATCTTATTTGTCATGCACTTTTTCCTTTCAAACGTTCTTCAAATAGAGTGTAAATAAATATCAAAATAACACCTACCACTAACGAAGAATCTGCGATATTAAAAACAGGAAACTGGATAAAATCTACTTGAATCATATCCACTACATAGCCTAAACGAATCCGATCGATGAAGTTTCCTATAGCTCCTGCTAGAACAAGCGCTAGCCCAATCGTTAAAAATTTACTTTCGTTGCGATAATGAACCATCAAGTAAGACACTACAACCACAGCGATTAATGTAACTACCACAAAAAAGCTCGTTTTTCCTTCTAAAATACTCCAAGCAGCCCCAGTGTTTTTTACATAAGTAAGCGAAAGAAAATGGTCAACCATTGTCTGGATTTCTCCAAATTCTAAATTAGTTACAATCCAATACTTAACCCATTGATCAATTCCGATAATTATTGCACTGAATAAAAAAAAGATGGCTATCAATTATCTTTCCTCGTTTCTTAAGAATTAAAAAATATCTCGCGGACGAACAATCCCTAATAAATTTCCATTAGGATTTCCATCCTTCGTTATAAAAACAGCATCTAATAAACCATTGTTATGAAATTTTTGTTCCACTTCATTGATTGTTGTATCCTCTGCTACAAAGTCAAAGTTTGTCTGCTTGCCATCGGTAATAATCAGATCTTTAGCAGTCCGGTTTTCTAAATTGATTTTTCCTTCGGTACTTTCTTTAGCAAACCAGTAACCTAACGCTTTTAAAGTGATCAATCCTTGGAAAACACCTTTTTTGTACAAGGGGAACTGTGAGTACCTTTTTGCAGCTACAATTTTTAATAACTCACTAATTGGGATATCCTGCTCAAAACCAGTTACATTTTTAGCAAATCGTGGAATTACTGTTTCAGGTTGTAATAATTCCGTTTCAATTTTTTTAATTCGGTCTAAAATCCATTGGTTTGGCTCAGCAATCACAAAATCCTCACCAATTTGTTCATGAACAATGGCATTACGTAACTGTGAAATTTGTAGTAAGTCATTTTCATAGGTTTTTACTGCTAGTTCTTCATGATTGCTTAATCTTCGTACCATTTGGTTAAATCCCATATTTTGTGGATTTTTTAATTGATCATTTAACCATTTTTCGATGCGGTTAAAACTACTTAAAAAAGCTTCTGCTCGTTCGCCCACCTGGTATCCTCCTTTATCCTTATTTAAACTGTCTATTTAAAACAATCCGCTGGCATTGCCATTGACATCGATATCCATATTTAAGGCAGCTGGATATTTAGGTAAGCCCGGCATTGTCAAAATATTTCCGGTTAACACGACTAAAAAGCCAGCTCCCATTTTAGGAACGATTTCTCGAACAGTTAGAACAAAATCATCAGGAACGCCCAATAAATTAGCGTTATCTGACAACGAATATTGTGTTTTAGCAATACAAATTGGCAACTGATCCCAGCCGTTTTTCTCAAATTCCTTTAATTGTTTTCTAGCATTTGTTTCAAACGAAACCTCTCGAGCTCCATAAATTTCGCAAGCCACTTTTTTAATTTTGTCTTCTAGTGGTAAATAGTCTTGATAGAGTCGTTTATAGTCTGCTTTTTGCTGATTAATGGTATCTACTACCGTTTGGGCTAAATCTTTAGCCCCCATTCCACCCTCTGCCCAAGCAGAACTTCTTATTGCTTTCACACCTATTTTTTGACATAGCTTTTGTAATAAAGAAAGCTCACTTGTTTGATCCGTGGCAAATTCATTAATAGCCACTACAACGGGAAGCTGATATTTTTGCATATTTTGTACATGTTTTTTTAAGTTGGCAAATCCTTTTTCTAAAGCGGATAAATTTATATTTTCTAGCTGATCACTCGCTAAGCCTCCATGCATTTTTAACGCCCGAACCGTGGCTACTACCACTACGACATCGGGTGCTTTTTCTAAATTAGGTACTTTGATGTCTAAAAACTTTTCCGCTCCCAAATCTGCCCCAAAACCAGCCTCTGTCACTGCATATTCACCTAAACGTAAAGCAGCTTTTGTTGCAACTACACTGTTACATCCGTGAGCAATATTGGCAAAAGGTCCGCCATGGATAAAGGCAGGTGTTTGTTCCATCGTTTGTACAAGGTTGGGTTTCATAGCCTCTTTTAATAAAAGAGCTAAGGCCCCTTCTACTTGTAAATCATGGACAGTTACTGGTTGACTTTCATAAGTATAGCCGATAACAATTTTAGCCAAACGAGATTTTAGATCTGATAAATCCCTAGCTAGGCATACAACAGCCATGATTTCACTAGCCACCGAAATATCAAACCCTTCCTCACGTGGCACACCTTGAGCTTTATTACCTAGTCCTATTACCGTATGTCGTAATGCACGGTCATTTAAATCTAACGATCTTTTCCATATAATTTGTTGTGGATCTATTCCTAGTTCATTTCCCTGATGGATATGATTGTCGATTAAAGCGGAAAGTGCATTATTGGCTGTTGTAATTGCATGAATGTCACCTGTAAAGTGCAAATTTATTTCTTCCATGGGTAAGACTTGCGAATAGCCCCCTCCAGTAGCGCCTCCTTTTAATCCCATAACAGGCCCTAACGAAGGCTCTCTTAAAGCTAAAACAGCATTTTTATGTATTTTTTTTAAACCATCTGCTAAACCAATTGAAACCGTCGTTTTACCTTCGCCAGCCGGCGTGGGGTTAATAGAAGTGACCAAAATCAATTTACCCAAAGGCGCCTTTTTATCTTCCGGTAAAGTAATTTTAGCTTTAAATTTACCATATAACTCAACAGATTCCTTTGAAATTTCCAATTTTTCCGCCACTGTCTCAATAGGCGCTAGCGTGGTTTGTTGTGCAATTTCTATGTCTGATAACACAAGATTTCCCTTCTTTCTCTACTCATTTTACCGTTTTCAACATGATTTCTTTTCCAACTAGACAGTTTTCACCGGGACACTTTCGGGCAATACCTTACAAAAGCTGCCCACCTGCTTTTTGTTCAATCGTAATTCCAAAGATTGCTCTTTTAGATAAATCGTCAACAGATTGCCAGAAATTTGAATAAGTCGAATTTGTTCAAATGGAATATAATCTGTTTTCCAAAATCGAGCATAATTAATTTGTAAGCCATTTTTATGAATAATGACTGCCCGTTGATAACCACGGTAAAAAAGAAGTAAAAAAACCACAATAAAAAGCATGCTCTTCCAGTGAACTTCAGCCCGTTCTAAGATAAACGACAGACTTAAAAACAAAAATATAAAAGTGATCGACCAGTAAATAATAGCTAAAGAATGTTCAGGCTGCCAACGGATTTTATTTTTTTTCAAGTTGCTCTCCTTTCACATCTATCATTTCAGAATTTTGTATATTATAATCAAATCATTCAAGTAGTCTATTAGGAGGTTTACAAGTGATAAAGTCATATATTGACGCTTCAACTAAAGGAAATCCCGGTCCAAGTGGAGGCGGAATTATCCTTTTAGGGGACGGCATCTACGAACAAGAATCTTTTGCCCTTTCAGAACTAACAAATCATCAAGCAGAATTTGCTGTTTTTAATTATTTACTTGATGATTTATACCAACGACAACTTTATAATCAAACCATTCTTGTTTACACTGACAGTCAAATTTTAGCGCAGACTGTTCAGAAAAACTATGCAAAAAATCCAGATTTCAAAAAATTCTTGGCAGAAATTCAAGAAAAGTTAACAAATTTCCCACTATTATTGATTGAGTGGATTCCCGAAGCTAAAAATAAAGGAGCTGATCATTTAGCCAGACAAGGTTTGCAAAAAGCACTTCGTTTAAAGAATCGGCGAAAGTAGACGAGAAAAATTTTGTTTAAATTTTAGCCAATAAGATTGTTGATCAATCATCTCTTGCGTAAGCAAAGTCGCATGCTTCATGTCCTCTTCAAAAATCGCGGCTAAATCATTATTGATTTTTTCATCATAGGCAAAAGCACTTACTTCAAAGTTAAGTTCATAACTTCTGATATCTTGGTTGGTTGTACCAAAAGAAGCAATAGTATTGTCACTAACCAAAGTTTTTGCATGGATAAAACCATCCGTATAGATATAAATCTTGGCGCCTATTTTTTGAAATAAGTTCGCGTAGTACTGAGTAGCACGGTAGATAAATGGATGGTCTGGTATACAAGGAATCATAATGCGTACATCAACTCCTGAACGAATTGCGATGCAAAGCGCACTTGTCATTGAATCATCTGGAATTAAATAAGGCGTTTGGATCCAAATTCTTTCCTTAGCTGCTACAATTGTTTTAATAAAGCCACCTTCAATAATTTGCTCAATAGACTCTGGGCCATCAGCCACAATTTGCATGGCTGCATCTTCTTTGTCCACTTGTGCAGGAATAACAAAGTAACGCTCTTCATATTCTAAAAGGTCTTCATTTTTCCGAATCGAAGCATTCCAATCACGAATAAAGATTTCTTGTAAAGAAAAAGAAGCTGTCCCGACAATTCTAGCGTGAGTATCACGCCAGTAACCAAATTTTTCTGTCGTTTCGACATACTGATCTCCTACATTAAATCCGCCAACCCAGCCAATTTGACCGTCAACCACGACAATTTTACGATGTAAGTGATAGTTCAAGCGGGTTTTTCTGATTAAGTTCCTTGAAGTAATAAACGGCATTACTTTGCCGCCTGCTTCTTTTAGCGGTTTAAAGAATTTAACATTGGTTCGTCCACCCCACGGGTCAAAAACTAGACGAACTTCTACTCCTTCTCTAGCTTTTTTTACTAAAAGATCTAAAAAAGCATTCCCAATTTTATCATCAAAAAAAGCGTAATATTCTACATGAATGTTGTCTTTGGCTTTTTTTATGTCTTCAAATAAATGAGAGAATTTTTCTTTACCATCAGTAAAAAATTCAACCTGGTTTCCTCTTGTAAGTGGTGACTCCTCCATATTAGCAAAAAATTGTTTTAATAGGACCGCTTCGTAAGGATAAGATTTTGGTGCATATTTTGTATTATTTTCTTCAATCATTTCGTTGATTTCTTTGATTCGTTTTTGATGTTGCTCACTAAATAAATAAACCGTTTCTCTATCAATTCCTCTGCCAAAAAAGGAATACAAAATAAATCCTAAACCTGGTAAAAAAACTAAAGTCATCATCCAAGCAAGTATACTCGTGATTGAACGAGGGCGGCGAAATACTGTGATAAATGCACCAACAGTATTAATCAGAATTAAGCCCCAAATGATTTGATATAAAATGGCTAAGTCCGTTCTTAAGTCCATTAGGTCCCCCTCAAAGTAAGTAATTATGATCAAGTCTTACATCCAAATGATAATTTCCGATTCTTTGAACGACTAACTGTCGTATCTTTTCCAATAACTGATTTTCATCTTCTGAAATCTCTTCTGGAATAACTAAGTCAAACTGTAACACATTCTCATTTTTTACACGTAAATCATGCATTTTTAAACCTTCACCCAAATCGGCTAAGATACTCGTCAGTTCTTTATTAATCCTCAGGTATTCATCATCATGAATAGCCACTGGATCCAAATGACAAACTAGTTCTACATCAAGATTTTCTTTAAAGTCTTTTTCGATCATATCAATGATCTGATGGGCATAAGTTAGGCTCCAACAGGCGTCTATTTCAATGTGAACTGAAGCAAAATTACTCTGTGGCCCATAATTATGAACCAACAAGTCATGATACCCTAAAATTGAAGGATAATTGGAAAGGCGTGCTTCCATAACCCGTACCTCTTGTTCTGAAGGTCGACTCCCTAATAATTCATCGATAAAATCTTTAATCATTTTAATTCCAGTATAAATAATGTAAAGGGCTAAAACAAACCCAATAAAACCATCAATATACCAATTCGTCAAATGCTCAATTAAGGCAGACACTAATACAGTAACCGTTGTAAACACATCATTTAAAC
Source organism: Tetragenococcus solitarius NBRC 100494 (assembly GCF_001544195.1). GTDB lineage: Bacteria > Bacillota > Bacilli > Lactobacillales > Enterococcaceae > Tetragenococcus > Tetragenococcus solitarius. The sequence goes on from NZ_BCPY01000002.1 coordinate 43,609, forward strand.
TATCTTTTCCCGAAGCTTGTAACGTTTGTGACTGTATTCTCTTTGCCAGACGCCGATACATTCTGCCTTGCCAGATTTTGATGAAAATTGAAGCTAGCAAAACAATAAATACAAAGGTAGAAAAAGAAATGCTTTCTGGTTCAAGTATTTTTTTAAAAGAGGTTTGTAAAAATTGAAAACCTACTATCATGATAACAAAAGAAACAGCTAAACCACTAATATATTCGAAACGTTCGTGACCATAGGGATGTTCTTTGTCTGCTGGTTTAGCTGCAACTTTAAAACCGATCAAAGTTAAAAGCGAAGAAATCATGTCTGATAAACTATTGACGGCATCAGCCATAATCGAAACCGAATTAGCGACAAGCCCGATAAAGATTTTGCCAAAAAACAAAATAACATTTGAAACTAGCCCCAGTACACCAGCAATTTGTCCAATTTTTGTCCGTTGTTCTTCTTTATTCTTATTTTTTAACATTTTTTCTACTAAACGTTCAAGCATCGTCAGAAAACTCCTTGCTGTATAAAGTTAACAAATGAAAAAAATTCTTCGTTAACATCCGAATGCACCCTGCTATGCTTAAATTAACAACAAATATCGAATAGTAAACAAAAGAGGCCGGAAAAAAACAAAAACTTTATATTTTCCAACCTTTTGTATAGCTACTTTTGCAACCAGTGTGTGACTTCTTCTAAAGCTTGAGGAATTCCTTCAGGTTTTTTCCCGCCAGCTTGGGCCATATCTGCACGTCCGCCACCACCACCAGCAACTTTAGGCGCAATTGCTTTAATTAAATCTCCAGCTTTAATGCCCTTATCTATTGTCTGTGGTGAGACTGCTGTTAAAAGGTTTGCCTTGCCGTTATTTTCTGTTGCCAAGACAAGTACATCAGAAATACTTTGTTGTTTCCATTGATCTGCTAATTGCCGCAGCTGATTCATATCTTTCACATTAATCTGGGCAGCAATATAAGAAATATCGTTGACGTATTTTATGTCTTTAAACACATTTTCGGCTTGTTGGTTGGCTATTTTGCTTGATAGCTGCTCATTTTCTTTTTGCAATTGTTGTAATTGTTGTTGTAGCTGCTCAGTTTTTTCCACCACTTCATCGATTCTTGGCAATTTAAGAATGTCAGCTAATTTACGTAAGTCATCTTCTTGTTGGGCAAAATGTTGGTAAGCTTCTTGGCTGGTGACAGCATCAATTCTGCGAACACCGGCTCCAATACCAGATTCTGATACAATTTTAAATACGCCGATATCTTCTGTATTTTTTACGTGGTTCCCACCACAAAGTTCAATCGACCAGTCTGCTACATTGACTACTCGGACTTCGTTGCCATATTTTTCACCGAATAAAGCCATCGCTCCCATTTCTTTCGCAGTTTTTAAGTCTGTCTCAATCGTAGTTACATCTAAGGCCTGTCCAATTTTTTCATTAACAATTTTTTCCATTTCCCGTAACTCTTTGGTAGTAATTTGACCAAAATGAGTAAAATCAAAACGTAAATGTTCAGGATCAACCAGCGAACCTGCTTGATTAGCTTGCGATCCTAAAACTTCTTTTAAAGCTTTGTGCAACAAATGAGTCGCTGTATGATTTTTTATAATTCGATTATGTCGGTCTTTATCAACTTTTAATGTATATTCTTGACCTTTTTGTAATGATTTTTTTATATTTACTTGGTGTAAATATTGTCCTTTAGGCGCTTTTTGAACATCAGTGACAACTGCACACGTTTTTCCACTTTGATCAATAATAACGCCTGTATCAGCAACCTGTCCACCCATTTCGGCATAAAATGGTGTCTGCGAAAAGATGACTTCTGCTTGACCGCCCTCTAAATGTTCAACAAATGTTTCATCTTGAATTAAAAGAGCCAGCGGACTTTTAGTTTCTAAAGTCGTATAACCTACATAGTGACTTGTAACATCGATTTCTTTTAGCAAGGAAGACTGCATTTTCATCGATTGTTCGTTACTTCTAGCATTACGCGCACGTTGACGCTGAGCCTGCATTTCACGTTCAAAACCTGCATGATCAACTTCAAAACCAGCTTCTTGTGCAATCTCTTCAGTCAATTCTACTGGAAAACCATAAGTGTCATACAATTTAAAAATATCAGCTCCATGAATAATTTGAGCTTGTTCATTCTTTTCTTTTGCCAACAATTGATCTAAGATCGCCATGCCTTCGTTAATAGTTTCATAAAAGCGTTTTTCTTCTGTTTTAATCACTTTTTCAACAAAGCTTTGTTGTTGCGATACTTCTGGATAGTAACTATTCATCGTTTTCCCTACTATGCCAACAAGTCGATATAAAAAAGCTTGGTTAATTGCTAATTTCTGTCCATGCATATCGGCACGGCGCAATAAACGTCTTAAAACATAGCCTCTTCCTTCATTAGAAGGAAGTGCGCCATCAGCAATAGCAAATGCTAAAGCACGAATATGGTCAGCAATCACTCTAAAAGAGACATCCGTTTCTTGGTTTTGCCCGTATTTTATTTGACCGCTTATTTGCTCAATCTCACGAATGATGGGCAAAAACAAATCTGTTTCAAAATTTGTCGGTGTATCTTGAATAACGGAAACAATCCGTTCTAACCCCATACCCGTATCAATATTTTTACTAGGCAATGGTTCATAGGTATCATCTGGTTTATGATTAAATTCCGAAAAAACAAGGTTCCAGATTTCTAAGTAACGTTCGTTTTCTCCTCCAGCATAGTTTTCTGGATCATCTTCAGCTAAATCATTAAATTTTTGTCCTCGGTCATAGAAGATTTCTGTGTCCGGCCCACTTGGACCTGCCCCAATATCCCAAAAATTATCTTCAATTTCTACAATATGATCACTTGCCAGCCCTACTTCTTCTTTCCAGATTCGTTTTGCTTCTTTGTCCTTAGGATAGACAGTTACATACAGCTTTTGTGGATCAAAGCCAATCCATTCAGGCGAAGTTAGAAATTCCCAAGCAAAGTGAATCGCTTCTTCTTTAAAGTAATCTCCAATAGAAAAGTTCCCTAACATTTCAAACATTGTTTGATGGCGAGCCGTCCGGCCCACATTTTCGATATCATTTGTACGAATTGATTTTTGAGCATTAGCAATCCGAGAGTTTTCCGGCACAACGGTCCCGTCAAAATATTTTTTTACAGTAGCAACACCTGAATTAATCCATAATAACGTCGGATCATCTACAGGGATTAATGAAGCACTAGGCTCAATCGAATGGCCTTTTGACTTGAAAAAGTCTAAAAACATTTGTCGAACTTCAGAACTCGATAAGTCTTTCATAGTTATTCTCCTTATAAACGATTAAAATTGGTTTTTCTTGCAAAGAATTAAAAAAGACACCTTTGCAAACCAAGGACGTCTACACGCGGTACCACCTTGCTTGCAATGATGTCGATCATTACCTCTTATACTTCCATAACGCCAAAGCCGCGTTGGTATTTCTACCAAACGTAAAAAGGGAGCAATCAAAAAACATCTTGCTTTTTCTCTCAGCATGAAAAAACTTTCTGTAAAAGACGCACACTCTTGATCATATCCTTTATTCCTTTCAAAGTATAGGCAAATTTTCAGAAAAAGTCAATCAAATTTAACGCTCTTGTGTAAAAATTTCAACTATTTTGAATGATAATTGCTTTACGAAAACGAAAGTCGTAAGGACTCATTAATTCATAAGGTGCTAAAATTTTTCGTGATCGATAATAAGAAGCTAATGGAAGATGATCAAATAAAGGATGCCCCACTTTTTCAGCTTTTTCTGTTTTTAGATACATAGAATCTGTTAATTCCCAATAAGACAAATTATTTGGACAATATAAACCAAACATATTGGGTTGTTGTATTTTTTGAGCCGCCTGTTTTCCATAATAACTATCATCTTCTATTAAATCATTTCCCCAACGGAATAGTTTACGAGTAGCTCCAGAAACGGCATATTCCCACTGATCTTCTGTCAATAAATCAAAAAGTTCCTCTTCCGTCTTTTCCTGCAAACGACGCAGATGACAGATTTCATGGGTATAAACACCATATTTTTCCTCTGCTTCAACCAGCAAAGCGTAAAACTTATCTTCTTCAAAAATTTCTTGTGGCACCGTTACACTTAAACTTTCCTCAAAAGTTTGTGGCTGCTTAAAATAACTAAAAAATGTCTCTTTAATCGGCATGAAATCTTCTAGACTTCCAGAAAACTCTCCTGTAATCATATTTACATCGCCAATATAAGTGGTTCCCACAGGTTGAGCGCTTTTTTGGACCAACATAGGAGCAATGCTTTTTTTGCGTAATGGGGTAGTGGACTCATTGATGAAAATGTCCCAATCCTCAGTCGTTTTTAACTCATAATTTTTTTGAATTTTACGATAAGTTTCATTTTCGTGCAAAGGCGTTTGGTCCCATAAATGACGAGAAATCCCCTGTATCCCTGACTGCCAGCCCAATATAGCTGCTTGGTTTCCAGGCACTAAAACAAAACGCTCACCATCGATTGAACATTCGAAAGTGCCACATTTAACACCATCTAATTCAAATTGCTGATAGATAACATTGGAAATTTTTTTCAAAGGACTGACGAAGTATTTTAACACCTGATTCATCACTTGAGTTTTTAGCTCAAGTGACAAATTTTTCCATTGGGTCCATTCTAAAGCCTCAAAAATATTCACACCTATTCTCCCTCTCTTTTTATGTTTTGTTAAACAAATTTGGTAAAATAAAGTATAGTATCCTAACAACATAGGAAAAAATAGCATAAGGAGCTGTTTTTATGCAGACAGGGCTCGCCCCAATTTATAATGAAGATACAGAAGTTTTGATTTTAGGCAGCGCACCTAGCGTTCAATCGTTAAAAAAACAACAATATTATGGCAATAAAGGCAACCTCTTTTGGCAAATTATCTTTACTGCTTTACAAGTAGCTGATCCTAAATCCTATGAAAAACGTCTTCAATTATTACTAGACCACCATATTGGCCTGTGGGATGTTTTCCAAAACTTTGAGCGTACAGGTAGTATGGATCACCGCTTTACAAAATATCAGTTCAATGATTTTCATACTATGCTAGAAAATTCAGCCATTAAAACAATCATTGCTAATGGCAAGACTGCTTATCATGAGATTATGGCACAACAACTTTTCCCTAAACAGACCGTTTATCACTGTCTTTCAACCAGCGGAGCTAATAATAGTCGCATGCAGCAACGACAAAATGAATGGGAGCAAGTTTTAAACAAAATAATAACTACTTATTTCGGCAAAGAGGACTGGATAAAAGCGGCTGCTTTTTACCTTCGTTACCAAGTCTTTGTACTCGAACAACAGATTGCACCTTATTTAGAATTTAACGAACAAACCAAAACATCCAGCAACTACTTTGTCAGCTTCAAGCAAAAAGAACCCATTGCTACCATTCGTTATGACACTTATGACAAACAGACAATTTGTCCAGATCGGTTTTGTGTAAGCAAAAAGTTAAGAAAACAAGGCGTTGGTGCCAACTTATTAAAGACCCTTGAACAAAAAGCTAGAAAACAAGGATATAAATATAGTTTACTTACAGCAGAAGAGCATGCGATTCTTTTTTACCAAAAAAATGACTATTATATCGACTCTAAAGCTTTTTTAGAAGATGGTATTTCTTGTGTAAAAATGAAGAAAATACTTTAGCGGTTAGAATTTTTCTTTTCTTTCCGCGCAGCACGTTGTTGTCTTCTGCGTTCCAACTTACGCTTTTCTTGGTTACTTTTATTAATCTCTTGTTTAATCTTTTTCTTATAACCTGGTTTTACCTTTTTCTTTTGCTTTTTGACATAGCCGATCATTTCAGGATCCAATTCTTCTGACGTTTTTTCTCTTTTTTTACGACGATTCCGATCATAAGTGTCAACAATTTCTCCTCGCTTGATTTCTTTGGGTTCAAATTCAATCCCCATTTTTTCTAAAGAGCTAATCGCACGTTCGTCACTTGGGTCATATAAAGTAATCGCCGTCCCTTTTAGTTGATTACGTCCGGTCCGTCCTACTCGATGGATAAAGAAATCCAAATCATAAGGCAGCTCAGCGTTAATCACATGGCTGATACCTTCGATGTCAATTCCGCGGGCCGCTAAGTCTGTTGCTACCACATACTGATACTCCAAATGATGAATTTGGCGCATCACACGTTTGCGTTGCCTTGCAGGAATATCGCCATGAATTTTCGCTACTTTTAACCCTTGATTTTGCAAAAAATCACTAATTTCATTAACCCGCTCTTTGGTGTTAGCAAAAACAACAGCCAAGTAAGGTTGTCCAATAGTTAATAATTGGTAAATCAATTGATTTTTATCTTTTCCTTTAGTAGAAACCAACCAATTTTCAATTGTTTCAGCAAGCAGCTTTTTAGGCTTAATTTCTTCTATCACAGGATAAGTGACATATTTTTTTAAAAACGGCCGTAGTTTTTCAGGAATGGTAGCAGAAAATACCAGCATCTGGATTTTATCTGAAAATTTCGCTGCAATCTGGTCAACTTCTGGTAAAAAACCAAGATCTAATGTCATATCAGCTTCATCTACAACAAACGACTTGCTTTTATGAATTAAAAGTGCATTCTCTTTTACCATATCTAATATCCGTCCAGGAGTCCCTATCACTAATTGTGGTTGTTGATAATTTAATTGTTCTAACTGTCTTTTTTTATCGGTTCCTCCGACAAATTTTGACACTCGAATTTCTTCAGGTGCAAATGCGACAATTTGCTTAGCAACTTGATAAATTTGTTCAGCTAACTCACGGCTTGGTGCCGTAACAACCACTTGTACTTCATTTTTGTCTGTTGCAATTTGATCAATTAAGGGTAATAAAAAGGTATGTGTTTTTCCACTACCAGTTTGTGATTGGCCAATAACATTGCGCCCTTTTTGGATTAACGGAATTAATCTTTCTTGAACTTCTGTAGGCTTTTTAAAGCCACTTTCTTTTAGTGCCTGATAAATAAATGGTTGGAATTTAAATGTTTCAAAAGCCATTCATCCACCTTCTTTCTTTTTTATGTAAAAATTTCAGTTTCCTACTTACGAGACAGAAAATGAAAATTCAGAGTCTATTAAATCAAAAGCTCCTCTATTATTAACGTCTTAACTATATCAGATTAATACTTGTTTTTCATTCTTTTTTCTAAACAAGAAAGCTCTTTTCTTTCAAGCAAAAACAAAAGTACAGGTTAAAAGATTTTTAATGATTAAAGATCTTTTAACCTGTATTTTTAAGGAAAGTCAATAATTTCGTAGTACCTCGCTCGAACTGGCGTATTAATAGATAAAATTGATAAAATATTTAATTCTAATTTAACTAATTTTTCTTCAACCAAAGTATAACAATTATCTTCAAATGCTTCTTCTATAAAAGCAAGAAGCTCCTTTTCGTCCCCTTGGCATTCTTGTTCGATTCCTTGTAACTGTTTAAAAATACGCCCATCATTCAAAACAAAATACTCTTTTCCATATTTATAAACAGCAACATTATAATCACGCGTCGGTAGTTTTGTATGAATTGCAAATAAACATTCATTTACATTGGTGACGACAAAGGCCAATTGATCCGGCTTTAGCATATGCTGATAAAACAATCTTTTTGCCCCCTCTTCTTCTATTATAAAGTAAGATTTAAAAAATGGAAATAATTAACTCAAAAAGAGATAAAAACCTTTTAAATTACCATTCCTCATAGAATTCTTGCAAAAAGTCTTGCATAAATTTTTTTCGACGCATGCCTTCCTTTTTACCATAAGTTGTATTCATCAAGTCTGGTAGTAAAAATAATTTTTCATACATATGATTAATCATTGTTGTTGGTTGCCGGTACTCTTTTTTATTTCGAAAATACAACGAAGGTTTATTTTTATCATAAATTGCTTGTCCATGAGCACCACTAAAATAAGCCGCTCGTAAAATACCACCTGCGCCTAGTGCCTCCAAGCGATCTGCATCTTGCACAATTTTTCCTTCTAATGAAAGGGGCTTTGTTTGAGTAAACATTTCACTTGAAAAAGATAAGTTTTGAATAATCGATAAAATAGCATCGATTTTTTCAATGGAACAGCCGATCTCTTTTAAAAAAAGTTGCAACTCTCTGATTTTCTTTTCTGGATTGACTGTAACCTTATCATCAATTACATCATGCAAATAAGCACTTGCCGTGACAATAAAATCATCAACTTGTAATTTATCTTCCTTTATGATCTGCTCAGTTAAAAAAGCAGTTCTTTTGGCATGCTCGAAGTCGTGGCCGGTTTTTTCCTGCGCTAATTGTTTTTGAGCGTACGCAATAATTTTATTTATTTTTTTCATTGATTGTCACACTATTCATTTATTTGATAAACCGAAAAATAAATCTCTTGCAAATATTCGAGCAGGTATTGTGGATTTAATGCTTCGCCTGTAGCATCATAGATTAACTGATTCGGTTTTTTTGCTGCCCCATATTGGTGGATGTTTCTAGTCAACCATTTTCTGATAGGAGAATAATCATCCGAGCCTAATACTTTATCAACGTCGATTTCTTTTTTCATTGCATAATACAATTGACAAGCATACATATAACCTAAAGCGTAAGAAGGAAAATAACCAAATTCGGCTGCTGACCAATGAACATCTTGCAAGATCCCTTCTAAATCATCTTGAGGACGAATACCCAAATATTGTTCATACTTGTCATTCCAAACTTGTGGTAATTCTTCTACTGTTACTTCCTCGTTAAAAATCATTTTTTCAATTTCATAACGAATAATAATATGCAAAATATAGGTAAGACTATCAGCTTCAATACGGATCAAACTTGCCTGTGTTTGTTTAAGCGAAGCATAAAAATCTTCAAAAGAAATATCGTCAAAAATTCCTTGAGCACATTTTTGTAAATAAGGGTACTGTTTTTGCCAAAAAGACCTTCGACTTCCAATAACTAATTCGTTAAACAAAGACTGTGACTCATGAACCCCCATAGAAGCTCCTTCATGAATAGGAGTGTATTCAAATTTTTCAGAAATATTCTGTTCATAAATCCCATGACCTGCTTCATGAATCAAGCCCATTATTCCTGTAGTAAGGTCTTTTTTATTCCAACGATTTGTTAGGCGTACATCTTGATGATTAATCCCTGTGGCAAAAGGGTGGACAGTATCGTCAACGCGCCCTCGGTCTAAATCAAAACCAAGGTCTTCTACAACCTTTATAACAAATTTACGTTGTTGCTCTTTGGACATTTCACGACTTAAAAAGTCTGTTCTAGGTTTAGTTCCCCGGGTCTCGATTTTTTCGCGTAATTTGATAATGCCATCTCTAACGGTTGAAAATACCTCATCCAAAGTTTTCGTTGTCATATTTGGTTCATAGAGATTTAGTAAAACGTCATAATCTGTTTCTTCATCTTTTTTCCAATAAGAAATCAATTCTTTCGTTAAGCGAATATTTTCCTTTAAAGCACCATAAAACAAGGAAAAGTCCTTTCTTTTACGAGCTTTTTGCCAAGCATAATGAGCATCAGCTGTTGCTTTACTATATTCTATCATTAGTTCATTAGGGACAGCATATTGTCTGTCATACTCTTCTTTAACTAATGTTAAGGCTATCTTTCCTATTTCAGAAAGCTCATCTGGATGTTGTCCAAAATAATCGATTGCTTCTGTCATTTTAGGGCCGATTTTTTTAGCAAAATATTTCCCATACAAAAAACTGGAAACTTCTGCACGATAGTTACTAGCTTCTTCAGGCATGCCAGTCTGAGTATCCCATTCTAAAATACCAAGAGCTTGCTGCAATAAGTCCATTTCTTTTAATTCTGCTAAAAATTCTTGTTCCTTCATTTCGTAATCTCCTTTATTTAAAAAACAATCTGAAAGCTAATGATAACTAACAGCGAACTAAGTAAAGTTCCCAGTAGATAATATTCGGCAAATTTAGGCTCTTCTGCTATCTTATTATATCGCGCAATCGATTTGGCCGTCAGTACGAATCCGATGGCCGCATATTGACCAGCATAAAGCATAAATAAAATAATTAAGCGTTCCAAAACGCCTATTAAAGCCCCTGCATTTGTAAACCCATCATCTGCTATTTTAGGGTTAAAGGGGTCCAGTACTTTTCTAATAGTAATACTACTTGGCTTTATAATCAAAAGAAGCATCATAACCCAAGAAAGTACGCGGACAAAATGAATGTGAAAAATGCTAGCTAATTGGACAAAAAAGGGAAAGTAAGCAAGATCTACATGCTTCCATACAATACAAGCGACGACAAATAAAATCGTAAAAATATGTAGCAATTGATCGACAAGATAAAATAATACACTTTGTAAATCACTTAATCTAAAACGTCTCTGTATGAAAGTTTTGCCAAAATCAATCATAAAATGAATAACGGCAATGAGAGTTGCCCACAAAAAAAGCTGCCAATGAAATAATGGTAAAATCATAGCAAGCATAGTAAAAAAATAAATCAGACAATGTAAGGCTAAATACTTAAAAGAATATTCTTTTTCCTTTGCCATAGTAGCCGTCTGAAAATAATAGTCTGCTAAAATATGACCGATAAAAAAATGCAATAGTAAGATTTGTGTCATGTCTTTACCACCTATAATTGGTCAAGTACATCTTGAACTACAGCCAACGAATGACTAAAGGTATAAAAGTCTGTACTACCAAGAGCTTTATTTACGCTGGACTGTCCAATATCTAGCGCCTTAGCTGATTTATACTGATTCTTTTCATTTTCTAGATAAACTTTAATAATTTGCTTTTGGCGCTCGGTCCAATTGGTCTTTAACGATGTTTGCAAAGCGAAGACAGTATTAATTAGCTGCTCGTAGTGAGTATTCTTACCGCCACCAGTAGACAATAAAATATTTGATTTGCTTTTGGCATATTGTTTTTCGCTTTTTTCAATTTGCTCAATCATTGACCGTGCTCGATGATAGCAAGAGCCGTCAATTAACAAAGAGTTTTCTGGATGAATCTTAGTCTCTACCTCTCCTAAACCAATTCCCATACGTACTTCAATGGGCGCCAGCTTCAACTCAAGTTGAAAAAGGAGAGTCATCAAATGACTGCTATCTTTTAACAACCCCTGAAAGGCATCCCCCATACTAACAGTAAATTTCGCTGCCAGATCTTGCTTGTACTCTTGATTTAGCTGATCTAATACCTCAGAAAAATACAATTGGCTCGACTTTCGATGCTTTAGTTTTTTTGAATCTTTAATATCTCCTATAATCGCAATATATGGATACTCAGTGAATTTTTTGCCCATATTCCACCTCCTAAGCTTATTATATAATTCACGTAATAAGGAATCAATAAATAAAATTCCATTATAGGTGAATCTTTTTATAAGATGCATTAAATAAGGAATCATAACATGAAATATTCACTTATTATCCAAGTACAGGTGTATTAAATAGCCTTCACTTTTCCGCCATCAACGAGAATATTTTGCTCTGTCAGATAAGTATTCGCTCCTGAGACTAAAAAAGTAGCCACTTTGGCGAACTCCTCTGGCTTTCCATAGCGTTTCATTGGGATAGTCGCAAGATTTGCATCTTGTATTTCTTTTTTGTTTTGACCTTTTTTCTCTGCAGTCGCTTGGTCGAGTTCTTCAATTCTTTTTGTCTGGACGCGTCCTGGACCGATTGTATTTACCAATATGTCGTCTTGAGCTAGTTCTTGAGATAATGTTTTAGCAAGCCCTAAAATACCTACCCTAAACACATTAGATAATGTGAGCCCGTCGATGGGCTCTTTTGTCGATGAGGAAGTATTATTTAAAATACGTCCTTTATTCTCTTTTAAGTCAGGTAAAACGAGCCGAATCACACGAATATAACTTAGTAAAGTAAGCTCAAAGGCTTTTTGCCAATCTTCATCATCAAAGTCTTCAAAACTTCCCGCAGGAGGACCGCCGGAATTGTTGACCAAAATTGAGATAGAGCCAAATGTTTCTCTTGTTTGTTTAACAGCATCTGCGATACTTTCTGGTTTCGTCTGATCCAATACACAATAAGAAACAGAACCTGTTGCAGATTTTTCGATTTCTTCTTTAGCAGCCTTCAAGTCTTTTTCAGTCCGGCTGGTTAACATGACATTGGCCCCTTCATTAGCTAGTTCATGGGCGATTGCTTTTCCTAAACCGTTACTTGAAGCTAACACTAAAGCGTTTTTTCCTTTTATTTGCATATCCATTGGATCATACCTCTTTTATTATTTTTTAACTAGTAACTCACAATTATTATTTATAATCGTCCTTTGCCCTCTTAAATAATACCACGCTCTTTTAGTAACTGGGATTCATCTCCTGTAACCCAACCAAAAATTAGCGGTTGACCCTGTCTAAATTGCATAAGATAATTCGCTTCAAAAGGGATAGAAATCTCCTCTGTATGTTTTAAATAAAAAGCCACCCATTTCGTACGAGCAACGGCATGTTTGTCGTCAAGTAGTATAAGATCTACATTTTGGCATTTCATTTTCCTAGTCCCGATAAAGCGATAATATTCATATCCTTTACTCATTGCTACTTTTAGTTGTTCATCATTTTTTCTAGCTTTTACACTATTGGGATTGGCAGCAATAAACTCTTCAGCATAAAATTTGGTAATAGTTTCTAAATCAGTTTTTCCTGCCAGAGACTCATTAAATTTCTTTTCATAATTTGTAAAAAATAGCCTAATTTTGTCTTCCATTTGTGAACGATCCACTTTATAACATCCTTTCTTCCGCCTAACAACAACTTCTCCGATTATTGACAGAATTTTTTGCATAAGTAAATCCTATCGAAAAATTATCAAAAAAGGAAGATAACTTTTTATACATTTCGCATAATTGACTAGGTAGCCCTGTTTCTATTTCAAGCTGCTGAGAAGATATTTTTTTCGTTTGACTGTAAAAATCGTCCGCTAATCCAAAAAGACTAATCCAAATCAAAGTATCTGGCCAAGATTTGATTTCATCTTTTGCCTTGAAGCCTTGTCTTATAAGATTTTCAAGATAATGAAAATATTCTTGCAACTGATGATACAATTCATCGCCATTGGCAGTGTTTTTTTGGCTCTTTTTAAGACTCAAAGAGAATATTCGCCGTTCTTCTTCTTCTAAATACCCATTTTGAATCAAATGATTTTTTGAAACATTTATCAATTTACTTCCTAAAGGAATAAAAAGCATAGCATCAGTTTTAACCAAGTTCTTAAGTTCTTGATCAGAAATTTTATTTTCTTCGTCTGAAGCGTTCAGCAAAATATTCCAAATGAGCGACTCAATTGTATTTTCAACACTTTCTCCTTCTAATAACAAAATCGTCCCCGTTTCTTGCTTTGTCCACGACCCTTTTTCATTTTTTACAATAAGCAACTTCTCTTCAATAGCCCACTTTAAGAGGAAAGCATGGACATAATTTTCAAGTTTTCCGCCATGTATCTTTCGTAAATAAAAAGCAACATCTGATAGGTTTTCCTTAAAGGGGAGATGAGCTATCGTTTCAGTCTTTTCCACTTTTATCCCTTCTTAATATTTTTTAAATTCTAAAATAAACAACTTCTCTCATCTTTCATATTAACAGAAAAAGCGCATTCAAAAAACAAGAAAAGTTTAAAGAAAAAATAATCCATTCATTAATTAAAAGAAAAAGAGAGGATACCCTCTCTTTAAAATGCACTAATCAATATATTTTAGATAATTTATATTGTTGTCATTTTCTCGAATGTTTATAACTATCAAGTAAAACAACCATATGCTCTACACCTTGGTAAAAATCCGCTAAACGAATATTCTCATTGGGTGCATGGGCCCCAGATTTCGACCACTCTGTGCCACTACCCAGGATAGGCACATTTAAATATTTACCAAAACCGTACATAGGACCCGTCCCAGCCGAATTTGGCTCTAAAACAACTTTATCTTCGCCATAAACCTTTTTAGCAGAATCCATTACTGTTTTGACAAAAGGATCTTCCAAATTTGTTCTAAACGGCATAACAGAGGTAATTAACTCTAATTCAACATCTTCAAAACCATGCTTATCTAGATGATTTCTTAATATTTGCGTGACTTTATCAGGCTCATAACCAGGCACTAAACGAACATCAATTTTAGCCATCGCTTGCCGAGGCAAAACTGTTTTGGTTCCCGGACCGGTATAGCCAGATAGCAAGCCACTGATGGTTAATGTTGGATAAAAAGCCAAAGCTTCTTTGGGCGAATAAGGTAATTGATCTGTAATTAAGGGCTGTTTTAAGCCGTAAGTTTGCTTGCTGGCATCAGGATCAAACGGCATCTGATCCAACACTTTTTTCTCAAGTTCAGTTGGAGGCGTCATAATATCATAAAAACCATCGATTGTTATTTCGTTTTTAACGTTTCTCATACTTGCTAAGGCTTGAACTAAACGCCAGGCGGAATTGTCAGCAATCGCTGCTAGTGAGGAATGCATATCAATATCTGCACTATCCACTCGTGCTTCATAATAAGCAATCCCTTTAATTCCAGCTGAAACCCCTAAGCGTTCCTCAGAATCCTTACTGCCAGATTCCCAGATACAGACATCTGCAGCGAATAAATCAGTATAGGCTTTAAGATATTCATCAACATGCGGACTGCCAATTTCTTCTTCCCCTTCGACAAAGAATTTAACATTGACTGGTAAACCGGCTGCTGTGTTTTTATATGCTTCTATAGCATTAATGCGTGCCATCAAATTGGCTTTATTATCAGAAACACCACGAGCATATAAAATACCATCTTTGACTGTGGGCTCAAACGGTGCTGTATTCCACTCATCTAATGGGTCTTCTGGCTGTACGTCGTAGTGGTCGTAAAATAAAAGTGTTTTATCAGAATCACCAGCAGGACCTGCTTCAAAAAACCCGTAAACAACTGGATGAGCGTCTTCCAGCTCTAAAACCTTCGCTTCGCCTCCAATATTTTCAATCAAGTTTTGGACAGCTTTAGCAGTTTCTTTAATTTGTCTTCCTTGAGCAGAAACTGACTCCAACCTTAAGTAATTATAAAAAGTATCCATATTTTTATCTGAAATACGTTTTAATTCTTCTCGATTAATTTGGCTCATATACTCTCTCCTTACTACTATTCAACGCAAAAAAATTTGAATAATTAGAAAATTTAATATATTCTAAAGGTTACGCTAATTAAAGGAGAGTGTCAACGTCAAAATGATTTACCACTGTCATACATTTTCTTTAGTTCTTTTTTTCCTATAGATTCTTTCTTTTTCCTTAAGAGATAGTATAACCCACTTTCTTTTTAACGCACATACTATCTCTTATTCTCCCTATTCAAAAAAGAGGCATATTCAAATCGAACATACCCGATTTCAGAAGCATTTTTCATTAATTCGAGATTTAGCCAAGAAGCTAATTTATGAAATTCCACTTCGTTATTAAATGGAAATTTACTATAATATTTACTATATAGTTCTTCTTCTGCTAAGTTACTTAATGTTTTCTGCCATCTTTCAACTAAAGAATAAATATTTAATTTAACTGATTCTACATCTTTATAAACATTTATCTGTTCTTTCGTTAGTGTGCCATCACCAAAAGAATGATTAAATACCATTTCCCACCAGAATGTTATATGCCACAATGTCCAGGCAATGCTTGGGGTTCCTATATCGTAGGTTTCCTTTTTGGGAAAATCCGCGTACCACTTTCCATTTCTTTCTTGAATATATAGTCCACAGTTAGGCGAACGCCATAAATATTCTTCTTGACTCAGCGATGAAAGATGATACTCAAGAAGTTTTTTAGAAATATCAAATTGAAATTTAATATTATCTAGTAGTGCATGATGACTTTCATTCATGGTAAACCATCCCTTCTACACTTTTAACCTTGTATTTATAAAAAAATTCTCTTTAAAAATCGGCTTTCAAAAGTCTATTTTAAAGAGAGCAAAAACTATATTTAACAAATTTTCTTTTATTCTATATTTTTACAAAATCTTCACCTTTCGTATTTAAAACTTGTTTTGAAAAGGGATAATTGATTCCTAAGCTATGCTTAGCAATTTTAACGGAATGATCTGATATGCGTTCTAAATTTGAAACGATATCCACGAATAAAATCCCATCTGATGGTTTTCCAATTCCTTTATTCAAATTAGAAATATAGGTTCCTCGAATACTTTCTTCCAGACTATTAACCTCTTTTTCTCGTTCAATGACTTTTTCAGCAATCGAATGACTATCTTCTGCATAAGCTTGTACAGTTTCTTCAATGTTTTGTTTAACTAAATGAAATAGTTCAACTAATTTCTTATTATAAAATACATTTTCATCTTTATCGTTTCCGTTTTTCTTCTGTATTTTTTCAGCAGCATTTACTTCTTCGATATTTTTTAAGATATTTTCAGTATGATCCCCTATACGTTCTAAGTATTTTCCTATTTCGCCCATTTGCGCATGTTCATTAGAGCTTCTCACAGGTAAATCTTCTACTGAAATATACATCAAATACTCTGTAATTTGAATATCTGTACGATCTACGACATCTTCGATTTTAAGCACGTGCTCGTAACTTTTTTTATCTTGCTTAAGATAATAATCAAACATCGTATTATATTCTTCTAACACAAACTGCCCCAATTGAATAATTTCATGCTTCGTTTGATCTAATGCAAAAGCTGGTGACCTTTGAATTAATGAATAATCCAAATTTGGTTCATACATTTCAATTGTATCTTCTTCTCCTGGAATAATTTTACGTACAAGACGAGCCAATTGAGGCGTAAACCAAATTAGGACACTTACAGATAATAAATTAAAAATTCCATGAGCAAAAGCAATTTGTAATGCAGGGTTTAAGTTAAAAACAGTTGTCAGCAGAACCAATACACTAGTAAAAGGAGTGAAAAACAGCATAGCAAGTAGCGTTCCAAACACATTAAAAATAACATGCGCTGCCGCTGTCCTTTTGGCAGCCAGACTAGCTCCCATTGCAGCAAGTACAGATGTAAATGTTGTTCCTATATTTGTACCAAAAAGAATGGGTAAAGCAGCTTCCATGGTCATGGCTCCCTGAGCAAATAGCTGCTGTAAAATACCTGTAGTTGCAGAAGAACTTTGCAACACAAAGGTTGAAAAAACTCCGGTGATGATGCCTAAAAAAGGATTCGAAGATAACTGAACCATTAGATCACTAAATACTTGAAGGTTTTGTAATGGTTCTAACCCTGTCCCCATCAAATTCAGTCCATAAAATAAAGCTCCAAATCCAAAAATAATTTGTCCGATACTCGTAATAAATTGATTTTTGAAGAAAAATAAGAGTAAAGCTCCAGCTCCAATAATTGGAAGCGCATAGTCACTAATGTTCAAACCAATAATAAATGCTGTAATAGTTGTACCAATATTGGCCCCCATAATCACGTCAATCGCTTGAGTTAATGACATAAATCCTGCACTGACTAATCCCACAGTGAGTACTGTAGTCCCTGTGCTGCTTTGAATAAGCGCAGTAACAGCAGCACCAGCTAAGACAGCTCTTAAAGGAGTGGAAGTAAATGTATTTAAAATACTTCTTAGATTATCTCCAGCAGCTTTTTGCAACCCATCTCCCATATATTTCAAACCAAATAAGAAGATCCCAATTCCTCCTATGAATTGAAATATAATTTGTTGTACATCCAATACGTTTACCTCCATATTTTGTCTATCATAAAACACAGCCACAGATTTTTTTAATTTTGTCTTACCCCCCTATTCTAAAAAACCTTTTACTAAAATAAAAGGATATTTTTTGAAAAAACCTGTAAATGGTAAAGTTTTTAGAATCATAGCATTAATGAGCGAGTAATGGGTACTTGATTATATTCAATTTCTCTAGATGTAAAAGATAAGTAACGATGTAAATTAAGCTGTAGTAAAAAATTATACATAGCGTAAAAAGCCAATAAGAAAATTACTTTATTTTCCTATTGGCTGTTCTTTATAACTTGCAAAGTAACTTGAACTAAACGAATTAGACTTTGCTGTAATAGACCATCATTCTAACCATTTGGCTCACATTTATGTAACCAAAAAAATTTGAAGAAGCATTCTTCATAGCTTGGTTTACATTTCAGCCGTAAGATCACCTTCAAATACAGCAAACAGTTCAATAAGCGAACTTGCTGCTACTGGTACTCGTTGTGAAACGCCATCCAGCTTTCCTGATAGTTCTGGAATAACTAAGCCAATTGTTTTGGCTGTTCCAAAAGAAGTTGGCACATTGTAAAATAACATAAAAAGGAAAGACCGAAATAACCATCTTTCCCTTTTACGTTATTTACGCTTTCCCCAATATTGAAAATAGTCTGTTCTTAGCGAGCCATTATACAATTTTCTTTTCTTCGTTGCTTTTTGACCGTAATAATCTTCAAATGCCAAATCGCTGGTTAAGATATATTTGCTCCAGGTGGTTAATGGCTTAAATACTGTGCCCATTTCTTCGTAAAGTTTTTGTGCGCTATTTTCCTCACCCAAACGTTCTCCATAAGGCGGGTTAGCAACAATCACACCATGTTCTTTTTCAGTTTTAAAATCTTTTAATGCTTGTTGCTTAAAAGTGATTGAATCCCCTAATCCTATTTCATCGGCATTTGCGCGTGCAATGTCAACCATTTCCCCATTAATATCAAAGCCTGTAATATCTAATTTAGCATCATAATCGGCTGTAGTTTCTGCTTCATTACGTACACGTTCAAAAACGTCACTTGGCATCCATTCCCATTGTTCACAAGCAAAACTCCGATTAAAACCAGGAGCCATTTGGTGTCCAATTAATGCAGCTTCAATACATAAAGTACCCGAACCACAAACTGGATCAATAAACGGTTTATCTTTACGCCAATTCGTCAGCATAACAAGAGCTGCAGCCATATTCTCTTTTAATGGCGCTCCTCCCTTTTCCAAACGGTAACCACGCTTAAACAAACTTTCTCCTGTAGTGTCTAACAAAATCATCACATGGTCTTTACGTAAAATGACCTCTAATTTATATAAAGCTCCGGTTTCAGTTAAGGGAACATTTTGAGGACGGTGATAATAAGATCGCATCCGTTCTACAATAGCTTTTTTAGTGATCGCTTGACAATCTGGGGTGCTATAAAGTTTCGATTTAATTGATTTACCAGCTACCGGAAAAGCAGCATCCAGTGGAAGATATTCTTCCCAAGGCAAAGCTTTTACCTTTTCAAATAATTCATCAAAACTATAAGCATCGAATTCACCGACTACAATTTTTATACGATCAGCTGTACGCAGCCATAAGTTCGTTTGTGCTATGGTTTCTAAAGTTCCCTGAAAACGGGCTCTCCCATTTTCAACTTGGCATTCAATTCCTAAATGTCTTAGTTCTTTGCCTGTTAAAGCTTCCAATCCGCTTGCAGCTGTAGCAATTAAATCAAAGCGTTGGTTATCTTTCATAATTTCCCCCAAAATATTTTTCATTTTGATAAAAAAAACCTCCCGTTCTGGAAGGATTTTTCCCCTGATTAATGTGATTTTCTATAAGCCATGTTTTGTCCAGTCATTTTACAGGGAGCAAAATAACTTGGATAATCATCTATCTACAATGAAAACATTGCCTTTTTGCTAGCGTTGAATTCCGCCGCAAAAAGCGCCCCGACCTTGGTTTGGGTTGCTCACTCGAGGGGTTTACCGCGTTCCACCAATAAGGTTTGCCTTATTGCTTCGTCACTGTGGCACTTTCAAGGATACTCAAGCATAGCACAATAAATGCACCTTAGCTTTTTTTCCTGCCGTTATTTCTGAGAAGAAATACCCCAGCTTATTTTTTCGCTGAGCACGAACACTACAGGCATCTCAGCCAGTGTGAGCATGGACTTTCCTCAGCTTGATTAGCTCAAGCCGCGATTATCCGAAAACCACAAATTCTTTTTTAAAACTTGCGTGTTTTTTCTAAATCATCATCATCAGATGGTCGGCTAACACTTGCTCGATTGTCAACTGATCTAGTATTCCCCATTTCATTATCATCTTGACGATTATAGTCCTCTGCTGTTTGAGAAGACCGAGCATCGACATTTACTTCTTGGTCTAATTTTTTACCGAAGACCTCTTTTTCAAGGTTTGACAGTCTTTTTAAAATGTCAAAGTTTGTCACCGTTTGGCTTTTAGTCGATGATTCGGGTTGCCTACGTGCGCCCGTTGCCTGACTTTTACTTAACTGAGCAATCTTTGCATTTAGACGATCATTTTCTTCTTGTAATGTTAAAACTTCTTTATTATAAGCTTCGTAGTCCTTGATTACGCCGTCTAAAAATTCGTCAACCTCTACAGGATCATAACCACGCATTTTTGTTTTAAATTCTTGTTGTAAAATATCCTTAGGAGTGTATATTGTATTTGCCATCTTTCCACCTCGTTAATTGTTTATGCTAATTGTTTGTACTAATTCTTATCTCAATTTCCATTCTATCCAAAAAAAGTGAATAAATCAATCAGAATCATCAAAAACTGCATTTTGTAAATCGTCCATTGTAATCAGATGAAGAAAGAAGTCATGGTTTTCAGCATATTCTTTGGCAGCGTCCATAAAATAGCCACTCTTACTCTCCACTTCATCGTCGTAAACAACGATAGCTCCTTGAGCATGAGTAAGTAAAAAATGAGTATGATTTTTTAACTGACTAGGATTTTGATAAGGTGCATGGCTTACAGCATCAACATAATCGGCTTGTTCTACCACTTTTTGTAATTTACTTTGATTATTTTCATTCCAATTACTCCCAAATTCCAAATAAGGATAGATGATTGAAAATTGCAGTTCTGGGTATTCCTTTTTTAATTCTTCAATCAGCTGAGCAGTCCAAATTTCAACACCCAAATTTCCCCCTAATAACACCCATTTCAGCCCTTCTTCCAAATACTGTTTGAGCGCGTTTTTTATAACTTTCTTAATAACTTTTATTTTAGGATCATCTTCTTTAAAAATGCCTAGTTCAAAGCTTCTGTAACCAGTCACAACTAAAGTCTGAATCATTTGCATAATATTACCTTTTCTTTCTTTTTATCTTTTTGGTATAATATGGCCTAGGAGTGTGAGAATCATGGTCTTTCATTATCCAAATGGCCATCCTAGTCATTATAATGAAGTGTCAAAACAAAAAATGCAAGAAAAAGGCAAATCAATAAATTTTGCTAATCGCGGAATGCGTTTTGAAGAAGCTATCAACCAAAGTAACGAATACTATCGGAATCGAAATTTGGCTGTGGTGCACAAAAAACCTATCCCTTTACAAATTGTAAAAGTAGATTATCCAAAAAGAAGCGCAGCTGTGATTAAAGAAGCTTATTTCAAAGAAGCCTCTACTACCGACTATAACGGAGTGTATAAGGGATACTATCTTGATTTTGAAGCAAAGGAAACCAAGAACAAAACTTCATTTCCCTTTAAGAATTTTCATGAGCACCAAATTACTCACATGGAACAATGCATTAAGCAAGAAGGAATATGTTTTGTCTTATTATGGTTCTCGTCGTTAGAACGTTGCTTTTTTTTAGATAGTAGATTGCTTATTCACTACTGGCGTAACCGAAAAAACCAAAAAAAATCATTGCCAATAAGTGTTATTGAAGACAATGCCATTGAGATTCAACCCAAAATCGCACCTCGTATACCTTATCTAGAAGCGGTTGATAAGTATTTACAAGCAAAGGAGAACAACTAAATATGGCAAATCAATCAAATTCACGAGTCAGTCGACATCAGCAAAACAGCCCTAAAAAACGCAATGTTGGCTCTATCCTACTTAAAATTTTTATTTCCTTATTCGTCTTTGCTTGTGTCGTTTTAATTGCCGGAGCGGGGCTTTTTATGTTCTACGCTAAAGATGCTCCAGAGTTAAGTGAAGAAGAATTAGGCGCGACTGTTTCCTCGAAGCTTTACGCCGCTAATGGAGAAATTTTGCAAGATATTGGTTCAGAAAAAAGAGAACAGATTTCTCCAACAGAAGTTCCGCAACAGTTAGAAGATGCCATTGTTTCAATTGAAGACCGTCGTTTTTATAAACATATTGGCGTTGACCCGATAAGAATTGCCGGTTCGGCTTTTTCTAATTTAACAAAAGGCGGTAAACAAGGGGGCAGTACTTTAACCCAACAGTTAATTAAACTTTCTTATTTTTCTACTAGTGAAAAAGATCAAACTTTAAAGCGCAAAGCTCAAGAAGCTTGGTTGGCAGTTAAATTAGAACGTCAGAAATCCAAACAAGAAATATTAACCTATTATATTAATAAAGTATATATGTCAAACGGTCTTTACGGTATGCAAACAGCAGCCCAATCATTTTACGGCAAACCATTAAATAAATTATCTCTTGCTCAGACTGCTTTGCTGGCGGGCATGCCTAACGCACCTAATTATTACGACCCTTACGCTAACCAAGATGAAGCCAAAGATCGTCGAGACACTGTTTTATACACCATGTTGGATAATGGCAAAATTACTCAGCAAGAATACGAAGATGCGGTAGATACTCCAATTGACGAGGGACTACAAGAACTCGAACAAGATGATGATGATTGGAAATACTATGATAACTATACAAAAGAAGTAATCAAAGAAGTTGAAGACAAGACTGGTAAAGACGTTTATCGTGACGGACTTAATATTTATACAAACTTAGATGTCGATGCACAAAAACGTTTGTATGATATTGTAAACTCTGATGATTACGTAGACTATCCAGATGATAAAATGCAAGTAGCGTCTACCTTAATTGAGCCAGATACTGGCCAAGTTAAAGCTCAAATTGGCGGTCGAAATATTAAAAAAGGAACTATTTTAGGTAATAACTTAGCGGTTAACACATCAAGAGACTTTGGTTCTACCGTTAAACCAGTAGTTGATTATGGACCAGCTTTTGAGTTTAAAAAATATCCTACTGCAAAAACAATTGTGGACGAACCATATTCTTATGAAGGCAGCAATACCCAAATTAATAACTGGGATAACTCCTATATGGGATCAATGACTTTACGTAAAGCACTGGTTCTTTCAAGAAATATCCCTGCGGCTAAATTATTTGCTGATGTAGGAGCTGACTCAATCCAAGGTTTCTTGGAAAATCTAGGTATCCATTATAAGAATTTAAATCAATCAAATGCTATATCCAGTAACTCAGATGAGCAGGATGGCACGAAATACGGAATTTCTAGCTTAAAAATGGCGGCGGCTTATGCTGCATTTGCTAATGGCGGTACCTATTATGAGCCACAATACGTGAATAAAATTGTTTATCAAGATGGTTCTGAAGAAACAGAAGCCTTTGAAGTTGAAGGTCAAAAAGCCATGGAGGATACAACTGCTTACATGGTGACAGACATTCTAAAAGATGTGATTTCAGATAGTGATGGTACAGGTACAAATGCTGCAATTCCTGGTCTGTACCAAGCCGGTAAAACTGGAACGTCTAATTACACAGATGAAGAATTGGAAAAACTAGAAGGAAATGTATCGTCTCCTTCTCCAGATTCAAACTTTGTTGGCTTTACAAAAAATTATTCGTTAGCTGTATGGACCGGTTATAATGACAAAATGACTCCTGTTACCAGCGAGTCTTCCCATGTAGCATCTGATGTTTATCGAGAGCTTATGGAATATGTCTCATCTTCTGTTGAAAATACTGACTGGACGATGCCTAACGGTTTGATTCGTATTGGCAAAGAGCTTTATATAAGAGGACAAGAAGACACACCTTCTTCCTCATCGAAAACGACAAGAAGAAGCGTACCATCGTCCTCTTCTGTTCCTTCTTCACAAGCACCAGAATCAGAAGAACCTTCTTCTGAAGAAGAAAGCACGGAACCAAGCAGCGAAACTGAAGAGGAATCTTCTTCTACGACTCAAGAAGAAACTAGTGAAGAAGAAAGTACAGAACCAAGTAGTGAGTCTTCAGAAGAGCCTTCTTCTTCTGAAGAGGAAAGTTCTCCTGACGAAAAGCCAGATACAGGAAGTTCTGAAAAAGACAACGGTGGTGATGAGGAAGAAAATAACAGTGAAGATAATGGAGGTGGAGGTAGTGAAGAAGAGCCTCCTACTGATACAGCTGATGAAGGTGAACAAACGGAATAGCCACTTTAAATAAAAAAAAGGGAAAGAAAATTAGCTAAGCTATTTTTCTTTCCCTTTTAATATAATAGTAATATGTGCTTTCGTTTAACAAAAGAAACACACGCAAAAAGATAAAAACTTTTTTGCTTACATTAATCCTCTTCAAGCCAATTATGCAAAGAAACATTCGGTAATTCTTTTTCTTCTTTAACACCTTCTTTTTTCAGCAATTTTCTTTTACGACGTTTTTGTTCCTCTTCTACCTGTTGCCCTGTAGTAATATTTTTACGTTCCCAAGAAAGTAACACTCGATCGATATAGTTCAGGCTATAAGCCTGATTTAACACAGCTTCTTTTAAGGCCAGTTGAATTAAGTCTAAATTATATTCATCTTCTTCAATCCACTGACCGATTCGTTGATATTCAATCGGAGATAATGCGCGTCCAAATTCTTTTTCAAACATCTGGTATAAAGATTGAACTTTTTGTTCATAATTTTTTTCATTAGCTTTTTTTTGCTGTTGTCGTTGCAACACTTCTAGCTTGGTAAAAATCGCAGAAAAATCATAGTAATCATTTCTAATCCCTTGTAAATTCTTTTCTGATTCAATTGTAATGACCTGTTTTTCAACTAACTGATTTAACAAATTATAAATCTCTTTTTGATCACAATTCATATTGGCTGAAATCGGCGCTAAATCAGGAAAATTATTACCCGCTTCATGGTACTTATATAGTTGAATCCATAAAATAAACTCATCGTTTGTTAATCCTAACCGTCGATAATTTTCAATTAAAAGGTTAGAAAGCGTTGTTTGACCGCTTTTTAGATAATCCTGTAATGAAATCATGAAATACTCCTTTTTAAGGTGCTGTCAAAAAGCTGTTTCTGGCTAAATGCAAGAAACAGCTTTTTATATTCACATCAATTCTTTTATTTCTGCTTGACATTTTGGACAAAGCCCATAAACTTCTAAACGATGGCTACTCACTTTATAATCAGTTAACTTGCTAGCTGCCATCTCTACATCTTCTAAGCCTGGATAATGAAAATCAGCAATTTGTCCGCATCTTTCACAAATAACATGGTAGTGAGGTTCTGTAAAGAAATCAAAACGACTAGAAGCATCGCCATAGTTCATTTCTTTTATAAAACCAATTTTAGTAAAAAGTTTCAAATTATTATAAACTGTGGCTACACTCATTCCAGGAAATTTATCTTCAATGGCTTTATAAATCATCTCAGCAGTAGGATGTTCATTTGAGTAAGCTAAAAATTCTAGAATCGCCTTACGTTGCGGTGTAACGCGTATATTTTCGTCTTTTAATCGACGTAATGCTTCTTCAAAACTTTTCAACCAAACCCCCTCCAACTTCTATTATTTTTATCATACTATGACTTTTACTTTTTTTCTAGCGTTTTTAGTAAAACACTAAAAAAACAGCCGAAAAATTACGTCCTTTTACTAGTTATCGAATGTAACTCAACTAAAATTTTGTCTTATAAGCAGTGATTGAACATAAAAATTATAAGCCCTTTAATCATGAATTGAAACTTAATCAACAACGATTTTTTCTTTTTTAATAAAAATCCAAGATTATAATAAAAAAAGAAGAACTTCAAAAGTTCTTCTTTTTATAATGAATTTGTTTAAACATCATTATTCCAATAAAAATCAAAATTTTCAGATGTTTATAACAAAAGTACCATACTTTAAACTGTTAGCTGCTGCCCTACTGTTACCATTTCATTACTTAAGCCATTGTTGGCCATCAATTCATCAAGTGAAATACCATGATTTTGGGCGATGTCCCATAATGTATCTCCCTTTTGTACAATATAAGTTGAACCCGTACTAGCAGAAGATGCTTCTTGTTCAGAAGTAGTATCTTCACTTTCTGTTGTTTTGTAGTTTACATCAGTATAGCCACCACCATTTGATTGCGCTGGAGTATCAAATTGGGTTAGATTATAAGCTTCAATTAACGAATTCAATTTCTGTCCGTAGTCTGGATCAGTTGCGTATCTTCCAGTAAGAAAAGCAGTTGCATCCGTATAACTTGTCGTTTGACTCTTCCAAGTACCTTGATAATTAGGAGCGCCTGAAGAATAACTCGAGCTTTTCAAAACAGCAGCATGATCTTGTAATGATTCCTCATATGAACCATAAACTCTAAACGGCTCATCCATAGTTTCCCATTTTCCATCAATATATTCTTTCGTTGATAACCAGATAGAAGGTTCTTGCCCATATGCTTTTACCCCAAAAAGATTATAAGTCGGTGAAGAAGAAAGAGAAGAGTTACCATTCCCACTTTCTAATAATGCTTGAGCAATCATGACAGAAGCATATAAATCGTTAGCATCTGCGACTTGTTGAGCAGAAGAACTAATCTGGTTAATTAAATGAGATGCTTCAGTTTCTGACGGTTGGTACTCCTCTGCATGGCTTTCTTGTGGAAATAAAGCTGTCGTAGTCGGAGCGATAACTAAACCTGTACCTACTAATGATAATACCGTTTTTCTATTAAATTTCTTATCAAACGTTGCCTTTTTTTGGTGGCGCTCACTACGTGTTTTATAAACCATAACGTCCTCCTTCAAAAACTTTTAAAAAACTTTACTTAAAAGTTAAGATTTCTATAAGAGTAATTGTAATCTAAATTAAGAATGAAAACAACGTTTATGTTCGAATTTATTTTAATAAAACGGATTTAACAAACCGGGAACCCCGGTATGACAGTTAAAAACTTTTTAAAAATTTTTAAAAAACTAAAGACAGCACGGACTTAAAATAGCCTGTGCTGTCTTTTAATTTATCCTTCTATTGTCTTAAATATTGATACAATATTGTCTGCAGTAAAGCCATATTCTTCTAATACCTTATTTCCTGGAGCAGATGCGCCGAAGCGATCAATTGTTAATAGTTGACCTTCATCTTTAACATATTGATGCCAACCAAAAGAGGCTCCTGCTTCTATTCCTAAACGTTTAGTGATACCGCTTGGAAGTACTGATTCTTTATATGCTTCGCTTTGCTGTTCAAATCGATCAAAGCTTGGTAATGAAACAACAGAAACATCAATATTGTCTTTAGCTAATTTTTCTTGTGCTTCAACAGCTAAATGAACTTCAGAACCAGTAGCAATTAAAATACCATCAGGTTTATTCCCCTTTTGTGGAGAAATGACATAACCACCTTTTGCCACGTTTTCATCTGCGCCTTCCGTTGTTCCAGCTAGTGTTGGTAAATTTTGACGGCTCAACACAAGCATCGTTGGTCGAGTGGTAGCCTCCATAGCTAACTTCCAAGCAGCACGCGTTTCATTACCATCTGCAGGCCGAATCACACTTAAGTTAGGCATCGCACGCAGGCTAGCTAATTGTTCCACAGGTTCATGTGTCGGTCCGTCTTCTCCTACCGCAATCGAATCATGAGTGAAAACATAGGTAACTGGTAAGTGCTGAATAGCTGCTAACCGTATAGCGGGACGGCAATAGTCACTAAAGACAAAGAACGTACCTCCATAAATTTTTGTTCCACCATGTAACTGAATCCCGTTCATAATAGCTACCATGGCAAACTCGCGAACTCCAAACCAAATGTTACGCCCATCGTATTGCTCAGGGGTAAAATCATGATCCGCTGCAACCATTGTATTATTTGAAGAAGACAAGTCAGCCGAGCCCCCCCAGAAAGAAGGAACAGCTTTAGAGATTGCTTGAATCATTTCTTGACTGGATTTACGGCTTGCTTGACCACTGCCTAGATCGTAGTGTGGAAGTTCGCTCTTCCAACCTTCTGGCAATTCTCCAGCAAAAGCCTCTTTCAATTGTTGCGCTTCTTCTGGATAATTTTTTTCATAAGCGGCAAATAGCTCATTCCATTTAGCTTCGTCTTTTTCTCCTTGCTCAATCATCGTTTCTTTAAAACGTCGTGCTGCTTCTTCTGGAACAGTAAATTCTGGAAAATCCCAGCCAAAGAATTGCTTTGCTGCTTGGACACCTTCTTCTCCTAAAGCAGCTCCATGAACAGCTGAAGTGCCTTCTTTTGGAGAACCAAGGCCGATCACTGTTTTTACTTCAATTAATGTGGGTTGTTCTGTATTTTTTTGTGCCTGTTCAATTGCTTGAGCGATCGCTTCCATATCTGTACCATCTTCCACTAGCAAGTGCTGCCAACCATAAGCTTCATAACGTTGTCCCACGTTTTCAGTGAATGCTTTAGAAGTAGGTCCATCTAAGGAAATATCATTGGAATCATAAAAAACGATCAGTTTACCTAGCTGCAAATGACCTGCTAAAGATGAAGCTTCTTGTGATACACCTTCCATTAAATCTCCATCACCAGCTAACGCATACGTATAATGGTCAATAATCGGAAAGTCCTTTTTATTATATTGTGCAGCTAAATGAGCTTCTGACATCGCCATGCCCACAGCCATCGCTAGTCCTTGACCTAATGGACCTGTAGTTGCTTCTACGCCATCAATTTCACCAACTTCTGGATGACCTGGAGTATGGCCATTCCATTGACGAAAGTTTTTTAAATCTTCCATCGAAACATCATAGCCTGAACAATGCAGCAGGCTGTACAATAAAGCTGAACCATGTCCAGCGGATAAAACAAAACGGTCACGGTCTATCCAGTTACGTGAAGTTTTTGGATTGACTTTCAAATATTTTGTCCATAACGCATAAGCCATGGGTGCAGCTCCCAAAGGTAAGCCAGGATGTCCAGAATTAGCTTTTTGTACTGCGTCAATACTTAATGTCCGCAGCGTATTTACTCCAATTTCATCGATCTCATCAAACAATACGAACGCCTCCTATTTAGGTTAAATTTACTTTTAATACTATCTTATTATAAAAGATAACTATGCTTTTTTCAACAAAATTTGAAAAGGGATACACTGTTTATTTTCGATCGTGCAACCCTTTTTCTTTTTGTATTTTTTTAAGTTTTTCAGGGGTAACATCTTTTCCTTCAGGATCTACCACTTTCATTCCTTCAATATGTTTTTTCATTCCACCACGAAAAGCTTGCAAATATTCTTTTCTCAATTTTTCTTGTTCTTTTTTTTCATCCTCTGTTAAACCTTGTTCTTTCTTTTTATTGGCTAATTCGTTAATACGATTTATCATTTCATCTGATATCATTGAAATACCTCCCTATTTTCCATATTACACAAAGATATCTAAAAAAACAATCTTAAGCGGTAAAATTAAGGCGAACGTTTGTTTGAACTTCCCATCAAGTTATGCTAAAATTTAGTTAATAAGAGAGAGAAGGTGTTAACTTTGGCAAAACGAACAGAAAATCGCCAGGTGGAAGTGCTGAAATTTATTCATACATGCGTCAGCCAAAAAGGGTATCCACCTACCGTTAGAGAAATTGGAGAAGGAGTTAGTTTATCCTCTACTTCAACTGTGCATGGTCATCTGTCGCGATTAGAAAAAAAAGGCATGATTCAACGCGACCCCACAAAACCGCGTGCTATTGAGTTAACTGCTCTAGGTTTGGAAACAATCGGTGCCCAACAAGAAAGTATTCCTATGCTTGGAACAGTGACAGCCGGCGAACCAATCTTAGCCGTTGAAGAAGCTTCAGATTATTTTCCAATTCCACCAAATTTAACAACTCAAGATGGTCAATTGTTTATGTTAACAATTCGTGGAGAAAGTATGATAAATGCAGGTATTTTAGATGGCGATCAGGTCATTGTTCGTAAACAGACATCCGCTGAAAACGGAGATATTGTCATCGCAATGACCGAAGAAGAAGAAGCCACCTGTAAAAGATTTTATAAAGAAAAAGACCATATTCGTTTACAACCGGAAAATGATTTTATGGAACCCATTATTTTGCCAATAGTTAAAATTTTAGGCCAAGTCGTTGGGCTTTACCGCCATTTCTGATCACGTACCACCTGAGATCTTCGTTTTTTTCGAAGATCTTTTATTTTTTTCTTTACAAAGGGAACAAATATTCGTATAATAGGTATACAAACATTAGTTCGCCTAAAGAAAGGATGTAATAATAATGAAGGGAATTCGTCGTTTTGGGTTGATGATTGCTGTATTGTTAGTCGGGATTACAATTGGTCATTTTGGACTTTTTATTTCTGCTTTGTTTGTCTGTCCTTTAGTCACTTTATGGCTGTTACTTTGGGACGATAAAAAAAGCGCACAATCTGAATATAAACGTCAAATACACCGCTATCAGACTAAACCATAATTTAAAAAAAGGAGCCAAAAACCAGTGATACAGGTTTTTGACTCCTTTCGTATTTAAAAACGATTAATAGTCTAATAGAGTACGTATTTCATATCCGTTAATTTTATCTCT
Organism: Tetragenococcus solitarius NBRC 100494; assembly: GCF_001544195.1. Lineage (GTDB taxonomy): Bacteria > Bacillota > Bacilli > Lactobacillales > Enterococcaceae > Tetragenococcus > Tetragenococcus solitarius. The sequence goes on from NZ_BCPY01000002.1 coordinate 74,077, forward strand.
GCCATGTAAGTCTAATAATTCAATCAAAAAAGCGCAACCGACTACGATACCACCTAATTTTTCAACTAAATCAATTGTCGCCTTTACAGTACCGCCTGTCGCTAACAAATCGTCACAAATAAGCACTCTTTGACCGGGTTGAATCGCATCTTCATGTAGTGTTAATGTATCTTTTCCATATTCTTTATCGTAAGTTACTTCAATTGTTTTACGCGGCAACTTTCCAGGTTTGCGAACAGGCGCAAATCCCACGCCAATTTCGTAAGCTACTGGACATCCTACAATAAAACCACGTGCTTCGGGTCCTACTACCATATCAATCTGTTTTTTATCGGCGTAATCGACAATCTCATTTACCGCTTTACGATAAGCCTTCCCATCTGCCATAAGCGGTGAAATATCCCTAAATGTAACTCCTTCTTCAGGATAATCAGGGATGCTAGCAATATAATCTTCTAAGTTCACTTGTTTTCCTCCTAATTGTCATGCTTAAGAAATTTCAATTTCAAGTACTAAGTGGTCGTTTCTATGTTATTAACCACTTTTTTAACGTTGGTAAATCACTTAGTAATAAAAACTCCTCTGTTTTAATCTTATCCAAACGTCTCTGATACAGTTGACTTTCGGTCAAAGCATGAGGTTTTGGCTCTTGCACATGTTTCATGATTCCATCTGTTATTGTAACAAATCCTAATTCAAAAAACACTTGAATCATAAAAAACAAAAGTTTCTCTGGTATATTTAAGTAGTTTGCCATAATCGACAATTTATATCTTACATCAATTTGTTGCTGTTTGGAAATAAAGCGAAATAATTTTGCATATTGTTCTCTAGTTCCTACTCCATCTAAGTAAGCATCATCTTTAGCCGCACATAAAAAGAAGATCCGAGAAACTTTTGCAGTCTCAATCGCCAATTTGGCATCTTCAAGTTGTTCTGGGCAATTAACAAGTACTATTTGTTCAAAATCTGTATTTTCTACCACAGAATGAAAGTTTTTTGCATCAGTATAGGTTACCACTGGTTGTTTTATTTTATCAAATAATTTTTTTGTTTCTTTTTCCGAAAAGCTGACGAATAATGTTGGTGCTGAAAACGTTAAATTTTTTTGATATTTTTTCGAACGATAATCGAATACCTGGATATGGTCAACACGGTAGTCTTTCAAAATCATTTGAGGGATTCGTTTATGGTTCCACTCATTAATCGATAATTGAGCTACAAGATCGACGGCTTCACTTTGAAATTCTAAAATGTCTGATCCAAAATCAAAACCAATCCCTTCAACATTTGCCTCAGATTGGTCCTTTACTGATAACTTCAAATGTTTGCCGTCTGCACCAACAGTCCGAGTGTTTATTACAGAACAATTTTTAAATAGAATATGGGGTAATGGATTATCCATACCAAAAGGAGCTAAAGATTGCATAGCCTCAATATGAGCTAAACTAACATCTGATAAACTCAATACCGCATCAATGGCTAAATTATTCATCGGTTGAATCTGTTTGGTTTCAAGTATCGTATTGACCTTTTCATCTAATAAAGACAGATTCTCTTCTGGTAGACTGAGACCTATAGCAGCATGATGTCCACCAAAACTAGTCATCAAATCACGAGCTTGATCCAAAAGTTTAAATAAATTAACCGAATCAACACTACGACCAGATCCCTTTAATCCTCCTTCTTGTGTAGAAGTTAAAACAATCGTCGGTTGTCCGACTTTTTGTGCAATATTTCCGGCTACAATACCTAAAACGCCTTCATGCCAATTTTTTCCAACAATAATTTGCATTTTTTTATTCGGAATAATTTGATTCATTGCTTCTTTAGTAATCTCTTGGGTAATTGTTTTCCTTTGGTCGTTTATTTGATTTAACTGTTCAGACAAATTGTGTGCCTTATCTGGATCAAAAGTAGTCAACAGCTCTACTGCCTCGTTAGGATCTTGCAAACGTCCTAGTGCATTTAAACGAGGAGCAAGCGCAAAACCAATCGTTGATTCATCAATTTCTTCAGGTAAAATCTGACTCACACGAAATAATTCAAGTAAGCCAATTCGTTGGCTCTGTTTTAATGCCTGCAAACCAAAAACAGTCAGCACACGGTTTTCATCCGTTAGAGAAACCATATCTGCAACCGTCCCAATAGCAACTAAATCTAAAAAATCTACAGGTATTTCATCAAGCAGAGCACAAGCTAATTTAAAAGCAACCCCTACACCTGCTAACTCACCAAAAGGATACTGTCCATTTGGATGACGAGGATGAATAATCGCATAAGCATCCGGCAATACTTGTGGTAGTTCGTGGTGGTCTGTAACAATTACGTCCACCCCTTGGCTGTTAGCAAAATCAATGGCTTCTTTGCCAGAAACTCCATTATCAACAGTTAAGATTAATTGAACTCCTGCCGCGATTTTTTCCTTATACACCTCTATATTTGGTCCATAACCGTCTTTAAAGCGATTTGGTAAATAATAGGAAACATCTGCTCCCAAAAGCTCTAATGTTTCTTTCATGAGCGATGTACTTGTAATACCATCGGCGTCATAATCACCATAAATTAAGATTGTTTCTTCGTTTTCTAAAGCTTGCTGAATTCGCTTAACGGCTTTTTTTAACCCATATAATAAAAATGGATCATGCAGTTGATCGAGCTCAGGGTGAAAAAAAGCTGTCATTGCTTGCGGTGTTTTAATCCCACGATGCCAAAGAAGTTGACCTAAAAAAGTGGGAATGTGTTCTTTTTCTAATTGATCGATAAATTCTGGTGGCAAATCTATTTCTGATGGCATTTGCCAATTATAATTCGCTTGTTTCAAACAATCACTCCTAACCACAACAACTCATTATAGCAAACCTAAGTAAATAAGCAAAGAAAGGCTGTCCTCTAATTAAAGGAGTCTTTCTTTGCCGAATTCGTTAACTTTGTGAAGAGTCTTTAGGTTCATCTTTTTCTTCTGTCTGGTCTTCAGTTGTTGGTTCATCACTGGTTTTAAAAGCGGCCAATTTATTGTTATATTCGCGTTCTAACTCTTGACGTTTATCTGCCACTTTTTGATCAAGCGATTGCTCAAGTTCACCTAGTTGTTTTTTTAATTTTTTAATTTTTTTTCTTTGTTGCCAAATCGTACTCGTAGCAACTAAGGCAATGACAATCGCCCCTAAAAAGGCAGAACCAATAATAATGATAACAAGCGGTGCTGTTAATTGAGAAAAACCAAAATTAATGGGCACATCCATATTGTTCATAACTGCAAATAAAACGATCAACAAGGTCAAAACCAATCCTAAAATAATCCGCCATTGGTTTTTCATAAAAACACTCCCTAACTATTAAACTAAACTCCGTAATACCTTCATTTATTTTTGATTAAAAATACCGCCGGCTAAAAAGTCACCTACTTTGGGAAATAATTGATAAGCTCTAGCGGCAAATTCCATAATGAGTGGCTGATTTATTTCTCGTTTTGGATGGTTCATCTGTTTCACAATTTTACCAGCTAACTTATTTGGATTTATAACGAAGGCATCCACATTTTGCAAATAACTTCCACTTGGGTCAGCTTTAGCAAAAAATTCGGTCCTAATAGGACCTGGATTTACAGTAGTGACAGCAATACCGAAAGGTTTTAATTCCAAACGTAAAGCATTTGAAAAACCAAGTACGGCAAATTTAGTCGCAGAGTAAACACTAGATTTAGGAGTAGCCATTTTACCGGCCATTGAAGCAATGTTAATAATATGTCCACTGCTAGCTTTTAACATGTCAGAAGCTACTCGTTGCGTCAAAAGCATCAAACCTAAAACATTGACTTCAAACATTTCTCTAATTTTCTCTTGTTCAAATGAAACAAAATCGGCAAAATAGCCAAAACCAGCATCATTGACTAAATAATCTACTGTACCTATCTCTTCTTTGACTTTTGCATACATTCGTTCGATACTTTGTGGATCTGAAACATCTAATTGAAAGGCATAAGCCTCATTTTGACTAAGCATGCTGCAATTTTCTTTGACTTGACCAATTAATTGAATACGTCTAGCACATACAATGACAATCGCTCCCTTTTTAGCTGCTTCATAACAAATCTGTTCACCTAAACCTGAAGAAGCTCCCGTTACTAAAACGACTTTGTTTTTTAAGTTCATCGATTCTTTTCCTCCTCTGCTTGAAATGGAATCACCATACAATAAAAATCTCTGGCTATGACTGTACGAGGAAAAACTTCTTGTGCTTCTTTTTCTAATTCAATCGCCTCTTTATTTAAATAGCGGGCACTAATGTGGGTTAATATCAACTGCCTTACTTCTGCCTTTTTAGCCACTAAGGCAGCCTGCTGAGTCGTTGAATGATAATAAGCTTTGGCAAGCTTTGCTTCCTCTTTATTAAATGTACTCTCGTGTACCAAAACATCCGCATTTTCTGCTAGAGAGATGGCATTTGTTGTATAACGTGTATCGCCTAAGATTGTTACAATACGTCCTTTTTTTGCTTGACCAACAAAATCTTTCCCATTGATAGTCTGACCGTCCTCTAAAGTAACACTGGCTCCTTGTTTTAACTTACCATAAATCGGTCCTGGCTTAATACCTAAGGCTTTTAGTTTGTCTACCTGAAGTTCACCTTGATGATTCTTTTCAACTACTCGGAATCCATAACTTGCAATCCCGTGTTCTAATCTTTTACAGCTTACAATAAATTGTTGATCTTCAAATAAAGTTGCCTCTTTAGCTGTTATTTCGGTAAACTTTAATGGATAATTTAAATGCGTTTTCGAAATTTTTAGTGAAGTACGGACAAATTCCTCTATCCCTTTAGGTCCGTATATTTCTAATGGTTGATCCCCTGCTTGATTTGAACGACTAGTAATCAAACCTGGCAAGCCAAAAATATGGTCGCCATGCAGATGGCTAATAAATATTTTCTCAATTTTGCGAGGTTTGATCGTTGTATGCAAAATCTGCATCTGTGTGCCTTCACCACAGTCAAACAACCAAACGGCGTTGCGTTCAGCTAGAAGCCGTAGCGCAATGCTAGTAACATTACGATGCTTTGCTGGCAAACCGGCTCCCGTTCCTAAAAATTCCAATTCCATAATTTACCTGTCTTTCTTTTTTAAACTCTGAACTGTTGCTTTATGTTATTTCCGCATTTTTTATTCTACAAATTCAAAAACAAAGTCTCTGATTCGTACAAGATCTCCATCTTTGGCTCCTCGTTGACGCAAGGCTTCATCTACTCCCATTTTACGCAGTTGTCGAGAAAAACGCCGGATATTTTCTTCATGATCAAAATTCGTCATTTCAAATTGTTTTTCTAATTTATTACCTGTCAACACCCAAGTCGCATCTGAGTCCCGTTGGATTTCAAAAGCAGGTTCATTGGAAATATAACCATATTGAACAACCTCTTCTTCTGCTGTTTCTTGCTCATAAAGCGGAAATGTAGGAGCTTTTTCTAATAAATCAGCCGTAGCATTCACTAATGAATCCACTCCTTGTCTAGTGATTCCCGAAACTGGAAAGATTGAAGGAATTTCTTCTTGTTCTTGCGCTAATTTTTGCTTAAATTGTGCTAAGTTTTCTTGGGCATCTGGCATATCCATTTTGTTGGCAACAATAATCTGTGGACGTTCTAGTAAACGTAGATCATAAGAAGCCAATTCTTGATTAATTGCCAAATAATCTTCGTATGGATCTCTTCCTTCCATTCCGCTCATATCAACCACATGCAAAATGACTCGCGTCCGCTCCACATGACGCAGAAACTGGATGCCTAAGCCTACGCCTTGGGAGGCTCCTTCAATCAAACCAGGCAAATCCGCAATCACAAAACTGCTGCCATTTGAAGCAGATACCATTCCTAGATTAGGTACGAGTGTCGTAAAATGATAGGCAGCAATTTTCGGTTTCGCTGCTGAGACAACAGATAGTAAAGTAGACTTCCCGACAGATGGAAAACCAACTAGCCCTACGTCAGCTAACACCCTTAATTCCAATTCTATTTTTCTTTCAACACCGGGTTCCCCGTTTTCTGCAAGTTCAGGTGCTGGATTCTTAGGTGTAGCAAAATGAACGTTCCCACGTCCTCCGCGCCCCCCCTTTGCAATTGTTAAGGTTTGCCCGCTTTCTACCAAATCTCCTAACAATTCTCCTGTTTCTTGATTACGTACAATAGTCCCCTGGGGAACTTTAATATAAAGGTCTTGTGCGCCACGGCCATGCATGCTTTTGCTCATCCCATTTTCTCCTGAAGGAGCTTTAAAATGTCGGTTATATCTAAAATCCATTAAAGTGCGTAATCCTTCATCAACAATTAATATGACGTCGCCTCCGCGACCCCCATCACCTCCAGCAGGTCCGCCGTTAGGAACGTACTTTTCACGACGAAAAGCCACCATCCCGTTACCGCCCTTTCCTGCTTTAACATCAATTGTTGTTTTGTCTAAAAACATGGACATACTTGTGTCCTCCATTCTATATACTGACTACTCTGTTGCTGAACCTTTCCTATTGTACCTAGCATTTACGCGTTTGTCCATCATTTCCTTGCTTCTTATCTGTCATATTTTGTTAAGAAATCTTGAATCTTTTCTTTATAAAGTTCAGGATTTTGCTTATAACTATCCGCATGGGCTGCATTATCGACTGCCCATTTTTCTTTCGGCGCATTCGTTGCCTGATAAACTTCATCTAACATTGCAAAAGGAACGAATTTATCTTCTTTTCCATGAATGAAAAACATAGGGCGCGTATTTTCAGCTAATTGTTTGGTCGCATCGGCTTCTCCAAAAAAGTAACCAGCACGTACTTTAGTAACCAAACTTGTGATCGGAATCATTGGAAAAGCAGGCAAGTCAAATAATTCTTTTAGCTGATAGGTTAACTCTTCATTGACAGAAGCATAACCACAGTCTTCGATGATCGACACGACATTTTTAGGTAACTTTTCTCCTGAGACCATCATCACAGTCGCCCCTCCCATACTTACACCATAAAGAGTTATCTGTTCATCTCTGCCTTGCTTTTCTAATACTTGGTCAATCCATTGTAGATAATCTTTTCGTTCATGCCAGCCAAAACCAATGTAATCTCCCTCACTTTTCCCATGTCCACGAGCGTCAGGTACTAAAACATTATAGCCCATATCATGGTACATCTTAGCGTAATCTGCCATCGTTTCAGCAGTATCCATATATCCGTGCGCTAAGATGGCAGTCTTCCCCTTTTGTTTCTCAGCTGGTAAAAAATTCGCGGATAATTTTAGTCCATCATGAGAATGTAAGGACCAATTTTCACGATGATTTTCGTCTGTATACCATCTTTCATTTGCCTTTTCTTCCTTTGTTTTAGGTTTTGCGTCAGAGCTTAGAAAATCTTTTTCCGAAGGTACAACAGCATATTCATAAAAATAATTTCCGGCATAAATTAAACCGCCAGCTAATAACACGACAAAAATAATACTAAACCATTTAAAAAACTTCATTGTTTTTCCTCATAACTATTAGAATTTCTAGTCTAGTATACGAAAAAAAGATCCTAAATAAAAATCATTTGCGTTTTTGTTTACAATATATAAATTATGTAAACAAAAACTAGAACGTAAAAATGAACGTCCTAGCCTTTCCTAATTTATTTACTTTCAATTAAACGAAAACTAGACCAAGGTTTCAAAAAACGGAGCAAAAATAATTCCTTTTCAGAAATACGACCAACAACATTTACCCGGCCATCATTTTCCATGGCTTGTAAGGCTATCTGAGTCTCACCTTTATATTGTCCATAACCAGCATTATCAATTAATACATCACCACGTTTTATATCTTTTGTGTTGTGCGCTGGAAATGGCTTATCTTTATAGTAAACACGTGTCATTGTCGAACGAAGTAAATATTCGGAAGCATCTCCACGATAATTGTGTAGATGATCAAATAGACAAATACGTTCATCTTCTGTGATATCAGAAGCAACCTCAATTTGTAAAGTCGGATAAAGCGCATTAAAAGTTTCAGCCATCGCTTTTAGTTCATCTTCAGAAGCATAAGCATTTGCAATCGTTATATCGTCGATTAGACCTGTAAGCAGCAAGTGTTTGACCTGCGTTTCGATTGCTAAGTTTCGATGCTCTTCTAATGTACATAGCCCATCTTGTGTAGGCCAAGGGCCAAAGGTTGCCGCTTGTGAGTTAACAAAAGCCATCGTATTTAAGTTATAATGACGAAATTTCTTAGAACAATAGACAAAGTGGTCATAACCTAAGCCAGTATAACGATGCGGATAAAAATTATGAGAACCTAATAAGTTAGCAGTATTGGGTGAATAAGACATAATATTATCCACATAATTTGTCCCGCTACTCATATTAATTTCAATTTTTAGCTGGTAAGGATTACGTGTCATTTGTGCTTCTTCAGCACCTGTAAAACCTAAGTCTAAGCGTATTCCATCTGCACCCAGTTCATTAAAAAAAGACAAGTCATCATATGAAATCCCCAATTGTGTAAACAAACTAGGGTTAATATCTACCATAACTTCCATATTTAATGAATTAGCGTAATCCACTACCCTTTTAAAGTCCGCTAATACTTTCTCTTTTTCTCCCTTAATTTGTAATAAACTAGTAAAAACTCGTTTAAAACCGTATTTGTATGCCAAATCTAAATATGCTTTATCCTTTGCAAATGTAGAACGTTCGGGGTAAAGCGAAATACCCAACTTTCCCATAGAGTTCCTCCTCATATAAAGTAATTTTTACTTTCATTTCTATTATAACAAAGCCTCTATAACTGGTCTATATCTTTTTAAAACCACTTTTAACAAAAAAGAATCGCTATTGAGACAAAGTTTTGCTATGATAAAAAAGATAGAAAATTAAAAATAACTTTTGCGAGGTTCTTACAAATGAAATCACTACTTTTTCCATTTATAACTACTGCTTTTCTTGGTCTAATACTACTTAGCGGCTGTACGAATAATAACAATCAAACCACAAGTACTCATACTAAAGCTACAACCACTGAGTCTTCAGTCGATTTAGATGCATTAGAGCTTCCCCAATTAGACAAAAAGCCAAAAGACAGCGAAGATGTCATTGAAATGAAAACCAGTATGGGAACAATTACAATCAAGCTATTCCCAAAAATCGCTCCCAAAGCCGTAAAAAACTTTATAGGACTGGCTAAAGATGGATATTATGACGGAACAACCTTTCATCGGGTAGTCGAAGATTTCATGATTCAAGGCGGCGACCCCAAAAATGACGGAACTGGCGGAAAAAGCATTTGGGATAAAGGCTTTGAAATTGAGCCTTCTAATCAGCTTTACCATCTGCGAGGAGCTCTTTCGATGGCACGAGGTCAAGAAACAAATAGTCAGAAAAGCCAATTTTTTATTGTACAAAACAATGAAGATGTTTCCGATGGATTAGCGATTCAGTTTACTCCCGAAAAAATTATTGAAGCCTACAAAAAAGGCGGAGCTCCTCAATTAGATGGCGACTATACTGTTTTTGGCCAGGTTATTGAAGGGATAGACGTAGTAGATAAAATTGCGGCTGCTAAGGTTAAAGAAAGTACTTCTGGAGAAAAATCTGCACCTGAAGATCCAGTTAAAATTACTGAGATTACAATCATTCAAGAAGCCAAATAATTTACGAATCGTTTTCCCTCTCAAAAAAACCGAAAGCCTGTTCCGCAAAGAATAAACGGAAAGGCTTTCGGTTCTATTTTATTTACATGTTTTTCAATCTATTTTTATTTGTCGCCTACAATAAAAGTAAATTCGCATTCAGCTGCCGTTTTATCCTCAACAGTTGCTTTAGCTACAGCCGTACCCACTGCGCCTTTTGTTTTAGTAATTTCAAACGATAATTTTAATGTATCGCCTGGCAATACTTTTTGACGGAACTTAGCTTTATTGATTCCCCCAATATAAGCAGTCTTTCCTTGGAATTCGTCTGATTTCAAGATTAAGATTGAACCTGCTTGAGCAAGAGTCTCCAAAATTAATACCCCTGGCATCACAGGGTTATCTGGAAAATGCCCTTGAAAAAAATCCTCGTTAATAGTTACATTTTTGGTCGCTATAATTTTCTTACCTGATTCAATACTATCTACATAATCGATATAAAGAATCGGATAACGATTAGGTATGACTTCTTTTACTTCTTCTTCCGTTAAAAATTTTTCCATTTATTTATCCCTCTCAAAATACAGAATACTTTGATTATCAAACTAACACAAATTCCATCATTTAGCAATAAAAGAATAAAATAAGTAGATTTAGTTTGACAATCAAACAATTTTATCTAATAATAAGAAATCATGATCCTTTTTCATGAGTTTAAACCGTAATTATTATCTATTATTATTTGAGGAGTGGAAATATGGGCTTTCTAACAGGAAAAAAAATCGTCGTGATGGGCGTTGCCAATAAGCGAAGTATTGCTTGGGGTTGTGCTCAAGCGATTAGTGAACAAGGCGGAGAAGTTATCTATACTTATCAAAACGACCGTATGAAAAAATCTTTAGAAAAAATTCTGAATGGAGACGAATTTTTGGTCGAATGCGACGTAGCAGATGATGACAGTATCAAAAACGCTTTTGAGCAAATCGGTGAGTACGCTGGTCAAATCAATGGTGTAGTACATGCTATTGCTTTTGCTGACAAAAACGATTTACAAGGCAATGTCTCTGATATTTCACGTAAAGGCTATGCTCTTGCACAAGATATCAGCAGTTATTCACTCATTGCTGTCACCCATTACGCAAAACCTTTATTAGCTGAAGGAAGCGGTGTGGTCACACTAACTTATTTTGGTTCTCAACGCTCAGTACCCAACTACAATATGATGGGAATTGCTAAAGCTTCATTAGAAGCAGCGGTCCGCTATCTAGCTACTGAATTGGCTCAAGATCAAGTACATGTAAACGCAATTTCTGCGGGTGCTGTAAAAACTCTAGCAGTAACTGGTGTTAAAGATTATCATAAATTAATTCAATTGTCACAAGATCGTACAGCTGACGAAGTAAGCGTAACAACCAATGAAATTGGCAATGTCTGTGCCTTTTTAGTGAGTCCTCTAGCCAGTGGTGTTATTGGAGAAACAATCTTTGTCGATAAAGGCGTTCACTTATCTTAATTTTTATTTACTCCTAAATGTTTTGATTTTCTTTTTTCAAAAAGCTTGTTACAATAGATAAGCATTAATTTTGGAGGGATGGTCATGTCTTTACTTATAGGAGCACAGAAAATCCTTGCATCGACGTCAGATTCAACGATCGATAGTTCGGATTCAGCGGTTATCGAACCAACAACGGAAAAACTCAATGCCTTTCAGCGTTGGTGGAACAACATTGACTGGGAGCAGCTAACAGGTACAGTTATTTCAAAAGTGATTACAGTTATTGCTTTATCCATTTTATTTGCGATATTAATCCGTTTAGCAGATTATTTTATCGATCGGGGATTTCGCCTTAATAAAAAGAAAAAACAAAGCGAAGTACGAGTAAAGACGATGAATACATTGGCCAAAAATGTTTCCCACTATACATTAGGCTTTTTTTATGTTTATTCATTGCTTTCTTCAATCGGTATTCCGGTAGGATCGCTTTTGGCAGGTGCTGGGATTGCTGGTTTGGCCATCGGTCTTGGTGCCCAAGGGCTTATGAGCGACATATTTACCGGTTTTTTCATTATTATCGAACAGCAATTTAATGTGGGCGATTATATTCAATTAACCGATTTAGGCCTTGAAGGAACAGTCATTTCAGTTGGCCTACGCACCCTTCAATTACAATCAGGTGATGGAACTGTGCATTTTATTCCAAACAGAAATATTACCACGATTAGCAATACTTCACGTTTTGACATGCGAGTGCAAGTAAATGTTCGAGTACAACCTTCAGAAGGTCTTGACGGGATTTATCAGGCAATTGAACGGGCAAATCAAAAGATTGTCGATAAATACTCCGAGTATATTCAAACTCCACCCGTTATTTTTGGATTGGTCGATCTTGGAAATAATAATTTCGCAGTACAAACGACAATGTATGTACAAAATGGTCAGCAGGGAAAATTACAAGAAGAACTGCTTAGCTCTTCTATTCAAGAACTAACAACCGATGGTTACTCGATTCCCTCATCACCTATCACTATCTAAAAAGTTCGAAAAGGGTTGATCCTTTTCGAACTTTTTTAGATATTTAATTCTTCTTCGATTGTATTTTCTTTAGGTACAAATTCATACCGCTTTTCTACTTCATGCACAAGATGGTTCACTGATTTGAGTACTTCTTTTCTGGTAATAATCCCTTCAAAAATGTTATCTTCATCAACAATGGGTAAAAATGAAGCATCTACCAATAGATGAAGAGCATCTTCCAAATCATCCTCTTGTTTTAAAGTTGCAACATTTACTTCCATCACATCTGAAACAGATAATCCTTCTAAGACATCTGAATTAAAGCCATCCAAGTCCATCATCTTATCTACAATATCTGCTAAGCTAATGAGACCAACGAACCGATCTGATGAATCTAAAACAGGGATTTTACTATATCCTACTTTGGACAAAACCAATAAAGCATGTTCTAAAGGATGACTATATAAGACCGTCGCAACATTTTCAGCCGGAATCATAAATGTTTCTTTATTTTCCAAAAGTAAGGATTTTGTATATTTACCAATCAACCTGCTACCTCCATTTCTATTCGAACTACATTTTTTATTATACCTTAAAAAGAAGGGAAAAAATATAAAAAGCGCTTTCTTTAAAATTTTATAATAACTATTCACATTTTATTCTTAACTATAAAAAAGCTTTAATGAGAAAGTTTATATTATTTGTTAAAGAATCAGCTTGTTTTTATGTTAAAGCAAAAATAAATCTGACAAAGCAGAAAAATACGCAAAAGTTATAAAGAAAAACTTTTGCGTATTACTTTTTATTTATTAAATACAAAAGAAAGATCTTCAATCGGTTCAAAATTTCGGTCATAATATTGTACTTGAAAAGATTCGTTTGTACTTTCAATAATGGCATAAGTTTTTATTGGAACCGACCCACGAGGCTGTAAGATACTACCAGGGTTTAAAAACAGACGCCCTTTATTGACCTCGCAACCTAACTGATGTGTATGCCCAAACAAAGCAATCGTAGCCTGGTGTTCTTGGGCTTGCATATCCAGTTGAGTTAATCCCATTTTCACGCCTGATAAGTGTCCATGTGTTAAGTAAACAACGTCTTCTTGCGTATCAACCACCTGAATTTTTTGATAAGCCGGATCACTATCCATGTTTCCAGTAACTACGTAAACACCTTGCCATAATGAATCGTCTTCTGACAGTTCAGAATCTCCACAATGAAAAATATAATCAACTTTACCTTTGTAATGATTGAATAAATCAACTAAGATTTGCCGGTCCCCATGGCTATCACTAACAACTAAATACTTCATTTTAACGTCCTCCTTCTAACCATTCTTGCCATTTGCCTTGTAATTTTTTTAGAGCTTGACCGCGATGGCTGACCTTATTTTTTTCAGATTCAGACATTTGCGCAGCCGTTTTCTCTGAACCTTCTGGGATAAATAATGGATCATAACCAAAGCCGTTATCTCCTTGAGGGATACGAGCAATCTTGCCTGGCCAATCTGCTTCGACCACTAAGCTTTCTTTTTTAGGCGCAGCAAAAACTAATGTACAATGAAATTGCGCCGTTCTTTGTTCATCTGAAACACCCGTTAACTCGTGTAGTAATTTTGCGTTATTTGCCGCGTCATTTTTTTGTTCTCCTGCAAAGCGAGCTGAATAGACTCCTGGCATGCCATTTAAGGTATCAACTTTCAAACCAGAATCATCAGCTAAGACAGGACACTGCAAGATATTCGCAATGGTCTCTGCTTTTAAACGAGCGTTTTCTTCAAAAGTACTGCCAGTTTCAGCTACCTCAGGTAATTCGGGAAAATCATTCATGGTTTTAATTTCATAACCCGCATCATAAAACATTTTTGCAAATTCTCGCGCCTTGCCGGAATTTCCTGTGGCAATCACTACAGTTTGTGCAGTAATTTGTTGTTTTTGTTCCTGACTAGCATACAAAGCTGCTTTTTGTTTGCTTATTAAAAAATCTACGCCTTGTTTGCCCAATAACAAAAGCTCATTTAATTGAGAATGATCAAATGTCGCCTGCTCTCCAGTTCCTTGAATTTCAATAAAGCGCCCTGATTCAGTCATTACAATATTCATGTCTACTGCACAACGACTATCTTCTTCATAATCTAAATCAAGTACACAAGTCCCATCTGGCAAAATTCCAACACTAATGGCAGCAGCAAATTCTCTTATAGGATCTTGCATTAATTCGTTTGTTTGTAATAGTTTGTCCACTGCTAAACGCAAAGCTGTAAAAGCACCAGTTATGCTAGCCGTCCTTGTCCCTCCGTCTGCTTGTACCACATCACAGTCAACAATAATTGATCGCTCTCCCAGTTTTTCTAAGTCAATGACAGCACGTAAAGAGCGCCCAATCAGACGTTGGATTTCCATTGTCCGTCCCTTTAGTTTTCCTTTGATACTTTCTCTTTTATTTCTAGTTTGGGTAGCTCTTGGCAACATGCTGTACTCTGCTGTAACCCATCCCGTACCCGTTCCTTCTAAAAAAGGAGGAACTTTTTTTTCGATCGTCGCTGAACAAATAACCTGTGTATCACCAAAAGATATCACAACAGAGCCTTCTGGTTGTTTATAAACATTTGTTTTTAATATTATATTCCGAGTTTGATCAAAATATCTACCATCATGACGCATTATCTGTCCCTCCTAAAGTAACTTGCTTTGACTGAATTTCTCCCTTATCCAACCACTCTTGTGCGATTTGGTCAAATAAATGAGTAGAACCCGTTGTGTAAAACTCGGCATATCCCATCTTTTTATTTTCGGCATTAGAAATATTAAAATAATCTAAAAGCATACTAACCTCACTGATCGTTTCCGCGCCAGAATCGATTAATGTAACATCTTGTCCCATCGCGTCTTGAATAACTGGTCGCAGTAAAGGATAATGAGTACAACCTAATATCAATGTGTCTAAATGTTTATTTTTTAAGGGTAATAGTGTTTCAAATACAATTTTTTTTGCCACTGAAGAATGAATTTGATTACTTTCCACAATGGGAACAAACTTCGGACAAGCCAAACTTGTTACTTTTGTATTTTCATTTTTTTCTTTGATTGCTCGTTTGTAAGAGGCACTTTTAACTGTTCCTTTTGTGCCAATCACACCAATACGATGATTTTTAGTCGCTTTAACAGCTGCTCTGGTTCCCGGCATAATAACTCCCACAACAGGGATTTGCAGTTGCTCTTTAATCTCATCTAAAGCCACAGCTGTTGCTGTATTACAAGCAATTACTAACATCTTGATTTTTTTATTCAATAAAAAATGTGCCATTTCCCAAGTAAATTGGATTACCTGTTCTTTGGGTCTTGGCCCATAAGGGCAGCGCGCTGTATCACCTAAATAAATAAAATTTTCATTTGGTAATTGTTTCATCGCTTCTTTTACAACGGTTAAACCACCAACACCAGAATCAATAAAACCAATTGGCTGATCATTCATATTTGTCATCCTTTATTTTTCTTTAAACATATCCATTTATTTATTGTGTACTTTTTTGTAAAACATTTCAAGTTTTATACAAAAAACTCATCCTTTAAGGATGAGCCGATTGATTAATACTTATAACGTTTATTTTCCAAATATCTAGACAATAACGACAGCAAATAACAAATGACAAAATAACTGGCCGTCATAGCAACAAACATAGGCAAAACATAATTTGTATTTTGTCCATAAATGATTCTTGCATGGTGAGTCAATTCAGGTAAAGAGATAATAATCGCTAAAGACGAATCCTTTACTAAAGAAATCAACTGACTAATAATCGCAGGTATCATCGACCGAAAAGCTTGCGGAATGATAATAATAACCATTGTCTGTACATAACTTAAGCCGGTAGAAAGCCCTGCTTCAGCTTGACCTTTAGGGACAGCATTTAGACCTGCTCGAAAAATCTCAGAAAGCATAGCCGATTCGAAAATAGTTAAAGCTACTACTGCTGACCAAAAGATATCAAAACGAATTCCAATTTGGGGTAAAGCAAAATAAGTAAAAAAGATAATCAATAATAAGGGTAAGTTACGAATAATATCAATGATTAAGCCTAGAACCTTAGAAAAAACAGGTATATTTGAAAAACGTAAAGTGCCAGCCAATGCACCAATTAAAAAACTAAGCACAATCGATATCGCTGATACCGAAACAGTTACCTGCAGACCATCTAGTAAAAACCGCAGATTATTAAGTGAAAATGCTCCTACAAAATCCATATGCTGCTTCTCTCCTTCCTAGACTAGACATTCAATCGTTTTTCCAGGTAACTCATTAAATAAGACAATGGTAATGTCAAAATTAAATAAAAGATACCGACAATGATATAAGTGTCAAATGTAATAAAAGTTGTACTTGCAATTAAGTCTCCCTGATACATTAAATCAAGACCAGCAACAATCGCAAGTATAGACGAATTTTTAATTAAATTAATAAACTGTCCACCTAAAGGAGGAACGACGATTTTAAAAGCCTGCGGTAAAATAATATAGCGCATAGTCTGTGTATAGGTAAACCCAGAAGACAAAGCAGCCTCTGTCTGACCTTTAGGAACTGTTTGAATACCAGACCGTACTGTTTCAGCAATAAATGCAGAAGTATAAATGGTCAAACCAATGGTTCCGGCTTGAAACCCTGTGAAAGGAAAACCATACATAGGTAGAACAACATAAAAAAACATAGCTATAATCAATAAGGGAATATTACGGAAAAATTCAACATAAGCTCTTGCAAACCCTTTGACCACTTTATTCGAAGAAAGCTGAAAAATTGCCATCAACGTACCAATAACTAAACTAAAAAATAAAGCAATCACACTCGAGAATACCGTGATTTTAAAACCGTCAAGAAACATCCCTGAGTAGTTTTGAAATAAAGTTAACATTTTCTTCCCTCCTTACTCATAAACTCTGCCTTCATCATCATTAGGGAACCATTTTTCGTAAATCTCATCATAGGTTCCATCTTCATGCATTTCTTTTAGCGCTTTATTTATAGCATGTAAAAAGTTTTTTTGATTTTTATCAACCGCAACTCCGTAAGGTTCATTGGTAAACGTTCCTCCAACGAGTTCATAATTGGAATTTTCACTTGCCATTCCCAATAAAATAGCGTTATCTGTAGTCATTACCTCTCCTTGACCTGCTTGAAGCGCGGTAAAAGCTTCTGCATAATTTTCTAATTCTAAAACATTGGCTTTTGGTGAATGTTTACGAATGTTTTCCGTAGAAGTTGAACCTTTGACTGCTAGGACCGTAGTTCCTGGCTTAATAGAATCAACGTCTTTGATCGGGCTGCCCTTTTTAACTAAAAGAGATTGACCCGCATCGAAATAAACATCAGAAAAATCAACTTCTTTCTTCCGCTCCTCTGAGATAGTCATTGTCGCAATAATCGCATTGATATTCCCGTTTTTTAACAAAGGAATACGAGTTTTAGAAGTTACTTCAACAAATGTCGGATGTCCGTCACGACCCAGGATTTTCTCAGTAATAGCTTTCGCAATATCGATATCGAAACCTTTCACTTCTCCTGAAGCGATATCCATTAAGCCGAACAAACGAGTATCATTTTTTACTCCCCAGATAATTTCATCCGAGTCTTTGCTCATTTCTAAAACATCTTTATCTGCAATACTTTCTGACTTACAAGCAGATAACATAAATACAGCCATCAAAAGGGTTAAAAAGGAAAATAACTTTTTCCTACGCATTGCTCTTCCTCCTTTGTTGGTTAGTTTCCAATTCTTTTTAACTAACCTAGTTTCAAACGAACAGCTTAGTGGTTCACAACTTTATTAAGAAATTGTTGTGCCCGTGCTTCTTCAGGATTTTCAAAGAAAGCTTCCACATCATGACTATCTTCAAGAACTTGACCGTCGGCCATAAATATTACCCGATCAGCAACGTCTCTGGCAAAATTCATTTCGTGGGTAACCACAATCATCGACATTCCTTCATTAGCAATTTTTTTCATAACATCTAATACATCGCCGATCATTTCCGGGTCAAGCGCTGATGTTGGTTCGTCAAATAATAACATTTCTGGGCGCATAGCAAGTCCTCTAGCGATAGCAACCCGCTGTTGCTGTCCGCCAGAAAGTGTTGAAGGATAAGAGTCTTTTTTATCTAACATGCCTACCCGATCAAGGAGACTTTCTGCTGAATCAACAGCATCTTTTTCGCTTTGATTTAAAACTTTAGTAGGTGCTAATGTGATATTTTCCAGCACGGTTTTATTTGGGTATAGGTTAAAGTGTTGAAAAACCATGCCAATATTTTTTCTGATTTCTGTTAGTTTGGTTTGCTTACTGCGAATGTCCTGATCGTTAATCAAAAGATTGCCCGAAGTGATAGATTCTAGACCGTTAATGGTACGTAAAAGCGTACTTTTCCCGGAACCAGAGGGACCGATAACCACTACAACTTCGCCTTTTTCAAAAGTAAGGTTAATATTTTTTAAAGCATGGAAATTACCAAAATATTTTTCAACGTTTTTAAATTCAATCATTGACATATTTTCACACTCCTTTTTATTATTTAAAATTAATAAGACTTTTCTAATAAATAGCTAATCAACATTATAATCTGACAAATTCCCTTTTGTAAAGTTTTTTTTCATTGAAGGTGTGAAAAGTTCTAATTTCTTACATGAAAATGTAAGGTTATCTATCGCGAAAAATTCGCTTTGTTTTTAGTTAATGATTGTTTCTTATACAAAAAAAAGGTAAGATTGCTATAGATTACATTTAGAAAAGGGGAATAACGTGAATACAATTCTTACAGGCGATCGTCCAACCGGTAAATTACATTTAGGTCACTACGTTGGTTCGTTGCGGACACGTAAAATAATGCAAGACGATCCTAATAATAACTTGTTTATCATGATTGCAGACATCCAAGCTTTAACCGATAATGCTAAAACACCTGAAAAGGTTTCTTCTAATATTTTAGAAGTTGCTTTAGATTACTTAGCAGTGGGACTTGATCCTAAAAGATCCACTTTATTTATCCAATCGCAAATTCCCGAGCTTTCAGAATTGACGATGTATTATTTAAACTTAGTCAGTGTTGGTCGAGTACGTCGCAATCCAACTGTAAAAGCAGAGATCGAACAAAAAGACTTTGGTGAAGGAATTCCTACCGGCTTTTTTATTTATCCTGTCTCGCAAGCTGCAGATATTACGGCTTTTAAAGCTAATTTAGTTCCAGTAGGAGAAGATCAAAAGCCAATGGTAGAACAAACGCAAGAAATTGTTCATGCGTTTAATTCAACTTATCAAGAGGTCTTAATTAATCCTAAAGGTGTATTTCCAGAAAAAGGCATGGGACGTTTGCCTGGAATTGACGGTAATGGAAAAATGAGTAAATCTTTAAATAATGGTATTTACCTGGCAGATTCTAAAGAAATCGTGGATAAAAAAGTAATGAGTATGTATACTGATCCAAACCACATCCATGTTCAAGACCCTGGGAAAGTAGAAGGAAATATGGTTTTTACCTACCTAGATGTTTTTGCTCAAGATAAAGCTTATGTACAAAAACTAAAAGATGATTACCGAAAAGGCGGTTTAGGTGATGTGAAAATCAAACGCTATTTAATTGATGTATTAGATGAGGTCTTAACACCTATACGTAGTCGTCGAGAAGAACTAGCCCAAGACCCAGAATATGTTATGGGACTTTTAAAAGAAGGCAGCTTAGCGGCTGAAAAAGTTGCAGCGCAAACCTTAGACGAAGTAAAAACAGCCATGGGAATCAACTATTTCCGTTAGTAAATATAAAAACCCGAGTAAAGACACAAATCTCTTGGTCTTTACTCGGTTTTTTAAATAAATAAAGAGTAGAACATTTAACGGATAGTCGCAGATAACTCCTCAGTTAAAGCTTTTTCAACTTTTCTCATTGCTTGGTTAACCTGTTCGTCCGTCAAAGTCGCCTCTTGATTGACAAAAGTTAACCGATAAGCCATAGATTTAAATCCCTCTTCAATGTTTTCTCCTTGATAAACGTCAAATAATGAAACATCTTGTAAGAATTTACCTGCCAGCTGTTTGATTGTTTGTACGATTGTTTGATTATCTATATTTTCTTTAATAATCAATGCGATATCACGTGTAACTCTTGGATATTTTGTTACTGGCACATAATGAAATCCTGGTCTTATTTTCAGGATGGCGTCTAAATCTAGTTCGGCAGCATAAGTTTCTGGAATTTCATATTGCTTTGTTATTGTTGGATGAACTTGTCCCACAAAGCCGATGCTTTCCCCTTCTAAAAAGATCTCAGCAGATCGGCCCGGATGCATTTCTTTTAGAGCAGTTGTTTTTCTATAAGTAATTTTATCCGCTAATTTTAATTCAGCAAAAAGTTCTTCTAAAATTCCTTTCGCCCGGTAAAAATCTACTTTTTCAGCCTTCGTTTGCCAATCATTGGTTGTCCATTCTCCTGATAACACAAAAGCAACATGATTATTTTCCTGTGGCAAATCAATTTTACTTTCTTTTTCCTGATAGAAAATGCGCCCAATCTCATAGAGAGCCACTTGTTCATTCCTACGTGCCACATTATAAGCAACATCGTCTAAAAGGCCACTAATTAGATTTAAACGAAGCACACTGCGGTCTGCTGTCATAGGCCAGTCTAAGCGAGTTAATTTCGAATCTGTATTGGTAAACTGCAGCGATTTTTCTTCTGAAGTTAACGCATAACTAATCGCTTCGCTTAGTCCAGCTGCCTCAAGGAAAGTCCGGACTTTCCTGGTTTTTATTTGAGAGTCAGTCAACGTCCCTGCAACAGTTTCGCCACTAGGCAGAGTCGAAGGTAAGTTATTATACCCATAAATGCGAGCAACTTCTTCTACGATATCTGCTTCAATGTGAATATCCCAACGTCGTGGCGGAACAATCACGGTATAATTTTCTTCATTCTCGTGGTAACCAAAGCCTAAAGCCGCAAAAATATTGTTCACAGTTGATACGGTCAAATGGGTTCCCAAATAATTATTTAAGCGTTGTAAAGAAGTATGAACTTCGATATCTTGAGGCTGCACATCGCTAGCTTTTACTGCACCGGAAAGGGCCTTTCCGTCAGCTAATTCAGCAATCAACGCACACGCTTGCTCACAAGCTTCGTCAATCGTTGCTAAGTTGATTCCCTTTTCGAAACGAGCAGAAGATTCACTGTGTAAATTAAATGCTTGTGACGTACGACGAACAACAGCCGGATCAAACAAAGCTGCTTCAAGTGCTACAGTCGTTGTGGAATCTGTAATTTCAGAATCGAGTCCTCCCATAACTCCCGCTAAAGCTACCGGTTTTTGTCCATCGGTAATAGCAATGTTTTGCTCAGAAAGAGTCCGTGTTTCCCCATCTAAGGTAACCAATTGTTCGCCTTCTTTTGCTCGACGGACCACAATTTTTTGTCCAGTTAGACGGTCATAGTCAAAAGCATGTAGGGGTTGGCCGTAATACATTAAAATATAATTGGTGACATCTACCACATTATTTATCGGACGAATACCAATATTCATTAAACGGTTTTGCAGCCAACGAGGACTTGGTTTAACCTTAACGTTTTCAATTAAACGTATCTGATAACTTGGTGCATCATTTTTATCCATTACTTTTACATCAATTTTATCTGCTGCTTTAGACCCACTTTCTTCCAGTTCTTTTTTTAGAAATGTAGGTTTTTTATTATAAATCGCTCCTGTTTCAAAAGCCACCCCGCGCATACTTAACGCATCTGCTCGATTAGGCGTAATATCTAATTCAATAATAGCGTCATCCATGGCTAAATAAGGATATACTTCTTGACCCGGCACCGCTTCATCTGGTAAGTAATAGATACCTTCAGCGTATTCTCTAGGTACCACGCTTTCGTTGTACCCCAGTTCTTGCAAAGAACAAATCATTCCGTTAGAAACTTGTCCTCTTATTTTCCCTTTTTTAATTTTTTTATTTCCAGTAATCCGCGCACTGGGTAAAGCTACAATTACTTTAATTCCCGCCTTAATATTAGGCGCTCCACAAACAATTTGCAGCAATTCATCTTGACCTACATCCACTTGACAGATGGATAAATGGTCAGAATCAGGATGGGGTCCGCATTCTTTGACATCTCCTACGACGATTTTTTTCAAACCCGCATTCGGATAAGAAACACCTTCTACTTCAATTCCAGTTAACGACATCTGATCGGCTAATTTTTGAGCAGTGACATGTGACACATCGACGAACTCATTTAACCACTTATATGAAACAAGCATTGACTATTCCCCCTTGAACTGATCGATAAAACGAGTATCATTTAGATAAAAACTACGGATATCTTCTACACCGTAACGCAACATAGCAATTCGATCTGGTCCTAAACCAAAAGCAAAACCAGAATATTCTTTTGCGTCGATTCCAGACATTTCCAATACATTAGGATGAACCATCCCAGAGCCTAAAATTTCAATCCATCCCGTATTTTTACAGACGCTACAACCTTTTCCACCACATTTAAAACAAGAAACATCCACTTCAACAGAAGGTTCAGTAAAAGGAAAATAGCTAGGACGTAAACGAATTTCACGCTCTTTACCAAACATCTTTTTCATCAATTCTTCCAATGTTCCTTTCAAATCTCCCATCGTGATGTGTTTATCAACGACAAGTCCTTCAATTTGATGGAATTGATGGCTGTGTGTGGCATCGTCTGTATCGCGTCGAAATACTTTTCCTGGAGAAATCATTCGCAACGGCCCTTTAGAAAAATCATGCTTTTCCATTGTTCTAGCTTGAACGGGGGATGTATGCGTACGTATCAATAACTCATCAGAAATATAGAAGGTATCTTGCATATCACGTGCCGGATGATTTTTGGGAATATTCATTCGTTCAAAATTATAATGATCCTGTTCAACTTCTGAACCTTCAATAATTTGATACCCCATACCTACGAAGATATCTTCAATTTCCTCCATAATCTTAGTTAAGATATGTCTAGTTCCCTGGGGAATTTGTTTGCCGGGCAGGGTCACATCAATACTTTCTTGCGCTAAAGCTTGATTTAACGCTTCTTCTTCTAATACCGCTTTTTTTTCTTCAATTTGTTGTGTTAGCTCGTCTCGTACTTGATTAGCAAAGCTTCCCACTTTAGGCCGCTCATCAGGTGCCAAATCTTTCATACCACGTAATACTTCGGTGATCGGGCCTTTTTTACCAAGTGTTTGTACTCGGATATCATTAAGAGAATTTAAATCAGACACATGGTTGATTTTTTCCATTGTTTCTTTTTCTAATCTCTCTAATTGTTCTTGTAAAGACATCTGTTTCCCTCCTTATTTTTAACCAAAAAAAAGACCTCATTTCCTGTTAAGGAACGAGGTCTCGTGTTACCATCCTAATTCGCGACAAATATCGCGCACTTAATTAATTAACGGTAGTCATTACCGGCTTTATATACAAGCAAGCTTCAGAAGTGAACTTCATTTTTCGAAATCAGTCATTGCTTTCAGTCTATGGCAATGTTCCCTTTTACTGTTTCAGCCAAATTACTCTTTTCTATTAACGCTTTTTTGTTATTCAATTATTGCCTAGTGTACTAAATAATAAAAAAGAAATCAATAGTGACTGTCAGTGGAGTTGCTAAAATTACATTCACTTTCGTTTACCCAATTTTGGCTCCAATTTCTTACAGAATCTAATACATCTTCAAGTCCAATACCTTTATCAGTTAATTGATATAGTCCTTCTGACTTACTAATAATTCCTTCTTTTTCTAATTCTTTTAGGCGTTCAGTTAAAACGCGATCGCTTAACATTGGAATTTTATGCGCCATATCGACAAATCGCTGCGTTTTTTCTTGCAACAATACATCAATAATCAGGCCATTCCACTTTTTCCCTAAAATAGAAAAAGCTTTTTCAAATTTTGGGCAAAGTGTATACGTTGTTTCTTTTGTTTCCATCATTAGCCCTCACCTCTTTTGTAGAGTATAACATAAGTGAACAATTTTTTTGCAAAAATTGCTTTACTTAAAAAACATCTCAATAATTTCTTTACTATTTAAAAGTACCAAAAATGTATGAGCGACCGGTTTATCTAACGCTTGTTCCAAGGCTTCACAGTATAAACGTAATTGCCCTTTATATTTTGCAATCACTTGTTGTTTATAAGTATCATTATAGACAACATCTGTCTTAAAATCATATAAAATAACGCAGTCTTCATACTCAATCAACCCATCAACAATTCCATGAATTAATAAATCAGCTGCTGATTCATCAAAATCAAAAAATACATCACGAGCATCCTTTAACATCGAAAAAGGCTGTTCTCTTTGAACAAGTTCAGGATTATTAAGAATTTCTTTTCCTAAGTCTGTTTGGAAAAACCACAAAATTGCTGACAGATCCATTCTTTTTGCTACTTGTTCTTCTATTTGCTGATGATCCACTAATAACTCTAACTTTTGCTGGATATTGTCAAGCGTAGGTGTCGTTGTTAAAGGTAACAACTGTAACAACGAATGCATAGCGCTTCCTATAGCAGCTGGATCAATATGATCTTGTTGTATAAATTTTGGTTTAGCAAGTTCTTCACTTACATAACGATAGTGTTGCGTTTGCTGCTGGTCAAAAGTACTTTGCCAGGATATCTTATTAAATTGCTGATCATCAGGGTCATTATACAAGCGTTTCATCTCAGAAACAGATTGATAACTTGTCGTTTTGGATGATTTTTGCAAAGGATAAACAAAGTTTAAGCGTTGCTTTAACTCGTTTACTTCAGCTTTTTCTGGCGAAGACAATGATCGACTTTGCACCGCTTGGGTTTGATATTTTTTGATAGCCTCTGCCAGTTGAGCTTGATTCATCCAATGAATCTCAAAATGAGCAGGATGGTCCACTACTTTTTTACTATCGGCTGCTTCTAAGAATACTTTTTTCATATCAGGATGGCGCATCAGTGTCATCCCAACCCAGTCCATTAAGTTGGCTTTGCCTTTTAGTCGCAAAGCTGGATCTAACACTAAGTTTTCCTGGTCTAATGCTTTTTGCCAGCATTTTAATGCCTCTTCTTTATTTTTGTAGGAGCCAACTAAGTATAGCTTTTGTTCTGCACGAGTCAAAGCAACATATAGTTTACGCATTTCCTCAGACAACATTTTTTGAATGCGTTGCTGCTTAATTGCTTGATAGGGCAAAGTATCATAACATAACTGTTCTTGGTCAATATATTGGATGCCTGCCCCTAAACGTTCTTCAAAAATATAACGGGTGGAAAAATCACTATAATTAAATTGTTTACTCATATCTAAAAGAAAAACAATCGGGAACTCAAGTCCCTTACTTGCATGGATAGTCATCACCTTAACCGCATT
Source organism: Tetragenococcus solitarius NBRC 100494 (assembly GCF_001544195.1). Taxonomy (GTDB): domain Bacteria; phylum Bacillota; class Bacilli; order Lactobacillales; family Enterococcaceae; genus Tetragenococcus; species Tetragenococcus solitarius. The sequence continues at coordinate 99,625 of NZ_BCPY01000002.1, forward strand.
TTCTTGCGATAAAGCAAGCGGTTCAGCCAAATCTTTATCTTTTTCCTGCATTTTTTCAATAAAACGAATAAACTGATAGAGTCCTCTAAAGCTGCTCTTTTCATAGGTCTCTGCACGATGAGCTAAAGCAATCAAATTAGCATAACGTTGCCTGCCTGATGGTAAACCAATAACATAATCCAAATAAGCCGTTTCTTGATAAATTGACCAGATAAGCTCACTGAGAGAGCGTCTCCTTGCTAGTGAGCGCCACATCTCTAATTGTTCGTTAAAGCTAGACAAATGCTTTGCAAGTTCGTCTTTTTCTGACAAATAAGCTAAGAAGGCTTCGTAGTAATCCCCTTCTTTTTGAGCTAAGCGAATCTTAGCCAAATCTTCTTCATTTGCTCCTACTAACGGCGACCGTAAAACGGCAGCAAAAGGAATATCTTGATAAGGATTATCAATAATCTCTAATAAAGAAATCATTGTCTGTATTTCCGTTGCTTGAAAATAGTTTTGCGCGTCATTAACTTCCATAGGAATTTGAAATTGTTTAAACACATCCATAATCATCAAATTATTTTTTCGTGTCGGAGTTAATAATACAATATCACTGTAGTTGACCGGTCGATTTTCTTTATGATTTTTATCATAAATCATAAATTTATTTTCGACTAATTCTTTAATTTTTAAAGCAACTAAATATAGTTCTCCTTCTGTTTTATCATCAACAACAATAGGATCATCTTCAACTTCTTTTTCGTACAAAAGTAATTCAGTATTAAAATTTTTACTTGCAGGAAAATCCGTATAACCTGGAATTAATTGTGCTGCTTTGTCATAAGGAATCTGTCCTACTGTTTCATCCATCAACTGCTCAAAAACAAGATTGGTAAATTCTAATACTTCTTTTCTAGAGCGAAAATTTTCGGCCAAAATAATACGCCGTCCGCCAGCTTGTTTGGCAAAAGCCAAATATTTATCTACAAATAGCGTCGGATCTGCTAAACGAAAGGCGTAAATAGATTGCTTCACGTCACCTACCATAAACAGGTTCCCTTGCGTGGGCTCAGGATTTCTAAGCCAAAAAAGAATTGCTTCTTGTAGTCGGTTTGTATCCTGATATTCATCCACTAAAACTTCTTCGAAACGTTCTCGATAATAGTCTGAAGCCTCACTGCCTTTTCCATCTCCTTGCAAAATATCCAAAGTAAAATGTTCAAGGTCGTTAAAGTCTAAAACACCTTTTGTCTGTTTACGCTTTTGATATTTGTCAATAAAGTTTAAAGTGACTTCACTCATTTTTTCTATTAAAGGTTTAGCTTGATCCATTAATTCCAGCATTTTTTCAGGTGAATAAGCAAAAAATGTTTCTGTTTCTTGGATTAGCTCTTTGGCACTATCTCGTCGAGGTTTAATCGAACTATTGGATAGCTCTTTAGCTTCTTCTTTTTTATAAGAAGGATAACGTTTAAAATCAAAAGACGATAGTTGTTCATAAGCTTGCTGTACATTTTCTTTTTCAATATTTGTCTGTAAATTTTTTGCTTGAGTAAGATCATTTGTTAACACTTCTTCTGCTTTTTTCATTAATTCAGAGCCTTGTGCAATCTCCAAAGCCGCTTCTAATTGGTTAATAGCAGTCTGTAAATCAGCTAAAACAAGCGGTTTGACTTGAGCTTGATACATCTGGTTACCTGCTAACCCTTTTGTAGTATCATAGCTTTTTGCTAGCTGGTTTAACCAATTTGTGGGATCTGGATTGGCCCTTGCAAAATTATACAAAGACATAATTAAATCGGTAAAGCCATCATCCGAACGATCATTGGAAAAATTTTCTGCTAATTGATAAAAATCTTCGTCATAAGTTTCAAAGTAGCTATCTCGTAATTCTTCCCAAACTTCATCTTTTAATAGTAAGCGTTCAGTATCATCGGTAAGCATACGAAAAACCGGATCTAAATCAATCAAAAAATAAAAGCGGCGTATCACTGACAGACAAAATGCGTGCAAAGTCGATATATGAGCCCGTGGCAATAAAGTTAACTGCTTAACAAAGTGGTTCCGCTGCTGTTGCTGGCTTTCTTTGTTAATTGCATCTTGTAAAGCACTCTGAATGCGTTCTTTCATTTCTCTAGCTGCAGCTTCAGTGAAAGTGACAATGAGTAGTTCGTCAATGTTACTCCCATTTTTTAATTTTTCAATAACACGACGTACTAAGACAGTCGTTTTCCCTGAACCTGCCGAAGCTGAAACAAGTAAATTATCACCACGATCAAATACAGCTTGCCATTGTTTGTCGGTAAATGTTTCATTTTTTGGTTTTAAAGGAATATTAGCCATCGTTTTCCTCCTTTAAACGTTTCATTATTTCTTCTTTTGACAATGGTTGAATACGATGATAATCATTTTCTTCTAACATCGGATCAAACATAGAGATACTGCGAAAAGGTGAATACTGTGTAGCTCGATATTTATTTTTCATTTTATAAGCAGGATTCATTTTAATTTCACCTGATAAGACCCGTTCTGCGGCCTCTTTTAACTTCTTGCGATTATGTGCGATCAATGCGTCTATTTCCTCGGCGGTATAAAACTTGTCTTTGCTTCTAGCTGATTTTTTCAATAGCTCGTTTTTGTCTTTTTGAATAGGAAAGACCAGTGAGTGTTCTGACTTATTCAAAGACTCGTCAAAAGCTGCAAATATTTCAGGGTCATCGGCAAAAAGACCATCGAATTTATATTGCTTTAATCGCTGTTTTTCTCCTGCCTTTTTGGGGTCCATGACTGGATCATAAACATGAAAATAATAAGCCCCAGCGCCATTGACATCGCTTTGACCGATGAGTTCAACTGCATCTTTTAAAGCAATATCCAAATAAGTAAGCAGCTGCATTGCAAGTCCATAATAACTATCTGTAATATCAAATTGATGCGTACTTGATTTATAGTCAACGACCGATAACCACGGCTTTCCATCAATTGTCGTTGTATCAATGCGATCAATCTTCCCTCGCAAATACAGGTTTCCTCCATTTGATAAAGGAAGTTTCAAGCCAGAAATCCCCTTCTTTCCAGCAATTTCACCAAATAATACTTCCGTTTGGACCGGCGTTAATTTTGTTTTTTCAGCCTGTTTTTTAAGCCCCCAGGTTACGCGTTGAACCGTTTTTCCTAAACGATAACGAAGAAAGCTCATCCGAGCGCTTTTTTCCATAAACGCGTAACGCTCTTGTCCAAAAATATTTTCTAATACATGCTCAATTAAAAGCTGACGTTGGTCTTCTGTCATTTGAGTCAACGAAAGATTATCTTGAAAAACAGCTTTCAAGAAATTATCTAAGGCTTCATGAAAAATTTCCCCTGTCATAGCTGAATTCAATCCATAAATCTCGCGTTCTTTTAAACCTAGACCAAATTTAAGAAAATAATCATATTGATAATCATAAAATGTTTCTATTTGTGAAACAGAACTATAGATATCTTTTCCATACAATTGTTCGGCCAAATCAGCAGGGATATTTACTGGCACATTGCGATGGACCTGGCTTTCAAACACACGTTTTGCTAACTTACGATAATCAGAAGATAAAAGCAATTCTTTTAATGACTGCCATACTGCTGGCAAGTTTGTTTTTTCTTCTTGTGCTTGTCGATATAAACTATTTAACTGACGTATCAGACTCTTATAGTTTCCAACATAATTACGTGCATCACAAGTTAAATTTAAACTACAGCGTTCTTGAACAGTGAGATCCGTCCAGTTCACAATACGAGCGACAAAAGGAGATATCTTCATGTTTTGTTTGGAATCTGCATTTTTAGGGTAGCTTAAATATAGTTTTTCAGAAGCAGACAATAACATATTATAAGCAATAAAAGGTTCTTTACGAATCGTCTCTTCCGTTGGATCCTTTAAGTATTGTCCAACTTGTAAATTCTCATTAATTTGCTGCCTTTCTTCAGTAGAAATCAAGCTTTTATTTTCAATGGTTCGAGGAAAACTAGTTTCCTCTAAGCCGATTGCAAAAGTAACTTTAGCTTGTAATGGACGCGTTAAATCAAGCGGATTTACTTGTACTTGGTCAATAGCCGTTGGAATTTTTCCAAAAGTGAAATTTTCTAGCCCGCTCGTTAATATTTCTTTAAAAAGCTCGAAATCAAACGGATCGGTACCATAAATTTCCACAAGTTCATCTAATAAATCCATTAAGGAAGACCAGGTTTGTTCATGGTCTCGTGCCTGTTCTAAGTTTCCCCATTCGATTTCTTGTTCTCGCCAATGGAGTAACTGTTTTTCAACACCAATTTTTTGTAAAAATTCATAAAAAATAGCAACTGCTTCTCTAGTTATCTTGGCTTTTTTCAACTGCTCAAAAAAAGAAACAATATCGTGGCGAAAACTATTCCTTAATTGATTGCTTAGTTTCTCAATATTTTTATTATCTATCAGCTCTTCTTTTTCAAAATCGAAATCAAATAAATGCCAATCCTTTTCACGCGTCCAATCAGAGCCATGAAGATTATGCGCTAAGGCTTGGTTTTCAGTTAAATCCACCATCCAACGAAAAGTATCACGAGCTTCTTGCCAATCCTGACTTTCTTCTTGTAAATAAAGCGGTATGTACAGTTCTATCCGTAAAAATCGGAATATATCAGACGCACGATAATAATAATTGTCTAAAGTAAAAAGCGCATGGATAAATTCGACTAAAGGATGTTGTTCCATTTTGCGATCTTGATCTAAATAAAAAGGAATATCCAATTCTTCAAAGGTTGAAGAAATGATAGTGTAATAAAGATCTGGATCTAAAGTCAGTAACTGAATATCACGGTAATAAAGTGGTTGGTTCCCATCATTAAAAGAATTAACAACAAGTCGCCTGATTTCTGTTGCCACTTGTCGCACTTCTTCTTCCGGATTCTCTGCTCTCCAAATCTCTAAATGTTCGCTTAAATCATGTGTTTGTTCATACTTTCCCACACTTGTCTGCCTAAAACAGCGCTCCAATTCTAAATAACTCGCAGATACCTGAGTTAAAAGAGCTGACTTTTTGTCAAATAGTACATGAACCTGCTGTTTTTGCGCAAAGTCTTTTAAAAGATGGTAAGTCTGCTTCGCATCAAAAAATAAATCTAACGCACCATTATCGCTGTAAGCAGAATCTAGGTACAAATCAATACAAACTTGGCTTTTACTCATTAAAACTTTTAAAAGACTTTGTTCCTGCATATTAAAATTAGAAAAACCAGTAATGACAAAAAGCTTTTGACTTAACTTTACTTGGTCCTGCAAATCTTCACTTGCTAAAAAATTAGCTAGTGTCGGTAGCGGCTGTTCAATTTGCAGCTTTCTTTTTGTCAATTCTTCTTCATAAGCTGCAAAAATTAACTTAATTTCATGCATTTTTAATTCAAAGTCTTCAGCCTTACTGGCAGACTGACTATTAGAAGTAAAATCTAATGTATCAAGTGTAATCTTGCCTAACTGAAATTCCTGATATAGTTCAAGTAATTTTGCGATAAACCCTTCTTTATTTACTTCTCCGCGAAAAATAACTAGTTGATCTAATAACGTAGTAAGGACTTTACGCATAATCATAGCCGATCCAGTATCTGAGATCGTTTGTCCATTAATATGTCCACTATCTTGTAAAAAATACCAAGCTAATCGGTTAAAACTATACACTTGTCCGCGAATCGTACTAAAATCTTTTTTTTCCTGTCTATGTTTCAATTGCGACAAAATTTCTTGCTCTCGTTCAAACTTGTTATAGTTAGGAACTAAAAAAAATACTTCATTATGAGGCTTTTCCAACCAATCACAAGCAATGTCTAGCAAGGCTTTTTCATGATCACAGCTACCATCGCCTGTTATAAATTGCAAGCTCAAATTTTCTCCTCCTTTGATACTTCAACTTGTAAATTTAATTTACTCATAATAACATATCACTTGTCAGTTTAACATATGAGAAGGTACCAAATTTACGATTGTATAAAAAAATTAAGTATTCTCTCTTTACTAACTTTAAGTAAGAGGTTATACTTCTTCTTGTAACAAAATATTAAGCTCGAAAGGCGGAAATCACTCGATGTCAAATTTTTTAGAAGCAATTAAAAATCGACGTTCAATTTACTCTTTAGGACGTGATACTTCATTATCGGAAGTAGAAATTACAGAGTTAATCAAAGAAGCGGTAAAACAAAGCCCTAGTGCTTTTAACGCACAAGAACCCCGAGTTATCACGCTATTTGGCGCTGCTCACGAAAAATTGTGGGAAATTACAGAACAAGCCTTAGAACCGCTAACGCCAGCCCAAGCATTTAAAAATACCAAAAAGAAATTGGCTAGTTTTAAAGCAGGACTTGGTACAGCAATGTTTTTCAATGATGTGGACACCACTAAACAATTACAAGAACAATTTGCTTTATATGCCGATAATTTCCCTACTTGGGCAGAACAAGCCAACGGGATCGCCACAGCAAATGTCTGGTCAACTTTATCGGAAGCTGGCATTGGTGCTAATTTACAACATTATAACCCGGTGATTGATGAAGCGGTCGCCAAAGAATGGAACGTTCCCGCTAATTGGCGTTTACGTTCGCAACTTGTTTTTGGTTCTCCAAAAGAACAAGCCGCTGATAAAGACTTTTTGGCTGATGATGAACGTTTCCAAGTGTTCCAATAAAATAGAAAAGTACAGCTTGCGCTAGTCTCTGTCAAGCTGTACTTTTCTATTTGTCTGTTTCCATTACAACATCTATAGGAGTTCCTTCTTTTAAGTGCTTTGATAGAAATTTAACTAATTCATCTATCGGCGTGCTAAATTTCATCAGCGGACCACGTAATCCAAATTTAAAAAAGTTCATCTTCACTTCGTTTTTTTCTTCATCTCGAAACAAGACCACCCGATCAACTTCATCAAACTTAATCCCACGATTATCTAAAGGATGGATAACAAACCGGTCACCAGCAATCCCTCTTCCATTAATAGCATAGCTGATAATAGCTAAACCTACTGCAATTCCCCTGACTATTTCATCCACAGTTCCTGTAGTTATAAATAAACTTCCAGCAAAAATGCCAAATAAAACTGGAAAAATGAGCGAAAAAAGTGACTGGTGCTTTGCAGTAAAAACTAATTCTTTTTTTACTAAAAATAAAAAAAGATATAAGACAGTCGTAAAAGCAACAAATAATAAAGTAAACACTGTCATCACACACACCATCCTTATAAGTTCCTTTTCTTTATTTTATCAGAATACATGATTAACTACAAAGACAAACCGATCAAAACAAAACCTTTTACAAAAAAATAAGTATTTTTATCAATCAAAGATATCTTATGTAAAATAAACACAAGAAACTTCTGAACGTTATGTTTCCTTTTCTGCTCAGAAGTTTCTTTTTTTGATGAATTTAATGATCCAAAGAATTGATAATATAAAGTATTCCAATCAGCATAAAGTATAAACCAACTAAAAATGAGATAGTAAGTGCTGATACAATAGGATCGAAAAATAGCATAATTCCTACTACAACGCCAATTAAGTTTAAAATTAGCGTAATCCAATAGTGACCATTACCAAATGTACGAGCATGGTCTAAAAAGAACAAGTTACGGATGGAGTCTGCAATAAACCAAAAGGCAAAAACGTAAGTCAATGCGATAATTCCTGCACTAAGGTTAAATAGCAAAATAACCCCAAGAATTAGTTCTATAATCCCTAGTATTAAAAATGCTGTTGCTTTAAAGCCAGTCATATTTTTAATTTGGTTACGAACAAAAATACTAAAAATACCATTAATAATTGCTAGAATAGCAAAGAAAATCACTAGTGCAGATAAACTACCAGCTGGATTACTAAATGACAATAAGGAAATCAGAATAAACAAAATACCTAATATAAGTCCGCCCCAGTTTACAGTTGTCCTTCTATTCACTTTGTTTCCCTCCTTTCTCACTAAAAAGTATTATGTCACACTTTGGTATGATTTAGCAAAAGATAAGGTACGTTATTTTGAGAGAAATAAAAACACAACAAAAACACTCGATCGATAGCTAAATGCTTCTTTGCATTTTGGTTCCAATGTTGAAGCATTTTACTTTATCGTTCGGGTGTTATTATTGGATAGATAGTTATCTTATTCAATTTTATTCGTTTAATCCGATTTGCTGACGCACAACGTCTGCAATCTTATTGACATAATAATCAACTTCTTCATCTGTCGGTGCTTCAGCCATAATTCGCAACAAAGGTTCTGTACCAGAAGCTCTTACCAGAATACGACCCTCATCACCTAATTTAGCTTCTACTGCATCAATCACTTCTTTAATTGCTGGGACTTCCATAGCACCATATTTATCAGAAACACGGATATTCACTAATTTTTGAGGATAAATCTTAACATCAGCTGCTAATTCTGAAAGCTTTTTGCCCGTTTGCTTCATGATGTTAAGCAATTGAATACCTGAAAGCATCCCATCACCTGTAGTATTCAAATCGAAAAATACCATATGTCCAGATTGTTCGCCACCAAAGTTATAACCATTTTTACGCATTTCTTCCACAACGTAACGGTCTCCGACTTTAGTGACTACATCATTTAATCCCGCAGCTTCCACTGCTTTATGAAAGCCTAAATTACTCATTACAGTCGTTACAATCGTATCTTGTTTTAAAAGACCATTTTCTGATAGATATTTGGCACAAATATACATGATCTTATCGCCATCAACAATTTGCCCTTTTTCATCCACAGCAATCACGCGATCGCCATCTCCATCAAAGGCAATTCCTACATCTGCTTGCTTTTCAACTACAAACTCCGCTAACTTTTCAGGATGAGTCGAACCTACGCCATCATTGATATTGGTACCATTAGGAGAAGTCCCCATCGTATAAAAATCGGTTTCTAAATCAGCAAACAAACGATTGACTGTAGGCGCCGTTGCTCCATTGGCCGCATCTATACAAACAGTAAGACCTGATAAATCATCTTTTATCGTCTGCTGTAAAAACTGCGAGTATTTTAGCATACCTTCAGGAAATTCTTCTAAAGAACCTAACCCTTCAGCAGAAGGTCGAGGAAGATTATCTTCTGTAGCATCAAGTAAAGCCTCGATTTCTAATTCTTTTTCATCAGCTAACTTAAACCCATCATTACCAAAAAATTTAATCCCATTATCTTCTGCTGGATTATGTGATGCTGAAATCATTACACCGGAGCTTGCTTTTTGTACTTTAGTCAGATAAGCTACTCCAGGAGTAGAAATAACTCCCAATTGAAAAACCTCTATGCCTACCGAAAGCAAACCAGCTACTAGGGCACTTTCTAATAATTGCCCAGAGATTCTTGTATCGCGCCCTACTAAGACTTTTGGTTGCTCCTTTTCATCTTCATGGCGACTTAATACATAACCACCACAACGTCCTAATTTAAACGCCAATTCTGGTGTCAGTTCTTTATTGGCAATTCCTCTTACACCATCTGTACCAAAATATTTTCCCATAATAAACTTACCTTTCCGTTTCTTCTTCATTTTCTTGTGCATCTACTTGTTCATCTGCCGAATCTTGTGTTAATTCTGTTTGTTCTCGACTTTCTTGTGTAGTCGATCCCTCATCTTCAGCAGGAGGGCTTCGCGTAGGATCAGTGCTCTGTGTTTCCGTTTCTTCTACTTCCGAATTTTCATTACTTTCGTTCGTTTGCTCATCAGTAGAAGATGAAGAATTTGTAGACGACGAAGGATTACTATCTTCTGTTGATGTTTCTTCAAATATCGGCGTGATGTTAACAGTAACTGTATCAACATCTGAATTTAGTTGAGCTGGTGTTTGAACATTAACATTTCTAGTTGTTGGTTCAGTGACATCAGTGACATCTACTGGGACTTCCAGAGAATCTACGTTATCTAACAAATTTTGTGCCCCAGATATTGTAGCACTATTTTCACTCAATTGAAAATCAAAGCTAGAAACGCCATCCGCAGCTTCTCCTGTTTGCGTAGGTTCCAGGCTGACTTCTTTATCTGGTGCAGAAACACTTAATTGTACATCTGCTTCTTGTGGCTCAATACTGGCCGAAAGACCATCTCCATTATCATCAACGGCTTGTAATGAAAAACTATCTGAAATATCTTTATTAATCGTTTCTAAATTAGACGAAAGTATAACTTTTGAAATTTCTTTCATCGTCTTCTCTCCTGAAGTAACCTTAACTTCCTGCGGAGAAATGACGAAATCTTCTAATTCAAAGCCGTCTTGTACCTTATCTTCCAATTCTTGTGTATCGATTTGAAAATTTTTAGATACTCTTTTTTCAATGGTAACAGTTATCGTGTCCGGATCTAAGCTTGCATCTACGCTATTACTTAAATTTTCCACTTTTAAAGGAACATCATGTGTTCCTTCTCCTAAATCAGTTAAATCAGCAACCACCTTGAAATTTCTTGTTTCATCATTGGCCTCTGCATTTAATTGAACTCTGTTGGCACCACTTAGGGTTATATTCGCTGTGCTTTCGTAACCTTGGATGTAATATTTATCCGAATCATAATCAATTGTAATAGGCACATTTTGTGCTGTTTCTTCATAAGTTTCTGTAGAAGCAATACTATTTCGAAAATTTGATCCATTAGCATTGAAAAAAAGAAGTAAACTGAAAAAAAGAGCTAAAAGGCCGTAGACAATGTTGCTTCTTTTCTTTTTCTTAAGCATCATTTGCCTCCTTTACTCATTTTATTCAATTCATCCAAAAAGCTTCTGAAGAAATTTTTCCTATTTTTCTCCGTATTTTCAACAATTAAGGTATCTCGAAGCATTTTCAGATACTCTTCTTGAGTTAATTCGGTATATAAACGATTGTTTAACGTTAAACTCACACCGCCGGTTTCTTCAGAAACAACAATGGTTAAAGCGTCGCTAACTTCAGCCACACCTACTGCAGCTCGGTGTCTAGTACCGTATTCTTTAGAAATCATATTACTATCAGATAAGGGTAGATATGCACTAGACACTGCAATTTTCCCATTTCTAACGATTACTGCACCATCATGTAAGGGAGTATTAGGAATAAAAATATTAATCAAAAGCTCCCCGGTGATATCTGCATCCAAACTAATCCCAGTTTCAATGTATTCTTCTAAGCCCGTATTACGTTCGATTGTTATAAGCGCTCCGATTTTTCTTTTTGACATGTATTGGATGGCTTTATCAAAGGCTTGAATCATTGTTTCGCCTTGATCTTTTTCTGTCTTTGTTGGATTGAAAAAAGTCGTTCGTCCCAAGTGCTCTAATCCTCGTCGAATCTCAGGCTGAAAGATGACAATAGCAGCAATCACCCCGTAGGTAATCACTTGGTCCATTAACCATGATAACGTATGAAGCCCAATCACTTCTGCCAAAAAACGAATGGCTATAAACATCACAACGCCTTTGAACAGCTGAATCGCTTTTGTTCCTTGGACCATCTGTATTAATTTATAAACAAGATACCATACGACTAAGATATCTAAAATATTGATGAAAAAGGGAACAGAAAAAACATCTACAGATAATAACTGTCTCCAATAATCTAAATCAAAAAGTTCTGCAATGTTAAACGACATATAAAGCCTTCCTTTACTCTCAGACTACTCTTTCTTTATTAGTATAGCATAGCTTTTTTCTGTTGTTGATAAAAAAGTTGCCTAACGAATATTTTTTCATAAAAAATAACATTTTACCTATCTAAATAAACCAATTTTATTCACATTTGATTAAAAAAACGTTACACTGGAAGAAAATAAGGAGGAATATTGTATGGATATCTCAGTTATTAAAAAAGAAAAAATCAATACAGAATATGGTATCCGAATTGGCGAGCAGGCACCTAAAACAATCGTTGAGTTTATCAATTTACGCTGCCCATTTTGTAAACAATGGTTTACAGAGTCAAAAGATGTGTTAGAAAAGGCTGTTTCAGACCAGAAAGTAAACCGTCTCATCAAGTTACTTGATCAAACCAAAGAATCTTTGCAACGAGGAAATGTAATGCATCGTTTTGTTACTGACGATAATCCTAAACAAGCCTTAGAAGATATCAGTCGTATTTTTGATTCTCAAGATGAATGGGGGGATCTGTCCTTACACCAAGTGGCAGACTTTGCTAGAAATAACCTTCAGCTAACTGAACATCACCATTTAGACACTGCTGAAGAAATTGTACAAGAAAAAAATCAGGCAAATATTACAGTGACTCCTACGTTATTTCTTGATGGACATATTTTTGATGAAAATATTGATCAACAAACATTAACAAATTATATCAATGAATAAATAAAAAACATTGAGCAACTTTGCATTTTTTCTAAGGGCTAGGTCTAAACCTAAATTTTAGAGAACACTATTGTTTGCTCAATGTTTTTTTATCCTACATTTTCTTTTTCTTTTAATTTATCCGCAAATTCGTTAATTTTACGAATCCGATGGTTAATCCCGGATTTAGAAATGGCACCGGTTGGTAACATTTCACCTAGTTCTTTTAAACTAATCTCTGGATGTTCTAAGCGTAATTCAGCGATTTCTTGAAGTTTGTCAGGCAAAGCAGACAAACCTACCCGATCTTCAATAAATTCAATGTTTTGGATTTGCTTAGAAGCAGCATCGATTGTTTTATTCATATTCGCTGTTTCGCAATTAACCAAACGATTCACTGAATTTCTCATATCCCGCACGATGCGAACATCTTCAAATTTTAGCATGGAGTTGGTTGCTCCAATTAATGTCAGAAAATCTGCAATATGCTCAGCGCCTTTTAAATAAGAGATATATCCTGTTCTTCTTTCTAATGTCCGCGCATTTAAACCATAGTGATTTAACATTTTACAGATATCTTGGTTATGTGCTTCATAAACGGAATAAATCTCTAAATGATATCGGCTCGTTTCCGGATTATTAATAGAGCCGGTAGCCATAAAGGCCCCCCGCAAATAAGAACGCATTTTTTGTGTATTTCCCATGATGTCATTACTTACTTGAGTGCTAGACACTACACCGTCCATAATACTTAGTTCATCTAAGACACGTCTTGTATCTTGTTTTAAACGAACAATATATACATTATTTTTCTTTAACTTCATTTTTCGCCGGACTAAAAGTTCACTGCGCACGTGAAAATGTTCTTTTAATAAAGAATAAATACGTCTTGCGATAGCAGCATTTTCAGTTTGTATATTTAGGATTAATTGTTGGTTAAATAAATTTAGCGAGCCATTCATACGAATCAACGCGGCAAGCTCAGCTTTAGCATGTTCACGATGAACTTCTAAGCTTGTCAGCTCTTTTTTTACATCCGCGGCAAAAGACATGCTTGCACCTCTTTCAAAAATTTCTTAATTTTTTGCCTCATAAACAATTCGTAATAGTTCTTCTGCTACTTTATCGCCATCGTGAAAGACCCCGCCATCTCTTAATTTTAAGAAGTCAGTCGATACCACCCGGCATCCTAAGCTCCTGAGCCCTTTAAAATCATGTTGTACTTGTAGCAAATATTCATCATAAACTTCAAAATTCATATAACCGTCAGGGACTTTTTCAGTATTAACTAAAACAGTGTCTATAAAAGCCTGTCCCAAATGTTCATGTAATACACGAACATGGTCAGCATCTGTAAAGCGCTCAGTTTCTCCCTTTTGTGTCATAATATTACAAATATAGACCGTTTCTGCCTTTGTTTGTAACATCGCCTCTCCGATTTCTGAAATCATCAAATTAGGTAAAATACTGGTAAACAAACTTCCAGGTCCTAAAACGATCATATCTGCTTCTAAAATAGAAGAAACAACTTTTTTAGCTGCTTTAGGCATACCATCATTGGCTTGATTTTTGACAGAAACGTGATCAATGGTTTTACGGTCCAAGGCAATTTTAGACTCACCTCGTACGCTTGTACCATCTTTAAAATCAGCTTGTAAAATAAGCGGTTCATCAGAAGAAGGATAGATATTGCCTTTAACATGCATCATTTTAGATAATAACTGAATCGCCTCATACGTACTACCACGCATCTCACTCATTCCAGCAATAATAAGATTGCCTAAAGCATGATTAGCTAAAAACTTATCTTCTTTATTAAAGCGATATTGAAAAATATCAGAATAAAGTTTTGGCATATCAGATAAAGCAACTAAAACATTCCGCAAATCACCGGGTGGAGTAACTGAAGTCACTGAGTCTCGTAACTGTCCACTACTACCACCGTCATCAGCGACTGTGACAACAGCTGTAATATCGACCCCTTGATTACGTAAACTTTTTAAAATGACGGGTAAACCAGTACCACCGCCCATCACAACAACTTTAGGGCGCCGAATACGGTATGTCTTCATACTCATGAGCGATTCACCGTCTCTTTCCGTTTATCTTTGTCACGATGGGTGATATTCACTTTATAGTCTTGAGACAAAGCTTGACCGATTCTTTGTGTTAATGCCACTGATCGATGCTGTCCTCCAGTACAGCCAATCGCAATCAGCAAATTGCTCTTTCCTTCCTCGACATAACCAGGCATGATCGTTTGCAGCAAGCTCAAGAACTGCTGATAAAAACTTTCAGTCGCAGAAGAGTTCATTACATAATCATAAACCGGCTTTTCCAGCCCGCTTAGAGGACGTAATTCATCAATATAATGAGGATTAGGCAAAAAACGTACGTCCATTACGATATCAGCATCAATAGGCAATCCGTATTTAAAGCCAAAAGAAACCATTTCAATGCGAAAACCTGTATCATTTGAACTACGGAATTCCTCATTAATCCGCTCTCGTAGTTGTCTAGGTGTTAATTGGGTGGTATCTATCACTATCGATGCCTCCGCCTTTAACTCATCTAAAATTGCCCGTTCCTTGCGAATACCTTCTGTAATCAATCCATCCATCGCTAATGGATGGGTACGTCGAGTTTCTTTATAACGCGCAACCAATTCACTATCAGAAGCATCTAAAAACAATATACGAGTATTAATAAAAGAAGTATTCTCAATTTCTACGAGCATGGCCTGTATCTCTTCAAAAAACGACCTTGAACGTAAGTCAATCACTAAAGCAATTTTTGTGATTTTACCGGATTCTTTGATTAGTTCCCAGAACTTAGGGATTAGATTAGGCGGCATATTATCTATGCAAAAGTAGCCTAAATCTTCAAAACTTTGGATAGCTACCGTTTTTCCTGCGCCACTCATCCCTGTGATTATTACTAAATCTAAATTATCGGTCATTTTTTATTCTCCTTGCACGAACTTTTCTATTCTTCAATTATAGCACTCCGGGCGTATCTTTTCGAATGTTTTTTGTGAATATTTATAGTTTCTTTGATTACTTACAAAAAAGGCACTATTTGTAATAACTACTTAAAAATAAAATAATTGAGAGCAAGCTTCTATCTTACTTGTCGCAAACAAAGGACAACAAATCTTATTAAATATAATTCGAATACTTTCGTCTTACTTTTAATGCTGTTACAGTTCCGATTCTCATTTAAAGTGATGTCCAACCTCTAATTACAAGACATAGGATAACTAAATTTTTATCTGATAATTAGTTACCAGGCAAAATAATGAATATTCTAAGTCTCATAACTATGCGTTTAAAATGAATGACGGTTTTCCTTTTTATGTAAAAACAAAAAAGAAGAACCGTTAAAGTTCTTCTTTTCTATAATAATTTCGACAAAGAGTCTAAAAAATTTTCTTATTCTTTATAATATTTTTTTTAAGTATTGCCCTGTATAACTATCTGGCTCCGCTGCAATTTTTTCAGGAGTCCCAGTAGCAATAACAGTTCCGCCATTTTCTCCGCCTTCTGGTCCTAAGTCAATCACATGATCTGCTGACTTTATCACATCTAGATTGTGCTCAATGACTAATACGGTATTTCCCGCATCTACTAGGCGTTCGAGTACTTGCAATAATCTAAGAATATCATCTGAATGTAAACCTGTTGTAGGCTCATCAAGGATGTAAAAGTTTTTACCATTAGAATTTTTATGCAACTCACTAGCTAATTTCATTCGTTGAGCTTCACCGCCAGATAAAGTAGTTGCAGGTTGTCCTAATTTAACATAACCCAAACCTACGTCTACAATCGTTTGAAGTTTGCGTCGAATCTTAGGAATATTTTGGAAAAAGTCAAAGGCATCATCGACTGTCATATCCAAAACTTCAGAAATATTTTTTCCTTTATAATGTACTTCCAAAGTTTCTGAATTATAGCGTCTGCCATGACAAACTTCACAAGGCACATAGATGTCTGGTAGAAAATGCATCTCAATTTTAATAATCCCATCGCCCTTACAAGCTTCACAACGCCCACCTTTGACATTAAAACTAAAACGTCCCTTTTTATAGCCGCGTATTTTGGCTTCATTCGTCTGAGCAAATAAATCACGAATGTCATCAAAGACACTCGTATAAGTAGCTGGATTACTACGTGGCGTTCTTCCGATAGGGCTTTGATCTATGTCAATAATTTTTTCGATATTCTCATAGCCGGTAATTTTTTTAAACTTCCCTGGTTTTTTTGAACTCCGGTTTATTCGTTGAGCCAAGGCTTTTTTCAAAATTTCATTAATCAATGTGGATTTGCCTGACCCTGATACGCCAGTGACCGTAATGAATTTCCCTAAAGGAAATTTAACATTAATATTTTTTAAGTTGTTTTCTTGCGCGCCAGTTAACGTAATATTCTTTTTATTCCCCTTACGCCTTTTTTTAGGAACAGGAATTTCTTTTTTGCCACTAAGGTACTTGCCAGTTAACGAATGGGGATTTTCGGCTACTTGTTGCGGGGTTCCTGAAGCCACAATTTCTCCACCATAATCACCAGCACCAGGCCCTACATCAATTAGATAATCGGCCGAACTCATCGTATCTTCATCATGTTCCACTACAATCAAGGTATTTCCTAAATCGCGCATTTTCTTTAGTGAACTCAACAGCCGATCGTTGTCGCGTTGATGAAGACCAATCGATGGTTCATCTAAAATATAAAGAACTCCAGATAAGTTAGAACCAATTTGTGTAGCTAGTCGAATACGCTGAGCTTCACCGCCAGAAAGCGTACCAGCAGAACGACTTAATGTCAGATAGTCTAAGCCGACATTTTGTAAAAAGTTTAACCGATCGTCAATTTCTTTAACAATTGGCAGGGCAATCGTTTGCTCCTGCTCAGATAAAGTGAGCTCTTCGACAAAATCAGCTGCATAATTGATTGCTAAATCGCTGATTTCACCAATATGCTTACCGTTTACTTTAACCGAAAGTGCTTGATCATTTAAGCGATAACCATGACATAATTGGCAAGTTAGTTCGGTCATATATAAACGCATTTGGTCACGCGTAAAATCACTGTTTGTTTCATGATAACGACGTTTAATGTTGGTCATTACTCCTTCAAAAGGCATATCAACATCGCGAACGTTACCAAAGTCATTTTGATAATGAAAATGGAAATGCTCTCCATTCGATCCATACAAGACAATGTCTTTTTGTTCTTTAGATAAATCTGCAAATGGAGTATCCATATCTATGCCAAACCCCTGGCAGGCTTGCTCTAGCATTTGCGGATAATATTGGGAACTAATAGGGTTCCAAGGAACAATTGCTCCTTGTCGCAAAGTTTTCGATTGGTCAGGTATAACCAAATCAATATCCACTTCTAATTTTATTCCCAAGCCATCACATTCAGGACAAGCGCCAAAAGGAGCATTAAAAGAAAACAAGCGAGGTTCCAATTCTCCTACAGTAAAACCACAATATGGGCAAGAATAATGCTCACTAAAAAGCATCTCTTCTCCATCAATGATATCGACTACGGCGTAGCCGTTAGATAAACGCAAAGCTGATTCAAAAGAATCAAACAAACGAGAACGAACACCTTCTTTAATAACAATCCTGTCAACGACAATTGCTATATCGTGTTTTTTATTTTTTTCAAGTTCTGGCACTTCTGTTATATCGTAAATTTCACTATCCACGCGTACACGTACATAGCCTTCTTTTTGCACTTGTTCTAATGTTTTCTTATGTTGACCTTTTTTTTGAACAACTACTGGCGCTAGTAGTTGAATTCTACTTCTTTCTGGTAATTCAAGGACCTGATCGACCATTTGCTCTGGCGATTGACTCGTAATTTCGACATGGTCATTAGGACAAATTGGATAACCCACTCGAGCATATAACAAGCGCAAATAATCGTTAATTTCAGTAACAGTTCCAACTGTTGAACGAGGGTTTTTACTAGTTGTTTTTTGATCAATGGAAATAGCTGGACTTAAACCATCAATGCTATCAACATCTGGCTTATCCATTTGACCTAAAAATTGTCTGGCATAAGAAGACAGACTTTCTACATAGCGTCGCTGCCCTTCAGCATACAGCGTATCAAAAGCCAAAGAACTTTTCCCAGATCCAGACAAACCAGTGACCACTACCAATTGATCTCTTGGAATGGTCACATCTACATTTTTTAAATTATGGGCACGAGCGCCATGTATCACAATTTTATCATTTGACATATTTTTCCCCCGAATCATTTAAGCTTTTAATTCTAAAATCGAATCACGTAAAGTTGCTGCTTTTTCAAAATCCAGAGATTTCGCAGCTTCTTTCATTTCTACTTCTAATTTTTCTACCAAATCTTCTTTTTCATCTTGACTAAGATTTTCGTAAGATAGTTGCTCCCCATTGTCTTCTTCTACCATAGAAGAAATTGAAATCAAATCACGAACATCTTTTTTAATCGTTTGTGGTACAATCCCATGTTCTTCATTGTAAGCTTCTTGGATTTTACGACGCCGAGTCGTTTCATCCATAGCGTTTTGCATGGAATCGGTGATTTTATCTGCATACATCACGACTTTGCCATCCGCGTTTCTAGCAGCTCTTCCCATTGTTTGAACAAGAGAACGTTCACTACGTAAAAATCCTTCTTTGTCAGCATCTAGTATAGCAACAAGAGAAACTTCAGGAACATCTAAACCTTCTCTTAACAAGTTAATTCCAACTAAAACATCAAATTCACCTAAACGTAAGTTCCGAATGATTTCAGTTCTTTCTAATGTTTTAATATCACTATGCAGATACTTCACTTTTATACCTAACTCTCGGAAGTAGTCCGTTAGATCTTCTGCCATTTTTTTCGTCAATGTTGTCACAAAAACCCGTTCATCGTTTTCTACCCGTTGATTGATTTCACCTACAAGGTCATCAATTTGTCCCATAATTGGCCGCACTTCAATAAGTGGATCTAAAAGTCCTGTTGGACGAATAATTTGTTCAACTACCGTGTTTGTTTGTTCATTTTCATAAGGACCAGGAGTTGCTGAGACATAAATAATTTGGTTTACATGATTTTCAAATTCTTCTAACTTCAACGGTCGGTTATCTAAAGCAGAAGGTAGACGAAATCCATAATCCACCAACATTTGTTTTCTAGCACGGTCTCCATTATACATTCCTCGAATTTGCGGCATGGTGACATGCGATTCATCTACGACAATCAAGTAGTCTTCTGGGAAAAAGTCAAGCAGTGTATAAGGCGGTTCCCCTTCTTTTCTGCCGTCCATGTGTCTAGAGTAGTTTTCAATTCCAGAAGTATAACCCATTTCCCGCAACATCTCAATATCATAATTAGTTCGTTGTTCTAAGCGCTGTGCTTCTAACAGTTTGTTATTTTCTTTTAAGACAGTCAAGCGATCCTCTAACTCATCCTTGATCGAAGTAATAGCCGTTTCCAGATGATCTTCATCGGTCACAAAGTGAGTCGCTGGAAAAATAGAAACATGCTCAGTCTCGCTTACGATTTCGCCCGTTAATGCATCAACTTCTCGAATACGATCAATTTCGTCCCCGAAAAACTCAACTCGCAAGGCTCGTTCAGCACGCGATACTGGAAAGATTTCAACCACGTCGCCTCTTACCCGAAAACGTCCCCGCTGGAAATCAATGTCGTTACGTTCAAACTGAATATCTACTAATGAACGTAATAGTTCATCACGAGAAATTTCCATTCCTTGGCGTAAAGAAACAACTTGTTTTTGGTATTCCATAGGTGAACCCAAACCAAAGATACTTGACACAGAAGCAACCACAATCACGTCATTACGTTCTAATAACGAACTAGTGGCTGAGTGTCGCAACTTATCTATTTCATCATTAATGCTAGAATCTTTCTCAATATAAGTATCACTTGAAGGAACATAAGCTTCTGGTTGATAATAGTCGTAATAACTCACAAAATATTCAACCGCATTATTAGGAAAAAATTCTTTAAATTCGCCATACAACTGACCGGCTAATGTTTTATTGTGAGCAATTATTAACGTTGGTTTATTTACATTTTGAATGACATTTGAAATCGTATATGTTTTACCTGTCCCAGTAGCACCTAAAAGAATTTGAGCTTTTTTATGATTTAACACCCCATCAGTCAACTCTTCAATTGCTTCAGGCTGGTCGCCTGATGGCTGATAATTTGAAACAAGTTCAAATTGATGTGATACTTCTTTTTCAATCATAAATGTCTTCCTTCTTTCTGGATAAATCTATCCTGTATGCAATGATTGCTTTTGCTATACTATTCTAACATACCGAACGTACTTTCGCCATTTTTTTACTCACTTCTAAATTTTCTTTTATATGTAAGATTATTTTACATAAATTGTTATATTTTTGTGTTATTTTGTACTTTTTCTTCATATTTTCTTGCTTTGTTTGAAAAGTTTGATATATAATTTTCTTTATTAAGACAATATATGGAAAGATATTCAACTTCCTGCCAGCAAAAAATTTAAATTTTATTTCCCTCGATTGTCTATAAAGGAGGAGATTTTAAATGAAAAAAAGAACGATGTTTGTTTCATTTCTTGCTTTTTTAATGGCTTTTTTCTTTTTTACTAGCAAAACAGCCGCTGCTGAAGAAAAAACTTATGAAATCGGAACTGACGTAACGTTTGCCCCATTTGAATTTCAAAATGACGAGAATAAATATGAGGGTATTGATATTGATTTGTTAAATGCTATCGCTAAAGATCAAGGTTTTAAAGTGAAATTGCGGCCTTTAGGTTTTGATAGCTCAGTCCAAGGGGTACAATCCAACCAACTTGATGGAATGATTGCAGGAATGTCAATCACTGATGAACGAAAGAAAAGTTTTGATTT
Organism: Tetragenococcus solitarius NBRC 100494; assembly: GCF_001544195.1. GTDB lineage: Bacteria > Bacillota > Bacilli > Lactobacillales > Enterococcaceae > Tetragenococcus > Tetragenococcus solitarius. The sequence goes on from NZ_BCPY01000002.1 coordinate 120,806, forward strand.
TTCTGATCCTTATTTTGATAGTGGTATTCAAATGGCAGTCGCTAAAGGAAATGATGAGATAAAATCTTACAAAGATCTAAATGGAAAAACGGTGGGTGCTAAAGTTGGAACGGAAAGTGCCGATTTTTTGGAAGACAATAAAGACAAATACCATTTTGATGTCAAAAATTATGACGATGCTACAGGATTATATGGAGCAGTAAAAAATGATACTGTCGAAGCGATTTTTGATGATTATCCTGTCCTTGGCTATGCCATCAAACAAGGTGAAAATTTATCTCTAGTTGGTGAACCAGAACAAGGAAATCCCTATGGTTTTGCAGTCAAAAAAGGTGAAAATAAAGAGCTTTTAGAAAAATTCAATGCTGGCTTGAAAAAACTAAAAGATTCTGGAGAATATGATAAAATTGTTAACAACTATGTAGAGGCTAATGATGATAGTAATGAAACGGGCGAAATGAAAAAAGTAGAGCCTAAAAAAGATGAATACGTTATTGCGAGTGATTCAGCTTTTGCTCCATTTGAATTTCAAAATAACGAAAATAAATATGTGGGAATTGACGTAGATTTAATGAAACGTGCAGCAGAAATGCAAGGCTTTAACGTAACATTTAATCACATCGGTTTTTCAGGTGCAGTTCAGGCTGTCGAAGGAGACCAAGCTGACGGAATGATCGCCGGTATGTCTATTACCGACGAGCGAAAAGAAAGTTTTGATTTCTCTGACCCTTACTTTGAAAGTGGTATTCAAATCGCCGTAAAAGAAGGAAATAAAGACGATGTCACTTCTTATGACGACCTCGACGGAAAAACAGTAGGTGCCAAAGTTGGTACGGAAAGCGCTGATTTCTTAGACGAAAATAAAGATAAGTATGGTTTTAAAGTGAAGTTATACGATGATGCCGACCAATTATATGAAGCTGTTCGCGTGGATGCAATTGATGCCTTAATGGATGACTATCCAGTGATTGGCTATTCCATGGCTCAAGGACAAGCGCTTGAAACGCCAATTGAGCGTGAGTCAGGCGGAGAATATGGTTTTGCGGTTAAAAGGGGACAAAACCCAGAACTGTTAGAAATGTTTAACGAAGCACTAAAAGAAATGAAGCGTACAGGAGAATATGACCAAATCATTTCAACTTACATCGATGACAGTGGTAGCTCCACAGCGAACAAATCCGCTACAGATGAGTCATCTTTTGTCGGGCTAATTAAAAATAATTATAAAGTATTATTAAATGGTTTATGGAAAACGATGGCCTTAGCCTTACTTTCTTTTGCCTTAGCATTAATTGTAGGAGTTATTATTGGACTATTTAGTGTGGCTCCTATCAAAATCTTACGTACGGTTGCTTCAATTTACGTAGATGTGATCCGTGGCATCCCTATGATGGTACTAGCTTTCTTCATTTTCTTCGGTCTATCTGATGCAATTGGTGTGACAATTCCTGACTTTACAGCAGGTGTCATCACACTGACTTTAAATGCCAGTGCCTATATCGCAGAAATTGTCAGAGGCGGAATTAACGCAGTCCCTAGCGGACAAATGGAAGCTTCAAGAAGTTTAGGTCTTACCTACAACCGTACGATGCAAAAAATTATTTTGCCACAAGCCGTAAAAATAATGATTCCATCGTTTGTAAACCAGTTTGTCATTTCTTTAAAAGATACGACCATTATATCTGTTATCGGCGTAGTAGAATTATTGCAAACGGGAAAAATCATTGTTGCGCGTACTATGCAAAGTACCTATGTATATTTGATAATTGCGATTATGTATTTGATTGTAATTACCGCTTTAACCAAATTAGCAAAAGTGCTGGAAAAGAAGGTGAAATAAAATGAATGAAAAAATTTCAGTCGAAAATTTGGTCAAAAAATTTGGCGACAATACTGTACTAAATGATATCACCACTTCTATTAAAGAGGGAGAAGTCGTTTGTATTATTGGTCCTTCCGGTTCAGGAAAATCAACTTTTTTACGTTGTTTAAATCGTTTGGAAGAAGCCACCAGTGGACAAATCATCATTGATGGAGAGCATCTAACTGATAAGAAAACCAATATTAACCAAATACGCCAACATATAGGAATGGTTTTTCAACATTTTAACTTATTCCCTCACCTTTCTGTTTTAGAAAATATCATGCTTGCTCCATTAGACGTAAAAGGAGAAAACAAGCAAGAAGTCGAAAAGCGGGCTGATGAACTATTAGAAACAGTTGGCTTATCAGATAAAAGAGAAGTGTATCCGGAAAGTCTTTCTGGTGGACAAAAACAACGGGTTGCCATCGCCCGTGCATTAGCAATGAATCCAGATATTATGTTATTTGACGAACCTACCTCAGCTTTAGACCCTGAAATGGTTGGTGACGTCTTGAACGTTATGAAAAAATTGGCCCACCAAGGAATGACCATGGTGATCGTTACTCATGAAATGGGCTTTGCTAAAGAAGTAGCTAATCGTATTATGTTTATCGATGACGGCTATTTTTTAGAAGATGGCAAACCAGATGAAGTTTTCAATCATCCTAAAAACGAGCGTACAAAAGCATTTTTAGAAAAGGTGCTGAATATCTGACCCAAACAAAAAAGAGTTCTCTCTTCGAGAACTCTTTTTTGTTACTTATTTTCAGAAAATGTCTTTCGTTTTTCTTATTTTTTTCCAAAAGCATCTTTCATCTTATCAAAAAAGCCTTCTAATTGTTGTTCTTCAGTACTTTGACCAGTTAATTCAGCAAAATTTCGTAGTGCCTCTTTTTGCTCTTCATTTAAGTTCTTCGGTGTAATTATCTTCACTGTTACTTGTTGGTCTCCAGTGCTGTTTCCTCTTAAACGAGGTGCTCCTTTGCCTTTCAAACGGAATTTCGTATTAGTTTGCGTACCTGCCGGAATCTTCAATTTAACGTCTCCATGAACAGTAGGTACATCAACTTCATCACCTAAAGCCGCTTGTACAAAGTTAATTGGCAATTCATAATAGATCTCAGAACCATCGCGATCAAAAATGTCACTTTCTGCCACATAAAAGACAACGTACAAGTCTCCATAAGGTCCACCGTTTGTCCCGGCTTCTCCTTGATTAGCTAACCTCATTTGTTGTCCGTCTTCTACACCTGCTGGAACAGAAACATTTACGCTATGTGTTTTCTTTTCATGTCCTGTACCATGACAAGTTTCGCAAACTTCTTTAATTTCTTTCCCTGTTCCATGACAAACGTCACAAGTTTGACGAGTCATTACACGGCCAAGTGGGGTTTGACGTTCAACATTGATAGTACCAGAGCCTTTACATTTATGACAAGTTTCAGGCTGAGTACCTGGTTTTGCACCGTTGCCGCCACATGTATGACAAACTTCATTTCGTTTATAGGTAATTTCTGTTTCTTTACCGAAGATTGCTTCTTCAAAAGTTAAATGAATTGAATACTGCAAATCGTCCCCTTGACGCGGAGCATTTGGATCTGCGGATCGGCCCCCACCAAAGAAAGATTCAAAAATGTCTTCAAAGCCACCGAAGCCACCAGCATCTGAGAATCCGCCGAAGCCGCCAAATCCACCAGCACCACCACCGCCGTAATTGGCGTCTGTGCCTGCATGTCCATATTGATCATAAGCTGCCCGTTTCTGTGGGTCGCTTAAAACTTCATAAGCCTCTGAGATTTCTTTAAATTTCTCTTCTGCATCAGGCTCTTGGTTGATGTCTGGATGATATTTTTTGGAAAGCTTACGATATGCCTTTTTGATTTCGTCATCTGAAGCCCCTTTTTCTACGCCTAGGACTTCATAATAATCACGTTTTGTTGCCATTGGCTTCCCTCCATCTAATACTTTAACAGTCTTTCGTATTTTATCATAAATTATGCAGAAGAAACATTAGTTTATTAAAATACTTAATAAAAAAGACTATTTTCTACTCTAGTAGACAACATTTCAAAAGAAAAAGCCAAAGCAGATGACTTTGGCTTTTTCACAACGAACGAAATTATTTATCGTCATCGTCTACTTCTTCAAAATCTGCATCCACTACATCATCATCGTTAGAAGTATTAGAAGCATCATCTGAACCTTGTTGTCCTTGTTGTTCTTGTGCTGCTTGTTCGTACATCTTAACGCTCAAGTTTTGTACGATTTCATTTAATGCATCACGTTTTGCTTTCATATCTTCGATGTCATCTGCTTCAACAGCAGCTTTCAATTCATCACGTGCGTTTTCTGCTTTTTTAACTTCTTCTTCGTCCACTTTTCCGTCAAGTTCGCTCAATGTTTTATCTACTGTAAATAGCAATGAGTCTACTTCATTACGCAAGTCAACTTCTTCTTTACGTTTTTCGTCTGCTTCAGCGTTTGCTTCAGCATCCTTAACCATTTTATCAATTTCTTCATCTGATAAACCTGAAGATGATTGAATAGTGATTTTTTGTTCTTTTTGTGTACCTAAGTCTTTAGCAGAAACATTTACAATACCGTTTTTATCAATATCAAATGTAACTTCAATTTGAGGTACACCACGTGGAGCAGCTGGAATATCCGTCAATTGGAAACGTCCTAAAGTCTTATTATCAGCTGCCATTGGGCGTTCACCTTGAAGTACATGAATATCAACAGCCGGTTGGTTATCAGCAGCCGTAGAGAATACTTGTGACTTGCTTGTTGGAATTGTCGTATTACGATCAATTAACTTCGTAAATACACCACCCATAGTTTCAATTCCAAGGGATAGAGGAGTTACGTCAAGCAAGACAACATCTTTCACGTCTCCACTAATAACACCAGCTTGAATAGCAGCACCCATTGCAACTACTTCATCTGGGTTAACTGATTTATTTGGTTCTTTCCCTGTTTCTTTACGTACAGCTTCAACAACAGCCGGAATACGAGTAGAACCACCCACTAAGATGACTTGATCAATATCAGATTGAGACAATCCAGCATCTTTCAAAGCTTGGCGTACAGGTTCTTTAGTACGATCAACTAAGCTAGTAGTTAACTCGTCAAATTTGGCACGAGTCAAGTTCATTTCTAAATGAAGCGGTCCATCTTCACCTGCTGTAATAAATGGTAAGCTAATTTGTGTACTTGAAACACCAGATAAATCTTTCTTAGCCTTTTCAGCAGCATCTCTTAAACGTTGTAAAGCCATTTTATCTTTACTTAAGTCTATGCCGTTTTCTTTTTTAAATTCACTAACCATATAATCGATGATTTTTTCGTCAAAATCATCCCCGCCTAGGTTATTATCACCAGCAGTTGATAATACATCAAATACGCCGTCACCTAATTCAAGAATGGAGACGTCAAAAGTACCGCCACCAAGGTCAAAAACTAAGATTTTTTCATCTTGTTCTGTCTTATCTAAGCCGTAAGCTAAAGCAGCAGCTGTTGGTTCATTGACGATACGTTCTACTTCTAATCCGGCAATTTTACCCGCATCTTTTGTTGCTTGACGTTGCGAGTCATTAAAATAAGCTGGCACTGTAATAACAGCTTTTTCAACATCTTCGCCCAGATAATCCTCTGAAAAACCTTTGATGTATTGTAAAATCATTGCCGAAATTTCTTGCGGAGTATAAGACTTGCCATTTGCTTCTACTTTATAACCATCTTCACCAATGTGACGTTTGATAGAAGAAATAGTATCAGGGTTGGTTACTGCTTGTCTTTTTGCTACCTCGCCTACTTGAATTTCTCCATTTTTAAATGAAACAACAGAAGGTGTTGTGCGATTTCCTTCTGGGTTTGTAATAATCTTGGATTCGCCGCCTTCTAAAACTGAAACGGCTGAATTTGTCGTACCTAAGTCAATACCAATTATCTTACTCATACTATGATCTCCTTTGTAATATTATCATTTATTTAAATTGAAATACTCTAATTTATTGTGCGACAACTACCATACTAGCACGAAGAACACGGTCGTAAAGCTTATAGCCTTTTTGTAATACTTCAACCACTGTCTCTGCCGGATGGTCTTCTGTCGCAGGAACGGTTTGCACTGCTTGATGCAGTGTGGGGTCAAATGTCTCTCCTTTTGCGGAAATCTCTTCAATCCCTTCTTCTTGCATTGCAGAACGTAAACTTTCTAAAGTCATTTCCACGCCTTTTTTCAAGTTTTCGTTTTGTTCATCTTCGACTTCAATTGCTACAGCGCGTTCCAAATTATCAAGAGCAGGTAGTAATTTTTTTCCTAAATCTTGAGAACGGTATTTCTGCAACATTTGACGTTCGTTACGAAAACGATTATTCATATTCGTAAGCTCGGCTGAAGCCCGAAGATATTTGTCTTCCATTTCATCCAGTTGCGCTTTTAATTCGTCAACTTCAGAAATAGATTGTACACTTTCATCTTCTGTTTCTTCAACTGTTTGGTCTTCATTTTCCACAGCTGCTTTATCTTCGTTAACCTCAGAAGAGAAAGTTTCTTCTACTTCCTCTGCTTTTTTTTCTTTATCAGACAATGATCTAACATCCCTTCTATATATAATTGACAATTCACGCAGATTAACCGAATGAATCGATCGAACGATAGTACTCATCCAGCGTTAGCGCTAATTCTTGACGAAATACATCAAGTAAACTAAACATCTTTGAATACGGCATGCTAGCCGAGCCTAATAATGCAATTGTACCATTACCATGGCCTTTGATCTTATAATTGGCCTGAATCAAACTCATACCACTTAACAAATCGCTCCCCAACTCTGAACCGATTCGAACCTGAATTGGTTGATCTTTAGAGCTTAGTAATTCATTTAAGCGATTCGAATTTTCCATGAATAAGTACATAGATTTAAATTGATCAACATTTTGAATCTGATCAGAATTTAGTAAGTTCATCTGTCCACCTACAAAGATCTTTTCTTCAAAAGCTTCACCTAGCATGCTATTAAATAGGTCAAGAATCCCTTCTGTCGTTTGAAAGTACTTATGAAGAATCATCGGAATCTCGGTCCGCAGGCGCTGATAAACTGTTAGTAAAGGCTCGCCGATTAATTTATCGTTAATAATCCGTACAATTTTTTCAAGATCTTCGCTATCTACGCTTTTAGGTATTGAAAAAACTTGATTTTCAACATTGCCTTTGTCAGTTACAATGATTGCGATCACTTGCCGATTATTTAAAGGAACCATTTTAAAACCTGTCAACCTTCTATTTTTTACATCCGGACCAATAGAAAGCGCCGTATAACTAGTTAAGTTAGAAAGAATCTTAGCTGATTGCTCAATGATATCATTGATTTCGTTGAAATCTTTCCCTAAGGACTGCCGAATAGCGTCTACTTCGCTTTTTTCTAATGCTTCCGGCTCAAGAAGATAATCGACATAATAACGATAACCCTTTAACGAAGGGACACGACCTGAAGAAGAATGTGGTTTGATTAAAAGACCGTAATCTTCAAGAGTTTTCATCTCATTTCTAATCGTGGCCGAACTAGCTGCAATCCCTTCTTCCATCAGCGTTTTAGATCCAATTGGCTTTCCTAAATTTGTATAATTATGAATAATTAAATGCAAAATATTATTCTGTCTTTGCGTTAACAAATTTATCACCTTCTCATTAGCACTCTTTATATCTAAGTGCTAACACGGTTACTAATATATCATAAATATCAAAGATGTCAAGAGAAAATGCTCAAAAAATTAGCACTCTTTAAGCTAGAGTGCTAATTTTAAAAAAAGCGTATAAAAAACTGGCTTTTTATACTTTGACTTGTGGTAAACTATGGTCAAGACAACAGTGTCAAAGGAGCCTTTAACTTATGTCAAAAACTAATCCCAGTACTTCTTGTTACATCCATATCCCTTTTTGTGAACATATTTGCTTTTATTGCAATTTTAATAAAGTTTTTCTAAAAGGACAACCCGTCGACGAATATATTCAAGGATTATTAAAAGAGATACAATTAACTCTGAGTATCCATCCCACAGAGAATACTGAGACCATTTATATCGGAGGAGGTACGCCTACTTCTTTATCTGCTAAGCAATTAGATGATTTACTCAGTGGCATCACTCAATTGTTGCCCGTTGAAACCACCAAAGAATTTACAATTGAAGCAAATCCTGGTGATTTGACGCAAGAAAAACTAGATGTCATTAAAAATTATGGAATAAATCGGCTTTCAATGGGGGTGCAAACTTTTGATGATCGGCTTTTAAGAAAAATTGGACGAAAACATACAGCAAGAGATGTCTATCAATCGTTAAAATTAATCGAAAAAAATCAAATTGAAAATGTTTCAATTGATCTAATCTATGCCTTGCCTGGGCAAAGCTTTGAAGATTTTCGTATTAGCTTAAAAAAAGCGATTGCCCTTGATTTACCCCACTATGCGATGTATTCCTTAATTTTGGAAAATAAAACGATGTTTATGAATTGGGTACGTCGTGGAAGAATTGAACTGCCTGAACAAGAAGAAGAAGCTAAAATGTTCGAACTGGCTATTGAAGAAATGGAAAAAGCCGGGTTTTCTCATTATGAAGTTAGCAATTTTGCCAAAAAAGGATGGGAATCTAAACACAACTTAGTTTATTGGAATAATGAACATTATTATGGCTTTGGCGCAGGAGCAAGTGGCTATTTAAATCAACAACGTTACAGAAATTTTGGCCCTATTCAGCATTATTTGAATCCCTTACGCAGCAATCAATTACCTATTGTTGAAACAGAAAAGCTCACCTTAAAAAATCAAATCGAGGAAGAGATGTTTTTGGGATTACGAAAACAAGAAGGTGTCTCTTTAGTTCGTTTTAAAGAAAAATTTGGACAAGAATTAACTGAATTGTATCGTCAGGTGCTGCCAGATTTATTTGCCAAACAGCTATTAACCTATGAAAACAATCGTATTAAACTAACTAAAAAGGGCGTATTTTTAGGTAATGACGTATTTGAAAAATTCTTATTATCTTAAATCCCATTTACGATTTTGTTATGCTCTTGTCAAAAATAGGACATTACTTAATTAAGTAATGTCCTAAAAATTTAGCAGATAGTTTTTCTCAGATTTCTTTTCTCCGTATGCCTCCTTGTTTTTTAATACGCCAAATAGTTAGCAGTAAAGCAAACAGGCAAATAAGCGCAGAACCTAAAAAAGTGACTTTCATGCCGTAAATAAATACATCTGGCCGACCGGGAATATAAGTCGTTACTTTTTCTCCTACTCTCATACTCATAGCATGATACAAAATGGTCGTAGAAGAAGCGATACCCACTACCATACCGAAATTTCTGGCAAAAGAATTCATACTGCCAGCCACACCAAGATTTCCCTTTGTTACACTACTCATAATCATCGTATTATTAGGTGATTGAAATAACGAATTTCCCAACCCCATAATTGCAGTAGCTAAAATATAATACCAAATAGGCGTATCCACTTCCATAAATACATACATCAACTGTGTAATGACAAGTAAGCTCAATCCAAGCAGTACAAGTAGTTCACTTCCAATTTTATCCGTTAAATAACCGCTTATAGGAGAACCAATGACCATCAAAAATGGAAAAGTCATCATTAAAAAACCCGCATAGCTAGGACTTAATCCGCGAGCGTTTTGTAAATAAAAAGGAATAATAACATTAACAAAAAAATTAGACGAAAAAATAAGCAAAGCACTAAATAAACTCATCGTAAAAATTTTATTTTTAAAAACAGAGAATGTAATTAAAGGAAGGCTGATTCTTTTTTCTATAAAAATAAACAAAATAAACGTAACAATAGCTACTATAAATAAACTCAACGGCAAAGCATGAGTAAATCCTTGTTCTTGTCCAAGAAAAACGCCGCCGAACAAAGACAAAATGAATAATGAGAAACTAATAAAGCCAGTTTTATCGATTCTTTGTCCACTTTTTGTAATATCTTTAGGTAGGAATTTTTCACCAATCAACATAGTGATAATCCCTACCGGTACATTAATCCAAAATATGTATTGCCAGGATAGTTGAGCTAAAATAAGTCCACCTAGGCCAGGGCCAGCAATAGCTCCTAATGATACAAATGCACCGATTGAACCCAGCGCACGTCCTCTTTCTTCTAGTGGAAATACTTCGGTGATAATCCCAGTATTGGTCGCCATTGTCATGCTTGCTCCAATTGCTTGAACGACACGAGCAAATAACAAAAACAACAGTGATTGGTTAAAACCACATAATAATGACCCAAAAGTAAAAATTAAAGTGCCAATACGATAAACTTTAATTTTACCAAAACTATCCCCTACTTTCCCAAATAAAAGTAAGCAAGAACAAACGATCATTAAATAAATAGAAACAATCCATTCAGATTGGTTCATAGGTACCGATAAATCCTTAGAAATTGTTGGCAAAGCGATGTTTACAATACTGCCATCTAATGTAGACATAAAAGTAAACATAGAAACAGAAATTAAAATCCACCAACGATTTTTTTGTACTTCTTTATTCTCTTGAAAACTGTTCATATAAGTCTTCCTCCTTTGCGCTACTTTCTATTATATGGAAATCTTTTATTTTTTCCTAGTAAAATCAAAAAACATTTTTAATTCTATTTTATAAAATACTACTTAAAAAAGCTAACAGTCGAAAATACCTATGGCTTAGCTTATAGAGCATCTAAACAAGAAAAACCATTTGAGCCAAATAGTTTTTGCTCAAATGGTTCAATATCTTCTAAATTTCAACAATCTATTTACCAGCCACCGGAAGCACCACCACCACCAGAAGCACCTCCGCCGAACGAGCCGCCGCCAAATCCACCACCAAAACCGCCGCCGCGTCCACCACGGCCTTTTGACGATCGAGGATTATAAGCAGATGAAGCATAATGGGCGGTTAAAATTAACCCGCGATAATCATATAACGTATCGCCTACTAATACGCGACGTCCTATTTTACGGCCAGATGGATATTTGTTCAACAAGCGTCCGATATCTCTATTTTTTAACACATGATGATAAGTTTGCCAGTAAACCATACCATAAAAAATAAGTGCATATAGGTTTAATTTTTTAATTTGTTCAGCAGACTGTTCTGTGATGTTATTATCATTTCCAACAATACTAGAAAATTCTTTGTAGTCTTTTTTTATCCATTTTCTAGTTCTCATTATTCCAACAAAATATAAAAGAACCACCATAAATAAGAGAGACATAAAAACAATTGGAATAAGTAAAACAAAGCCTAGACTATCTCGACGACCTTCATAAGTGTTTATTTGGCTATCTTCATAAGGTGTTTTTGAATTAATATAATTTGCAACTAAATCAGTCGTTGCACTCACGCCTTCTGAATAATCTTCATCTTGATAGTTTTCTACTACTTCATCGTCATCAAGAATATCCTGACTATCAGCATCTGTTAGCACACCTTCAAGTCCATACCCTACTTCTAATCTAGTTTCCTGTTCAGAAACCGACATCAAATATAGTACGCCATTGTCTTCCTCCTTATTTCCTATACCTAAGTTATTAAAGATATCTGTTGCGTAAGACTCAATATCTTTTCCATTAGGTAATTGATTAAGCGTGACAACCATAAATTGCGCACCATTAGCATTCTCATCTAACTGTCGGTTGAACTGATAAATTTTTTCCTTTACTTCATTAGATAAAATTCCTGCATTATCTGAAACAAAAATATTATTACGATCAATTGCAATCGTGCTATTTCCTATATCCGCTTCGTAATAATCAGCTTGAGGTGTATATTCATTAGCGTACTGTGCTTTTTGCGCTTGTAAAGTTGTTTCAAATGAAGAAGTATTTTGCGCGTCAATTTCTGCTTCTTTTTGCTCTTTTTGCGCTTGCAGCTGGCTAATTTGGCTATTGTAATACTGTTCCATTACATTTTTTTGATGATTTAATAAAGGCACGCCGATAACAAAAAATAATAACCCCAGTAAAATAAAACATCCACATATCCAAACATAAATAGTATTCAAGCGTTTAAAACGTCGATAATAATGATGAATATTTTTTATGGTATTTTTATTTAAATGTGCCTCGTTCACTTCTTTCATAGACAAAAGCCCCCTTTATTCACTCGTATCAATATCAAAATCGACCTCGGGAACTTCTTGCGCGCCTTCTTCAGCTTCAAAATTATCCTTTCTATCAAAGTTGAATATGTTAGCAACTAAATTATTAGGAAAACGTACCAGTAATTGATTATATTGGTTAACCGATTGTATGTAACGTCTCCGTTCTGTTGAAATTCGATTTTCCGTTCCTTCTAGTTGGGACATTAATGTCCTAACATTATCATTTGACCTTAGTTCTGGGTAATCTTCTCTGATAACATTAACCATTGTTGAAAGTTGTCCAGACAATTCGTCATTTGCTTCCACTGTTTCTTCAGGTGTATTGGCTTCATTATAAGCTTGTCTGGCTTCGGCAATGTTACCAAATATTTCTTGTTCTTGTTGCATACTTCCTTGAACCGATTCTACTAAATTAGGCACAAGATCGGCTCTTCTTTGCATCACATTTTCAACTTGTGACCAGCTTGCATCCACATCATTTTCAGCTGATGCTAAGCGATTATAAGTAAAAACAGTAGGTGCAGCAATAACAAAAATCACTGCCGCAATAATTAATAACAAAAGATTCCGGTTTCTTTTATCCAATTTTAAATCACCTTCCTTGTGAGTATTTCACATTCTATTTTACCATAAAATAACATATACCACAAAAGGATACTAGCTACATCCTTTGACAAGTCAGTCTCTATGTCTTAAGCTTAAGACAACATCACAATAATAAAAAGGGAAGGTCATCATGGAAGAAACGATCTTTTTTAACCGTGGAAATGCTTTAACATCAGATGTCGATCAAGAAGAATTGATGAAAAAAGTGCAAATCGAAAAAGATAAACGCGGCCTAAATGAAAAATTAGTCGTTGTCCAAGACAAGAGCGGCGAATACTTGTTGTTTGATTTTTCTGATGCTGACTCTGAAAATACATCAGCTACTGAATTTCAAGTAAAACAAATCATCGAAAATGAAACATCCTCCGATTAATTTTTGTACAGCGCTCCTTTGTCTTTGAATAGCAAAACAGCTGACAAGAGAACTTTTTAGTTCTCTTGTCAGCTTATTTTTATCTGTATGAAAAAATTATCCCTTTTTGTTCTCAAAATAACGACGTGTGCTTCTTTCATCTTTTTTCAACTGTTGGATAAGTTCCTCTGCGCCATTAAAAGCTACTTGATCACGTATAAGATGGTTCCATCGTACGCTTACCTGCTCGCCATAAATATCCTGCGAAAAATCTAAAATATATACCTCAACGGTTAATTGACGTCCTTTTTCAAAAGTATCATTGTGACCAATAGATCCCATTGCCGGATGCCATTTATCCCCTATTTTAATTTCGGCAACATAAACGCCTTCTTTAGGCAAACGAGTTGTACTTTCAGTTTTGATGTTGGCCGTAGGAAAACCCAAAGTACGCCCTCTAGCATCGCCATGGACCACTATCCCATCAATTTCATAGGTATAGCCTAATAAACTCGCTGCTTTTTCCATATCTCCTTGATCTAGACATTCCCTAATCCGGGTCGAACTAATCTTACTGTTATCTTGCGTTTTTTTAGAAACAGCGATTACTTCAAACCTTCCTTTAGCATATTGCGGTAGATGTTTCATATCTGCTATATCTTCTGGTCCATAAGTGTAGTCAAAGCCAGCCACAGCAAATTTTGCATTTAAATTGACAATATACTGGTCAACAAATTCTTGTGGACTTAGGCTTGCAAATAAAGAGGTGAATTCAACAATATATAAATAATCCACTCCAAGGTGAGCCATTAACTGCTTCTTTTGCTCATTATTTGTTAAATATTTCATTTCGTCCGGTTTAACTTTTTTAAACACGATGGAAGGGTGTTGATTAAAAGTCATCACTGCCAACTTTAAACCATTTTGATCTGCGATTTTTCTGCCTTTTTCAATGACTTTTTGATGTCCTTTATGTACACCGTCAAAAAAGCCTAATACTAAAACGACATCTCCTGCAGGAACTATATCATTTGTATAAGGATGCCTAAACTCAATGACCTTCATAAAACATTAATCTCCTAACTAACTTCATTCCGTAATACTTTCAACGGCTTTAAGCCACTCTTTTCTTTTGGATTTGGCTCATATAAACTAACCACTTTACTTTGATAAAAAATGGCAATTGGCGCTACAGGCATTTCTGTTAGCTGGAAGTCTTGATAAGATAACCTCATTCCATTTCTTACTTTTTGCCATAATTCAGTGTTAATATCTATTCGTTGAAAATGCTGAACACCATATTCAATTGGTACGAGTAAATCATCAATGTGATTTTCTTCGACTGCAGTCTGTACTTGTTCTAAAGTTACAGTTTGCTGTTTAGTAAAACCACCACTTTTTATACGAGTTAAATCAGACATATGCGCGCTGACTCCTAGTTTCTTTCCCACATCAACCGCTAATATTCGAATATAAGTTCCTTTGCCACAAACGACTTTAAAACGCCAAGACTGCAGCTGTTCTTTTTTTTGATAGGAAGGAGGAGAGGTGCGTGCAAAAGAATCTACTTGGACTTTGCGCTGTGGACGTTCTACCGTTTGTCCATTTCTGGCATATTCGTAAAGACGTTTACCGTTGACTTTCACTGCTGAGTACATGGGTGGAATCTGCGTAATTTCACCAACCAACGATTGCATAGCTTGATCGATTTCTTCTGTTGAAAAAGGACCCGTAAGTAAATCACGCTTGACAACTTCTCCTAATGCATCTTCAGTTGTTGTCGCATATCCCAAAGTAATTTCACCTTCATATTCTTTACCAGAATCTGTTAAAAATTCAATCACTTTCGTTCCTTTGCCAATGCAAATTGGTAATACTCCATCAACGTCCGGGTCAAGAGTGCCTCCGTGACCTACTTTTTTTGTATGTAATATTTTTCTCAATCTAAAAACGCAATCATGACTTGTCATGCCACGCTCTTTCCATAGTGGTAAAATCCCGTTCATAAGTCCTCCTTGCTTTTTTCAGCCTTAATAGTATAACATAATTTTTTGCAAAAATCACAAATCAAAAATAAGGAGATTTTATTTGTTCAATTGCTAGCACAAAAAAATATAAGAAATCATACTTGTTCTTATTAGCAAGCTGTCTCTAGACAACAAGTTTGATAATTTAAATAAAAAACAGGTATCCGCCTGCAATGACTTCTAAAGTTAGTACGTAAACTTACCTCTTAGAAGCCATTTCATCAGATACCTGTTTTAATTGTTAATCTTCATTTTCATGTAATTCACGAATCACTTCATCGATTCTTTCGCCATATTCGACGGATTCGTCCAGTTCAAAGAAGATTTCAGGCGTTTTATAGATACTTAAAGCATGGCCTACTTCACGCCGTACTAGTCCTTTAGCTTTTTCTAGTCCCAATTGTGCTTCTTTTTTCGCTGAAGCATCATCAGACAAAATACTGTAATAAATTGTTGCTTGTTGCAAATCACCTGTAACATGCACATCGGTGATTGTCACATCTTGTACACGAGGATCACGAATCTTTTTTTGCAACAAATGATTTACTTCTTTTAATATCTCTTGGGCTACTCTTCGATCACGATAATTAGCCATGAAATGTCCTCCTATATTAACTCATTGCTTAAAATAAGATTAGTTAACTTTGACTTCTTCCATTACAAAGCCTTCAATAATGTCATCTACTTTGATGTCATTATATTTTTCAATGGTAGCTCCACATTCATAGCCAGAATTTACTTCTTTAGCATCATCTTTGAAACGTTTTAAGCTTGCCAGTTTTCCTTCAAAAATAACAATTCCATCACGGATGACACGAACCCCGCTGTCACGATAAATCGTACCTTCCATAACATAACAACCAGCAATGGTTCCGACTTTAGAAACTTTGTATGTTTCACGTACAACCATTTGTCCGGTAATACGTTCTTCGTATTCAGGATCAAGCATCCCTTTCATCGCTGTTTCGATTTCATCAATTGCTTGATAAATAACGCGATGCAAACGAATATCAACTTCTTCTGTTTCGGCTTGCTGTCTTGCCTGTGGCGTAGGACGTACATTAAAACCAATAATAATGGCATTACTAGCAGCCGCTAAGGTGATATCACTTTCGTTTATAGCTCCAACTGCTGCATGGACAATGTTTACTTTTACGCCTTCCACTTCAATCTTTTGTAATGAAGCAGATAATGCTTCAGCTGAACCCTGTACGTCTGCTTTGATAATAACGTTAACTTCTTTTAATTCGCCTTCTTTTAGGCTTTCAAATAAGTTATCAAGAGTCACACGCGTACCTGAAGCGCGATGTTCTATCAAAGCGCGTTTCGCACGTTCTTCTCCTGCTTGTCGTGCAGTTTTTTCATCTTCAAACACGACAAAGCGGTCTCCAGCTTGTGGTACATCGTTTAAACCAGTAATTTCAACTGGAGTAGCTGGTTTTGCTGATTTATCACGGCGTCCTAAATCATTTGTCATCACACGAACACGACCGTAAGTATTTCCAACAACAATTGGGTCTCCTACTTTTAAGGTTCCTTGCTGTACTAACAATGTTGCTACAGGCCCTTTTCCTTTGTCTAATCTTGCTTCAACTACTGAACCAAGTGCCCGTTGCGTAGGGTCTGCTTTTAAATCTTCCACTTCAGCAACTAATAGAATCATTTCCAGCAATTCTTCAATATTTTGGTTGAATTTAGCAGAAATTTCTACAAATATTGTATCTCCGCCCCAAGCTTCTGGAATTAATTCATATTCACTTAGCTCTTGCATTACTTTTTGTGGATTTGCGCCTGGCTTATCGATTTTATTAACAGCTACAATGATCGGAACATCCGCTGCCTTAGCGTGGTTAATTGCTTCA
The DNA here is from genome assembly GCF_001544195.1 of Tetragenococcus solitarius NBRC 100494. Classification (GTDB taxonomy): domain Bacteria; phylum Bacillota; class Bacilli; order Lactobacillales; family Enterococcaceae; genus Tetragenococcus; species Tetragenococcus solitarius. The sequence goes on from NZ_BCPY01000002.1 coordinate 137,671, forward strand.
ACTGTCTGTGGCATAACGCCATCATCAGCTGCTACGACTAAGATCGTAATATCTGTAATGCTCGCTCCTCTTGCGCGCATACTAGTAAATGCCGCATGTCCAGGAGTATCTAAAAAGGTGATAGGTTTTCCATCGATATTAATTTGATAAGCGCCGATATGTTGTGTAATTCCGCCAGCTTCGCCGCTTGTTACTCGAGAATGGCGTAAATTGTCTAATAAAGTGGTTTTCCCATGGTCAACGTGTCCCATAATCGTAACAACCGGTGGACGCGAGATAAGATTTTCCTCGTTAACCTCTTGATTTTCAAAGAATTTATCAATATCTGCAATATCGACTTCCACTTTTTCTTCTGCTTTTATGCCATAGTCGGCCGCTAATAGTTCAATACTATCTTTATCAAGAGGCTGGTTTTGATTAACCATAATACCTACCATAAATAATTTTTTGATAATTTCAGCTGGTTCACGTCGGATTTTCTTAGCGATGTCAGCAACATTCATACCCTCAGTATATTCTAAAACTTCAGGTAGCTCATGATATTTACGTTGAGAAACAGCAGCTGGTTTTTTATTCTGTTGTTGTTTTCCCTTTTTCCCTTTTTTATTAAATTTATTGCGGTTTTTGTTATTAAAATCGTTGTTCCTATTGTAATTATTATTACGATTGCGATTTTTACGCTGGTCGTTCGTATTCCCTTGTTTTTTCTTGTCTTCTTGTTGAACCTGTTGTTTTTGCTGACTTTGTCCTTGTTGCTTTTTAGCAGGTCTTTGCGCTTGACGTTTATCGTTAGGTCTTTGAGCTGCTTCTTGTTTTGGTCCAGCTTGTTTCCGTGCTTCTTGTTTTACTGGACGATTTTGTTGCTTATTTGACCGTTGTGTTTGTTCTTTTGCTTGTATATTTTGTTTGTTTGATTGGCTTGCTTGGGATTTTGACTGTTGCGTATTTCTTTTTTCTTGTGGCTTTTGTCTACCTGCCACCTTATTTTGCTGGGCAGGATTTCCTGAACGTGTTGTCTGTTTTTGGCGATTTTGAAATTTCGGATTATTTCGTTGTGTTTGAAACTTCTTTTCCTTAGCCACTTGAGTGTTATCTACTGGCTTCTTATTTGACGATTGTCTATTTTGCGATTGACCATTTAATTTTTGTCGAATTTTCTGTTCTTCTGATTCAGAAATTGAACCCATATGATTATTCACATCGAATCCTAGTGATTGTGCTGCTTCCACAATTTCCTTACTTGATTTATTCATTTCTTTTGCAAGTTCATATATTCTTTTTTTCCCCATGCAAACACCTTCCTAACTTGAGATTAGTTCCTGAATTTTGTTTGCAAAGCCACTATCTAAAACACCAACGACAAAGCGTTTTCGCCCAATCGCTTGGCTTATTTCAGTTGAGTCAAAGCAATCTGCAAACGGAACTTGGTAAAAAGTACTCTTGTCTTTTACCTTTTTTTGTGTGCTTTTACCAGCATTTCCTGCCAACAAAACTAATTTTACTTTTTGTGAACGTATTTTATTCACGGTCATTTCTTCGCCAGTTACAAGCTTTCCAGCACGCATTGCTAAACCTAGCATGTTTAAAGCTTTTTGTTTATTCATTACCAAACAACTCTCGACGAGCTTTTTGATGAGAAACATAATCAAGCAATTCTTGATAAAATTCATCACTTAATTTTGTTTCTAATACACGATCTAAAATTCGTTTGTCCCAAGCTAATTGGGCTTCTTCGGGTTCAATAGCGATATAAGCACCGCGTCCGGGCTTTTTGCCAGTAGGATCGATCGAAACTTCGCCTTCTTTTGAACGTGTAATACGTAATAGTTGTTTTTTAGGAATCATTTCTCCAGATACAACAGATTTTCGTAAAGGAATTTTTCTTTTTTTCATCTAAAAGCCTCCCTATGATTCTGTTTCAGATTCATCTGTTTCGTCAAAAGTAACTTCTTCGTCAGAAACATTTGCCTCATCTTCCAGCGAAGAGTCTACTATTTCTTCTGTTTCTTCAACTTCAGAAGACTCTTGTTCATCTAATTGAGCGTAAAATTCTTCCATATCGGATTCTGACTTAATATCAATTTTATAAGCAGTTAATTTAGCAGCTAAGCGAGCATTTTGTCCGCGTTTTCCAATAGCAAGTGATAATTGATGGTCAGGTACAACAACTGTACAAACCTTAGGATTTTCCATATCAAAAATGACGTCGCTCACTTCTGAAGGATTTAACGCATTGGCAATATAGATTGCTGGATCTTCGTTCCATTCAACAATATCCATATTTTCACCTTTTAGTTCATTCACTAAGGCTTGCACGCGTTGCCCCTTAGGCCCTACACAAGTACCCACTGGATCAATATCAGGGTCTGTAGAACGTACTGCAATTTTTGCTCGATCGCCTGCTTCGCGCGCAATACTTAAAATTTCTACAGTTCCATCGTAAATTTCGGGTACCTCTTGTTCAAATAAGCGACGCAAAAGGTCTGGATGCGTACGACTCACAAATACCTGAGGACCCTTTGATGTATTTTCCACGCGTGTAACATAAACTTTGATACGATCATGTGGCTGATAATGCTCATTAGGTATTTGATCTTGTTTTGATAATACAGCTTCAATTTTACCTAAATTTACATAAATATAGCGACGATCTTGACGTTCTACAACACCTTGCATAATATCATTTTCATAAGCAGAAAACTCGTCATAAATAATCGAACGTTCTGCTTCGCGCACGCGTTGTAAAATCACTTGCTTAGCAGTCTGAGCCGCAATACGACCAAAATCTTTAGGCGTTACTTCAAAACGTATTTTATCTCCAACTTCGTAAGCCGGATTAATTGCAGTCGCGTCTTTTAAGGAGATCTCTAACTGTGAGTCCATCACTTCATCAGTCACTTCTTTTACTGCGTAGACAGTAATGTCTCCTTTTTTTTCATCAAAATTTACTTCTACATTTTGTGATTGACCATAGTGGCGTTTATAAGCTGAAATCAAAGCTGCTTCTAAGGCTTCGATTACAACGGCTTTAGAAACTCCTTTTTCAGCTTCTAGCGTGTCTAACGCATTTAACATTTCTTTGCTCATTCTCTTTGATTCCTCCGTAATTATATTTGTACAGCTAAACGGGCCTTTGCAATTTTCTTGCGATCGATAGTTATTTCCTTCTCTCTTGTTTTAATACGAATTTTTAAAACAAGTTTGTTGGTATCCACTGATTGTAAAAAGCCATCAAATTGTTTTTGGTTATCAATAGGCTCGTATAAAGAAACGTGAATATACTCTCCGATCGCTTCTTGATAATCTTCTTCTTTTTTTAAAGGCCGTTCAGCTCCAGGAGAAGAAACTTCTAAGAAATAGGCTTGCGGGATCGGATCCGGATCTGCATTATCCAGCTTCTCACTCAGATATTCACTTACATAAGCACATTCCTCGATATCAATGCCGCCTTCTTTATCAATAAAGACACGGAGATACCAGCTTTTTCCTTCTTTTACAAATTCTAGATCGACTAGTTCGAAATTATTTTCATCTAATACAGGCATCACCAAGTCTTTTACAGTATCAACGACTGCACTCAATAGTTATCCCCTCCTTTAATTACTTATAAAAACTTTTTCCCATAAAAAGAGTGAGGGAAAAATTCTACCCTCACTCAGCTCTAGTATCATTACTTTTACTAATATAGCACATAATTTGCATAAACTCAAGCTTCCCGCATTTTTTATGTATAAAACCGATATTATAAGAACCTTGCTTTTTTAATTTATTGGAAAATATCCAAAAACATGATTCAAGAATTGCCTGTTAAAATTTCTCTTCAAAAAAAGATTGAGATCACAGTTAAAATTAACTGAAACCCCAATCTTTTTCTTACACTCTACTATAATTATTCACATCAGCCACAATAGCTTCGATAAACATATTGGCAGGCTGAACTTCGGTTTCTTTACTACCATAACGACGTACGTTAACAGTTGCTTCTGCCATCTCTTTATCACCAACAACAATTTGATAAGGAATCTTTTGCGTTTGTGATGCTCGAATTTTATACCCCATTTTTTCATTGCGATCATCGACTTCAACCCGGATTCCTTGTTCTTGCAAGCGACCTTTAATTTCATAAGCATAGTCGCCATGCAAGTCAACCGAAACTGGAATGATCGTCGCTTGAATAGGTGCTAACCACGTAGGAAAAGCTCCTTTGTATACTTCTGTTAAGTGAGCGACAAAACGTTCCATCGTTGAGACAATGCCTCGGTGGATAACAACCGGACGATGGGTATTTTCTCCATCTTCACCTACATAGGTTAAATCAAAGCGCTCTGGCATCAAGAAGTCTAACTGGATCGTCGATAGTGTCTCTTCCATTCCAAGGGCCGTTTTTACCTGTACATCCAATTTCGGACCATAAAAAGCAGCTTCTCCTTCAGCTTCGTAGTATTGAACACCAAGTTCATCTAAAGCTTCTTTTAACACAAATTGTGCATGTTCCCACATCTGATCATCATCAAAGTATTTTTCTTTATCGTTAGGGTCGCGATAACTTAAACGGAAGCTGTAATCATTAATATTGAAATCCTCATATACCGAGGTCATAAGTTCTAACGTACGCTTAAATTCCTCTTTGATTTGATCTGGCCGTACAAAAGTGTGCCCATCATTAAGCGTCATTTCACGAACACGCTGTAATCCAGACAAGGCCCCTGATTTTTCATAACGATGCATTTGCCCTAACTCAGCAATACGAATTGGTAGCTCACGATAAGAGTGAATATCATTTTTATAAACCATCATATGATGGGGACAATTCATTGGTCGCAAAACAAGCATCTCACCATCGCCCATATCCATTGGTGGAAACATGTCTTCGTGGTAGTGGTCCCAATGACCAGATTGCTTATAAAAATCAACATTAGCCATGATTGGCGTATAAACATGTTGATAGCCTAGGCTTACTTCTTTATCAACAATATAACGTTCGATAATTCGGCGGATAGTAGCTCCTTTAGGCAGCCAAAAAGGCAAGCCTGAGCCAACTTCTGAAGATAGCATAAATAAGCCAAGTTCTTTACCTAGTTTGCGGTGATCACGCTCTTTAGCTTCTTCTCTTTGCTTAATATAAGCTTTTAAATCCTTTTTATCAAAGAAAGCCGTCCCGTAAACTCTTTGCATCATTTGATTATTTGAATTACCGCGCCAATACGCACCAGCTACAGACAACAATTTAAACACCTGAATCCGCCCAGTAGATGGAACATGGGGTCCACGACATAAATCAATGAAATCGCCTTGTTCGTAAGCCGTAATTTGTTCACCTTCTGGCATATCCTGAATCAATTCTACTTTGTAGGGATCATCGGCAAAAAGATCCAATGCTTCTTCTTTTGTTAGCTCCTTACGGATGATGGGATTATTCTCTTTGACGATTTTCATCATTTCTGCTTCAATCGCAGGTAAATCTTCTGACGTCACTGGATTGTCGCCATTATCCGTATCATAATAAAAACCTGTGTCGATGGCAGGCCCTACACCAAAATGGATATTTGGATATAAACGACGCATCGCATTGGCCATCAAATGAGCTGTCGAATGACGCAAAATCCCTAAGGCGTCTTCATGGTCGGGTGTAACAATTTCAATTGCCCCATCTTCATTTATCGGTCGATCCAAATCAATTAACTGGCCATTAAATTTTCCGGCTAATGCTTTCTTTGCCAAACTTTTGCTAATATCTTCAGCAATCGCTTTAGACGTGATTCCAGCTTCTAATTCTTTGACAGAGTTATCTGGAAAAGTAATATTTATCATGCTTTTTCCTCCTGTTATTTATTTGACGGATAAAAAAGACCCCCCTATTGTAAATTCCTGTTTACTTTACAATAAAAAAAGCCCCAGTATCCTCTTGATACCAGGGCGAATTTATTCACGGTTCCACCTAATTTTGAATACAAAACAGTATTCCTCATTCGCTTTAACGGAAACGACCGCCTTTGCTTCAACAAAGGTTTCAAAAGTGGTCCTCACTTGGGTTGCTTTTAGAAAAGTTTCAGCCTCGCTTTTCCTCTCTTGTAAAAGACGCACAAGTTTGGGTGTCTTTTTCATCAATCAATTATGGCTTCATTTAACCACTTCTCAAAAAAATTTGCAAGTCTTTAACCATAATTTTTTTTCATTTCAGTTTCTTCTTTATTCAAATCGATAAAAAGCTACTCCGCTTCCTTGATCGGCAGAAATAAATCCACACTTTTCATAAAAATGGCGCACATCCGGTGCTTCTTCAGTCATCAATACCTTTTGCATTACTTGAGGATAATTGGCTAACAGTTTCTTCATCAGGGAAAATCCGACTCCCTGATTTTGATATTCAGGCAAAATCAGCAGATCTTGTACGTATAAAATTGTCGCTCCATCCCCAACCGCTCGAACCAATCCCACTAATTTGTCAGCATCCCAAGCTGTCAGCACTTTCAAAGAATTCTTTAGTCCTGCAGTAAGCTTATCGAACTCTCGAATATAGCGAGACCATCCTACACTTTGGTACAAGTGATATAATTGTTCAGGCGGAATTACTTTTGTTTCTTTTATCTCATATTTTTTCATTGGCTTTCGACCCTTTGTAGGAGATAATTTTTTAAAACTACAGCTTGATTATTTTCCCTATCTTTTGCACCATAAATAAGTGTCACATTATTATCTTTTAACCACTCTTCGATTTGTTTAACAAAGTCTTCAATTTTTTCGTTCTTATCTAATTCTTTTTTATATTCTTTTTCAAACCAAGGAAACTTTTCAGGATCATGTCCAAATTCTTTGCGTAACTCATTATTTGGAGCAATCTCTTTTTCCCATAGTGCCAATGGTAATTTTTCTTTTTTGATTCCTCTAGGCCACATACGGTCAACTAAAACCCGTTTACCATCTGATGGTTCGGTTTTTTCATAAGCACGCTTTATTTGTAATTTTCCCATAAAAATCGACTTCCTTTCTTGTTTCTTTCATTATAGCTTGATGATAAAATAAAAAGCAAATAACTAGAAATAAGAGGGATATAGATGGATTATTTAGCGACCTACAAAGAATTATTATCGATTGCTCAAGCAGGACTCCATTATGGAAAGGATGAATTTGATCGCTTCCGTTATCAAGAACTAAATGACCTAGCACTACAATTACTTCACAGTCTGGGCAATGAACCACAAGAAGCAATTATGGACTTATTTTCACATGAGTCTGGTTATCAAACCCCTAAGGTTGACGTTCGAGCATGGATAACTAAAGAAAACTATATACTATTAGTACAAGACAGTAAAACAAAAGAATGGTCACTGCCTGGCGGTTATGCCGATGTTGGCTTTTCTCCTAAGGAAAATATTTTAAAAGAGGTTTATGAAGAAACAGGACTTACTGTCAATGTAAAACAGTTAAAAGCCATTTTTGATACCAACTTGCGTAAAGATATCCCGCAAGCTTTTCAATATTATAAGCTGGTATTTGGTTGTGAAATTTTATCTGGCTCTTTTTCAAAAAATTTGGAAACAAGTCAAATAGGCTACTTTGCTATAGACAATTTGCCCGCTCTTTCTAAAAAACGTACCACCAAGGAACAATTAGTACAACTCATGCAACAAGAAGGCCCCTGTAATTTTGAATAGTTTGGAGATGATAAAGTGGAAAATATAGGTACCATCTGCTTACAAACGCAACGACTGAAGTTACGTCCATTAGTAACAACTGATGCACGGCAAATGTTTAACCATTGGGCCAGTGATCCTAAGGCCACCCAATATCTTAACTGGAAGCCCTACTCAACCATAAAAGATGTCGAAAACAACTTAAACGAGTATCAAAAAAATTATGTCGATTCCGATTATTTTTTCTGGGGAATCGAAGAAAAAACAACACAACAACTAGTTGGAACCATCTCAGCAAATATCGCTGATAAAACAACTAAAACAGCAGAAGTCGGCTATTGTATTGGACAAGACTGGTGGAACAATGGCCTTACCAGTGAAGCTTTGCAAGAAGTTATCAGCTATCTATTTGAAAAAAATGATTTTGAGCGCGTGGAAGGCTTTTATGATATCGAAAATCCGGCTTCAAAAAAAGCAATGCAAAAGGCAGGAATGACTTATGAAGGGACCTTGCGTAAGCGCCTGGTTAATAATCGTGGCCTGGTAGACAAAGGATGCTGTGCTATTGTAAAAAAAGAGTATCTCAGTAAAAAAGCGGAACAGCAAATATTCCATTTTTTGGATAAAATAGCCCTTTCTTATGAGTTGTTTTATCATAAAGCAGTCTATACCATGGAAGAAATTGATTTCGAATTACCAGGCACAAAAGTAAAAAATTTATTCTTAAAAGGAAAAAATACATTTTATTTAGTCATCCTGCCAGAAAAGAAACGGGCCCCTTTAAAACAAATCGCTCAAGAAGTGGAAGAAAGGCATCTGTCGTTTGCCTCTGATCAAAAACTGAGCCAATTTTTGCATGCTACTCAAGGAGCAGTTTCTCCTTTAGGCTTACTATTTGATACAAAGCAACAAGTCCAGTTAATCATCGATAAACAGCTTCGCTCAACTGAAAAGATTGGTTTTCATCCGAACCAAAATGACCAAACATTGGTCTTTAGCTTTCCCGATTTTCTTACCTTTCTAGAAAAAATTAATCACCCACCCAAGTATATGAGTATATAAAAAAGCAACGTG
>NZ_BCPY01000003.1 GCF_001544195.1 Tetragenococcus solitarius NBRC 100494
CATAAAAAATGAAGAGTGCTTAGTCAGCATTCTTCATTTTAAGCTTAAACTGCTTTTGCGTCATAACCAGTTTCATTAATTTTTTCGGCGATTTGTTGGCTGTTTACTTTTGTCTCATCAAATTTAATTACGCCGTTGTTTCTTTTTAAATGAATATTAACCTTCTGGATACCTGGCAGTTCATTGACTGCATTTTCAATGCGCATGACGCAATGAGCGCAATTCATACCTTCAATAGAAAACTTTTGTTTCATATTGCTTTCCCTCCGTTTGATTCTTCTTTACAAATGCACTGTCCTGGAATACAGTTGCAAGCAATTTCTGCTACTGGAACTTTTTCTGCTAAAATCGCTTCAATACTATCAATATCTTCTTGTGTTAATTCTGCTTTTTCAAGCATATCAGCAATTGTGCTACCGACCTTTTTGGCACATATATGAGAAAATATATTTTCCGTAGCGCTACGAACCGTTTGTTCTTCTGTAACTTTTGCAGAATAAACAAACTTTTTGCCCGCTTGTTCTGTCTGTAAAACGTCTTTTTTGACCAGTCTTCCAAGTAATGTTTTCGTTGTCGCTAGCTTCCATCCTTTGGAGCTGCTTAACAAATCATTGATTGTCTTAGCGTCAGTTTTTCCTTTAGTCCAAACTACACGCATGACTTCCCACTCAGAGTCACTAATTTTAATTGGTTCCATCAATGTGTTCATAAGTCCGCCCCTCTCTCACAATAAGTTTACATCTGTAATCAAAATTTGTCAAAGAAATTTTCCTTTTCATCCTATTCCCTATAGTAAAAGTTATTTATTTTATAGAAAACTAAAAAATTGGAAGCACATATCGGCTTCCAATTTTTATTTTTTTTCATGTTTATTTTTATGTTTCTTCCTTTTCAATACATTTTGTCGATGTTGACGATTCCCTAGAAACTTTAATGTTCCCATTAATGGTTGGCGGTTTTCTCCTACCAACCCAATTAATTCAATAAACAATTCTAAGCCAAATAGTGTACTAATTACAAGTAAAACAATCGCCCAAGTACTAGCGTAATTCATCAACAACGCGATTAAAGCAAAGACCATTGCTAAAGCATAAATGGTAAGTACTGCTCCACGATGAGTAAAACCTAACGAAAGCAGACGATGATGCAGGTGCATTTTATCAGCAGAAGAAATCGGCTTTTTATTAAAATAACGACGCAGCATAGCATAAACCGTATCAGTAATAGGAACACCTAAAATAAACATTGGTGTCAATACAGAAATAAAAGTGGCGTTTTTTAAACCTTGCAAAGAAAAAACAGAAATCATAAATCCCAAAAATAAAGCGCCCGTATCTCCTAAATAGATGGTTGCTGGATGAAAATTATATGGGAAAAAGCCCGCAATCGCAGCTACTAGTGAAAAAATCATAATTGCAAGAGGAACTCCGTTCGTTGGTAAAAAGAAATAACTAATCAAACCAATCGTTACTAAAGCAATAACTGATACACCGCATGCTAAGCCATCCAATCCATCAATCAAATTTACAGCATTCGTAATGGCTAATATCCAGATAAGTGTCATTGGCAAGCTCAACCAACCAAGCTGAAATGAACCAATAAATGGAATTGAGATTGTACTTATGCCGATATCTCCAATAAAATAAATTGCAAGTGATGCTACTACAATCCCTAACGATTTTTGTGCTGGTGATAGTTCGAAAATGTCATCCGCCAGCCCTGTTACTATAATAATGGAAGCAGCAAGCAACATAGGCCAGACGCGCTGAGCATCTAACATATCATTAAATTCCCATAGAATAGCCGTAGTAAATGAAATAAAAATACCTAACCCGCCGGCTGTGGGCATAGTCTTATCATTGATACGGCGTTCTCCGGGACGATCGACTGCGCCGATTTTAAAGGATAATAATTTCAACAGCGGCGTTAAGATAATTGTCAAAATCATTGTCGCAAACAATTTTAATATAAATTGAAACGTGAAACCCATTCGTCTTTCTCGCTTTCATTCGTCTTTTTAACTCAGAAAATCTTATCGCTTTCTTTTAATTCACCGTTAAAAAACTCTTCCATCGAAGCATTTAATACACTACCTAAAATGATAATCATTGCAGCAAAATTTAGCCATAACATCAAAACAACAAAACTTCCGATAATTTGATAACCACTTACTGTAGTCGCAAAATATTTTGCGTATAACCCAAACACTTGGGATAGCAGCAACCAGCCAACAGTGGCAAAAATAGACCCTGGAAGAATAGAGCGTATTTTCATTTTGGCATTAGGTACCATCCAATAAATAATGGCCATTAGTACAAATAAAGCAATAAATGTAAGTGGCCATTTTACCGTTTGGAACACATTGACAAAGGAATCAGGAATTTGGAAAATTGGCTGAATTGCATCTAAAAGTACTTGACCTGCCCCAATAATAAGTGAAAGAGCAACCATCGCAAATAAAAAGAGAATCAAAACAAGAACAGATAAAATTCTAGCCACAACGCCAGCGCGTTGTTCGACTCCTAAACTTTTATTCATTGCTTTTTGCAAAGCGTTAATACTCTTGCTTGCAGACCAAATCGTCGTAATTGCTGAAATAGAAAGCAACCCACCTGAACTTTGAGTCAATAAATCTTTAATCGCTGGACCTAAGAATTGATAAATCGTACTCGGCATAATTTCTTGAATATATGGTAGTACGGAATTGGGGTCAATACTTAGAAAAGGTAGAATATTTCCCACAGTAATCAATAATGGAAAAAGAGATAATAATAAGTAATAAGCTACTACAATAGAGTACGTAGTAAACTCAGATATCTTGATTCTTTCTTTTAAAATACTAAAAAATCTTGAAAAACTCTTCTGGTTATTCCCTACTTCTTTTTTGCTCATCGCCTTCTCCTTTTAGTTAATACGTTCCCTCTTCACCTTGTGAAGTCAAAATACGAGGACCTTCTTTAGTAATCGCTAAACTATGTTCATATTGACAACTTAAACTTCCATCTTTAGTATAAGCCGTCCAACCATTTGGATCCATTTTCATTTCCCAACTTCCAGTATTAATCATAGGTTCAATGGTGACGACCATGCCCTCTTTTAAACGCAATCCTTTTCCTTTTTGCCCATAGTGCGGAACGGCAGGTTCTTCGTGAATTGTCGGTCCTATTCCATGTCCAATAAAATCACGGACAACACTGTAGCCTTCGCCTTCCGCATAAGTTTGGATTGCATGACCAATATCTCCTATACGGTTTCCTACTTTGGCTTGTTCAATGCCTAAATACAAAGATTTTTTTGTTACTTCCATCAAACGCTTGACTTCATCCGTTGGTTGACCTACCGCATAAGACCAGCATGAATCAGAAATCGCTCCTCTTAAATCCACACACATATCAACTTTAATCAAATCACCATCTTTTAGCGGTTTTTTGCGCGGAAAACCATGACAAATTTCGTCATTAATACTAGTACAAGTAGCATACTTATAACCTTCAAACCCAATTTGTGCAGCAATTCCTCCGTGGCTTTCAATATAGTCACGCGCAAATTCTTCAATATCCCAACTGGTAACTCCAGGTTTAATAAATGTTCGAAGTTGTTTATGTACATCGGCTAGTAAGGCGCCAGACTCATCCATACTATCGATTTCTCTTTTTGACTTTAATGTAATCATTCTTTTATCTCCTTTATTGAAATCTTGTCTATTTTACCACACGAAGCTCTTTTTTTCCAAATTTCAAAGGATGAAAAACAGATGAATTATTTTACTTAAATCATTAATTTGCTATAATAATAAAATAATGAGCAGACAAAACGAGGGAGAAATAAGCAGAATATTTTTCGCTATTACATATTAGGAGGTACTTATGACTTTAGCCAAAATTATCTATGGCAGTTTAACAGGGAACACAGAAGAAATCGCCGATATTGTTTGTGAAGCTTTAGAAAATTTAAATATTGAAGTAGAAATCGATGAATGTACACAAGTCGATGCAGCAGAGTTTAAAGCGGCAGATATTTGTGTGATTGCAGCTTATACCTATGACGAAGGAACAATTCCTGATGAAATGTTAGATCTTTACGAAGACCTACAAGAGTTAAACTTAAGCGGCAAAGTGTTCGGTGTATGTGGGTCAGGCGACACTTTCTACGAACACTATGCCACAGCAGTTGATAAATTTGAAAAAGCCTTCTTAGCTGCTGGCGCAAAAAAAGGAAGCGCAAATATCAAAGTTGACCTCGCAGCAGAAAAAGAAGACATCCAACAGTTAGAAGCTTTTGCTGCACAATTAGTCGCTACCCAGCAAACAGTTTGATAAAAAAAGCAAGAGCACTCTCTAAAACGAATGTCCTTGCTTTTTTTTAATGAAATTTAAAACCAGAAAAAGTCTGATTCAGTTTATCATTATTGGTTGTCAAATTTTTTACAGTCTCCGTTAATAAAATCTCAATTTCCTCATCACTAGGTTTCATAATATTGGCAGAAGTTAATGCAGCAAGTCCTGTTACTATAATCCAAAAACCTGCATATAAGGCAGAAAGCTTATCTTCTGGCAAGTCTTTATACTCTGGATCTTGTTGAACAAGTTGAACAAAATAATCAAAAGAAAATTTTTGCAATGAATGATCATCTAAACTTTCTTCTAAGTACAAGGCCTTATACAATTTCTTTTCTTTAATTGCAAACTTAATGTAATTAAAACCTAAATCAACCAATTTGTCTCCAGTATGGTCTTTAGGAAGAACCTCAGCAGAAAGATAGTCAAAAATTTCTTTAAGCAGTGCTTGCTTTAAGTCATCCATGTTCTTAAATTCTAAATAAATCGGTTGCGTGGAGCATTTCATCTTGGCTGCAATATTACGTGCAGTAAATTTGGAGAAACCTTCTTTTGCAACAACTTCATAAGCCGCTTTTAAAATTTGATCTCTTGTGATTGTTTTCTTTCTTGCCATTTATTTCTACCTCCTTAAATGACGTGCACTGTTATTTATCATTTTGTTCATTCTACCATTTTTTTCCGATAATTCAAAATTAGGTGTTACGTTTCTTTAAAAAAAGAAACGATTATTTCATAATAGAAAGCGATTACTTATTCTTTTCACGAAAAAAGCTGTAAGTTGTTTTGCTAATATCTTAATGTTATTATACTAAAGTATGGCAAGGGAGGAAAGAAAGATGGATTTAGTAAAATTTAAAGAAAATTTAGATAAATACGCTCAATTAATTGTAGAAGTTGGTGTTAATGTTCAACAATCACACACAGTAGTCTTACAAATTAATGTTGATCAAGCTCCTTTGGCACGCTTAATTACCCAAAAAGCCTATGAACTAAAAGCTGCCGAAGTGATTGTAGAATGGTCAGATGAAAAAATACAAAAAGAATTTCTAGCCCATGCAACAATGGACAGAATTTCAAATTTCCCACAATATAAAATCGATCAAACCCAAGAATGGATTGAAAAGGGAGCTAGCCGTATCTCAGTGATCTCTTCAGATCCCGGCTCTTTAGCTGATGTTGATAATAAAAGAGTCGCAGCTTATCAAAAGGCTTCTGGTAAGGGATTAGCCCATTTGCGTAAAGCAACTCAATCAAACCAAGTAAGCTGGACGGTGGTCGCTGCTGCAGGTGAAAACTGGGCCCAAAAAGTCTTTCCGAAGCTTTCGAAAGAAGAAGCCGTAGCTGCCTTATGGCAAGAGATATTTAAAACAACTCGAGTTGATCAAAAAGATCCAGTCGCCGCTTGGAAAAAACATGATGAAACATTAGAAGAAAAGGCAGACAAATTAAATGAACAACAATTTGATGCACTTCATTATAAAGCCGAAGGAACAGATTTAACGATTGGACTACCTGAAAATCATTTATGGGAAGGCGCTGGCAGTTTTAATTCCAGAGGTGAAAAATTTATTGCAAATATGCCGACAGAAGAAGTATTTACTGCTCCTGACAGTCGTCGGATCGATGGTGTAGTTTCAAGCACAAAACCATTAAGTTATGCAGGTACAATCATCTCAGGCATGAAATTTACTTTTAAAAATGGAGAAGTTGTCGATTTTTCAGCAGAAAAAGGACAAGATGTTTTAAAAGACCTGTTAGCTACTGACAAAGGAGCCAAATCTTTGGGCGAAGTCGCATTAGTGCCGGACCCGTCTCCTATTTCTCAATCAGGGATTATTTTTTACAACACTTTATTTGATGAAAATGCATCAAACCACTTAGCATTAGGATCAGCTTATGCATTTAATTTACAAAATGGTACTAAGATGAGTGAACAAGAGCTTAAAGAGCACGGTTTGAATTTAAGCCAAACCCATGTTGATTTTATGATTGGTTCAAATCAAATGTCCATTGATGGTATCAAAAAAGATGGCACCGTCGTCCCTATTTTTCGTCATGGTGACTGGGCTTAAGTAAAAAGGTAAAAACGGTCACCCGTTTTTACCTTTTTTATAACTTTTTTCTTTTTTTCAAGAGAGGCAAGTATTTTACGTAGTCAATGCAAGAAATATTTGATAAAATCAACTTCATATAGAAGGGATGGAAAGAAATGACCCCAAATCGTGAAGATTACCTCAAGTTGATTTTAGAGCTTGGTGGTGATCAGTCAAAAATTAATAATAAACAGATTGTTTCTGGCCTTGATGTATCAGCCGCTTCTGTTAGCGAAATGATTACTAAACTAGTTAAAGAAAATTTAGTAGAACATACCCCTTACCAAGGAGTCCAGTTGACAGATAAAGGTTTAGAAAAAGCTAGCTCACTCGTTCGTCGTCATCGTCTTTGGGAAGTTTTTTTAGTTGAACATTTAAAATATAGCTGGAATGAAGTACATGATGATGCCGAAGTACTTGAGCATGTAACTTCTGAAACGCTTGCCTCTCACTTAAACGAATACTTAGAACATCCAAAATATTGTCCACATGGCGGTATGATTCCAGGTGAAAATCAATTGGTCCACGAGAAAAAAAGAGAAAAGTTAAGTGATTATCCTGTAGGAACCAAGATACGAATTGCTCGTGTACTTGATGAACGCGAGTTATTAGATTACTTAGTTGAAATTAACGTAAGTATTAATGAAGAGTATACCATTACTGACATTACTGCTCATGAAGGTCCGATTACTATGAAGTCACAAGATAAAACTGTGCAAGTAAATTATAAAGCAGCCAGCACTATATTTGTTGACAGGCTTTGATGATTCGTTTAATCATTTTTTATTAAAAGGAAGTGTAAAAATGGATACAAAAAAAGTACTAATTACGATATTTGGCGGAACAGGCGACTTGGCAAAGCGTAAGTTATATCCCTCTCTTTTTCGTCTATATCAAAAAGGAAATATAAGCGATAATTTTGCTGTTATCGGAACAGCACGACGTCCATGGAGCAATGAAACATATCATGAAGTAATCAAAGAAGCCATCAAAAGCTTTGAACCTTCAGACAAAGAAGCAGATGATTTTGCTTCTCACTTTTATTATCAATCGCATAATGTTAAAGACACCCAACATTATGATGTATTAAAAAAATTAAGTGATCAATTAGATGAACAGTACGGGCTGGAAGGAAACCGTATTTTTTACCTGGCGATGTCACCAAACTTTTTTGGCACCATCGTTTCCCGTCTAAAATCACAAAAAATGCTTGATACAAAAGGTTATCAGCGAGTAATTATCGAAAAACCATTTGGTAATGATTACCAATCTGCTTTTGAACTAAATGAAGAAATCAACCAAGCTTTTGCCGAAGAAGATATTTATCGAATTGATCACTACTTAGGTAAAGAAATGATTCAAAATATCTCAGCCCTTCGTTTTGCTAACCTGATTTTAGAATCTATTTGGAATAACCGGTATATCGACAATATTCAAATTAGCTTAGCTGAAGAAGTAGGTGTAGAAGAACGTGGCGGATACTACGATCAAAGCGGAGCATTAAAAGATATGGTACAAAATCACATTTTGCAAATGCTGTCACTGCTTGCAATGGAGCCACCCGTTGTCTTTTCAGAAAAAGAAATCCGTACAGAAAAGATTAAAGCGCTAGAATCTATCCGTATGTATACAGAAGACGAAGTCCGTGAGAACTTTGTACGCGGGCAATACGTAGAAGGCGAAATTAACAATCATAGTTTCCCAAGTTACCGAGATGAAGAAAATGTTGATGAAAATTCATTAACCGAAACATTTGTTGCAGGGAAATTTTTAATCGATAATTTCCGTTGGTCAGGTGTTCCTTTTTATGTTCGAACAGGAAAGCATTTAACGGAAAAAGGCACAAGAATTAATATTGTCTTCAAGCAAGTTCCCATAAATGTTTTTAAAAACTCAATTACTGGTCCTTGTGAAGAACAAAGATTAGAACCAAATGTTTTAACAATTTATATCCAGCCTACAGAAGGTTTTTCTTTAACGATGAATGGCAAAGAAATCGGCCAAGGCTTCCAAACAGAGCCTGTAAAATTAGAACACCGAAATAGCGCAGATATCATCGAAAATACGCCAGAGGCCTATGAAAAACTTTTGCTTGATGCCCTAAATGGAGATGGAACAAACTTTACTCATTGGGATGAAGTCGCACAATCATGGAGAATCGTGGATCGTATTCGTGAAACTTGGGATAAAGATCAACAAACACCTCCTGGTTATCCTGCCGGAACTATGGGACCTAAAGAGGCTTATCAATTGCTTGAAAAAGAAGGACGTTATTGGATTTGGGAGCCAGATGAGTGGTACCGCAAACGTGGCTTATTGAAATAGTAAAAAATAAAACAAAAAAGTTCCGAATAAGAAAGTGGCAAATAACCCTTTTCTTACTCGGAATTTTTTTATATTACAAATCTTTTTATTCAAAGCCTTCTTGAACGGCTTCTGGATGTTCATCTTCTACAATCGCTGCACAATGTGCACAAATCGTTGGGAAATGTTCATTTTCTCCAACAGTCTTTCTTACCTGCCGACAACGCTGGCAAACCTCTCCGTCAGCTTTTTCGACCAAGATTGCTACGTCATCAAATTGCACAGCTTTTTCAGGCGCTTTTTCACCTGCTTCTTTGATTTCAAAGAAGTCTGGTGAAATGATCAATAGTTGAGCCACGTTGTCTCCTACAACGTTTAATAACGTCTGAACTTGTTCGTTTGGATAGACTGTTACTTTGGCTTCCATCGATTTGCCTATTAATTTTTCGTTTCTAGCAATTTCTAATGCTTTTAATACTTTATCACGAAATTCCATAAAAGCAGTCCAAATATCTAATAATTCTTCTTGATTTGGATAAACTTGGTAAGCTGGAAAGTCAGTCAATTGAACATAATCCGCCTCTTCTTTTAAGAAAGACCAGATTTCTTCTGTAGTAAATGGAATGATAGGTGTTAACAACTTAGCGATGGCAACGGCTGCTTTATAAAAAACAGTTTGCATACAACGACGTTCATAACTATCTTCTTTTTCAATATACACGACATCTTTTGCAAAATCTAAATAAAATGAAGATAAATCCACCGTAATAAAGTTTAAAATCGTACGATAAACATGTAAGAAATCATATTTATCATAACCATTGTCACGTACCTCTTTAATAAGCTGATTTAAACGAATTAACATATACTTATCGACAGAACGCAGATCAACAAAGTCAATTTCGTTTGTTTTTGGTTCAAAGTCGCTGGTATTCGCCAGTAAAAATCTTACGGTATTTCTGATTTTCCGATAGACTTCCGATACTTGTTTCAAGATATCCATTGAAACTCTGACATCCGATTCATAATCAACGCTACCAACCCACAAACGCAAAATATCAGCACCCATTTGTTTGATTACCTTATCTGGAACAATTGTATTTCCTAAAGATTTACTCATTTTATGACCTTCGCCATCTAATGTAAATCCTTGAGATAATACTGATTTATAAGGAGCAACGCCATTCACCGCAACACTAGTTGTAATACTGGAATTAAACCAGCCACGGTATTGGTCAGAGCCTTCTAGATACATATCAGCTGGAAAAGCTAATTCCGGACGTTGTCGTAAAACTGCTTCATGAGAAGAACCAGAATCAAACCAGACATCCATAATATCTGTTTCTTTTGTGAAAGTGCCATTTGGTGAATCTGGATGAGTGAATCCTTCTGGCAATAAATCTTTAGCGTCTCGTTCAAACCAGACATTAGAGCCATATTCTTCAAATAACTGGGCAACATGTTCGATGGTTTCTGGCGTAATAATTGCTTCCCCATTCTCGGCATAAAAAATAGGTAAAGGCACGCCCCAAGCACGTTGTCTTGAAATTACCCAGTCACCACGATCTCTTACCATGTTATATAAACGTGATTTCCCCCATGGAATAATCCAATCAACTTTTTCAATTTCGTCTAAAATATTTTGACGGAACTTATCGATTGAAGCAAACCATTGTGGAGTTGCTCTGAAAATAACAGGCTTTTTTGTGCGCCAATCATGTGGGTAACTATGAACAAAGAAATCAAGACTTAGCAATGCCCCTTTTTCTTTGAGAAGATCAGTGATCATTGGGTTGGCCTTATCATAAAAGATTCCTTCAAAGCCAGGAGCTTCTGACGTAAAGACTCCTCGACTGTCAACGGGAGAAAGTACAGGTAAGCCATATTTTTTTCCTACATAGTAGTCATCTTCCCCATGACCAGGAGCCGTATGTACTAAACCAGTCCCCGTATCTAAAGTGACATGATCGCCTAAGATTAATAAAGATGTCCGATCATAAAAAGGATGTTGTGCCTTCATATTTTCCAACTGTGAGCCTTTAAATTCTTGTAGTATTTCTACTTCATCCCACGCCAATACTTCTTGAACATCTTCTAATAAGTCTTTAGCGACCACATATTTATTTCCATCTGCTTTTACCTGAACGTAGTCAAAATCTGGATGTACAGCAATCGCTAAATTAGATGGGAGTGTCCATGGCGTTGTTGTCCAAATAATAAAAGATGTATCTTCATCTAAGAGTTCTTTTCCATCGACCACCTTAAACGATACGTAAATTGAGGGAGATTTAATATCTTTATACTCAATTTCTGCTTCTGCTAAAGAGGACTCACTTGAAGGAGACCAGTAAATTGGTTTCATTCCTTTATAGATATAACCCTTTTCAGCCATTTTACCAAAAACCCGAATCTCTGCAGCTTCATAACTAGGCGCTAAAGTAACATAAGGATCTTCCCATTCCCCCTGTACGCCTAATCGTTTAAAGTCATTGCGCTGTTTATCAATTTGTGTCATCGCGTAATCATAGCATTTCTGACGATATTCCGCTGTTGACATTTCTTTTCTTTTAATTCCTTTATTGGTCAATACCTGTTCAATCGGAAGACCGTGTGTATCCCAGCCGGGTACATAAGGGGCACGGAAGCCAGACATCGATTTCGCACGAATAATGATATCTTTACTAATTTTATTTAAAGCATGACCTATATGAATGTTGCCATTGGCAAACGGAGGGCCATCGTGCAAAACAAAAGTGGGCTTCCCTTCGTTTATTTTTTGGCGTTTGCCATAGATATCATTTTCTTCCCATTCTTTTTGCCAGTCTCCCTCGCGATTAGGAAGATTTCCGCGCATCGGAAATTTCGTTTTCCCTAAATGAAGTGTATCTTTCATTTTCATCGTAATATCATGCTCCTTTATTAATGTATTTACAACAATAATTCGAATAAAAACTTAAGGCAGTCACTAACTTAAGTTAAAAAAATTTACAATAAAAAAACGCTCGCCCAAACGGGACGAACGTGTCGTGGTACCACCCAAAGTTCAAAAATAATGTTATTTTTCTCTAGAATCGTTAACGAGATTAACCGTTATTCCCTACTTTATTCAAGAATAAGTTTTGTAGATGATCTAACAAAATGCAGAGTTTATCGGGCTCTCACTATCACCGACTCGCTTTAAAAGTACAAAATGTTTTTCTGTTCTACTCATTGTCAAAATTATATTCTTCTGTATCTTCATGATCTTCTGCTGAAACTGGGACAACGCGTTGACTTGAATCCACCACCGATACATCCTCTTGTTCGTCAGAAGGTTGGTCATTATCTGTTTGTTCTGAGTTTACTTCAGAATCATTTTCATTGTCAAGCTCTTCTGCCAATATTTCACGAAAAACTTTATGACTATCTTCTACATAACTAGAAAAAGGGGCAAGAATTTCATCCCACTCCGGACTTTTTACTTGTTCCAATTGTGTTTCAAGCATCAAAGATAAATTATTATGAAATACCCTGGTTTTTTTCTTCAGATCATTGGTTTCTGTTGTTAATTCACGTGCTTTTTGGGTCGCATCGCTTAAAATTTCTTTTGCTTTCTCTTGGGCTGCTGTAGTCAGCTTCTGCGCTTGTTTTTCAGCGTTAGCTACTAATTCATCAGCTTTATTTTGAGCAGAGGTAACAACCACTTCAGATTCTTTATTTGCACTTTTTTTCACCTTATCTGCTGTGTCTTGTGCCACAACAATCGATTGGTTCAACGCATCTTTTAATTCATTGAAATATTCTAATTTTTCTTCTGAATGTTTTAATGATTTTTCCAATTCACGATTTCTTTGAACAACTTCTTCATAATCTCTAACAACAATATCCAAAAAGTCGTCAACTTCGTCTTTTTCGTAACCTCTCATTTTAGTCTCGAAACTCTTGTTTTGAATATCTAATGGAGTTAATGCCATTTTATACACCTCTTTATTTTATTTACGTAAAACGCCTAAAGTCAAGCGAATTTTTCCTTTTTTGGTCGTTCCTTCTATCGCTTGAATCTGCAACCGTCCAAAACCTCGAACAGAAACAATATCCAATAAATCCAAAAGAAAATCCGGTCGTTGCATTGGCGTCCAGTTTACTTTTATTTTTCCTGTTTCAATTAATTGTTTTGCACGCTGCCTTGAAATATTAAAAATTGTGCCGACCACATTATCTAAACGCAACGAACTCACTGTTGCTTTTTCATCGGTCCAATCGTCTTTTGGTGTTAAAATATCAGTATAAGACCGTTCTTCTAACCGTACCTTGACATTTCCAATTTTAGTTGCTTGTAATTGAATATAATGACTGATTTCTTTAGCAACAAAAACTTGCCAGTTTTCACCGTCTGAAATAATATCTCCGAGAAACTCTCTCCTAATACCTGTACCAATTAAACTACCTAGTATTTTTCCATGACTTAAAGTAGTAAACTTCTTAGGATAATGGATACTAAATAACTCGATCTCAAAATCTTCTTGCACAGGTTTATAGTACTCAGGAAAGATTAAACAGCGCCGTCTTTCTGCAGCTTCGTAACCGCCGAAAAATCGAAAACTTAATTCTGTTTCCTGTCTTACAAGCGTTTCTAAAATAAACGCTTGTCTAGGATCTAAAAATTCAGTCAAAACCGGAGCATACTGCATATTTACCTGTTCAACCCAATCTTGCACCATATCAATAAACGGGCGCTCATCATTTCTAAAATGCTGATATATATTGGTGTCCACTATTTTCACCTCCCGTTAGAAAATAGCTATTATGATGCGAGACAATGCTTGGACGGCGAGTTGAAGGACAATAATAGCAAATGCTATATTGAAATTTATTGGCCCCAACGATAAATTTAGATGATCAAACAAACTTAAATAGGGTTCACAGATTTTACGTAGAAAACGGCCAATAGCAGAATCATAACCGCCCGGAAACCAAGATAAAAGTGCATATATCACAAGTAAAATGGTATATAAATATACGATATCATTTACTAGACTGATTAATCGATAAATTATAATATTGTTTCCTCCTCCAGGCTATAAATCAAATAAATTACTTTCAACTAATGACTGCGCTGTGCCATCAATTTCAACTTCTTTAGGTGTACATAAAAATATTTCGTCTGCTACTCGTTTGATATCGCCATCTTCAGCATAGACAGTTCCAGTTAGAAAATCAACAATACGTCTTGCTTGGTGTTCTTCAATCAAACGAAAGTTAACAAGTACAGACTTTCCACCAATAACATGTTTAGCAATCGTCATTGCCTCAGAATAAGCACGTGGTTCTATTACCATTATTTTCCCTGACTGGCTTTTTTGTGCTTGCTTTGGTTGATTTGCTTTCATTGCTACCACATTATTTTCAGGACGGTTAGGTCTTGCAGGTTGTACAGGCCTTTGCTCAGCAGCCTGCGCTTTTCCAACTGGACGTGAACTTTGCGGTGGTTGTTTGGTTGTTTGTGCTTTTGCTTGCATTGGTTTTCGAACAGCCGATCCCATATTAGAAGTTTGCGGCTGTGATTTTTTCTGCGGATTGGGCCTTTTTTTACTAGCCGATGCAGCACCAGTTTGTTGTGGTGCTACTGGTTTATTTTGAGTTGTTTGATAATTATCCATGTATTCTTCATCTTCCAAACCAAAAAAGTTTGAAACTTTCTCCATAAATGACATGTCACACCCTCCTTCTAATCTTCAAATAGAGCTGTCCCCACTCTTATGAGAGTTGCTCCTTCTTGTATTGCGATTGAAAAATCATTACTCATACCCATACTCGTTTGAGTACAAGGAGCAAAGGACAAATTTTTTGCTTTAATTGTCTCTTGCATTTTTTTAAGTTTATAAAAGATCTCATGTTGTTCTGTTTTAGTTGAATGAAGTGGAGCCATCGTCATTAACCCTACGATTTTTATCTTATCATAAGAGGCTAACTGTTCAATAAAGTCACCTAACTCTTCTTTAGCAACTCCTTGTTTTGAGGCTTCGCCACTCACGTTGACTTCTACAAAACAGTAGATCGTTTTTTCTGCCCTTTTTTGAATTTCATTGGCTAATTTTAAACTATCTAAAGCATGAAAAAAGTCGATTTCATTGATCACTGTTTTTACTTTCCTACGTTGTAAGTTACCAATGAAATGCCATGAAACATTGGTAAAGGCACGCATTTTTTCTTTTTTAGCCAGAAATTGATCTGTTCGATTTTCAGCTAAATGTACGACACCTTGTTTGGCTAATTCAATGGTCTGTTTAAGGTCAACCGATTTTGTTACACCCACCAATGTAACTTCCGAGCTCGAACGTGAAACAAGAGCACAGGAATCCTGTATCTCTTGCTGAACCTTCCGCAAGTTATCAGAAATCATGTGCTCTTTCCTCCCTTATCTTTTACGACGGAAAAATGGTGGTGTATCTAATTCGTCGTCATCTGATTTTGGTGTATCCCGTTTGAAGGTATCAAAGTCTTTTTTTTCGATTTCTTCAAATTGTGTATTATCAATTTTAGGGCGGACATTCTCTTCTTTACGAATGTCCCAATCAGAAAAATTATTGTCTTCTTTTTGTGCAGGTTGTGCTTGGTCCATATCAAAAATCGGTCTTTTCGCGCTTGCTTGATTTTGTCTAGAAGCGCGTCCGGACTTTTTTTCGCTTTTTGTCGGATCGATACCTGTTGCGATAACAGTTACGCGGATTTCATCTTCCATATCTTCATCGATAGAAGTGCCTAAAATAATATTTACATCACCGGTTGAAGCACCCGCTACGATGTCTGAAGCATCTTGAGCCTCAAATAAAGTCATATCTAAACCACCCGTAATGTTAAGTAGTACCTGTTCTGCTCCATCAATCGAAGTTTCCAATAATGGTGAAGAGATAGCTTTCTTTGTCGCTTCAACTACACGTTCTTCGCCGCTAGCAATGCCTATTCCCATTAACGCTGTTCCCTGGTTTTTCATTACTGTTTTTACATCGGCGAAGTCTAAATTGACATATCCAGGAGCTGTAATTAAATCAGAAATTCCTTGAACCCCTTGTCTTAAAACATTATCTGCTTCACGAAAAGCTTCAAGCATTGGTGTCTTTTTATCAACCACTTCTAATAAACGATTGTTGGAAATAATTAATAGGGTATCCACATTTTCTTTTAGTTTTGCAATACCTTCTGCAGCAAAATGTCCGCGTTTTGGTCCTTCAAAAGTAAATGGTCGTGTTACCACTCCAACAGTTAGTGCATCTAATTCTTTAGCAATACCGGCTACAATTGGTGCAGCTCCAGTACCGGTTCCACCGCCCATGCCGGCAGTAATGAAGATCATGTCTGCCCCACCAAGAGCTTCCCGAATAGCATCTTCACTTTCTTCAGCAGATTTTTCTCCCACCTCAGGCTGAGACCCTGCCCCTAAACCTTGGGTGAATTTTGGTCCTAATTGGATGACCGTTTCTGCTTTTGAATTTTTTAATGCTTGTACATCTGTATTTACGGCAATAAATTCAACGCCTTTAACGTTTTCTTCAATCATTCGATTTACGGCGTTACCGCCTCCGCCGCCAACGCCGATCACTTTAATCACTGCGCCCTCATTGACGATATTATCCATTGAAAATTCCATACTCTATCTTCCTTTCGCGCTTGTTATTCAAAAATATTCGAGAAAAAGTTTTTCACTTTGTCGCCAAAACCTTCGCTTGGTTCTGGGTCATTTGGTTCTTGATAAGCTGGTTCTTCTGGTTCATAAGTTGGAGCTGGTTGTTCATAAGCTGGCTCTCTTGTATAAGCTTGTGAGCTTTGTTCAACTTGCGGAGTTTCACCAGTCACAGCACTTTTTGTTAATTGATAAACATCGCCCAACTCAGCTGCATACTCTAAAATACTGATGACATTTGTAAAGACTGGGTTTCTAAGTCCCATATGATTTGGCACATGTAATTTTACATTTACATCAAAAATTTCTTGCGCAAGTTCAACTACTCCCGGAAGGCTTGCGGCTCCGCCAGATAGTACAATTCCCCCTGGCAATTCCAATGCCTCAATCTCATCAAGTGCTTCTTTTGCTTTTACAAAAATTTGTTCAATACGCGCCTCGATAATTTCTGATAAATAACGCTCATCCACATTGACCGGCTCCGATTGACCAATTACATCTACTGGAAATTCTTCACTAGTAGATGTTCTTTCAGGATAAGCATCACCATAATTAATTTTTAATGCTTCGGCATTTTTGAACGATGTATTCAGCACGGTAGAAATATCTTTTGTAACAAATTCTCCACCTTCTTGGTTCACATAAGTAAATTTCAGCTGTTTATCATGCATTACAGCAACTGTGGTTTGTCCACCACCAATATCAATCACCGTAGTGCCAAAATCTTGTTCACCATCGGAAAGAATTGAACTTGTTAATGCTAAAGGCGTGATAATCATTTCACTAATAAATAAACCTGCTTGTTCAACACATTTACGAACATTATGAATAACCGTTTTAGGCCCAGTGAAGATGGAGGCATTCATCTCTAAACGTACACCGATCATACCTCTTGGATCTTTAATCCCCTCAAAGCCATCAACTGTAAAGTCTTGCGGTAAAATCGTAATAATTTGTCTTTCAGGAGGGACAGAACGAACAAGAGCCGCCGATGCAACATTACGTACATCTTCATCTGTAATTTCTTTTGATTCATTGTTAACAGCAATCATACCCTGGCAATCTTCAACTTCTAACAGATTGGCCGGTAAGCCAACACAAACATTGCGGATTTGTATTCCCGCTTTTTCTTCTGCTTGAGCAACAGCTCGTTGAATTGCTTGGACCGTTTTATCAATATCGATCACAATGCCACGATTGATCCCTTCTGATTTTGCATTTCCTACGCCAATAATGTTCATCTGGCCTTCTATATATTCAGCTACAACAACTTTGACCGATGTCGTACCGATATCTAGGCCAACATACATTCCAGTTTTTGCCATGGATGGGATTCCCTCCTACTTTTTTACCTACTATCGCGAACAAATAACGTTCGTATTTATTTTTATAAAGTCTTCTAATATTCACTGTCATTAATTTTACCATAGTTGAGCCGTTTTGAGAAAGAAGTTAATGAAAAATATTCAGATATTTATAGGAAAAATTATATTTTATTCCGAATCTGCTTGATTATTTTCATCTTCTGTGTTTTTTTCGTCATAAGGACGAGCAAAAATACCAACTTCCATATCAATAATGCCCTTATCATCCATCTCTTTTGCTACTTGAGGGTAATAATGCATTTGTTGGTCCATATTTGAGATGTTAAGAATGACCCGATTTCCATCATTCATAAAAATAGTAAGTAATTCATCATTATTTTTAGAGGGTGTATAATTAATCTGTGATACACCGCTTTGAATTTCTTTAGGTAATTTATAATAATTTTTAATCGTTGGCATAATTTTATCTTGCCCAGTAAAGTCTTCTAGAATTACTTTATTTTTGTCAGCTTTTTCTTGTGGTTCCTGAACAATTTGTCCATTTTCTAAAATAGGCAGATATTCCCCCTTTTTAGATAATAAGGCAACTTCTTTATATTCAGTCACATCAATTGTAAATTGGTTTAATGAAGAAAACTTAATCTTGGCTTTTTTTACTCTAGGAAAACCACGCGTAATTTTTCTAGTAAATTGATCACGTTCAAAGTATTGTTTCCATAAATTTTCGTTCATTTGTAAGCCTGATGCACGAACGACTTTTTTTGAAGCAATATGATGATTGCCACTGACATCTACCTTAGCTAGGCTGTTTAAAGGCGAGATATAATACAGCGTAAACAGTAAAGGAACAGCAAATATTGTAATAATCGTAAATAAGCGTTTATGTAATTGTTTATTCCGATAATTTTTTAGCTTAGGGAGACGATCAGCAAAAGAAACACGTTGAGTTGGATCTTGCTTTTCCTCTTTTTTTTCTGATGATTTATCCTCTAATTTTGTCTTAGAGTTTTCAAAGCCGTCTTCTTGACTGTTGTTTGACTCTGCTTGCTTTTCATTTTTTTGATATTTTTCTAAATAGCGTAAATGTTCTTTTTGCCACGGAGTTAGTTCTTCATCATTATCCGGTTTCTTTCCTTTAAAAAAGTGATCATTTGTTTTCTTTTTACTGATAGTATTCGCCTCCTTTGCTAAATATTATCCGGTTTTACTTTAAATCATAGACTTAACAAACTGATACAAGCGATCAGCTGCGTCGGGTATTCCTTGTTTTTTTGACTGAGACGACATTTGCTGCAAAAGTGCATCGTCTTCCATAATTTCATCTACAGTAGCAACTAAATTTTCTGCTGTCAATTGGTCGTCTTTAATCATTTTAGCTGCTCCTTCTTTAGACAAACTTCTAGCATTTTTGGTTTGATGATCATTTGTCACATAAGGGCTGGGAATTAACACCGCAGGTAGACCTAGACCCGTAAATTCAGCAATTGAAGTTGCTCCAGCACGTCCGACTAACAAATCACAATTAACCATTACCTCTGTCATATTTTTTATATATGGCTGAATACTGATATTTGCAAAAGCATCTTTCGTCATACCAATTGTATCATTAATTTCTTCATAATAACGTTCTCCAGAGGCATACAACACTTGATAATCTTTTTTGGCAAACTCAGGAATAGCTGCTACCACAGCTTGGTTAATTTTTAGTGCACCTTGACTACCGCCAAAAATTAAAACTGTCTTTTTTTCCGGATTTAAATTAAATTGGCGCAATAAATTCGAACGTTTTATTCCCACAACTTCTTGAGCACGGGGATTTCCGACTAAAATGGTTTTGTTTTTAGGAAAATATTCAGCAGCATCTTCAAAAGCAATGCCGATTTTATCGACATAACGAGCTAAAAATTTATTGGTAATCCCAGGTACACTGTTTTGTTCATGAACAACAGTAGGAATATTTAGTTTAGCAGCAGCATAAACCACCGCTCCAGAAACATAACCACCGGTACCAATAACAACATCTGGGTGAAATTTGCGAATGATTTTTTTTGCTTGGCGAATACTTTTCAAAAACAGTTGGATGGTTTTAAAGTTTTCAAATGTTAACTTTCGTTTAAACCCTTGAATTTCTAAAGTTAAAAAAGGAATATCGGTTTGAGGTAAAATTTTGTTTTCCATTCCACGATTGGCCCCCACATACAAAAACGAAGAGTCCGGTTCTACCTTTTTTACGTAATTAATAAAGGCCAGTGCAGGGTAAATATGTCCACCTGTGCCGCCGCCTGTAACTAGTACTCTCATTGCCTACTCCTTTTTCTCTTTTTTCAATTGCTTCACTGCCGATATATAACGATCTCCACGCACTTCAAAGTTACGGTATTGATCCCAACTTGCGTTAGCTGGAGATAATAAAATGGTATCTGCTTTTTGACTTAGTTCAAAAGCTAGCGGAACGGCTTCTTCTGCATTTTCAGCAAAACGAATTGTTGAAACTCCAGCTTTTTTTGCAGCCTCTTCCAATTTATATTTGGTTTGTCCAAATAAAACGACAGCTTTGACCCCTTTTAACGAAGGAACTAATGATTCAAAATCGTTCCCACGGTCTAAACCTCCGCACAGTAAAATGAGCTTGTGTGGATCAAAACCATCCAATGCTTTTTGTGTAGCTAAAATATTGGTTGCTTTTGAATCATTATAAAAAGCAACATCATCCACTTTTCCAACATATTGCGTACGATGTTTCACACCCGCAAATGTCCGTAAAGTATCCGCAATCACTTCATCATCGATTCCCCAAAGTACAGCTGTAGCAATCGCTGCTAAAGCATTTTCGACGTTATGTATCCCTGGTACTCCCAGTTCATCTACTGAAAGAATGGGCCTTTTTTTGTAATAGAGTACCCCTTGTTGCAAATAAGCACCATCGACAACTTCTTTTGTCGAAAAAGGAACCACCGTTGCTTGAGTACTTTGAGCTAATTCTTGTATTTCTTTTTGATTCCAGTTCAAAATTAAAAAGTCCTCAGAAGTCATGTTTTGTTGAATCTTCCATTTAGCCGCAACATAAGCTTCCCAACTTCCATGGTAATCAAGATGAGCTTCATACAAATTTGTCAATACAGCAATTTTAGGATGAAACTGTCTTACACCCATCAACTGAAAGCTCGATACTTCCATAACAAGACAATCTTCTTTTTTAGCTTTTTTTGCTACTGTACTTGCGGGGTAACCAATATTACCAGACAAATGTGCCTGCTGGCCAGACATACCAGCATTTAATATATGCTCAACCATAGTTGTCGTTGTTGTTTTACCATTTGTGCCAGTAATAGCGACAATTGGAGCTTCTGAAATTTGATAAGCTAATTCAACTTCTGTAATAATAGGTAAGCCTTTTTCCTGTGCTTTTTTTACCAAAGGATGGTCATAAGGAATGCCGGGATTTTTTACCATCATGAAAAAATCTTCATCTAATAATTCAATTGGATGGCTCCCACAGATGACCTTTATGCCTAAGGCTAAAAGATCTTGTGCCTCAGGATTTTCCTCAAAGGGCTTGCCATCATTAACGGTAACAAGTGCGCCCAAATCATGTAATGATTTAGCCGCACTAACTCCACTTTTTGCTAATCCTAAAACGAGTATTTTTTTATTTTGATAGGTTGTGATTTCTTTCAATTTCTTCATCTCCTGCAGTTACTGCTTGTTTTCTTTCCATTAATTTAAACAAATCAATAAAGTAACAACTGAAAAAATAAAGGCAGTCAGCCAAAATATACCATCAATTTTCCATTCAGACCAGCCGTTCATTTCAAAATGATGATGAATAGGTGACATTTTAAAAATACGCTTGCCTGTCAGCTTAAAACTAAAGACCTGCAAAATTACACTAGCTGTCTCGATAACATAGACAATACCAATCACCAATAATGTCCATTCTTGGTGTAAAAGAATCGAAATTCCGGCTAATAATCCGCCTAATGCAAGAGAGCCAACATCGCCCATAAAAATTTTCGCTGGTTTTTTATTATATATGAAGAAACCAGCCAAACCTCCAATTACGCTCAAACAAACAATTAAGACATCCATTTGGTTTTGATACCAGGCAATAATAGCATAAGTTGCAAAAGAAATAACTGCAAGTCCTGAAACTAATCCGTCAATACCATCAGCTAAATTGACCGCATTTGAAAAACCGACCAACCAAAACATTACAAATAAGCCGTAAAAAATGGATAAAGGTACTGATAAGCCGAAAAAGTTAAGTACATTCTCATTTCCTTCATATAAAAAAACAAAGTAAAAAACTAATGCTCCAGCAATTTGTCCAACCAACTTTTGTATGGATGTTAATCCCATATTACGCTTTTTAAATATTTTAATAAAATCATCTAAAAAGCCTAACAGTCCGTATACGATAAAAACAAAAAGCAAAATCATAAGTGACGGAGTTGCTACTCCTTGCCACAAACTCACCCAAATAGCTGTAATGATTGAACCGACTAGAAAAACGACACCACCCATTGTAGGCGTTCCAGCTTTACTGTTATGCCACTTTGGCCCTTCTTCACGAATCTCTTGTCCATATTTTTTCATCTGAAAATAACCAATAAACAATGGCATCAAAATGACCGTAATAGCAAAGCCACTTGCAATCGGCAGAATCATTTTTGTCCAATCCATATTTTTCCTCTCCTCATAACTTATTTAACTTTGTTTCAATATCGTTCTTTTATTAATCTTCTTCTAGCTCAAAGCTTAGTTTATTATCACCTATTTTTTCATAAGGTTGAACACTTTGACTCACGCAATAACCTTCGCCTTCAAAAGAAACATCGACATCTAAAAGGTCTCCCAATTTGACAAGATCTGCTTTAGACCAGCCACTAACGTCTGGCATCATAGGATTGTTATCATCCGTTAAAAGTAACAATTTTTCTGAAGACATTAAACGTTCGCCATTATCTACGGATTGCTCCACTACTTTATTCCCATCACCAATGACTATTGGAGTGAGCCCTTTCTTTTGTACGTCGTTAGCTGCAGTATCAGCCTTTAAATTACGATAGTCTTCTACTTTAACTTTTTCGCTACTCGTTTCTTCATTATCTTTGGCTTCGTCGACATCACGAAGATCCATCGCTCTTTCCAATAATGGATTGGCAATACTAGGCAGCACTTCAGTATCTTCTTGTTCTGGGCGGTTCATTGTAAGATACATAACATACTGCGGATCTTCAGAAGGTGTCATCAAAACAACAGAATACAGGTAATCGCTTTGACCTTCTAAATAGTTTCCATCACGAGAAATCTGTGCAGTTCCTGTCTTAGCTGAAACATGTTCATTTGGCACTTTATACTGATCATAAGCCGTGCCGTATTCTTCACTTTCTACGGTGTCCCGCATATAAGTACGCACATCTTTCGCCGCTTTTTTAGATACAGGATGTCCGACAACTTCTGGTTTAGTTACGATTTCGTCATCTTTGGTTTCATCAACAATTTTATCAATCACTTGTGGTTTTAACATAGCCCCATCATTTGAAATCGCGCTAAAAGCTTGTAACATTTGAAATTGGGTTACGCCAATCGCTTGACCAAAGGCTGTCATTGCATGACTTACGACATTGTCTTCTGGTAGTGAACCATTCTTTTCACCAGAAAGGCCCGAATACGTACTTCTGCCAAAGCCAAATTCTTGTAAGTACCGTTGCCAACGCTCTTTCATCCGTTGTTCTAATTTAACCATTCCCACATTACTTGACCAGGATAAGGCTTGTCGCATAGTTAAAACTGGTTTGGAACCTCTATGATAATCCCAATCTCTAATGGTAGCATCCAGCAAGTTTATTTCTCCAGGTTTATATGTTTCGTTAGGATTAAATGTTCCATTATCAATCGCGCTAGCTACTGTCATTACTTTCATAGTAGAACCTGGTTCATAGTTGTCTTCTACGAATAAATTCGACCAAACAAAATCCTTAGCATTAATCCCTTTTTTGGTTTCAGGATTAAAGGTAGGCCGTTGTGACATGGAGACAACCTCCCCTGTTTTAGCATCCATTAATACCGCAGTCATATCTTCGGCATCAACTTTTTTCCACGCTTGGTCCATTAAAGTTTCCAAATAGCTTTGCAAACGACTATCTAATGTAGTATAGATATCTTTACCATCAACAGCCGCTTGTGACTCCGCTACAGTTCCTGGCAAAGGATTTTGATAGTTATCCTTTTGATAAATAATTTTTCCATCTTTTCCTTTCAAGACGTCATTATAATCCTCTTCAATCCCCATACGTCCGACCAAGGTTTCTTGGTTGGTTTTCTCATCATTTTGAACATCGGCATAACCAATGAAATGTGAGGAAAAAACACCATTCGGATAAATCCTAGACGGATGTTCAGTAAAGTATAAGCCAGCGATGTCTTTTTCTTTCATCGCTTTTTCGATCGTTTCTCTTTGCTGTAGGCTAATACTTTTGGCATTAGGAATATCCACTTGATACTTGTTTTCTTTGGCCCCTTCTTTTAAGACTTTTAATGTTTCTTTTTTATCGACATCTTTAACTGTATCTGCGATAATTTCTGCTAACTCGTCAAAGTTTTTTTCTTCAGCATATAATTTCTCATCGCCGTTTGTATAAGCTTTTGATAGCACCGCATATAAAGAATAAGAAGTCGCATCTTCTGCAATGGGTTCACCATTACGATCATAGATTGTTCCCCGTTTTGCTTTCACAACTTCTGACCCTTGATATAAATCTTTGGTTTGTGTCTCTAATGATTCTCCAGCAACATTGCCTACCACTACGATATAACTTAACCGTGCAACAAATAAAAAGAACAACCCAATACTCGTAGCAAAGAGAATAATTCCTACTTTTTTGCGGTTGTTCCTTGTAGACAAATTTTTCTTTTTAAAGTATTGCCGGATTCTTTCTTTCATACGCATTTATTTCACTTTCCTTAAATGGTCGCTATCAATTGATAGACCTTTATCTTCAGCAATTTTTTGAATTCGTTCGCTTTTTGACAACTCATTTTTTTCCTGTTGTAATCGTGTTACTTCTGCTTGTTTTTGACTGACATTTTCTTGCAAATTAGATACATCTTGTTCGACTTCACTAATGGTGGTTCGCAAACTGATAGTAAGCAACCCTAAACCGATCAAAGCAGCGATTAAAATAGTAATGATAAATTTTTCTAAACGCGAAATTTTTTCTAATTTACGTGTAGGCGATAAAGGTACAACCACCACATCAGGACGATTAGGAGTATCAGATGGTTGAAGATCTATCTGCTCTTCTTGTGAAACTTCATCTTCCATTTCGTAAGAAGCGTTTTGTGCTTTTAATTCTGCCATTGATTTTACTCCTCCTTTATTTTTTTGGCTACACGTAGTTTTGCGCTGCGTGAACGATTATTTTTTTGGATTTCTTCTTTACTCGGAAGGATTGGCTTTCGAGTAACTGTAGCAAGAATGGGTTGAAACTCTTCTGGAATAATAGGAAGTCCAGGTGGCATATCTTTAATGTGACTATATTCTTTAAATATATTTTTTACGATACGATCTTCTAAAGAGTGGAAAGTAATCACTGCAATACGACCATCCTTGTTTAAAAGCTCAATGGCTTGTTCTAATGAACTTTCGATGGCGCCTAGCTCATCATTTACAGCAATACGAATCGCTTGAAACACCCTTTTAGCTGGGTGGCCTCCCTTTCTTCTTGCAGCTGCAGGAATCCCTGCTTTTATAATGTCTACTAATTGTGTGGTCGTCTTAATCGGTTGTTCTTTACGAACTGCCTCAATTTTTCGGGCAATTTGTTTGGAAAAACGCTCTTCGCCATAACGAAAAAATATTTTAACTAATTGATGATAATCATATTCATTGACAACTTCGTAGGCAGATAAATCCTGACTTTGGTCCATCCGCATATCAAGCGGAGCTTCTTTGTGGTAGCTAAAGCCACGATTAGCTTCATCTAACTGAGGTGAAGAAACTCCTAAATCGTAAAAAATGCCATCTACTTTATAAACGCCCAATTTTTTCAGTTCTTCTTTTATAAAACGAAAATTACGTTTTATAAATGTTACCTGCCCTTTTTTTATGTAAGGCTCTAAACGTTTCTTAGCATAATCGAGTGCTTGTTGATCTTGGTCAAAAGCGTATAGATGTCCATCAGATGCTAATTGTTCCAATAAATATTGACTATGGCCAGCGCCTCCTAAGGTACAATCGACATAAATACCATGAGGATTAACAAGTAAGCTATCTACAGTTTCTTTTTTCATCACTGTAAAATGTTGAAACATGACCATCTAATTTCCTCTTTCTACAAGCCAAAATCAATCATTGTTTCGGCAATATCATCAAAGTTTTCTTCTGTTTCTTCAGCAAAGTCGCTCCAATGTTGTTTATCCCAAATCTCAATTCGAGTCGATACACCAATAATCACGCAATTTTTTTCTAAATTGGCATGCTTTCTCAATGTATTTGGAATATTAATCCGACCTTGTTTATCAATTTCACATTCAGTGGCAGCAGAATAAAAGAAACGGACAAAGCTTCTTGCATCTTTTTTAGCAAGAGGCATTTGATCTAATTTTTCTTCAAGTTTCTCCCATTCAGTCAGAGGGTAGCCAAATAGACAACCATCTAAACCACGTGTCACAACAAATTTTTCTCCAAGTTGTTCACGAAGTTTGGACGGAACGATTAAACGACCTTTTGTGTCTATCGAGTGTTCAAATTCACCCATTAGCATGTCTAACCCTCCAATCACCACCTGATAAACACAGTCTACCACAATCCCCCACTTTCTACCACATTTTGTCCAAAATTACTGAAGAACTTTTTTGACTTTTTCTTACCAATTGGTAAAGGTTGATTTAAAGAGTTTTCTTGGAGTCTTTTAAAAGACTTTTATTAAAAAAATTAAAAGAACTGGATCACACTAAAGATAATTAAAACAATGTATAAGATAAAAGAAAGCAAGAAAACGGAACGCCAATACATTTTGAAAAACCGACGATACACGATTTCTTCAAAAAAATAAGCCTGGAATATAGCCAAGGCGATCCCTAATAATAAAAGAGTCATGAGAAAATAAGGAAAAATTGAAAATTGAAAACTGATGATTGAAAGTTGTCGTATTCCAAAAAGTAAAAATGGTACGGTTAAGTCTGACGCTTTTAAACGAAATCGTTTATATAACGAAAAAATAGAGATGCATAGTCTAGCTGCAAACAAAACAATTGCAGGGAAAAAATACCAAAACAAAAAAATCGGTGAAAATGTAGACATAATATGTAGTCCTTTCTAATAACAAATAACTTCCTTGTACTTTTCATGTAGTTATTTCATTGTTCTTAAAATTTCTGTTAAAATAAAAGTAAATCTTAGGTCAAATAGACGGAAAATGAGGGAGAAAATCCATGCTTTATTATACAATTCATAATAACTACCTAATTAAACAAGACCAAAACACCAAAAATACCATGTGGTTGCATGTGGAAGATCCTACTTCACAAGAAATAGATACTTTAACCAAGACTTATAAATTGCCTAAAGATTATCTATCTGCCGTTTTAGATGATGAAGAAAATTCGCGTAGTGAGGGGTTACAACAAAAGATAATGAAAAAAGCAGTTCTTTTGCTCCTTCAATTTCCCTATGAGATGACTAGCCCCTCAGGCTTTCAACAATTTGAAACTTATCCGTTATCTTTGATTATAACACCCGAAAACCGAATTATTACAGTGACAAAGTATCCACTTCCTTTTTTTAAAAGAATTAAAGAACATTATTTCAAACCAAACGACAATAATCCTGAAATGAATATTTTATTAGAGATCTTATGGCAAGTCGTCCTTTCATTTAACCGTTGTTTAAAGCAGACCAAAACGAAGTTGGACCATCTAGAAAATCAAATTAAAGTTTCCACTCAAAATGAACAGCTCTATCAAATAATGGATATTCAAAAAAGCTTAGTTTCCTTTGATGAAGCGACCTCGGCAAACTTGAAAACTTTAACAGCTTTTGCGCATACAGAATTGTTCCAAGAAAATCATGCTTTAAAAAATCATTTACATGATATTTTAGTAGAAACCCAGCAGGCCTTAACCTCAGCCAATATTCATTTAAAGTTTGCTACGCATATGAATGACACTTTTTCATCGGCCGTTTCTAACAACTTGAATAATGTGATGAAGATACTTACTTCAGTGACCATTGTCTTAACAATACCTACGATTATTGGTGGAATCTATGGAATGAATGTTAAATTACCTATTGCTAAAAATCCCTATGCGTTTTGGATTATTATGGTAGGAACCGTGATTATCAGCTGGGTTACTATCAGAATTTTAAAGAAAAAAAATCTTTTATAGTTTTTAAGTTGTTTTCTTGTTTTCTGAAGATTTAGGTTGTAAACTGTCATTATCATATTAAAAGGATGAATACACATGCGAGATAAAAAACCAACAAGCACTTTTTCCAAAGTGACCAAAGTAGTTATTTGGATTATGTTAATTGTCACAATCGGTACAGTTGTATTGAGTGCTGTAGCAGCACTTGTCTAAAAATTCCAACGACAATGCAGCTCCTAATCGGTAGGAGCTGCTTTTTTTATCCGATTTTTCCTGCTTGTGTCAGCATTTCTTTTGCATTTTCCAATGTCAGCTCAGTAATTTCTGCACCAGAAAGCATGCGGGCAATCTCTCTAATACGCTTAGTAGTATCAATTTCCTTTACAATGGTTCTCGTTCTGCCATCCTGGATTTCTTTACTGATTAAGTACTGATAATCTCCTGCAGCTGCGACTTGAGGCAAATGAGTAATACACAGTACTTGAGAGCCAGAAGCAATACCACTGATTTTTTCGGCAATAGCCTGTGCGACCCTTCCGCTCACTCCTGTATCTACCTCATCAAAAACAATACTTGTTTTTTCTTGGGCTTTGGAAAAAATCGACTTTACTGCCAATAAAATGCGTGATAATTCTCCGCCTGAAGCAACTTTTGCTAATGGTTTTAAGGGCTCCCCTGGATTTGTTGTGATATAAAACTCCACTTGATCAAACCCATTTTTATTTAATTCTTTCTTTCCATCAGAAAAGCGCACCTCAAATTGAGTGTTTTCAAGATATAGGTCCGCCAGTTCTTGCAAAATATCTTTTTCTAGTTTATGAGCAATGTTCTTTCGTTGTGAATGCAACTTCTCGGCTTTTTTACAAATCTCATTATGTTTCTTCTCCAAATTAAGTTGCAATTCTTCTAAACGGTTGCCTGTATCATCGGCTTGTGCTAATTCTTCTGTTATTTTTTTGTAATAATCTAAAATAAAAGCAATTGATTCTCCGTATTTACGTTTAAGTTGGTGAATAACTTCTAAACGTGCGTTTACTTCTTCTAAGCGCCCTTCATCTAGTTCTAATTGGTCAAGTACGCTGGAAATTTCCCCTGCAGCATCTTGTAGTGTGTAGTAAGCATTTTGTAAACTTTCATTAATTTGTTCATATTCTTTATCCAAATGGGCTACTTCTTGTATCTCCTGAGCAGCAATGCCTATGCCATCTAAGCTGTTGTCGGTTTCACCCGCTAAAATTTCATGACTTTTAGCAAAGGCATCAACAATTTTTTGGAAGTTCGTTAATTTATCACGCTCTTCAGTCAGCTTTTCCTCTTCATCTATCTGTAAGTTTGCCTCTTCAATTTCCCTTTTTTGGAACGCTAGCATGTCAATCCGCTGTATGTAAGATTGTTCATTTTCTTGAATCGTTCGTACTTTTCTTTCTAATTCACGAAATTCGTTATAGGTCTTTTTAAAATCGGATAATTCGTCTTTAAAAGCTTGAGAACCAAAACTATCTACTAACTGTAAGTGTTTTTCTGGCTGCAAAAGGTCTTGGTGTTCATTTTGACCTTGAATATCAACTAGATAAGCACCGATCCGCTTTAAGTTTCCTAAGGTAACAATTCTACCATTCACTCGACAAATGCTTTTCCCAGAATTCATAATATCGCGTTGAATAATTAATAGCTCGTCTTGTTGATCAATTCCTAGGTCGTTCAGTAATGAATTAAAAGAAGGGACCTTCGGTAATTCAAATAAACCTTCTAGCACACATTTTTGTTTGCCTTGTCGGATATAATCGGTCGATCCTCTTCCTCCTGCTAAAAGTCCCATAGCGTCGATAATAATTGATTTACCGGCACCGGTCTCTCCTGTCAAAGCCGTCATTCCCTGATGAAAAGTTAAGTGCAATTTTTTTATAATGGCAAAATTTTCAATGGACAACTCTAATAACATGTGAAGCTCTCCTTTATTGAGTATACTTTTGCAATGCTTGAAATAGATTTTCTTTATCTTGAATGGTTTTAGCAATCATCAAGATATTATCATCGTCATTTAAAATAGCGAATAATTCTTCATCAAAGTATTTATCAATCAAATTCGCAATCGCAGAGGCGTTGCCTGGCAATGTTTTTAAAACGACAAATTTATCCATCTGATCTAATGATACAAAAGCATTTTTTAGTAATTTATTTAATTTTTCACTCATATCTTCGTCTGATTCTACAGGAATACTATAGCGATAGCCACCGTTTGCTGCTGGAACTTTAATCAATTTTAACTCTTTAATATCTCTTGAAACAGTAGCCTGTGTGACTTCAGCATTGCGTGCTTGTAAAGCTGCGACTAATTCTTCTTGTTTTTGTATACTTTCTTCTTCTATTAATTGGATAATTAACTGGTGTCTTTCTTCTTTTCGCATGTAAATCCCCCTAGTAAAAATATTTATATTATTCCTGTATCTTTGTATTTTTATTCAATTCGTACTTATCATAGCTTATTTTAATTAATAATAAAAGACAGTATAGGAAGTTTCTGCCAGCACAAAAAAAGAAACGCTCTTGACGTTTCTTTCTTTATTTATCTAAATTATTATGAGCTTTGGCCACTAATTGTCCCAAATTTATATTTGAATGGTCGTTTCCAGATTGGTCAGTTTTTTCAAAATGCGCGATAAATTCAATATTTCCGCCTCCACCTGTAACCGGTGAGTAATTTAGCGCTTGTAAATTATAATTTTCCTGTAGGGCAAAATGTATAATATCTTCTAACACTTCTTGGTGAACGACAGGATCGTGAATGATCCCTTTTTTTCCAACAGAGTTTTTTCCCGCTTCAAACTGAGGCTTAATGAGTGCCATTACATTGCCTTGATTGGTCAGTATTGGATAAAGAGCTGGCAAAATTTTTTTCAATGAAATAAACGATACATCAATTGTAGCCACTTCAGGTTTACCTCTAGTAAAATCTTCCGGCTTACAGTAGCGAAAATTTCTTCTTTCCATGACCACTACGCGTGGATCCTGTCTAATTTTCCAAGCTAGTTGATTATAGCCAACATCAAGCGCATAACTTAACTTGGCCCCATTTTGTAAAGCACAATCGGTAAATCCACCAGTTGAGGCTCCGATATCAAGCAAAATTTTATTCTTTACATGAAAATCAAATACTTCTAAGGCTTTTTCCAACTTTAATCCACCACGTGAAACATAAGGCAATGGTTCACCAATAAGTTTAAGTATCGTATCTTGAGGGAGCTTTTCACCAGGCTTATCTAAACGCTGATTTTTTTGTGTGTAAACTGTACCAGCCATGATCCCTCTTTTAGCTTGTTCTCTTGTTTCAAAAAGACCTTGTTGAAAAGCTAAAACATCTACTCGTTCTTTTTTCATTGACTGCCTCTTTCCAATTCAAATAACTGAATCATCTCTTGTAATAAAGTGGGATCAAAATCGTTAAAAGATAAATTAGCAAGTATCTTGCGTGCTTGAGCTAACTGAGTAGTAAGTGCTGCTTTTGCTTGTTCTACTCCTAATAAAGCTGGATATGTATTTTTCCCTGCGGCACTATCTTTTTGCGTTTTCTTCCCCATTTTCTCAGTTGTTGCCAACTCATCAAGCAAGTCATCTCTAATTTGAAAGGCTAACCCCAAATAGGAGGCAAAATTATCTAACTGACTTAATACTCGTTCGCTTTGATCGGCTAAAATCCCTCCGCCAACTACAGCAAAACGAATTAAAGCTCCTGTTTTCTTTTGATGAAGTGCTGTCAACTCAGAAAAAGACAGCTGCTCTTGCTCACTTTGGATATCACGTACTTGTCCAGCAATCATCCCACTAGCTCCAGCCGATTTTGCCAGTAAATGTAGCAAACGATTTTTAGAGGTTGCTTCTAGCTTTATTTCAGCGACTAGCTCAAAAGAACTCGTTAACAACGCATCACCAGCTAAGATGGCTAAAGCTTCACCAAACACCACATGATTGGTCGCTTGACCACGACGTAAATAATCATCATCCATCGCCGGTAGATCATCATGAATAAGCGAATAAGTATGGACCATCTCTAAAGCTGCCGCCACTTGGTAGGCTTGCTTTGTAATATTTTTTCCAAAAGCAGCAACAGTCGCTAGTAACAACAAAGGACGGATACGTTTGCCTCCAGCGTTGATTGAATACAGCATGCTCTCTTGTAATTGCTCATTTGCCGTATGTGTCTTAATAAAATCTTCTATCTGCTTTTCAACTTCCGGTAACTTGTCTTCTTGCCATGTTGCTAAATCGTTCATTGATCTTCCTCTTCAAATGGTTCTTCTTTATCCTCTTCAGTCATCATCTTTGTTAAAGTTTTTTCTGCCTTAGATAAGGTATCCTTACATTGCTTGCTTAGATCCATCCCTTTTTGGAACGCATCTAAAGCTTCTTCTAAAGGCACATCTCCTTGCTCTAAGCGAGTCACAATTTTTTCTAGTTCTTCCAGTGATTCTTCAAATGTCTCCTCTGCCATCTTTATCCTCCTCAATTTCGACCACCCTAGTTTGTACTTGGCCATCCTTATAATGAATATTCAATTGATCTTCTTTAGCCAATTCATGAACAGACTTTATGACCTTTTCGTCTTTAGTAGTATAACTATACCCTCGTCCCATAATCTTTAAAGGGCTTAATAAGTCCAATGCTTGTACTGTCTGTTCAAAAGCTTGTTGTTTTTTGGAAAGTATTTGCCAGATTTGTTTTTGTAATCGCTCTTTTAGGTATTCTACTTCCTGTTTTGTCTCTTTTACTTTTGCCACAGGTGCTGACTGTTGCAGACGGTAATTTATCTGAGTATAAGCTTTTTCTTTTTCATAAACCAACCGTTGCAACGTTTGGTGCATTCGCTGATTTAGCTGGTCTAGTTTAATTGATTGTGCTTCATATAATCGTTCTGGCTGTCGAAAAATATAAGAATTCTGCACTCTTTGGAAACGTTCTTGTTTCCGCTGAATTTGTCGAATGTAGGCTTGTTGTAAGCGCGCTTGTTTTTCTTCAATTCGTAATATTTCTTCTGTTAAGACAGGCACAGCTAGCTCAGCTGCCGCTGTCGGCGTAGCAGCTCGAACATCAGCTACTAAATCGGCGATCGTTGTATCTGTTTCATGTCCAACAGATGAAATCACCGGAAGGTCACAAGAGGCAATAGCCCTAGCGACCCGTTCTTCATTAAAGGGCCATAAGTCCTCAATCGAACCACCGCCGCGACCAATAATTACTGTGTCAAAGTTTCCCATTTTTTGTACGCGTTGAATGTTTCTAACCACATCGTCTGCTGCTTTATCCCCTTGGACAACCGTTGGAAACAAAACAATTTGAGCGATAGGGTATCTTCTTTTAGTCGTTGTGATGATATCTCGAATCACTGCTCCGCTAGGACTTGTTAAAACAGCAATTCTTTTGGGAAACTTGGGCAGGGACTTTTTGGGTAAACGAAATAAACCTTCAGCATCTAACTTTTTTTTCAATTGCTCATAAGCCTGATACAAGGCCCCAATACCATCAGGTTGCATTTGGTCGATATAAATTTGGTAATTCCCTGTTGTTTCATAAATCGAGATGCGTCCTACAACCATTACTTTCATACCTTCTTCAGGCTGAAACTCCAATTTACGAAAAGCATTTTTAAACATCACTGCCGAAATCTTGGCTTTATCATCTTTTATATTAAAATACTGATGATTTGGGCGTAAGCGGAAATTGGAAATCTCCCCTGTTAAAAAAACTTTTTCTAAATAAGGATCCGCATCAAATTTTCTTTTTAGATACTTAGTAAGTGCACTGACTGTTAAATATTCCATCAGCTAATCTAACTCCTGACGTTTGCAAGCTTCGATTGTTTGTTGCATTAACATAGTGATTGTCATCGGTCCAACCCCTTTAGGAACAGGCGTAATAAAGCTGGTAAGAGGCTCAACTTCATCAAATTTTACATCCCCAATTAACTTCCCATTTTCGTCACGATTCATGCCTACATCAATGACGACAGCGCCTTTTTTGATAAATTCTTTTGTTACAAAATGGCCTTTGCCTACTGCTGATACAATGATATCCGCTTGTCTAGCTAAGGCTGGTAATTTTTTTGTATATGAATGAGCCATCGTTACAGTCGCATTTTGCGCTAAAAGCAGTTGAGCCATTGGCTTACCTACAATATTACTGCGTCCAATAACCAAAGCGTTTTTTCCAGCTAGTCCAATTTCATAAGCTTCAAACATCTTCATAATACCATAAGG
Organism: Tetragenococcus solitarius NBRC 100494; assembly: GCF_001544195.1. Taxonomy (GTDB): domain Bacteria; phylum Bacillota; class Bacilli; order Lactobacillales; family Enterococcaceae; genus Tetragenococcus; species Tetragenococcus solitarius. The sequence continues at coordinate 34,345 of NZ_BCPY01000003.1, forward strand.
GGTACATGGGATGGCTTCGGGCTGGCCTAGTAAGAGTTTTCCCATATTTACCGGATGAAAACCGTCGACATCTTTTTTAGGATCAATGGTAAGCAGTACTTTTTGCTCATCAATATGCTCCGGCAAGGGTAATTGTACTAAAATCCCATGATAATTGGGATCATTGTTATATTTTTTTATTTCAGACAATAATTCTGCCTCGCTGATATCTGCGGGAAAATTTTCTAACTTTGACTGTATGCCAATTTTTTGAGCAGCGATTTCCTTATTTTTTATATAGGTTTTACTTGCAGGATCGTCTCCTATTAAAAAAACAACTAACCCTGGAGTGATATTTTGTTTTTTTAAATCTGCAACTTCCAAGCGCATCTGCTCTTGCATATTATCTGCTAGCTCTCTGCCTTTAATCAACTCTGCCATGATCGATCACACTTTCTCATATTATTTTTTTATTCTAGCATAACTTTATCTTTTCAACAAAAGAAGCTAGCTTATAAGCTAGCCTCAATTTCTGCATTTACTGCTGATAAAATACCATTTACAAATTTACGCGATTGTTCATCACTAAAAGTCTTTGTTAGTTCGATAGCTTCATTTAATGCCACTTTGTTAGGGACGTCTTCCACATATAACATTTCAAATAATCCAATGCGAAGAATAATTAAGTCCATTTTAGATAACCTTTCAATACGCCAACCTTTGCGCAAATGATTTTTGATTTTTTCATCAAGCTCATCTTTGTTCTCACAAACACCTGTAACTAAAAAATCTAAATAAGCGGGAACAAAGTGCTCCTGATTCTTATCTACTATTTCAGCGTACTCTAATTCTAAAACAGCATTAATTGCATCTTTTTTCTCCAATACCTGGTTTACATCTAGTGGAAATAAAGCTTGTACAGCTTTTTGTCTGATTTTATGCCTGGATAACTCTTTACTCATTTTCTTCCTCATCGTTTTCAAAAAAATCATCTAAATCTAACTGCTCAGTTTTTTCTGGGATCATAGCAACAACATGAACATTGACTTCAGAAAGTTCCACATCTGTCATAAACAGAACTTGTTGTTTCACTCGATTTTGCATGTCCATTGCTACTTTGGGAACAGAGACCCCATATTTCATATAAATGTAGATATCTACTTTAATTCCTGTTTCATCCATTGTTAAATAAACGCCCTTACCATAAGTGGAACGCCCTAATAATTCTGTAACATTGTTAGCAAAATTCCCTTGCATGCGATAGACGCCTTCAACTTTTGAAGCAGCAATTCCTATAATTACCTCGATGACCTCAGGAGCAATCACAATATCTCCTAGTTCCTGATTTGCATCTAAAACAAAATTTTTTTCATCAGCCATTTAGATTCCTCCATTTTAGGATTGCTTTTCACTTTTTAGTTTATCATTTAATTTACAGATAAGCCAAATTAAAACTCAATAAATACTAAAATTTGAACAAATCATAAAATAATCAATTCTTTTGGTGAATGAGTTAATATCTCATTGCCAGTAGAAGTAATTAATAAATCATCTTCGATTCTAACGCCACCAATTTCTGGTAAATAAATACCTGGTTCATCCGTAATGACATTTCCTGGTACAAATACATTTTCTGCGCGTGAAGATACATTAGGACCTTCATGGATATCCAAGCCAATCCCATGTCCAGTTGAATGACCAAAATCTTCACCATAACCAAAAGAAGCAATATGTTCACGGGCAACCGCATCTAATTCAATCCCGCTTATGCCTGGCTTGGCTGCTTCAATCACTTTTAACTGAGCGTCTAATACAATTTGATAAATTTCTTTTATCTTTTCACCTGGATCTCCAATAGCAAAAGTCCGCGTCATATCAGAAACATATCCTTCGTAATAACAGCCAAAGTCCAGCGTGATAATATCACCTTGTTCAATTGTTTTATTACTTGCCACGCCGTGAGGCATTGCAGATCGTGTTCCAGAAGCCACAATCGTATCAAAAGACACACCGTTAGCTCCTAATGAACGCATAAAGAAATCTAACTGATTGGCCACCTCAATTTCAGTCATTCCAGGTTGAACCATCTTTAATACGTGTTCAAACCCTTGGTCTGCAATATGACAAGCTTGTTTAATTTTCTCTATTTCTTGTTCGTCTTTTACTTCCCGCAAGCTTTCCAGCAGACCAGAAATTGGGATTAGCGCACTTTCTGTTATCAGCTCTTCAAGCAAGCTGTATTCAGAAAAACTGATATAGTCTTCTTCAAACGCAAGTGCATTGACTCCCTTACTTTGTACAAGTTGGGCTACTGTTTCAAAAATATTGCCACTATTTTTAACAATCTCAAATCCTTTTGCTTGCTTAGCAGCTTGTTGGGTATAACGAAAATCTGTGACAAAAAAAGCCTGTTCACCGGTGATAAGTGCTAAGCCGGTCGTTCCAGTGAAATTTGTGAAATAACGCAAATTATAAGCACTCGTTATTAAAAAACCGTCTATTTCTTCTTGATGCATTTTTTCCCGCAAACGTTCAATTCGTGACATAATTATTTCCTTCTTTCCGTTTAGACTCCCACCTATTATAGCAAACTTCGTTGTTAAGTTAAACGAGTTTAATTTGTCAACGATTTTATGATAGCAAACCGCTCATTTAGCTTAGTTATACCTTTTACATCAAGTATAAAAAGAAGCCATCACTTAATTGATAGCTTCCCCATAATTTTATTTATCTTCATCTCGCAATGTTAACGGTTTGTCTAATATTTCTTTATAAATAACCGCATTGACTAACTCCTTACCAGCAAGATTCCCCTTAATATTTTTCTTTCCGTTCTTCTTTTTAGCTGCTGCCTTACCAGTCCCAGTCGGCTTTGTGGTTTGTCGTTTATTGCCAAAAGAATCTCCTCTAGCTGGTATATTGTTATTTGACAAATGTTGATTACTTTTAGCTTGCCTTTGCGGTTGAGCAATCTGCTTTTTTACTTTTGTCTGGCTAGCAGGTTTTGCTTGCCGCCTTTGCTGTTGATTTACATTTCTTCTGTTTTTGGTTTGTCGTTCTTCTTTTGTCACTTGAGAATTAGCTCCTTTTTGGTTGCTTTTGTGAGGATTATTCCCTGAGGAGCGTGAAATATTTTGCCGCTTATGATTTTCTTTTCTCTTTTTGGAACGTCTTCTTGATAGGTTCAGAACAAACACAATTAAAACAAAAAATAAAGAAGCATAATCTAAAAGAAATTCAATGATCGAATCAAAAAAATCCAACATACTATCACTCTTCTTCTGTTTGATCTGCTTGGTCAGAGATAGACTTTCTCATTTTAGTATCTGATTCAACATTTTGCAATTTATAATAGTCCATCACACCAAGGTTTCCTTGACGCAAAGCTTCAGCCATTGCTAATGGAACTTGTGATTCAGCTTGTACGACTTCTGCCCGCATTTCTTGTTCTTGAGCAATCGCCATTGAACGACGTTCTTCAGCTTTTGCTTGGGCAATATTTTTATCTGCTTCAGATTGGTCTGTTTGTAATTGCGCACCAATATTACGTCCCACATCAACATCTGCGATATCAATCGATAAGATTTCAAATGCGGTTCCCGAGTCAAGACCTTTTTTCAAAACCGTTTTTGACATTGAATCTGGATTTTCTAAAACTGCCTCATGTTTTTCTGAAGAGCCTACTGTAGTAACAATCCCTTCCCCTACGCGGGCAATAATTGTATCCTCTCCAGCACCCCCAACTAAACGTTCAATGTTGGCGCGAACAGTTACTTTAGCTTTTACAATAAGTTCAATCCCATTTTTAGCTACAGCTGATACCTTGGGCGTTTCAATCACTTTAGGATTAACAGACACTTGAACTGCCTCAAAAACATCACGACCCGCTAAGTCGATTGCAGCCGCTTTTTCAAATTCTAAATCAATTTCTGCTCGTTGTGAGGCAATCAAAGCATCGATTACTCTGTCCACATTTCCACCAGCTAGGAAATGGGCTTCTAACTGATTCGTTGAAAGAGCTAAACCAGCTTTGGTTGCTTTGATTAGTGGACGTATAATACGCTGTGGATTCACTCGTCGCAAACGCATTCCGACAAGTGTACCAATCCCCACTTTAACTCCTGAAAAATAAGCGGTGACCCAAAGACCCACAGGTACGAATCTTAAGAAAATGATCAGTAAAATAATGATAAAAACAGCAGCAATAGTTATACCAATAAAGCCGCTCCCGATTTGTAATCCATTATTCATAAATTTATCCTCCATCTTTTATTTTTTGTTTTCTTACCAAAATTTTTGTTCCTTGCACTTGTTCAATAACAATAGGTGTTCCCAACGAGATAAACTCTTCTGTGCTTAAAACATCAAATAATGGTCCTTCTTCAGTACCAAATGTTGCTTTTCCAGAAGGCCTTAGAGGTGTTTTAGCAACTCCGGTCAGCCCCGGATATAGATTTGGTCTGTGTTTTTCTGTTTTGGCTTGACTTCCGGCAGGCAAATTGGTCTGCAAGACAAGTTTATTCACATTAGTCAACGAGTAACCTCTTTTAGCAAGATATACGACTAGGGCTGTCGTAATGACAACCGCCATGCTTAAATCTCGCACAGTTTGCATTAAGTCTCCTACGGTCCAATATAAACCAGCAATTAATAAAATCGCTCCTACGATGCCTGCCACACCAAATTCTGGAACAAAAATTTCAAAAACAATTAAAAGTAAACCAAAAACAAACAACACCAGTGGAAGCCAGTTTTCTACCCCAATCATATAAAAGTAAACGGTAAAACTAGCAAGTGTCACAAGAGAGGCAATTTTAGTAAGCGGTGTTAACACAGCTAACGCTAAACCAATAAACCCGATTGTGAGCAACAAACTTTCCATCATACTTGCCTCCTTTATCTGTGAAATCCCTACAACTACTCACATATTTATCATATCATGTTTTTTCAACGATGTATTGTTATTTTTAACAGAAGCTTAGATAAAAGTAATGTTCCTATCCCTTATTTACCTTGAGCCAATTTATAGTAAAACTGCATTGAGCAATAATTACAGAGAACTATTTTAACTATTAAGAAAAAAACTCATAAGAAAAATAAATTTTCCCTATGAGCTAATAAAAAATTGTTACCTTTCATTTTGAACTCTTCTTTTTCTTCCCGAAAGAAAGTAGACCATTTTTGATCACTTTGAAAAAACTGTTTGCTTGTACCATATGATCATAAGCAACATAAGGTCTCATAGCGCGTAAAACTTTTTTGGTATCTTTTGAAGCAAAGTTAAATGTACCATCCTTTTTCGTTTCTATAGCATAACGCGGAATCCATTTTCCTTTAAACAACACACTCGCGACGACATAATCGACTTCTTCCCAAGGAATTTGGATGTAATCTTGTGCATTTTTTGAGTTATAAAATTCAAATGCTTTGTCGCCAATTAAGACCTGGCCATATTTAGCTAAACCTACAAAAGATGTGGCATCCATTGTTAAGTCAACTTTTGTATTTAACGATTGTACCATCTTATCAACCCACCTTAAATTTAATTTTAGCATGAAACATTTTTATGTACAAAAAAGATAGGACAAAAACAGCCTATCCCAAAAACAAAAACGTTTGGAATACTGTTTTTGCCCATCATATGAATCAAAATTATAACAAACCGAGCACGTGACCAACAACACCAAAAACAAACAAACCAAGAATAATGATAATTGGAGAAACATTTTTACGTAATAACCACATACACAAAAAGGTTAGTAGTAAACCGGCTAAACCTGGAATTAATTCATCCAAGTTATCTTGTAAGGTCGTTACATCAACGCTTGATAATGCTTTACCTTGTTCATCTACTTGTTGAAAGGCTGACTGCAATCCTTTTGGTGACATTGGTATGTTGGACCAGTCAACGTAAGCGCCCTTTTGCAGTGGTGTTCTTGAAACAACGGGCTGAAAGTCAATATTAACCCATCGTTCCACCAGCGAGGCCAGAACAAACATCCCTAAAATAGAAGCACCTCGGGTAACATCCTGCAACAAACCACCCGACAAGTCATCCGTAATCGCTGACCCTGCTTTATAGCCGAATTCTTGTGTATACCATAGAAACGCCCAACGAATAATATTCCAAGCTAAGAAGAAAATGATTGGACCCATTACATTACCACCGAGTGCTAAAGAAGCGCCTAAAGCACCTAGCATTGGTCGAACGGTAAACCAGAATACTGGGTCTCCGACACCTGCTAAAGGTCCCATCATTCCAACTTTGACCCCTTGAATAGCAACGTCATCAATCGGCGCCCCACCAGCACGTTCTTCTTCCATCGCTAGTGTTACACCAAGTACAGGAGCGGTTAAGTAAGGGTGTGTGTTATAAAATTCCAAGTGACGTTGTAACGCCAACTTACGGTCTTCTTTATTTGGGTATAATTTCTTAATTGCGGGAATCATTGCATAAACAAAGCCGCCGTTTTGCATCCGTTCATAGTTCCATGAACCTTGGGTAAAGGTATTACGCCATGCAACATTTAAGCGATCTCGTTTTGATAATTTTACTTTTTCCTCTGCCATGAGTTATCTCCTCCTTTTACAAGCCTTAATAGTCATTGAGTATGTCGCCAAGTGGATCGCCAGAGCCGCCGTTTCCACCGCCGCCTGCGGAAGAGCCACCTTGTTTTGAAAGCGAGATATAAATAAGTGCTAACGCAATACCAATCGCTCCAATAGCAATTAATGTTAAATCGGTAACCGCTGCGATGGCAAATCCTAAAATAAAGAACGGCCATACTTCACGACTAGACATCATATTGATAACCATTGCATACCCAACTGCTACAACCATGCCACCACCGATTTCCATACCATCAGTTAACCATTGAGGCATGGATTCTAAAAATGAACGAACGGTTGTTGCAGGAATAAATAATAATGCTCCTGCTGGAAGTGCAATACGTAATCCTTGCATACAAACTGCTAACACATGTAACCATTCAATTTTACGATAACTTCCTTGTTCGGCTGCTTTATCCATTCCATGAACAACTGGAACTGCAAGTGTACGAACGATCATCGTCAAAAATAGACCTGCTACAGCTAAAGGAATGGCAACAGCGATTGAAGTTGAAATACCCGCTTGTTGTTGACCCCCTAAAACTAAAATAATTGCAGAAGCTACCGATGCTAGGGCAGCATCTGGCGCCACAGCTGCACCAACATTCGCCCATCCTAAAGCAATCATTTGTAATGAGCCGCCTAGCATAACACAAATCTCTAAATTACCGGTTACAAGTCCAATCAATGTACATGCAACTAAAGGTTGGTGGAATTGAAATTGGTCTAAAATTCCGTCCATCCCAGCAAAAAATGCAACAACTACGACCAATATCATCTGAATTGCATTTAAATCTGACATAATAAACCTCCTAATTCTTTACTATTTTTTACTTAGCATTTTGTAATCCAGCTTTTGCTTTTTTGAGCAAATCATTCAGGCGACCACTTGAATCGCTCGGCACTTTACGAACATCAAATTTTACGCCTAATTCTTCCATCCGTTCATATGCTTCAATATCTTTTTCATCCATAGAAATAACATTATTCACAACTACTTTTCCTTTGGAGTGAGCCATAGAGCCGATATTTACTTCATGGACGTCTACGCCGCCTTCAATTGCTTTTAACATATCTTCTGGATTTTCAAAAAGTAACAGAGCTTTTGTTTTACCAAAACGTGGATCTTTGTCTACTTCGATCATTTTTTTAATGGGAACAACATTGGCTTTAACTCCTGGTGGTGCTGCTTGCTCAATGAGACTTTTACGCAAGCTATCTTGAGCAACCGCATCACTGACGACGATAATCCGGTTTGGACCTGTTGCTTTTGCCCAGTTCGTCGCTACTTGCCCGTGCAAAAGACGAGAATCGATACGCGCTAACACATATTCTATTTTCCCATCACCAACTACTGTTCCTTCAGGCAAAGAGCCTTTAGGTTCTTCTGGCGCACCTGCATCGTCTGCCCCAGTATTGCCTCCAGCTGGTGCCAACTCTTCAGGTTTTACTTTGACCCCATCTGTTGCACTAGGAATAATAGCCGTTGCAATTTGCTGGGCAGAGTCCATTGAAAGTCGCGAAGCAAAGGCTTCAATTACCATTGGCAAATTCATACCTGCGACAATGGTCCATTTGTCTTTATGTTCTTCAAACAAACTATTGGCTTGGTTAAACGGTGTGCCCCCCCATAAATCAATCAAAAAAAGAATTTCTTCTTGATCATCAAATGAGTTAATAGCGTCTTCCATTTTTTTCTTTATGTCGTCAGGACCTTCGCTTGGCTTCAACACACAAGAAGCAACATTTTCTTGTTCGCCAAAAATCATTGTTGCTGATTCCAAAATCCCATCAGCAAAGTCTCCATGACTTGCTAGGATGATTCCTACCATTTTCTTACCCCCTAATTTCCAAATTTTTGCTACTTTGTTTTTTCTTTTTTATCCAACAAATCAATTAAATTAATTTTGCGATCAGTTGGTACTTTACGAACTTCTAATTCAATTCCTTGTTTTGTCAGGTAATAAAAAGATGCTCGATCTTTTTTATCCACTGAAACGAAGTTTGTAATCATCTGCTTGCCATTTTCAAAACGCATTCCGCCAATATTCAATGATTGCAACTTTAAGCCTCCACGTACTAATCTCTCAACGTCTTGCGGATTCGTAAATAATAGCATGACCTTTTGCGTTTTGAATAATTCACTAGTAAAAACTTCCAGCATTTTGTCCACTGTAACAACATTTGCGTTGATCCCAGGTGGCGCTGCTTGTTGTAAAAGAAATTTGCTCAGATGATCAAACGCCACTTCATCACTAACAACAATAATTCGATTAACATCTATTCGTTTAGTCCATGATGTTGTGACTTGCCCATGAATCAAGCGATCATCAATGCGTGCTAAGCGTATTTCCAAGATTTGACCGCCTCCTTAATCTTCATTGATTTATTCCCTGACACACCTCCTCTATTTATATAAAAGCAAATTCCGTGCCAAAAATAAGCGATACACTAGCGGTATAACTCTAATTTAAGACAAAATAAAACAATACACTAAAAGATACACTACCGCTTGTGTATCTTTTAGTGTATTGTTTACTACCTTAATCAACTATTTGATGGTTGATTAAGGCAAGTAAATAGACCTCTTCTGTAATAGGAAAAGTTAAATTTAACACTCTACTTAAAGACAATACTTGAATATGCAGGCTTTCGTAATCTGGGTCATTTAACAATTTTTGTTTCTCCTCTTCAGAAGTCGATAACGGTTGCTGTAAAGCAGCTCTTTCGACCATTCCTGCTGCATGTAAAAGAAAGTTTATACGAAAGCCTTGTTCTTCACTTGCTATCTGCCAATTATTCATCACTTCTTCAGTAAATTGTAATAAAGGATCGATTAATTTTTGTGGATTTAAAAATGTAAAATTCTTTTCTAAATAATTAAGACAAACTTCTCTTGTCTCAGATTCATCAAATACTAAAGGTTCTTTAGTTTCTACCTCTTGGTGGTTTAAAAGCAATTGATCGATTAATTCATCTGTATTTTGTGTAATAAAATTTTCTAGTGTAATAAATGGCGCAGCTAATTGCGGATCAACGACACCGGTTGCTGCAATGACTTGATAATGTTTTTGGATTTCAGGCAGCAACTGGCTTAAATCCACCGCAGATACAGTCAATACTTCAACATCTTTAATCCGTTTTTTATCAAGCGTCGTTTGGATCATGTTCTTTATATGAACCGCTGTCCCTTCTCCAGAAGCGCAAATTGCAAGAATTGCTTTGGGCAAATGATTTTCTGTCAAAGCTGCAGGCAGTGATTCCAAAGTACTATAGCCATGAAAGTGTTTCAAAGATTCATACAAATCATCTAAACTTGTCCCAAAGACAGAAGCTTTACGTACAGATTCTAAAACTAGCGGAGTTGTAACCATATCGATTGTACGCACAAATACGCCTGTTTCTCTTTGAATTTTTTCATTAAAAGTTGCTAAAGAGCCCATGTCAACTAATAGTAAAACACCACTACCTTCATGAACCGAAAGGACCGCTTGTTTTAATTTTTCAAAAGCAATTTTAGGCGGCATATCAAGCGGCATATCTACTGCTGTTACTTGATCAACATCTAGCAACTGTTTGACCACGTCTACCATACTTGTAGCCGTACTATTTCCATGAGCACCTACTACTACGCCAATACGTCCAACTTGCGAAGCACTTCTCAAAGATACCAACAAAACAGCCAAATAATAAATCTCACTTTCAGGAATAATAATATTAAACCATTCTCCGATGTATTGCTGAATCTCTTGAGCTAATTTTAATTCTTCCGGGTAAGCTGTAACCATTTCTCGAATATTATCATTTACTTCCCTTTTTTCTCCTAACTGTAATTTTTTCAGAAAAGAACTGATGTGTAAACTCATCGCGTAGACAAAGTTAGATTGGAAATCATTTCCCAAACGTTCTGTGACCATGGAATAAATCCGATTTGTCAGCTCAATAATTTTACGATCAACAAACTCACTTAATTTATTATCTGCATAAAAAGAAAATCCATGATCTTTGTAAAATGACTTTAAATGAACATTAATATCCGTCGAGATAAAATGATTAATCGTTTCTTGATCAATCCCATCAGCTTTTAATAGTTCAGCTTTATCGCCAATAATATCATACAAATTATAAGGTAGTTCATAAGAATCGGCCTGGATATTTAAACTATCTTCATTTGGTTGAATCACTAATTTTGACTCGAGATTTTGTGAGAGCTCGTTTGATGTCCCTCGGTTATCAGCTAATAAAATCAGCCCCGAACGAATCCCTTCTGGCACGTCTTCAATGGTAATATCAATTTGTTCTTCATGCATATGATTCAAAAAGCCTCTGGCACAAACGAGTTGAACATTTGATTTTAACTGCCCAATGTTACCATAACTGACACTACCGATTAATGCTTTTACCACATCTTCCGTGAGTGAAATCGTTCGTTGAATTCGATGCGCTTCATGAGAGACCATCACTTTTACTAAATCGACTTTTTCAAAAGCAGGCCGCGATGCAAAAGAAGGCAATTGTATGTTAATTGGAATCCGACGAACAAATGTGTCTAGCAGGCTCGAATTAGGATCTTCGGTCGTCGCCCCAATAATGCGTACTTCAGCAGCATGGGGCTTACCGGTTTCACCTAAGCGGCTATATGTACCATGATCCATAAAATAAAAAATCATTTCTTGACCTTCTGGCGGCAAACGATGAATTTCATCTAGAAAAAGCATACTGTGATCTGCTTGATCAATCACTCCTGTTTTTTCCTCATCCGCCCCAGTAAATGCTCCTTTAGCATAACCAAATAAATGACTCATTAAAAGCTCAGGGTTATTCGCATAATCCGCACAGTTAAATACAATAAGTTCTTTATCAGCACTAATCACTTCATTTGCTTTAGCAAATTGAAACATGGCATGAGCAAAATAGGTTTTCCCAGATCCAGTGGGTCCTGTAATCAAACAATTTAACCCTTTCGGCGGATATAAAATGGCCGCTTTTGCCTGTTCTCCTGCGTTTTTCATACTCCCGTTAATTCCAATAATATTAGAAAAAATATCCTCTCTTGAAACAAATGACGTCTGTATGTGTTGTGGTTGCTGTTTTTTTCGTGGAGCACGTTCTTGCTTATAGCTTTCTACATACTTATCTGCTTCTTCATATGCTTCTTGGCTTAAGAAATATTTTACAGGACGGCTATCAGTTTTTGTTAATTTACCATCACGCACCAGCTGATTTAAATCTTTGCTAGCATTGCTTCTTTGAATAGCCAAGGCTTGAGAAATTTCCTTTGTAGTCACTGCTGATGGTTCACTATGCGGGTTAGTGGCAGACTTTTGCGCAGTATATTGGTAAATTTTTTCCATTCTCTTATTCAATCTGTTCACCTCGATTCAAAATTCGATCGATCATTTTGCCCTATTTCTCTGAGCTATCTTTCTTTATTATACCTTCTTTTTTTATCTATTACCAATTAAGCCAAACATTATATAGCAGTAAGAATAGTCAATGTCTTCTATCTATTAAAACTTAGAAAATGGGATAAGCTCTCCCGGATACCTTCGCCCATCATTTAATGTTTTTTGCATCCAAATGACATCACACCAAGCATCGAATTTATATCCAACATGCAGGAAATAACCCACTTGTTTAAAAGCTTGATTTTGATGAAACTGCTTACTTGGCTGATTACCAGCTGTAACGATTGATAACAAATTTACAACATTCTGTTTTTTCAACTGTTTTTCCAAGGCCATGTACAACGCTGAACCGATTCCCTTGTGAGCATTATCCTGTCCAACGTAAATACTCGTTCCTGCTGTTGATGCATAACAAGCTCGTGAATTATAAACGTTTGCGTACGCATAGCCTAAAATATTCCCTTGATAATCTTGGGCAACGTAATAAGGATAGTTTTGTAAGATCTTAGTAATACGTGTTGCAAATTCCGTTATGTCAGGTACAACTTGTTCCAAAGAAATGGCCGTCTCAGTCACATAAGGCGTATAAACAGCTATTATCTGCTTTGCATCATCAGGTGTTGCTTTCCTAAGTATTAACTGACTTTCCATCATAAAACCTCCCTAAAAGATAAAAACAGCTTGGTTTCTGTAAAAAGAAACCAAGCTGTTATAGATTTATTTATGCTTCTTGAGCAACTGGATAAACGGAAACTTTCTTTTTATCACGACCCAAACGTTCAAAACGAACAATGCCGTCAATTTTTGCAAATAGTGTATCGTCTCCGCCTTTACCAACATTTGCACCTGGATAAATTCTTGTACCACGTTGGCGATAAAGGATAGATCCACCAGTAACAGTTTGACCATCAGCGCGTTTAGCTCCTAAACGTTTTGATTCGGAGTCACGTCCGTTAGCTGTTGAACCGCCACCTTTTTTGTGTGCGAATAATTGTAGATTCATTGTCATCAACATGTGATGCACCTCCTTAATGATTAAATTGTTTCTAATTGAATATAATCGTTATATTGTTCTTGAACAGACTGCATTCCCAGCAATAGATTTTCTAATAATATCTGTATAATATTGGATTGCTCTTGTGTGCTATTAGAGGGAAGCTCTACGTAAAGATAACCACCTTCATCTTCGTTTGATTTAACAATCGGCTTTACACCAGCCAACGAATCGATACCGTTCACCGTACTAATTGCTAAAACAGAAACTGCTGCACACACAATATCATTGCCATACTCGCCCGCATCTGCATGCCCTGTTATTTCATAGGAAATAATTCTTCCTGAACCATTTCGTTTAAAAGTGCCTTTAATCATCATAATCTCCAGCTTTATTTAATTATGCATTGATTACATTAATCGTAACCTTAGTGTAAGGTTGACGATGTCCTTGCTTACGGTGTGAGCTTTTCTTAGGTTTGTATTTATAAGTGACAACCTTCTTTTCCTTGCCATGCTTATCTACTGTACCCTCAACACTTGCGCCTTCAACTAGCGGGCTACCAACTTTTGTTGTTTCACCACCAACTAAAACAACTTCGTCAAAAGTTACTTTTTCCCCAGCTTCAGCATCTAATTTTTCGATGTAGATCGGTTGGTTTTCTTCAACTTTATATTGTTTTCCACCTGTTTTAATAATCGCGTACATACTTGTGCACCTCCTTGAATAATAAACTTAGACTCGCCATCCCAAGCGGCTATCATAGCACTTAAAACTTGCTCAGAGCGGTTGTAGCTGCGGAGAAGTCCACAATTACAACATACTTACTTTATCAAAAAGCTAGTTATTCGTCAATGAAAAGTTGCAAAAAGACGTTTAACACGAATTGAAAAAGCTTAGTATTGTTTATAAAAAACATATTAATATTTCTTTTATTAACTATATACTAAATATTTTAAAAGTCTTCACTATCATAAGAAGCTAACCTTTCCCTTTCTGAATCGGAAAGAGAAGTAAAATGAAGCTCTTTTAATTTTATATTCTTTCATATTAAGTCTAACGAATTATTTAAATCATTCTTCCTAGAACCAATATAATTATCGGTTAAAAATTCAAAACCAAAGTCACTATATAACTTTATAGCAGAAAAATTAACCGGATGAGTATGCAAAATTATAGGAAAGTCCAGTTTAACTTCAGTTAAAACATAGGACAGTAATTGCCTGCCAACTCCTTTGTTGGCATATTGGTTAAACACTTTAAACCATTGAATTGACCATAGTCCTGCACTAATTTTCCATAAAAAGCAAGTTCCTAGGATATTATTATTTACATCACAGATGACTTTACAAGCGTTTAAAAAGTCATCTTTTCTATCAGAGAAAAAATTATTATAATATTCATCCACTATATAATAATAATCTTTTTTGTCCGCATAGGTATCAAAGTGAATTGTTTTCCATATTTCTATTTCCGATTCCTTTAAATTTCTAACAATATACTTTTTATCCAGTCCTTTAAAAGCTGACTTATTCAGTTTTTAACATAACATAAAAATATTATTATCTTCCAATTTCACGCCCACCTTGATCCTTCCAGTTTTTCATAAAATACATTGATTATAAATATTATTTATAGAAAATTTGGCACATTTTTGACACAAAAAAAGCGATAAGCAACTATAAATCAAGGCTTACCGCTTATTACTAACGTCACAGGAGGGATTCGAACCCCCGACCGTTCGCTTAGAAGGCGAATGCTCTATCCTACTGAGCTACTGTGACAATGGTTTTGACAACAAAGATAATTATAGGAAAAGCTTTTGTTAATGTCAATTACTTTTTCATGTTTTCCAAATTCTTTCGTATATTTTTCGAAATAACAACCCCATTTATTTTTCAAATTGTTTTAGTTAAAGAACCACTTCGTCTACTTCTTTAGTAATTAACATCACCCCATCGCCTAATGGTACTAAAGAAGAGGTCAAATCTGGATGCTGATTCACAATATCTAAAAATTGATTTAGTTTTTTATGAATCCCTCGTTTACCTCGCGGAATTTCTTTTTCATCTTGCAGGATCGTTCCTCCTTGGAATACATCATCGACCATTAAAACGCCCTTTTTCTTTAATAAACGTAAACAATCAGGGAGAAATTCAATATATTTAGATTTTGCGCTATCCATAAAAATAAAGTCATAGCTTTCTTTTAGCGTGGGTAAAATATCGGCTGCTTGTCCTTCAAGTAAGGTGATTTTATCTTCCAATTCTAAAAACTGGAAAGTTTCTTTTGCCTCTGCAATCATCTTGTCAAAACGGTCAATTGTCGTAACATGACCTTTATCTCCCACATATTGAGCCATCAAACTCGCTGAAAAGCCAATCGCTGTACCTACTTCTAGGATCTGTTGTGGTTTCACTTGTCCGAGTAAAAAGCGCATAAATACCACTGTTTCATGCGGGATAATGGGAACGCCTCGTTTATTGGCATTTTTTTCAATAATATCTAATTTTCCGCTTAACGACTTTTGCGCTGTACGCATGTAATCAACTAATTCTGGCTTAACAACTGGTCGATGCATCATCTCATTTTGCATGTTTTCTTCTCCTTATTTTTCGCTTTTTTCATTATACGAATTTCTATACAAACTTGCAATCTTTTCTCAGTTTTCTCTTGCTTTTTTCCTTATTTCCTATTAATCTTAAATCAACGATTGGATTAGTAGTAAAAACATGCTCTTTTAGAGAACCAAAGCTAGGCTGAAACTTTGGTGCCCCTGTCTTTATGAACCTGCCAATAAGAAGAACGGGTTAGAGCCCTTATCCTTTTTAAGCTGGATTACATAAAGTAATCAACAAAGGTGGTACCGCGAAATACACGCATTTCGTCCTTTTTTTAGGATGAGATGTTTTTTTATTTGGAGGAGGAAAACGATGACAGAACAAAAAAATGATTTTACCCAGTGGTATTTACAAACCGTGCAACAAGCCGAACTAATGTCTTATTCGGCGGTGAGAGGATCGATTATTTTCCGCCCAGACGGTTATGAATTGTGGGAACATATCCAGGAAGAATTCAATAAATATTTAAAAAAAGAAAATATTCGTAACGCATATTTCCCCATGTTGATTCCACAAAGCTTTTTCATGAAAGAAGCAGACCATGTGGAAGGTTTTGCGCCTGAAATTCCATGGGTCACTGAAGTAGGTGATGAAAAATTAGAAGAACCTTTAGGACTACGCCCTACTTCAGAAACAACGATTGGTAATGCATTTTCTGATTGGATTAATTCCTATCGCGATCTTCCATACGAAATCAATCAATGGGCCAATGTTTTTCGTTGGGAAAAGAAAACTTTGCCTTTTTTACGTACTTCTGAATTTTTATGGCAAGAAGGACACACCGCTCATGCAACGCAAGAAGAGGCACACGAGCGTACAATGAATGTCTTAGATGAATACGCTCGACTTTGCGAAGAGTTTTTAGCAATTCCAGTTTATAAGGGGCAAAAGACGGATTCTGAGCGTTTTGCCGGCGCTGTTGATACCTATTCTGTCGAAGCGATGATGCAAGATGGCAAAGCTGTGCAGGCCGGTACCTCGCATTATATGGGAACCAATTTCGCTGAGGCTTTTGACATCACTTATTTAAATAAAGAAAACCAACACGTCTATGCTCATACGACTTCTTGGGGCGCTTCTACACGCCTTATTGGTGCTTTGATTATGACTCATGGCGATCAAAATGGGCTTGTTTTGCCACCTACTGTCGCACCCAACCAAGTGGTTCTAATGCCAGTAGGACCTTGGAAGAAAAATCCTGGCGTTATGGAAAAACTAGATGAAATTTTCAGTGATCTAAAAGAAGCGGGCTATCGTGTACGTATGGATGATAATGACAACACTCCAGGCTATAAATTTAATGAATGGGAATTAAAAGGGGCTTGCATCCGCATTGAATGTGGTCCACGTGATATCGAAAACGGTCATGTGATGGTTAAAAGCCGTGATTTAGCAGACAAGCAAAAAGTGCCATTTGAACAAATCCATCATTTTGTAGCTGAAGAACTTGCTGCTATGACGCCACGTTTATTAGAAAAAGCGAAAAAACGTATAAAAGAAAATGAATATTACAATGTTGATACCTTAGAAGAATTAAAAACTCATATTGATACTTGTCAAAAAGAAGGAAAGCCTGCCGGGTTTGTATTAGTTGGTTGGGATGGTACTGAAGAAACAGAAGAAGCAATCAAAGAAGAGACCGGCTTTACGACTCGCAATATTCCTTTTGAAGCGCCTGTTAAAAAAGAGAAGGACATTGTTAGTGGAAAACCTGCAAAACATACTGTTTGGATTGCTCGCGCTTATTAAAGTTTACTAAAAAAGGAAGTTAACCATCGGGCTAACTTCCTTTTTGTTTTATTTCTAGTGAAGGGGCATAAATCAACCGGACTTCTGTCTTATAATCACCAATCGGACAAAAGTAGTACTCCTTTATTTCCAATCCCCATAAATTTAAACTGTATAAACGACTGTTTTTCTCTTCGAATCAAGGTTCAATAAAATTACAAAAAATTCTCTTTACGAGTTGCTCTTAAATAATCGCTAGTGGTTGTTTTTTTGTTGGTTTAGGAAATTCTTCATCCAGCTGTTTAACTTCTGTTTCTGATAATTGAATGCCAGCCGCTTTAACGTTCTCAATGACATGCTCAGCATTACTTGATTGAGGGATTGCTAAGGTTTGGTCGTAGCGAATGCTCCAAGCTAATAAGATTTGAAAAATGGTCGCTTGATGGTTTTCAGCTATTTGTTGCAGACTTTTATTCCTAGTTAAGTTGGCACCTAAACTGTCTCCTTCAGCAATTGGGGCGTAGGCGATTAACGGAAGTTGCTTTTCTTTCATAAAGGGAAATAAATCAAATTCAATTCCGCGTTCTCCTAGATTGTAAAGTACTTGATTGGCTTGACAATACTGCCCATTTTCTTTTTCATACATTTCTTTTAGATCTTTTACATCAAAATTAGAAACGCCCCACGCCTTGATCTTTCCTGCTTTTTTTGCTTCTTCCAGCGCCTCAATTGTTTCTTCAATAGGAACATTTCCTGTCCAATGAAGTAAATAAAGATCCAAATAATCCGTCGCTAACCGTTTTAAGCTATTTTCTAGACTAATAGGGAGTTGTTTTTTGGAAGCATTCCAAGGATACACTTTAGAAATTAAAAACAAATCTTCCCGGTTAAAAGGTCGAATAGCTTCGCCCACCAGAAGTTCTGAGCCCCCTTCTCCATACATTTCCGCTGTATCGATCGCTGTTGCTCCGTATTCAATTCCTGTCCTTAAAGCTTTTATTTCTTGGTCTTTTTTATTTTTATTTTCGCCCATATGCCAAGTACCTAATCCAATTGGAAAAAGTTCTTTTTGATGAATATTCACCATAGCCGCTTCATTTTCTTCCTTTCTTCTTTGAAAACCTACTTATCTAAACTATTTTTAATAAATTAAATCAAACAATTCTTCATTTTCCATATCACCAAAATATTTTTTGACGTCAATAGCATCGACGGCTTCTTTTAATGCTTCTTTTTCATAACGTGTGCCAATGAGTTGATTTTCTACATCTTCGATATCACCTAGTCCAAAAAAGTCACCATAAATTTTAGCATTAGTAATTTTACCTTCTTGGACATTTAAACGTATATCAATTGAACCGATGGAAAAACGTTGATAACGTTCAATATTAAATTCAGGTGAATGTCCATAATTCCAGTCCCAGTTGCCATAATATTTATCGGTATATCCTTTGATATGTTTCCAGTCGTCATCTGTTAACTCGTAAGTGTTCACTTCATCTACCGAATCTACACCAAAAATTTTCAATAAAATTTCTTCTCTAAATTCTTCTGTGGTCATATCTTGATTCTCTTTTGGTAAGAAGGGCCTAATATTAGTAACGCGTGAGCGAATAGACTTAATTCCTTTAGATTCAATTTTGTCTTTACGTACTTTTAAAGCCTTGGTAACTTCATCTTTGTCACTATCAAGCATTAAAGTCCCGTGAGCATACATTCTTCCATTGGTAGAATACATCGCATTTCCCGAAAACTTCATATCGTCAATGACTAAGTCGTTACGCCCTTTAAGATGAGCGTTTGTCACTCCCATATCGTGAAGGGCTTTTATTACTGGCTCAGTAAATTTGGCAAAGTTTCTGAAAGAATTCCCATCATCTGGAGTAATAAAACTATAATTTAAATTTCCTAAGTCATGATAAACAGCTCCTCCACCACTAAGTCGTCGAACTACATGAATTCCTTGTTCATCCACGTACTTTTGATTAATTTCTTCAAAAGTATTCTGATTACGACCGATAATAATAGATGGTTCATTAATATAAAACAACAGAATCGGTTCGTCTGTTTTCATATTATCAAGTAAATAATTTTCAATTGCTAAATTCACTCTGGGATCATTGTTCTCATTTGGTACATAAATCATGCAAAATTCCTCCTTATTTGTGCATTTTCAGTATAACATGTTATCTAATGGACAACGAATAAAAAGTTTTTCTTTTTTTATTCGCCTTGTATATAAAAAGACAAACACAAAAGGCATTATAACTTATTTTTTGCTTTTTAATAAAAAAATGAATATATACAATATATAGTGTATAAAATAATATTTTTAAAAATAAAGTACAATATATTGTTGAATTTTCATTTGTGATAACTTATGATAATAGTTGAACAAGAAAAAGGAGTTGGTAATTTTGTTGACAATAAAAGGAAATACTGAGCAAGATATTTCTATCTCTTCTCAGCTTACTGACATGAAAGTCATCAAACGTGATGGACGTTTAGTTGCGTTTAATGCACAAAAAATCTATCATGCTTTAGTTAAAGCAAAAGAACATCTACAAGGGGAACTAACACCCCTTGATCACAAAAAAATCAATCGAATTGTAGAGCAGGTCATTAGCGAAATTCGTTACCGTTTCAGACAAAATATTAAAATTTACGAAATTCAAAATATCGTAGAACATATGCTTTTAGAAAATCATGAATACGAACTAGCACAAGAATATATTCATTATCGAACACAACGAGATTTTAAGCGTAGTCAAGCGACAGATATCAATTTTAGTATTGACCAACTAATGAGCAAAGAACAAACGGTGGTTAACGAAAATGCCAACAAAGATAGCGATGTGTTTAATACTCAACGGGATTTAACCGCTGGTATTGTGGGAAAATCAATTGGCCTTAAGATGTTGCCGCTGCATGTAGCCAATGCGCATCAAAAAGGAGATATTCACTACCATGATTTAGATTACCAACCTTATGCTCCCATGACCAATTGTTGCTTAATCGACTTTGAAGGGATGTTAAACCATGGATTTAAAATCGGTAACGCTGAAGTAGAATCACCCAAATCTATCCAAACAGCAACGGCGCAAATTTCTCAGATTATTGCAAATGTTGCTTCTAGCCAATACGGTGGTTGCTCTGCCGACCGCTTAGATGAAACTCTGGCACCTTTTGCTAAGCTAAACTACCAAAAACATCTCGACGATGCAAGATATTGGATAAACGACACCACGCAACAAGAAAAGTTTGCCAAAGAAAAAACTAAAAAAGATATTTTCGATGCTATGCAAAGCTTGGAGTACGAAATTAATACATTATTTACTTCTAATGGGCAAACACCCTTTACTTCTATTGGGTTTGGCCTAGGAACAGACTGGTTTGCCAGACAGATTCAAACAGCGATCTTACAAAATCGAATCCAAGGTTTAGGTAGTGAACATCGCACAGCGATCTTTCCAAAATTAATTTTTAGCATCAAACGCGGAACAAACTTAAACCCAGAAGACCCTAATTACGATATCAAACAACTCGCTTTAGAGTGTGCTACTAAAAGAATGTATCCTGATATCTTAAATTACGACAAGATTGTTGAGTTAACAGGTAGCTTTAAAGTACCAATGGGTTGCCGCTCGTTTTTACAAGGTTGGAAAAACGAGCAAGGAGAAGAAGTTAACGTAGGTCGAATGAATCTAGGTGTTGTGACAGTGAATTTACCTCGAATTGCCATACAAGCCGATGGAGATATGGATAAATTTTGGCAAATCTTTAAGGAACGCTTGAGTATTGCTAAAGATGCGCTTGTTTATCGTATGAACCGCTGTAAACAAGCCTCTCCAGCCAATGCTCCAATTCTTTATATGTATGGGGCTTTTGGGAGACGTTTAAATCGCGAGGATGCAGTAGATGAATTATTTAAAAATAAACGAGCAACGGTTTCTCTTGGTTATATTGGTTTATATGAAACAGCAGCCGCATTTTATGGACAAGAATGGGAAAATAACACAGAAGCTAAAGATTTTACCTTAGTGATTGTTAAAGAGCTAAAAAAATACACGGACAAATGGGGGACAGAATATGGTTATCATTTCAGTGTTTATTCAACACCTAGTGAAAGCTTAACCGATCGTTTCTGTCGTTTAGACACTGAAAAATTTGGTGTGATAGAAAATATCACCGACAAAGAATATTATACAAATAGTTTCCATTATGATATCCGCAAGAATCCCACACCTTTTGAAAAATTGGACTTTGAAAAAGAATATCCAAAATATTGTTCTGGCGGTTTCATTCATTACTGTGAATACCCTGTTTTGCAACAAAATCCAAAAGCACTTGAAGCTGTCTGGGACTATTCTTATGATCGTGTAGGCTATCTAGGAACAAATACCCCGATTGATCATTGCTATGAATGTGGTTTTGAGGGCGACTTTAAGGCCACAGCAAGAGGATTTGAGTGCCCACAGTGTGGAAATCATGATCCTAAAACTTGTGATGTAGTCAAACGTACTTGCGGCTATTTAGGTAATCCGCAAGCTCGTCCTATGGTTCATGGTCGGCATAAGGAAATTGCTTCTCGTGTAAAACATATGAAAAATGATTAAGGAGGGCTATATTGCGTAATCCAAGACCCAAAGAGTGGCAAGCAAAAGATTATAGCCACAATTATATTGCTGATTACAAACCATTTAATTTTGTTGATGGTGAAGGCGTAAGAAACAGCCTATATGTGAGTGGTTGTCTTTTTGCTTGTGAAGGCTGTTTTAATAAAGCTGTACAAAGTTTTCGCTATGGCAAACCTTTTACCCAAGAGTTGGAAGATCAAATCATTGATGACCTTGCTCCAGAATATGTGCAAGGATTGACCCTTTTAGGCGGTGAACCCTTTTTAAACACGCCGGTCTGCTTACAAGTTATCAACCGAAGTAGAGAAATCTATGGAAATAAAAAGGATATTTGGAGTTGGTCAGGCTACACTTTTGAAGAACTATTACAAGACACTGATGATAAGCTGGAAATGCTCGCAAAAATTGATATACTAGTCGATGGGCGTTTTGAGCTAAGTAAAAAAGATTTAAATTTGCAATTTCGCGGCAGCAGCAATCAACGAATTATTGATGTAAAAAAATCTTTAAAAGCTGGGCATGCAATTATCTGGGAAAAATGTCACGATGCTGAGAAACAGTATGAACAAATCAAAAAACAAGATTTAATCTAAACAATAAGAATGGAACTGTGACATAAGTAAAAACAAGACAAAAATATCCGAATTCTATTTGATAAGATTCCCTAATTGTCGTGAATTTGCGACGAAATCGCAGGAGTAATCGCTCTTATAGTTCGGATATTTTTATTATTAAAGGAGCTTATAGCACAGCTCCTATTTTTTATTAACCAAGCATTTGTTTTAATTATTTCATCAGTTTTTTTGTTGTTTTTCGTAAACAACAAAAAAATTTAGTAAAAGACTATGTTCCTTAAAAGAACAGATGCTGTTTATCGATAATAAAAAAGCTGTCCTCATTTATAAGGATCGCCTGTTTCCCATAAAGGAAGGACAATATTCTCATACATTAACGGGTCTAAATTCGTCATTGTAATCCCTAAAAGCCGTATCCCTTTTTCGACTTGAGCAACCTCTTCAAAGATTAAACTAGCTTGGGAAAAGATTTCATCTTTTTGATAGATATATTCTTGTACTGTAACGCGTCTAGTAATTGTCTCAAAATCAGAGTAACGTAGTTTTAATACCACTGTTTTTCCATGCTTTTGC
Organism: Tetragenococcus solitarius NBRC 100494; assembly: GCF_001544195.1. GTDB lineage: Bacteria > Bacillota > Bacilli > Lactobacillales > Enterococcaceae > Tetragenococcus > Tetragenococcus solitarius. The sequence goes on from NZ_BCPY01000003.1 coordinate 57,469, forward strand.
TCTTTTTTTAAACTTTCTGTTACTTGCTCTGCCATAATTCTTAGCTGTGATAGGCATTCCTGTTCACTCGTTAAGGCTTTGCCGTAAGTTCGCTCACGTCCAACAGACTTACGTTCTCTAGTGACTTGAACAGGAGAATTATGGATTCCGCGAACCTTCCGATAAAGAGAGTATCCCATTTTCCCAAAAATCTGGATTAATTCCATTTCACTTTTTTGGTAAAGATCATTTCCCGTGTAGATCCCTAACTCATGCATTTTAGGGACGGTTTTTTTACCTACGCCATGAAACTTTTCGATAGGTAAATCGCGCAAAAAATCAACAGCTTCATCCGGTGTAACTACCGTCAGGCCTCTTGGTTTTTGATAATCTGAAGCTAATTTGGCTAAAAATTTGTTATAACTGACACCAGCTGAACAAGTCAAATGAACTTCTTGCCAAATATCATGTTGAATCAATTTAGCGATTTTTATCGCTGAGCTACTATTTATTTTATTATTTGTCACATCTAAATAGGCTTCATCAATTGACACAGGTTCAATGACATCAGTATAACAATGGAAAATTTCACGTATTTTTTGGGAAATCTCTCGGTATTTTTGGTGATTACCTGGAACAAAAGTCGCGTGGGGACATAATTCATAAGCTTTTTGTGCACTCATTGCTGAATGGATACCATATTTACGCGCCTTATAGTTCGCAGTTGTCACAACGCCACGCCCACCTGTATCTTTAGGATGACGAGCGATCACAAGTGGATGTTGGGCTAGTTTTGGATGATCTCTTTCTTCAACTGAAGCAAAGAAAGCGTCCATATCAATATGGATAACTTTACGCGAAGTATCATTTTTTAATGGAAATTGTAAGCCGTTCATCTTCCCCACCTCAATTCCATTATACTCAAACGAACGTTCCCCTGCAAATTGTTCTATTTATTTAGCTCGTGATAGGCATTATAGACCTTTTGTTTTTTTAATTTGTTTTGCTTGGCTACCTCTTTAATTGCATCATTAGGTCTAAGACCTGTAGCGATGAACTGCTTTACTTGTTCTTTTAAAGGGGCTTGTGGTAATGATATATCAACTTCTTGTTCCGACTGACCTTCAACAAGGAGACAGCACTCCCCTTTCAGTGTATTTTCAGTTAAATATTCCTTTAATTCAGCTAAGGTTCCACGAAGATATTCTTCATGGATTTTAGTTAATTCTCGACAAATAACAGCTTTTCTTTGAGGATTAAATACTTCATTCATATTTGAAACAGTATTTTTTAAACGATAAGGCGATTCGTAAAAAATCAAGGTCGCTTTATTTGCTGCTAAATTTTGCAAAACTTCTTGCTGGTCTTTTTTCTTACGAGGCAAAAAACCGTAAAAGTAATGAGGTTGCACTGTTAAACCTGAAGCAATTAAAGCAGTCAAGCCAGCCGTAGGTCCTGGCAAAGAAATAACCGGGATTTCTTCTTGGATACAGCTAGCGACTAATTCTTGACCTGGATCACTTACTGAAGGCATGCCGGCATCACTCACTTGAGCAATTGTCTGCCCTTGTTTTAATAAAGCTAAAAATTCAGGGATGCGCTGCTTATAGTTATGTTCATGCAAACTTTTTTGTGACACAGAAATCTCAAAATGATTTAATAATTTTTGCGTATTTCGTGTATCCTCACTAGCGATTAAATCAGTTGACTTTAAGGTGTTTACTCCACGTACAGACATATCATCTAAATTGCCAATGGGCGTTGGAACAAGGTATAATTTCCCAGCAGTTTTTTTATAACTTTTTTGTTTTTTCAATACGATCCTCCATTCATTTTTCATAAAAAAAGACTGGGTATCAATACTGATCCAGTCCGTTTTTATTTATTACCACTATCTCGGTAAATTACTTCTAAACAAAAGGCACAAGGTTCGTCGTGCTCGCGCCTAGAGCCGTATAGATCGTAACAAACATGAAAGCCTTCTTCATAAATCTTTTCAAGATTCAGCCGTGATTGTGAAAGCTCTTGTTTCTCTTTTCCTGCTTGATTAGCATCCTTATGACTCAATTCATGAATATGTTCTCTTAAACGTTGATTTTCTAATTCCAAGGTTGTATTTTTTTCCACTAGTTCTTGTAAAGAACCTTTCATTTCCATTAAATTTTGCGATAACTTTTGTAAGTCTTCTTCAAACTCATTTAACCCATCGTATAAAGTACGTTTATCCATCGACATTCATATCACCTGCTTTAAGCGTATCCTTCAATTCTTCATAATCGTATTCTACAGGAATTTGTTGGCTTGTTAAACGAACTTTTACGACCCGACTTAATAAATTAAGCCCAACGACGCGCCCTTTACCGTCAGGTGTAAAAATCGTCGTTCCATAATCCGGAAGTTCTTTTTTAGCAGCTACGTAGGTGTCATTTTCGTAATTTAAACAACACATTAACCGGCCACATAAGCCTGAAATCTTACTTGGATTTAAAGAAAGGCCTTGGTCTTTAGCCATTTTTATAGAAACTGGCGCAAATTCTCCCAAAAAAGTTGAGCAACATAATTGCCGACCACAGGGACCAATACCGCCAACAATTTTCGCCTGATCCCTTACCCCAATCTGCCGTAATTCAATTCTTGTTTTAAAAATACTTGCCAATTGTTTAACAAGCTTTCTAAAATCAATCCGAGCTTCTGCGGTGAAATAAAAAATTATTTTACTGCGATCAAAAGTATAGGCCGCATCCACTAATTTCATTTCTACTTGATGCTTATGTATCTTTTGTCTAGCGATTCTTAAAGCCTCTTTAGCATCTTGTTGATTTTTCATATCTTGCGATAACTCTTCCGGAGTTGCTTTGTGTAAAATTGGCTTTATATGTCCGGGCAGATCTTTTTCTGCCACCTTTTTATTACTCATCACAACATCAGCAATTGTTTTTACTTGTTTGCTTTCGACTAAAACTTTATCACCGCATGAAATTTTTTCACCATTTGTAAAAAAATAATCAATACGCCCGGTTTTATGGTAACGAACGCCGACTACATTATCCACGTCACTCATCCTTTCCTAAGGAATTAGCCAATGATCCGCAATGCCAACTGTTCAGCTATGCCTTGAAAAGCTACATTAGCTGCTAGTTTTTTCTGTGCTTGCAAAATCAGCTCAAGTATATCATTCATGTGCTGGGTCTTTTGTCTATTGTCCAATGAACGACTGCGCTCATTTTGAAAATAAGCTAAAAGTATCGCAAAAATCATTTGTTGTTGTTCTTTTTCTTTTGCCTGGGCCACTATTTTTTTTTGTACATAAATAAAAGCCTGTGGATCCTTATTTTTTAAGTAGTTAAACCACTTAGCTACAATTTCCCTAGTCTCATTAAACCATTCATTTTCAGAGATTTCAACTGCTTTATCATAACTATTCGTTAGTTTTGTAACGAGTTGAGCTAGATTTTTTGGTATATTTTTTTCTTCTAACTGTCTAATTAGATATTCTTGCGCCAAGGGTGTAAAATGTAATATTTGGCAACGAGATTGTATTGTAGGCAATATTTTCCCTAATATATTCGTCTCCAAAACGGCGACTGAATTTCCAGGAGGTTCTTCTAACAATTTTAATAGGCTATTCGCAGCGCTTGGATTCATTTTATCCGCCTGCTGCAGAATAAAGATTTGTGTTCCTTTTTCAAAACTGCTTTTTGAAAGTTCTGCTTGCAATTGACGAATCTGATCAACTTTTATCGTCTGTCCTTCTGGTTCAATCAATTGAACATTCGGATGTTCTCCTTCATTAATTCGCCTACAGTTGACACAGTGTTCACAAGGATTTCCTTTATCAACATTTAGGCATAATAGACGCTTCGCTAGCCATAAGGCCATCTCGTGCTTACCACAACCATTGTCACCTTCAAAAATATAAGCATGAGCCAAACGCTCATGCTCTACATTTCTTTTTATTTGTGAATATACAAGTGGCTGGCTTTGGGCTAAAAAGTTTTCTTCTCCCATTTCTATTCTCCTTGTATCTTTATACCAATACCCTAGTATTGTTGGAATTTTTCGATTGGTAAAACAAACACCGTAGCGCCGCCTACTTCTACTTCGACCGGATAAGGTACTTGCCCTTCTAAAGAGACATTGAGTGTCATCGGAGAAGTCGATACATATTGTTTTCTTGATTGACAAGTCTTTTTAATCAATTCCAGCGTTTTTTCTACTCGTTCGTCTTCGACTCCGATAATGAAGGTACTATTTCCTGCTTTCAAAAAACCGCCAGTAGATGATAATTTCGTCGCTCGTATATTTGCTTCAATAAACTCATTGGCTAAACGATTACTATCTTTATCTTGAACGATCGCTAACACTAGTTTCATTCTACCATCTCCTCAAAATAATTTGGATAAGCTGTACAGATTGCCAGTAAACATTGGTCAACCACACTTTGCAAATCTGCTCTCGCGTCGATTTTATGTACACGAGCTGAATTTTGTTCGGCTATTTTTAAATAGGCGTGGCGTACCCTTTGATGAAATTCTAACCCTTCAGACTCTAATCGGTCAACCTGGTACCCTCGAGAATGTTGAATTCGCTCTAATCCAGTATCTGAATCAACATCTAAATAAAGAGTGAAATCAGGGGTAAGTCCCTGTGTCGCAAATTGATTAATTTGAGCAACTTCTTTTATCCCAACACGACGGCCGGCCCCTTGATAAGCAATCGAACTATCCACAAAACGGTCACATAAGACAATTTTTCCATCATCTAAGGCAGGTAGAATGACATCAATCACATGTTGCCTACGTGCTGCAGCATAAAGCAATGCTTCTGTGCGATCATCCATTTCTTCATAGGCTGGATCCAAAATCAGTTCACGAATTTTTTCAGCAATCTTCCCGCCCCCAGGTTCTCTTGTCCTAATGACTTCCTTTTCTGATGCAAATTGCAAGCGTGGATACAATTCATTGAGTACGCTTGTTTTACCTGCACCGTCGGGCCCTTCAATTGTTATGAACAGTCCATCCACTCTGACTCCCCCTTTTTAAACCTTTATCTATATTTCTGTTCTACCCTCTACAGCTTTCGATAAAGTCACTTCATCGGCATATTCAATGTCGCTGCCGACAGATAATCCGTGTGCAAGACGTGTTACTCTAATACCTGCTGGTTTAATTAAACGCGAAAGATACATCGCTGTCGCTTCACCTTCTGTAGAAGCATTGGTTGCAATAATAACCTCTTTGACCTCTTCATTTTCTAAACGTTTTATTAAATTGGGAATATTAATATCTTCTGGACCAGTTCCTTCCATCGGAGAAAGTACTCCATGCAGTACATGATAGAGTCCTTGATATTCTTTCATTTTTTCTAAGGCCATCACATCCTTAGGTTCTTCTACTACCAAGATTGTTGAACGATCTCGTGTAGTATTTGCACATATCTCGCAAGGATCATCTTCGGTAATATTTCCGCAGACACTACAATAAGTTAAATCCCGCTTAACACTTAATAGAGATTTAGCAAAATCATTCACTGTTTCATCTTTCATATCAATCGTATAAAAGGCTAAACGTGTCGCTGTTTTTTGGCCGATACCAGGTAAATTCATATAACTTGCAATCAAACGAGCGATGGGTTCTGGATATTGCACAATTAAAACTCCTTTATTAACAAACCAGTAAAACAGCATTGACGTTGTTTACATTCCTGGAAGATTCTTCGTGTATTTTCCCATGGTTTGTTTTGTTTCATTTTCTATATTTTTCAAACAATCATTAACAGCTGATACGATAAGGTCCTGTAACATTTCTGGATCTTCTGGATCGATCACATCTTCTTTAATTTGTACATCTTTGACTGTACGATCACCTGTTGCTATAACTTTTACATAATCATTAGCCGCTTTTCCGACAAATTCTTTTTTATTTAATTCTTCCTGTTCTTTTTCCATATCTTTTTGCATTTTTTGCACTTGTTTCATCATGCCTTGCATGTTTCCCATGCCTTTCATATCTCTTCACTCCATTTTCTAATCTTCTTTAATTGTCGCTAATTCACCAAATAAATCTTGTGCTTTAGAAACGACTAAATCTTCTTTTTTTTCATCTACTGTGTCAGTTTCTACTTCTTCATTTTCAGCAAAACCATTGTCTTCGGTTATTTCTTTTTGTCCAGAAAGAAATTCTTGCCGCAAAGTTGGCCAACTTTCATTGGTAATATATACCAAATCTGGCACATAGTCAGGAATCATGCGGCTAATATTATTTTGTACAGCTAATACAAATTCCTGGTCATTCGCTGCTTTTTTACAGATAATTTCATAGTCAAAAGCAATAACCAAGCCATTTGGACTAGCAGCTTTGGGTTGGCTGGCTCTTAACATTGCTTTTTGAGTCACACTTAAACTTGCTAAAAGGTCCTCCCAAATATCTTTGACACTGGTCAGTTCTTTTTTAGTTGCTTCCTTTAAAACCTTAAAAACACGTTTTTTAGGTAAACGATATTGACTAGGCGCTGTTTTCTTTTCCTTGTTGGTTTGCACCTGCGCTTGTGTTTGCGGCGCTACAGTTTGGCTTTTCAATTGTTCCATTTCTTTTTGTAAGTTGCTTACTTGTTCTTTTAGCTGCGCTACTTCTTGACTATCAGCAGACGAAGTTCCCTCTTCTATCTTGCTTTCATTGGTAAATTCATCTGCTAATTTTACCGTTGCAACCTCTAAATAGATCCTAGGACTGTTTGTCAAACGTATCTCGTTTTGAGTCTGATTTAAAATATTAATCCAATAATAAATTTGTTGCGCAGAAATTTCTTTAGCCGATTGTTTAAAAGTTGCAGTAAAATGCTGGGCTTTTTCTTCTAATAATTTAGGTGCCTTTTGATAAACTAACAAATCCCGACAATAAACTAATAAATTTTCTAATAATCGCCTAGCTTCTTTACCTGAAGCCAACATCTCATCTAGTAATTGCAAAGATTCAGCTGTATTTTTTTGCTCGCAGGAAGAAATGAAACGGTCCATCATTTCATAGGTTAAACTACCTGTGACTTCCAAAGCATCTTGTAATGTAATCGTCCCATTACTAAAAGAAATCGCTTGGTCCAAGATACTAAGAGCATCACGCATCCCACCTTCTGCCGATTGAGCAATAACATTTAACGCTTCATCTTCAAAATTCAACTCATTTTTTTCTAATATATAAGTTAAATGTTCAATAATATCCTTGGTGTCAATTCGCTTAAAGTCAAATCGTTGAGTTCTAGAAATGATCGTTGCTGGAATTTTATGAGGTTCAGTTGTAGCTAAGATGAAAATCACATTTTTTTTGGGTTCTTCTAATGTTTTTAATAAGGCATTAAAAGCCCCTGTCGATAACATATGAACTTCATCAATAATATAAACTTTATATTTTGCTTGGGTAGGCGCATAGTTCGCTCTTTCGCGAATCAGCCGAATTTCTTCAACACCATTATTACTAGCAGCGTCAATTTCGATAACATCTTCTTGGTTTCCCTCTGTAATCGATCGGCAAATTTCACATTCATTACAAGGTTCACCATCCGTACTGTTAGGACAGTTTACTGCTTTAGCAAGAATTTTTGCGGCACTGGTTTTTCCTGTTCCACGAGGACCGGTAAATAAATAAGCGTGGGAAATTTGATTTTGTATGATCGCATTTTTTAAAGTTTGCGTAATTGCTTGTTGACCAATAACATCATCAAAACGTTGAGAACGCCATACACGATACAGTGCTTGATAAACCAAATTTGCCACCTCTTTCAAAATTCGCTACTTACTATTATACGCAACTTTGCTTAAAAAAACTACAATTTAAGCAAATCCACTGGGATCTTTTTTAAATTTTTAACCTATGTCTTTTATAAAATTCGCGCTAACGCCTCTTAGGTCTTTGCTATAGAAATTTGTCGTAGAAATTAGTATACTGATGAATAGTAACTTTAAATTTTAAAGGGGTATTTTCATGTCAGATAAATTTCCAAAACATTTTTTATGGGGAGCATCTATTAGTGCGCATCAAACAGAAGGAGCTTATAAAAGCGATGGCAAAGGGCTGACTGTCCAAGACACGAGGCCTCGTGATAATCACGAAATCGCTGACTTTACGGTAGCAAGCGATCATTATCATCACTATAAAAAAGATATTCAACTCTTAGCAGAATTGGGAGTGAAAATTTTCCGTTTTTCCATCTCTTGGGCAAGAATTTTTCCAAAGGGGCAAGGAACAATCAATCAGGCAGGAATTAATCACTATCAAGATGTGATCAATGAATGTTTGCAACATAACATTCAACCTGTTATCACCCTCAACCATTTTGACCTGCCACAAGCTTTAGAAGATATCGGCGGCTGGACCAACCGTTTGACAGTTGACGCTTTTAAAGAATACGCCAAAACAGTGTTTGAAGCCTATGGTAAACAAGTCAAGTATTGGTTAACCATTAATGAACCTAATGTCATGCTGTTAGTTGATCAAAAAATTTTGGGCAAACAAATTCCTATCAAAGAAAAATATCAACAATTCCACCATTTGATGATCGCCGAAAAATACGCTTTTAAACTTTGTCACACCTTAGTACAAGATGGAAAAATTGGGCCGGTTCCTAATATCTCACTGGTTTATCCGGCAACCAGCAGCCCTTTGGATAATCAAGCGTCTTTGTATTTCAATAGTGTCAGAAATTGGGCCTATCTTGATTTTTCTTGTTTTGGTCGCTATAACACTGTTTTTAAAGACTATTTAAAGCAAAAAGGTGTCTCTATCCATTTCGAACCAGGCGATAAAACTTTAATGCAAGAAAACTTTCCAGATTTTATTGCCATGAACTTTTATACAACAGTTACTGTAGAAAAACCTATGGATAAAAACAATATGAGTGAAGGAATTAGCGATCAACAGAGCGAAGACATTATGGACTGGGGCTTTTACAAGGGTGTGACTAATCCTTATCTAAAGAAAAATCAATTTAATTGGACAATTGATCCGGATGGGTTTAAAACAACCTTACAAACGCTTTATGATCGTTATCATCTTCCTATTATAATTACTGAAAATGGTTTAGGCGCAAAAGACGAACTGACCGATGATCATAAAGTTCATGACCCTTATCGGATTGATTACTTAAAACAACACCTTGAAAAATGTTTGGAAGCTATTAAAGCAGGTGTTGACGTCTTTGGTTATAGTCCTTGGTCAGCCATTGATCTAGTGAGTGTCCATGAAGGAATGAGCAAGCGTTATGGCTTTATTTATGTTGATCGCAATGAAAAAGAACTCAAACAACTCAAGCGTTATAAAAAAGATAGTTTCTATTGGTATCAAGAATTAATAAAAACAAATGAAATTCCTCCAGAAAGAAGATGAGAAGAATGAATGCTGTATTTAGTTTTCTAGAAAATAAACTGATGCCGCCGCTAAATAAATTAGCCAACTTACGCGTGATACAGGCCATTATGCAAGCTGGAGTTGTCACTGTTCCTTTTACTATTGTAGGGTCAATTTTTTTAATTATAAATAATTTACCGCAAATTATTCCACCGTTGGCTCCTTTTTTTGAACAAACAGTATTAAAATTATCTCCGCTGTATAGTGTGGTTACCACTATGTCTATTGATTCCATTGCGATCTTTTATGCTCTAGCTACAGCCTTTTATTTAACAGAAAGCTACCGGCAAGAAGAAAAACAAATGAGCAGCTTTGTCGGATCTATTTTAGGACTGTTCGCTTTTTTATTAACCATTGTCCAAGTGGATATTCAAAATGGTGAGGCGCAATTATTACAAAATAACGCGGAAGATTCCATTATCTATAACGGGGTAGCTTTAGATAGCTGGGTGACACGTTTTAGTGGCGTAGGAATTTTTATTGCTATTTTAACATCGATTTTAGCTGTGCAAATTTATCATTATTGCATTAAAAAAAATGTCACTATTCATATGCCCGAAGGTGTTCCTGACGGCGTTAGTAAAGCATTCGCATCTTTGATTCCAGCAATTTTTATCGCCTTTGCTATGGTTATTATTAACGGAGTTTTGGCATTATTTCATACTGATTTGCATGCGATTTTAACAGAGCCTTTTGAATTTGTAAAAGGATTGACAGGTTCTTGGCTAGGTATTGTCGTGATTATGCTACTTATCCACTTACTTTGGGTCGTCGGTGTTCATGGCACTGCAATTATCAAAAATAGCTTTATCAATCCTATTTTGTTAGTTGCCTTGACTGAAAACATTAACGGAGCAGATAACATTTTCGCTGGTGACTTTGTCAATATGTACATTTTCCTCGGTGGTGCTGGTAGTACGTTAGGATTAGTTTTACTGATGGTTTTTAAAGCCAAATCGGATCAGTTAAAATTGTTAGGAAGAGCGGCAATTTTGCCAGGTCTTTTTAACATCAATGAACCGGTCATCTTTGGGGCTCCAATTGTTTATAATCCATATTTAATGATTCCCTTTATACTAGCTCCCATTGTGAATGTCTCAGTTGCTTACTTTGCCTCGTCAATGGATTTGGTAAATAAGATTATTTCCGGAATTCCTTGGATTTCCCCAATTGGAACAGGTGCTTTCTTAGGAACTGGTGGGGATTTTCGTGCTGTATTTATTGCCATTTTTAACCTAGTCCTATCACTTCTTATTTATTATCCCTTCTTTAAAATGTATGATAATAAATTGTATAGCCAGCAAAAAGAAGACAAAGAATAACGCTGACTAAAAAATCCCTTCTATAGGTTAAAACCTTGGAGGGGATTTTCTATGTTCTAGAAGCTGTGACATAAGTTCCTTTAATAAAAAAATATCCGAACTATAAGTGAGATTACTCCAGTGATTACTCGTCGCAAATTCACGACAATTAGGGAATCTTATCAAATAGAATTCGGATATTTTTATCTTGTCTTTACTTATGTCACAGCCCTAAACAATTAGTCATCTTGATAAATAGATATTTGTACTTGATTGTATTTATCTGCCTCAATCGCGTCAACAAAACCGCTGGCATAATCTTGATAACTGATTTTGCTTTCCCCTGCTTGATTTTCTGTGTACTCGTTATCTGTAATTGTGTAACTATCCGTCTTTGCCCCATCTGCTATAAAGCTTGCTGCCGGGCTCACATAGACCCACTGGACATCACCTCGTTCTTTTAAATGATCCAAAGCTTTACCCATACCTTCAGCAACCGGTTTGGCTTCCTTTGGAAAATCAGCGGTGTCTTTTAATTGTTTTTTATGATCAGAATCTACATATAAACTACCGGCACCACCAACAACAAACAATTTCACGTTTGTACCACTTAAGCAATCTGCCAAATGCAGCAATGAAGAATCATGTAAATCCATCTTTGCAGGATCCCAGACACCAAAAGCATCAACTACAATATCAAACTCTGCTAGATCTTTTGCCGACAAATCATAAAGATCTTTTTGTAAAACATGTGAAGCTTTTGTCTGATTGTCATGACGCACAATCGCAGTCACTTCGTGTTTACGTTTGACAGCTTCATCTGTAATTAACTTTCCTGCTCTACCGTTTGCCGCTATCACTGCAATTTTCATCCATAATTCCTCCATTTGTTTATATTTCTTTTTGTATCATTTATCCTACACCATTCTCGATTAAAAAGAAAATAAACGCTTTTTCTTTACCACAAAAAAAGCTAAGAAATCTACTCAAAAGATTTCTTAGCTTTTTTCTATTCATACTAATTATTTTACTTCTACAGATGCACCAGCATCTTCTAAAGCAGCTTTCAAACTATCAGCTTCTTCTTTAGATACGCCTTCTTTAACAGGTGCAGGAGCGCCATCAACAACAGCTTTAGCTTCTTTCAAACCTAAACCAGTTGCTTCACGGACTGCTTTGATAACTTTAACTTTTTGGCCACCCACATCACTAAGTTCTACAGTGAATTCTGTTTGTTCTTCAGCAGCTTCTCCACTGTCACCAGCAGAAGCAGCAGCAACAGGTGCTGCAGCAGATACACCAAATTCTTCTTCAATAGCTTTAACTAGATCATTTAATTCTAAAATTGTCGCACCTTTTATTTCTTCGACAATGCTTTCAACATTTAATGCCATTTTTATTTTCCTCCATTTATATTCAGTATTTTTAAGTTGCTCTTAAATTAAGCAGCATCTTCATCTTCTTTTTTCTCGATAACTGCATTAAGACCATAAGCCACGTTGCGTACGGGTGCTTGTAATACAGATAACAACATTGATAGAAGTCCTTCTCTGTCTGGTAATTTTGCCAAAGCTTGGACTTCGTCCAATGTAGCAACTTTATTTTCAATAACGCCGCCTTTAATTTCTAATGCTTTTGCTTCTTTTGAAAATTCATCGATAATTTTCGCTGGTGCAACCACATCATCATTACTAAAAGCAACAGCTGTCGGACCTGTAAAGACTTCTTCTAAACCTTCTAAGCCCGCTTCTTTTGCTGCGCGAACAAGGATAGAATTTTTAATTACATGCATTTCGACATTTTCGTCACGTAATTGTTTACGCAAACGTGTATCTTCATCCACCGTTAAGCCGCGATAGTCAACAAATACAACTGATTCAGCTGCATTAAATTGTTGGGCCACTCCACTAACGATTTCTGCTTTTTTTGCAATAGCTGCTTCACTCATTTTTTTCGTTCACCTCCTGATTTTGATGGAAGAGTTTTTTTACAATAAAAAACTCTATGCCACCGCAGACATAGAGGGTCTATTGATATACACCAATAAAAGTCCTCGGTAGGATTTACGACTTGATTGAAGTCACCTACTGTCTTCGGTACAATTAATTATTAACGTCAAACACCTTATCATAAAAAAGGTGTTTGCGTCAATATTTTTTTACTTGTTTTTAAAATGATGCAGGATCTACATGAATCCCAGGACCAAAAGTCGTTGTCACTGTAACATTTTGCATGTAAGTCCCTTTAGCTGCTGACGGTTTCGCTTTTTCGATTACATCATGAATCGTTTTAAAGTTTTCTACCAATTGATCAGTGTCAAATGATACCTTACCAATTGGAGCATGGATGTTTCCATTACGGTCCACGCGATAAGTTACCTTACCTGCTTTAACTTCTTCAACAGCCTTGGCTACATCCATTGTCACAGTTCCTGTTTTAGGGTTAGGCATTAATCCTTTGGGGCCTAAGACACGGCCTAATTTCCCAACTTGTGCCATCATATCTGGTGTTGCTACGACAACGTCAAAGTCAAACCAGCCGCCTTGGATTCTATCAGCCAAATCACTCTCACCGACATAATCAGCGCCAGCTTCTTCAGCTTCTTTAGCCTTATCTCCTTTGGCAAATACTAAAACAGTTTGGGTTTTGCCTGTTCCGTTAGGTAAAACAACGGCTCCGCGAATTTGTTGGTCCGCTTTTTTAGGATCAACATTTAAATGATAAGCAACTTCAAGTGTTGCATCAAATTTTGCAATATTTGTATCTTTTGCTAGGGCAACAGCATCTTCAACTGAATAAGCTTTTGTTGTGTCCACTTTTTCTAATGCTTCTTGCATTTTTTTACTTTTTTTAGCCATTATATGCGATTCCTCCTTGATGTGGTTATAACGGTAGAACCTCCCACGTGTTCTATATCTTTCAACATAGAGCCAACTGAGAAGCTACTTTCAGAGATTGAATTATTCTACAGTAATCCCCATGCTTCGTGCAGTTCCTTCAACCATGCGCATCGCTGATTCAACATCAGCAGCGTTTAGGTCTTCCATTTTAGTTTCAGCGATTTCTTTAACTTGGTCGCTGCTAACTTTCGCTACTTTATTTTTATTTGGTTCACCTGAACCCTTATCAACACTTGCTGCTTTTTTCAACAATACAGCAGCTGGCGGTGTTTTAGTTACAAAGGTAAATGAACGATCTTCATATACAGAAATCACAACTGGAATAATCATTCCTGCTTGATCAGCTGTACGTGCGTTAAATTCTTTGGTAAAGCCCATAATATTAATACCTGCTTGTCCTAACGCTGGACCTACTGGTGGTGCTGGTGTTGCTTTACCTGCAGGAATTTGCAATTTGACGATTTTTTCTACTTTTTTTGCCACGAGACATACCTCCTTAAGTCCGTGATGTGGTTAATTAGAGATCAAAATTTCTCCTCCCACGCTTAACACGTGCCATAAACAAATATCGCACACTCATGATAGTATATCAAAAATGTGGTTGATTGCAAGTATTTTCTTTATTTTTTTCAAACCTTTAATTGAATTGCTTTGCTTTTTTTTCACTTAAGATTATAATAAATCCAGTAAAAAAGTAAGGAGCACTGAAATGAAAAAAATTCTATTTTCTATTAGTTTACTATTGGCATTCCTTCTAGTAGGCTGTCAAAATTCAAATAGTGCTGAAGCACACCAAGATTCGCATGCGAATGAAACAAACAATACCACTAAAACTAGCAATGCGACTAAGAGTACTCAGCAGACAAATAAAAAAAGCACAATGCCTACTCTTTTTATCCATGGTTATCAAGGAACAACAAACTCGTTTAAATCCATGATTAATGATATGCAGAAAAATAGCGTAGCGCAGCGAGAAATGATTGTTGTGGTACATTCAGATGGCTCTATCGATGTACAAGGAGAACTTAGTGGAAAGAAAACCAATCCAATCATACAAGTCCTTTTTGAAAATAACGAAAGCGATGAATGGAATCAAACGGAATGGATTAAAAATGTACTTAGCCTTTTAAAAAATGATTACCAAGTAGATAAGGTCAATTTGGTCGGTCATTCCATGGGAGGAGTTAGTGCTTACCGCTATATGGGGACCTACGGTCAAGAAGATACTTTGCCAAAAATTGAAAAGTTCGTCGCCATTGGAGCACCTTTTAACGAATTTGTTGATACTAGCGAGTCTCAGTCCGTTGAAGACTTGTTAAAAAACGGTCCTGATACTCCATCTCAAAGATATCAAGATTTTACCGACCTGACTCCCCAAATACCCAATGATACTTCTGTTTTACTCATTGCAGGACAATTAAGCAAAGCAGATTTTACTGATGGAACAGTCCCTCTGACAAGCGCTCTATCCATTTATCCTTTATTAGAAAATAATGGATTTAATGATATCAGCTACTCTATCATACAAGGTCAACGTTCAAGCCATAGCATGCTCCATGAAAATAGTAAAGTGAACCGACAAATTGAACAGTTCTTATGGGAATAAAAACAGCAGCATCGTCAAATGATGCTGCTGTTTTATTTATATCTTAATCAATTTTATCCACTTGATCAAAATCAAGTTCTGTACTTGTTTCACGGCCAAACATATCAATATTAACTTTTAATTTTTGCTTTTCTTCATCAATTTCAGTCACTTGTCCTTCCAAGCCAGAAAAAGCTCCTTCAATGATCTTTACAGTTTCACCATTTTCAACTTTTAATTCCACCGTTCTTGTGCTCATACCAAGTGAATGTAAAATGGAGTTAATTTCTTCTGGCAAAAGCGGTGAAGGTTTGCTTCCTGCGCCGTGAGAGCCAACAAACCCGGTTACCCCTGGTGTATTGCGCACAATATACCAAGATTCATCAGTCATTACCATTTCAACTAGTACATATCCTGGAAATGTCTTATGCACCACTTCTTTTTCTTTACCGTTTTTGACTTCTGTTTCCTTTTCTTCAGGAACAACTACACGAAAGATATAATCATCCATTTGCATACTTTGTGCCCGCGATTCTAAGTTAATTTTCACTCTATTTTCATAACCAGAATACGTATGAAGCACATACCATCTTTTTTCAAAAGATTCCATTTTTTCGGCTCCTTTTACTTTTGTAAAATAAAAAAACCTCAAGTTCGCCTCGAAGTTTTTCTCCCTAACATTATAGCATTCTTCTAAAAGTTTTACTAGTGACTTCTATCTGAAAACACAAAGTTTATTGCAATATCCAAGCAAATACGCTTTGAATCCCTGTATCCATGATGTAAAAAAGCACAGTAAAAATCAGTGAGGTTTCAATAACTACAACTGTGTCTTTGCGCAGTTGTTTTGCGTTTGGCCATGTCACTTTTTTCATTTCGTCTTTTACGCTACGTAAAAATTTCATCGTTTATCCTCCAATGGCTCTTTAAGTTTTTATTTTGTTTCTTTATGTAGAGTATGTTTATTACAGTATTTGCAAAATTTGTTGATTGCTAAGCGTTGCCCGTCTTTTCTTTGACTGGTTGTCTTTGTATAATTACGTGAGCCACAAATTGAACAAGCAAGCACGGCTTTTTTCCCGCTCATTGGGCTACCTCCTCGTATTCTCCACACTTTTAAGCATAGTTACGTTACCACGAATTTTTAGTAGTGTCAAAGAAAAAATAGCGAAGCTTTTCATTAATCTATGGTATCATAGTAAAGTGTAAAGAAAAAGTAAGGAGGCGATTATATGCTATTAAAAACAATGGTATATAAAAAGCAAGATTTGACCACAGTAACAGAAAGCAACACCTTAGAAGAAGCACTACAAATCCTGGAAGATTCAGGTTTTCGCTGTGTTCCCATCTTAGACGAAACAAAAAAGATTTTCCGCGGTAATATTTATAAAATGCATATCTATCGACACAAAGCAAATGGTGGCGATATGACCTTACCCGTAACCCATTTATTAAAAAACGCAACTAAATTTATTCATATAAATTCTTCTTTTTTTCAAGTCTTTTTTACCATTAAAGAATTGCCTTATATTGCTGTTTTGGATGAAGATAATTATTTTTATGGTATATTGACCCATAGCTCTTTGTTAAACATGCTCTCTCAATCCTGGAATGTGGAAAAAGGAAGTTATGTATTGACGATCGCCTCTACTGGAAAACAAGGCGATTTAGCAAACATGACAAAAATTATTTCAAAATACAGCAATATTGCAAGTTGTATTACCCTTGATATTGATAAAGACGAATTTATTCGTCGGACAATGATCACTTTAGCTTCAGGCACAAAAAAACAATCACTAGATTCTGTTATCTCTCACTTAGAAAGTAAGGACTTTAAAGTCGTAGAAATCGAAAATTTATCAACCCACGATTAAAAAGATTCGAAATATAAGATAAAAATATCCGAACTATATTGGCTACGATTTGTCATTTATCGTTAGTTTACGATTACCAGCTCGTAGGAGTAATCTTTCTATAGTTCGGATATTTTTAATCTTTTTTATCTATACTTGTTTAGCAAAGTTTATTTTTTCATTAATAAAATACATCACGGGTGCTGAAATACTCATAATAATTAACTCACTTAACGCTGTCGTTAGATAAGTAAACCAGAAAGGAAGTTCAGCAGTTAGCGTAAGCATCAAAGCGATCAAGAACATACTGAAGGTAAAAAATAAAGTATTAAACACTAAGCGGGCTTTAACATTTGGAATTTTCTTTTCCAATGCAGCCGTCAACAATAGCGCTAGTAACGTTTGAGCCCCACCGAAAACGACATCCAGTGGCCCTTCACCAAATAATAAGTTAAAAACCACTACACCGCCAAAGACTCCCCACAACATCTTTTTGTTAAATACCACTAAATGGTTCAAGCTTTCCGATAAACGAAATTGAATCGCTCCAGAAGACAGTGGTGAGATAAAACTTAATGCGACATAAAGCGCAACAATGATTGCATTGACGGTAATGACCCTTACCCTTTTATTTGTCATATAAATCCTTCTTTCTCCGAGTTTTGTTTACGCAGGATGGTTGATGAACTGCAGTTTTTAAACGAATCAAAATAAGTTGAAAGCTACATTAAAAAATGGAAACCACATTTTTTAACTGGCCTTAGAGTATGAAGAAGCTTCTTTGTGCTGTTTACGGCTTTCTATCGAAACAACAGTTGGCCTTTCTTTCTCATGACCTTTTTTCTTTCTATTTGCCAAATAAATCAGAAAAAATAAACTATAACTAATCAAAAGAGTAGCTTGCAATCCTAAAAAGATCTTTTTAATTACCATAGCTAACTCCAAATTAAAAAATGACTGCAAAACCCACTGACTTATCGACAATAGAATAGAAAAAACAACTAAATGATAATATTTCATTTGAATTCTCCTCTTAACTTTTTCGAGTATAACAAAGTTTTTGCTAAAAAGTAACTATTTTTTTCTAAAATTCATTTTTTTGGCTAGAAAGCGCTTGCAATTAATTGGAAAGTATGGTATAAAATAAGTGTAAGGAGACATAAGAATTCCCAGTAAGGCAGCCGAAAAAGGTGCTGTAAGAAAAGAATTGTTGTGATCTTAAATGAACGAAAAAGGAAGTGGGAATTTGAGTTACTCCTTACAAATTGAATAGGGATCCGATGAGAGTATGAGCATATCATTGAAGTGGACAAATGAACCTTCAATATATGATTAAACGTCTATTTCAAGAAGATTGAAAAGCTTTCTCAAAACATTCATTCTCATCGGATTCTATTTTTTTGTCCTTTTTTAAGGAAAATCCATGTTATAATAGCAAGAAAAACCTTGGAGACAAGTCATGAAGTTTCATTATTATCTTTTAATTAATCCTATAGCCGGCGGTGGCAATGGCAAAAAAATTGGCGAACATATAGTTAATTTAATGAATCAAAAAAATCTCGCATTTACAGTTTTAAAAACAAAATACCCTCTGCACGAGGCAAAAATTATCAGCAATTTGGTTTCATCTACTTTAGTTGCCTGGGATGTTCACACAAAAAATATCGGCAATATTTTTCCTTTACTTGTCGTGATTGGCGGAGATGGTACGCTCCATCAAGTGATCAATTCTATTGAAAAACAAATACCTATTGCCTATATTCCAGCAGGTTCAGGAAATGATTTTGCTAGAAGCTTGAAAATTTCACAATCTCCCCAAAAACTACTGGAAAACATCATACACACAACTAAACCGCATAATGTCAATCTATTAAGTTGTTACGACCATAATAAAGTAACCCAAAGCTTTTGTGTTAATAATGTGGGTATTGGGTTAGATGCTTCTATTGTGCACGCGACCAATCACTCATCTGCCAAACAACAGCTATATAAATACAAGATGAGCACTTTATCCTACATTCGGTCGGCTTTACAAGGGATATTGAAGCAAGAAAACTTTCCCATTAAAATTGAATATCAACATCAAATATATCATTTTCAACACGCTTTTTTGTGTACAGTAACCAACCATCCTTATTTTGGCGGAGGCGTAAAAATCGCGCCAATGGCTGATATAGATGAAGCGCAAATCGACTTAGTACTGGTA
Source organism: Tetragenococcus solitarius NBRC 100494 (assembly GCF_001544195.1). Taxonomy (GTDB): domain Bacteria; phylum Bacillota; class Bacilli; order Lactobacillales; family Enterococcaceae; genus Tetragenococcus; species Tetragenococcus solitarius. Next base: position 76,691 of record NZ_BCPY01000003.1, read on the forward strand.
GAAAAACAGTCATTTCCTAAACTTTTCTATCTCATTTTATTGTTGCTATTACAAAAGCATACTAAATCAAAATATTTCCATCATTTTAAAGCCGACCAACTAGGTCTGATTTCTCCGAGTAAACAATTTCTGCAAAAAGATGGGGAGAGTTTTGATAAAGCCTCTTATAATCTTAGTTTTTCGGTGGTTAACCAACTCTTTTGGCTATAAATAAACAAGCACAAATAATAAAAAAGTTCCCAGCAAAAATTGTTGAAAAGACACAAATAGCTGGGAACTTTTTTATTGTTTAACCATCTGAAAATCGTAAGGACTCAATTCGCCCATACCGATCATCGGATCGATCGTTTGCGATTTAATCAGCTTTTCTGTTAGTTGTGTAGAAGTTGTTGTCAAAGATACTTCGGGTTCTTGAGCAAATAAATCAGAAGTTGCTTTTTCTGCTGATATTGAGTGTGGTTCTTTTTCTTTATTTTTTCTTTTTACATAATCACTTTCAAACGGCGCTTCTTCTTGTTCATTTTCATACGTCAAAATCTTTAATCTCATTGCTTGTGAAATAGAATCAATACCGTTGATTCTCTCTTTTAGCGCAGTTAAGCGTAAAGTCGAAACTTGTTCTACACAATGCTTATAAGCTGACGTCTCACCAAGTAAAATCAGCATCTCTTTACTCCTGGTGACAGCCGTATAAAGCAAATTGCGCTGCAGCATGCGGTAATATTGATTAACCATGGGCAAGATAACCATTTTAAATTCGTTTCCTTGCGCTTTATGAATCGAACAACAATAAGACAGCGTAATCTTATTCCATTCATTGCGCTTATAAGTTACTTCATTTGCATCAAAAGCAATGACCAGTTCATCCACTTTATCGTCGGAGTCTTTCGCATAAATAATCCCGGTAATTTCTCCCATATCCCCATTAAACACATTATCTTCTGGAGCATTAACCAGTTGAAGCACCTTGTCACCAATGCGATAAACTGTATCATTAAATGTTACTTCTTTTTTTGTTTTGTCCGTATTTGAATTAAAAATTTCTTGCATCATTTTATTTAATGCATTAATCCCCGCAGGTCCTTTATACATAGGAGCTAAAACTTGAATATCTTGTGGTGTAAACCCTTTTTGCTTTGCTTTTAAAACAACCTGTGAAATTAAAGGTTCAATTTGCCCTACACGACAAGAAAAATAAGAGCGATCTTTTTGATTTTGCGTAAAATCGTCCGGCAATTGCCCACTTTTTATTTCATGTGCTAAAGGAATGATACTGGATCCGTCTTCTTGGCGATAAATTTCTGTCAACTCTTTTTGTGGTATTTCTACAATATCTAGTAAGTCATGTAATACTTGACCCGGTCCTACAGAAGGCAACTGGTCTTTATCTCCAACAAAAATCACTTGCATATTATCTGGTATAGCTTTAAATAATGTGTTAGCCAACCAAGTGTCTACCATTGACATTTCATCAACGATTAAAAGTCCACCTTCAAGTTCTTTAGGCGCTGTATTTTTGGCTTTATTTTCTCGTCCATTTAATCCTAGTAAGCGGTGAATAGTACTGCTTGGTAAACCAGTTGTTTCGTTCATACGCTTAGCCGCACGTCCAGTAGGTGCCGCTAATAAAATTGGAAACGTCTCTTCTGAATACTTACTTGGATCTAAATCAATGTCATTTAATTCGGCAAATAATTGCACAATACCGCTAATAACTGTAGTTTTCCCCGTCCCTGGTCCGCCCGTTAAGATAAATAAGGGAGCACAGATAGCCTCTTTGATTGCCTTTTCTTGGGAAGCTCCATATATAATGTCTAAACGCTTTTCTAATTTACGCAGATTTTTATTAATTTTATTTTCTGAATAATGAATTTCTCTTTTACGCTGTAACAAACGTTCGATGGAAGAAGCAATCCCCCACTCAGCAAAATACAGGCTATTTTCAAATAACTTCGTGTCTTCTTGTTGAATCTTACCTTCTTCAACCAACTCAATTACGACATTCGCCACTTTTTCTGGGTCAATTTCGACCGGACGGCTGCTTTCTAAAATATGTAAAACTTGTTCTAATAAATCTTTTGCTTCAATATAAGTATTTCCAGTTTCCATTGACTGTTGTAAAATTTGATGCAAAATAGCCGCACGAATTCTTTTACCGGAAGTCGCATCAATCCCCAATTGTTCTGCTATATTGTCTGCTTTTTTAAAACCAATCCCTTCAATATCTTCAACTAACTGGTAGGGATTTTCCTCGATGACATCTAAAGTGTCATTTTTATAGGTTTGATAAATAGCAAAGGCTAACTGACTCCCAAAACCATAGCGATTTAAGCCAACAATCACTTTGTCCATGCCATAGTTTAAACGAACTGTATCCAGCAGCATTTCACGCTTTTTTTTCGTTAAACCAGAGATCTGTTTAAGTAGGGCCGGATCATCTAAAATTTTATCAATGGCCTCTTCGCCTAAAAGATCAACAATTTTTTCAGCGGTTTTTTTTCCAACACCCGGAAATTTATCGCTCGAAAGATAGTGAATCAAACCATTTTCGGAAGTTGGCTGTTCTTTTTGATAAGCGCTTGCTTTAAACTGTTCCCCATATTTTGGGTGATTAAAACGCTCGCCAAAAAAGCGATAAACTTCTTCTTCTTGGACATTGCCAAAACTTCCAGTTACCACAATTTCTTTTTCGTTATAATTCATATCAGTTTCAGTAATCTTCACTAACAATACTTTATAAAAATTGTTAGGATTTTTAAAAAAAATAGCAGCAACTTTACCGACAATATAACTTTCTTCTGGCAATGGATACATCGCTCCTTTCGTTTAACTAATTAGGGAAGAAAGCTAACATCATTCCATAATGTTAACTCATAAGGCAATTTTTTGTCTTTAGTTTCTAAAATGGATAAGCTATTATTTTTCAACCCGCCATTACTACGCAGCTCCGAGATATTTTTGCCTGCTAAAAATTGAATGGCCGCCGTCAGCGAAGCTCCATGTCCGACAAATAAAACAGGCTTTTCATGTTCATTTGAAGCAGTAGTAATTGCCCTTGTCATCCGTTCAATCATGGCAGAAACCGTTTCTCCATCAAAAACTGTAGGGTCATAAAGATCCAAACGATGTCGCATATTGGCTAACGTTTTCTCATATTCTTTTTGCATTTCGTCAATACTTTTTCCTTCTAGTAGACCATAACCCATTTCTTTTAAGTTTGAATCATAATAAATAGGCACCGACTTTTCCCACTGAGAAACAATACCTTGGGCCGTCTGTTTTGCGCGTTGTGAAGGACTCGAGTACACCGCAGCAAAGGAAACATCTTGCAAGTATTGGCCTAACGCGCGAATTTGAGCAAAACTTGTAGGTAGCAACGGCGAATCACCGTGCATACCTTGAAAACGACGCTGTGCATTCCATTCTGTTTTACCATGTCTAGTAAAGTATAGCTTCACTTTATTTCCCCTTTCAGCTTTAATCCAACTTATCATGATCACCATAGTGATGCGTTAACTCTAAGTTAGGATAGCCCTGTTGTCGTAAAGCCTCATAAACCACAGTAATCACTGTATTAGCTAAATTTAATGAGCGTACGTGCGTATCGTTCATAGGAAGACGTAAACACTTTTCTTCATTTTCACGCATAAATTCTTCTGGTAAACCTGTCGTTTCTTTACCAAAAAGAAAATAATGGTCTTTCCCATCATCAAAATCCTCATCGCTATAAACTTTATGCGAAAATTTTGAAATTAAATGTAAGGGTTGATCTCCTACCTCAGCTAAAAAATCTTCAAGGTTTTTATGATAGGTAATATCTACATTGTTCCAGTAATCTAATCCTGCCCGTTTTAAATGCTTATCATCTGTTGAAAACCCTAGCGGCTCAATGAGATGTAAGGGGGAATTCGTTGCCGCACAAGTTCTCGAAATATTTCCTGTATTGTTTGGAATTAATGGTTCAAATAAAGCTACATGGTTCACTTAAAGGTTCCTCTTTTCTTATCATAGGTTATTAATCTAATAATATAATCATAACGCACTTTCGAATGTTTGACAGCTGAAAATGTTTCTTTCCAAATAAGCAAAAAAAAACGTAGCAACTCGGTGTCCAGCACTGCGAGTCGTTACGTTAGTGAAGTTCTTTTCACTAACTTTTATCAGAACAGGATGCTGATAAAAACCAATGAAAAGCAACTTGCAACCAATATAACAAACTCATATTGTGAATGCAAGGAATTCAAGCAAAAAAATTCAAATTTTCTTCATTTATTTTTCCCAATTAGTACATCTAGGTCAATTGTTATTTTTTCCAAAGGACTTTGCCTTAGTTTTTCTTTTTGCTTAGCAGAAACATCCCATTCTAAAGGAGACATTTCTAATAGCGACAGCTGTTTTTCTTTGGGAATTTTAAATGTATAAGTCATTCTTTTATAATAGCTTAAAGAAAAAGTTTGTTTAAATTTCTGAATCACTTGCTCGTTCGAATAATTTTGCTTACTTGCATCATCGGGATAAAACGCTTCTCTTAATTCTTTTAAGTAATAGCTTTGAGGCACAACCTTTATCACTTGCCCGTCTTTTTGTAATACACGAGAGAATTCAGCATAGTTTGATGGTGAAAGTATGTTTAAAATCGTCGAAAATGTCTGCTTGGCAAAGGGCATATGGGTTAAATCAGCAATACACCAAAAAATGTTATGCCTATCCTCAGTCGCTAAATAAACCGCCTCTTTAGCGATATCAAATCCGATACTTGGTTGAATTTCTACTGTTTGAGCAATCTCTTGTAAAAAACTGCCTTCACCGCAGCCCACATCTAAAACTTGTTCATTTTTACAATAAGCCGATATAAATGCTAAAAGCGGTTGATACATCCCACTTCTGATCATGATTCTACGATGATCAAACATTTTCTTTTGATATTCTGTTTTGACTTGATGATTTAAAAAGTAAAGGGTCCCTTTTTTTGAAAGATCAAACTGATGACCATTGTTGCAGCATAAGCTTGTTTGCTCTGCTTGCATTTTTGCTTGACAAATCGGACATTGAAACAAATCGCTATAAGCATGAATAAAATCTTGACTTCTCTGTATTTTTTTCTTCATTATCTTCTCCTTATTCCCCCAATACTTTAGCACAAATTCATGCTAAAATGCTAGGTGAACAAAATAATAAAGGAGAATTCTATGCTACTAAAAGAATATTGTGCAGAAAATTATACAAATATTCCAAATGCCATCGCAAAAGGCGCTAAACGAATCGAACTTTGTGACAATCTTAATGTAGGAGGGACTACACCAAGTACGGGCGTCATTGAAGAAAGTCTCTCTTACGCTAGCGAAAAGCAAGTTCCCATTATGACAATGATTCGTCCTCGCGGCGGTAATTTTATTTATAATGATATTGAATTACGTATCATGGAAACAGATCTAATTGAAGCTAAAAAACTAGGAACGGATGGTGTGGTTTTTGGTTGTCTGACTCCCAATAACTGGTTAGACGAAGAGGCCTTAAGTCGTTTAATTGAGGCCGCAGAAGGACTACAAATGACCTTCCATATGGCTTTTGATCAAATCCCTGAAGACCGCCAATACGAAGCAATTGATTGGTTAATCCAGCAAGGTGTCTCCCGTATTTTAACTCATGGAGGACCAAGCCATACTTCTATCTCTGGGAATAAAAACCATTTGCTGGATTTGATCCATTATGCAGACAATCGTATAACAATCCTACCTGGAGGTGGTATCACTGCAGATAATGCAGAAGAAATTGCTCATACACTTAAAGTAAACGAAGTCCATGGTACTAAAATCGTTGCTTTATAAGAGCAAAAGGAAGGATCAGTAAATTTTCATAAAATGAACCCTTATTGGCTTTGTATAAATAACAGCGCTCCAAAAAGGTTTTCTTTTGGGGTGCACCGCAAATACATCCAATAAGGGTTCATTTTTAGCCAATAAAATAGTCCATAAATAAACTCGCGATATTAAAATAGATTAATACACTGGTTAAATCACTCAAAGTAGTAATAAAAGGTCCACTAGCCACCGCTGGATCAAAACCTAGTTTTTCCATAAGCATAGGAATTAAACTACCTGCTAAATTGGCGACTGTAATTGCACACATCATTGCCATACCAATGACAAAACCAAGTATAGGATTTCCTTTCCAAACCCAAACAATGATTAGAATCGTCAATCCTGTAACAAAACCGGTCACTAGTCCTGTCATAACTTCACTAAATATCGTTTTGAGATAACCTTTTGCTTTATTGTCGTTAAAAGCTAGCTTTCTAACCGCCACAGCCAATGATTGCGTACCTGCATTTCCCGCTGTTCCTGTGATTAACGTAATAAAAGCAGCTAAAATACTCGCTTCGCTGACCAATACTTCATAACGATTAATTAAACTGGCTGTTGCCATTCCTAAAAATAATAATGTAATCAACCAAGGCAGACGTTTACTCGCTGCTTTTACAGGATTCTCATGAACTTCTTCCACATTGACCCCTGCTAAGCCGGAATAGTCACTTGCTGCTTCATCATCAATGACGTCAATAATATCATCAACTGTAACAATCCCTAGTAAATGATCCTCATAATCAGTGACAGGCAAAGCTAAGAAATCATAATCACGAAATGTCTGAGCCACATCTTCTTGGTCATCTCCTACGTGCACAGCAATCACACGTTCATTTAAAATATCAGACACCATTTCATCATCATCACTTACCAATAAATCTCTTAACGAAATAACACCCACTAAACGGTTTTCTTGATCTACTACATAAGTATAATAAATAGTTTCTGCATCTTTTGCGACCCTTTTTAAAACATACATCGCTGAGCGCACTGTTTGATTTGCCACTATTGAAACAAATTCAGTGGTCATAATCGCACCAGCAGTTTCATCTTCGTAATGCAGCAGCTCCTTGATTTCTGAAGCATCTTCTTCGTTCATCAAGCTTAAATACTTAGCCATTTGTTTTTTATCTAAAGTATTTAATAAGTCCACAGCATTATCTGTATACATTTGTGCTAACATTTCACTGGCATAACCTGCTCGCATTTCCCCCAAATAATCTTTTATGTTTTCATTATCTTCTTCAAGAACATCAAACATATCTGCTAACTCTTTAGGTGACAGATAGGCATATACAAGCTGGCGTTGGTTTTTGTCTAATGTCTGATAAAACTGGCTTTGCTCATAAATATGCATTTCTAAAAAGTTTTCTCGAAAATCCTGTAAATGATTCGCAGTCAAATCCTTCTTTAATTGAGCAAAACGTTCTTCCAATTCTTGTGTTTCATCCAATCTTGTCACCTCGTTTCAAATATTTGTACAAAATTTTGCATATCTTTTGGTAATTCTTGTTTAAAGGAAAGCTGGTCTTTTGTAAAGGGATGAATGAATTCCAATTCCCCGCAATGCAAGGCTTGTCTCTGCAATTTTGAAGACAACACACCCCCATATAGTTCATCGCCGACCAGCGGAAATCCAGCAGTAGAAAAATGAACACGAATCTGATGCGTTCTTCCTGTATGAAGTTGAATGTCAACTACAGCAAACTCAGCATTTCTTTGTTTAAGCCAGTATTCGGTCTCAGCCGGTTTTCCATTGTCTCCTGCTTGCCGTTTAATAATGGATGTCGGATCACGCAAAATAGGAAAATTGATGACCTCATGCGGCTTAATTGAACTTACATTGCCAGAAACAATGGCTCGATATTTCTTCCTAAGACTTTTTTTCTGCAGCTCTTTATCTAATAAAGCATGCGCAAAACCATGTCTGGCAAACAGCATTAATCCTGAAGTATCACGATCTAAGCGAGTTACCACATGAATCACTTGGTCTTTATAAGCCCGTCTTTTATAATAAGCTTTGACACGATTAGCCATCGTTTTGTTAGGATGATACTGTGAGGGGATAGAAGCAATACCCGCCGGTTTATTGACCACCAGTAAGTGTTCATCTTCGTAAACAATATCAATCGGACTGTCATCGGCCAATAAAGTTTCATGACTACCTTCATCAGGAACAATAACTTCTACTTTATCTTCTGTCTTTAAAGAATATAACACATTTTCGACCTTACCATTCACAAAAATTTTACCGCCTTGAAATTTTATTTTGGCAAGTAATGCTCTTGAAATTCCTTGTTCTTTTAAAAAGAGCTTTAACTGCTGGGATTCTTTTTTTTGATAGACATAACAAAATTTCATAATAACTGTGTTCCTCCAATAATAAATTTTCTAGGCGATATCCCCGATCTTTTTGTTATAAGTAGTTGACTTATTGTACTTTTTTAGGTTTGCCTAACTTCATTCCCGTTCACATTGTAAACTTCTCTTTTATCCTACGCAACAGGAAATTTCACTCTCTCTTGTTTAAAAAACAACGATCATTAGGTTTACAACTACTAAGAAAAGATAATAATGACCTGTAACATAAGACCTTTGAATAAAAAATACCCGAACTATACAGATTACTTCTGTGATTACTCGTCGTACAAAACGTTGTCCCTGCAATTCAGCAGATCCTTGGTTTAAACTTGCAACGATTAATGAGTGTCATAAAATATAGTTCGAATATTTTTGCCTTGATTTTACTTATACACAGTTCTTTTTACACACATAATAAAATCCCATCGCACTTATACTTCTCCAATAAACGCATCTTTTACACGACGCCAGAAATGCATGTGGCGATAAGAAGCAAAATGAATTCGCTCGTTTGCAATTTTAAAAGAGATAGATTCAATTTCATCATGTTTAATGGTAGAACGATCGATAGTCACCACATAATCCGAGCTTTCTTCTAAACGAATCGTCAACCATTCACTATCTGAAATAATAATTGGAGAACCTAATGTACGGAACACACGATTGTTCAAAGAAGCAATCTCGGCTAATTGAAAGGCATTAATTCTAGGGTGCAACACAGCCCCACCGACACTTTTATTATAAGCAGTTGAACCTGTTGGCGTGGAAACAGAAAGTCCATCGCCGCGGAAACGCTCAAACAGCTCGTCTTTAATATAAACGTCTGCAACCATGGTTCGAGTAGCACGCTTAATCGTTGCCTCATTAATAGCTAAAAAACGTTTCGGTTCGCTTTGTTTTTTATATTTCACCTGCACATCCAATAAAGGATAACTGATTGTCGGTTCTTCTTTGTTAGATAAATTAGATACCAATTCTTCTAGTTCAAAATCACGCCAATCTGTATAAAAGCCTAAGTGGCCAGTATGTACACCTAAAAAACGAATATGGTCTAATTTATGTTCAAACTCATGAAACGCAGAAAGGAAAGTACCATCTCCGCCAATTGAGATGACAATATCCGGATCATTTTGGTCGATAGTATAATGTGCCTCTTTTAAAAGCGAGATGAGCTTTTTTTTAGCAGCAAAAGAAGACTTTTGCTTGTTTTGAATAATAGCTACTTTACCTTCAGTCATCATGCAGCTCCTTTCTTGGTGTTTCATTGGTTTGATTTATAGTATAGCCTGTTCTTTTTCCATGGGAAAAGAGATGCTGAGCCTCTTGAATTTCCTCACGGATACTTGACATTTCTTCATCTAATCGGTAAGCAGCTTCTGCTGCACGAATTAAGCGATCACTAATTTCTTCTGGAAAATCGCCTTGATATTTATAATTTAACGAATGTTCAATGGTCGCCCAAAAGTTCATTGCCAGCGTTCGAATCTGAATTTCAACTAAAAGATCGCGCGGTCCTTCCACTAACTGTATAGGATATTCAATCACTAAGTGATAGGAGCGATAACCACTTTGCTTGCTGTTAGTAACATAGTCTCTTTCAACGATCACTTTCATATCTTTACGACTACGCAAAATTTTTACCACTTCGTAAATATCTTCGACAAATTGACACATAATCCTAAGGCCGGCAATATCTGACATTTCACTTTCTAAACGATCAAGAGAAATATTTCGTAGCTTTGATTTAGCTAAAATACTATCCACTGGTTTTACACGTCCCGTTACAAATTCGATTGGAACATGCTCATTTTTTTCGCGAAATTCTTTTCGTATCCCTCGCAATTTAACTTTAAGCTCAGTCACAGCTTGTTCGTAAGGAGCTAATATATTTTCCCAATTTTTTTCCATTTACGATCCCTCATTTCCAAGCGAACATCCATCTACTATTTTAGCATAGTTAGCAAAAAAGCTTTACTACCTTTTTTTCGGCAGCTTTTATTTTAGCTTAAAACATTGACGAATAACAAATTTTTTTGTACAAAGAAGAAAAGGAGCGAAATTTATGAGCCAACAGACAGAAATTGAATTCAAAACTTTATTATCAAAAGATGATTATCATCGTATTATTCAGTACTACCAATTACAAAATAAAGACTTTCATATCCAAAAAAATTGTTATTTTGATACGCTAAACCAGAAACTTGCAAAAAACAACTGTGGTCTTCGCATTCGTCAGCTTGCTAGTTCTGGTGAACTTACTTTAAAAACTCCCGAAAAAGTAGGGCTGCTCGAAACAACTGACCTATTAAGTACTGAACAGGCGGAAAAGCTCATCAGTCAACAAAAAATCTTATCTACTGGTAATGTGGCAGATAAGCTAAAAGACTATGCCATTGCCGCTAGCGACCTCGTTTTACTTACTGAATTAACCACCAAGCGAGCTGAGTTTTCCATTAAGGAAGGCCTATTAGCACTTGATGAAAACTGGTATAGTGATCAACATGATTATGAATTGGAATTAGAAGTAGAGAATTCTAAAAAAGGAAAACAAGATTTTCAAAATCTTTTAGACAAATTCCAGCTTACCTACAAACCAGCGCAAAATAAAATTGTTCGCGCGATACAAGCAACAAAATAGCATTTTAACATAAAAAAATGAGCCAGCAACTTTTTTGTTGCTGACTCGTTTTTAATTTATCACTTTTCTAATTCATCAACTAATAACTCTAGTTCATTTAAACGTTCTTCAAAAACATGCATCGCTTCTTCTAGATAATCTGATTTTGTCATATCCACGCCAGCTTTTTTCATGACTTCAATTGGATAATCGCTATCACCCGACTTAAGATAAGTCAAGTACCGATCTAAAGCCGAAGGTCCTCCAGTTAATATTTTTTGCGACAAAGCAGAAGCTGCAGAAAAACCAGTCGCATATTGGAATACGTAATAATTATAATAAAAATGCGGTATCCGCGACCACTCGAGATGAATCTCTGGATCATCTTCCATTTCGCTGCCATAATAACGTTTGTTCAATTTTCCATAATGTTCATTTAAAAAGTCTTTTGTCAATGGAATCCCTTTAGCATCTTCTGTATGCATAAAATGTTCAAATTCTGCAAACTGTGTTTGACGGAAAATCGTCCCTTTAAACCCATCTAGGTAATGATTTAATACATAAGCACGCACACGAGGATCTTCTTCTGTTTTCAAAAGATGCTCTGTTAAAATATTCTCGTTCGTCGTAGAAGCAATTTCTGCCAAGAAAATTGAATAGTCGCCATAAACATAAGGCTGATTATTTTGCGTAAAGTAGCTATGCACACTGTGTCCCATTTCATGTACCAAGGTAAATAAATGATCCAAAGTATCGTGCCAATTCAATAAAATGTAAGGATTCGTATCATAGGTACCCGAAGAATAGGCCCCACTGCGTTTCCCTTGGTTTTCTACAACATCAATCCAGCGTTCATCAAAAGCTTTTTTTACCACTGCTAAATATTCTTCGCCCATAGGTGCCAATGCCTCAAAGGCCTTGTCAACTGCTTGCTCGTAGGTAAAACTAATTGGTGCTTCTCCTAAAAGCGGCGTATAAACATCATACATATGCAGTTGGTCGACTTTTAGCAGTCTTTTTCTAAGTCCAATATAACGATGAAGTAAATTCAGATTCTTATTGACTACATCTACTAAAGTATCGTAAACACTCTCCGGTATATGATTAGCTGACAAGGCAGCCTCTCTAGCCGAATGGTAGTTTCGTACTTTCGCCTGATAATTATGAGTTTTAATATGAGCACTTAGTGTAGAAGCAAGCGTATTGCCAAATTGTTTATATACACTGTATAATCCCTTAAAAGCATCCTCGCGTACTTTACGATCGGTACTTTCCATTAATTGCCCGTAAACCCCATGAGAAAGCTGTACATTTTCCCCATCTTCATCTTCAATGACTGGAAAAACAAAATCAGCATTATTTAATATAGAAAATGTATTACTAGAAGCCCCAAAAATTTCTCCTGCTCCTGCTAGCAAGGCTTCTTGCTCTTTAGGCAGGACATGTTTTCGATTGGCAACAATTTGTTCAACAAAGTGACGATAAATTTCAAGTTTGGGTTCCTCTTGAAAGTATTGCCAAATTGTCTCATCACTTAAAGACAATAATTCAGGTTCAAAAAACGATAATTTTTCATCCGCTTTTGTAACTAGTGCTTCGGCTCTAGAATTAAGAGCTTGGTAGGTTGTATTAGAAGTATCTTGATCATTTTTTAAATGGCTATAAACATACACTGTCTCTAATTCTCGAAAAACATCTAGTAAATACTCAATTGCCGCTAAAAAGGCTTGAGCTCCATTTTTCAAAGTACCTTTGTAGTCGTCGGCTTGCTTTAATTTCTCCTGTAATGCATTAAACGCACCTTCGAATGCTTGATCATCTGCGAAAATCTTGGTTAAATCCCAAGTCAACGCTTCAGGCACTTCATCGCGCTTAGGTAATTTTTTAGGCTCTGACATTCGATCTTCTCCTTTACTATATAGACAAGGCTTTTTTTGCCCCATGTAAGATTAGTTTATCATAACTTTTTTTACCTGCAAAAATCTTCTGTTACTTTTTTAATAACTGTTGGCATTCTGCGTAAATCGCTTGTAATATCTCTTTTTGCGAAACCAAGGGGTACAGCCAAGGGTGACCCAAAATTTTAATTTGTTCTAACCATTGAAAAAATGAAGCCGTCTTCAAATAGCAATATCGTAGCAGTAGTAACTTATCTTCAAAATAAAATTGATACAAACTCGGTTGATAGCACCAATCAGGCAATTCTTGAAAAGTTGTTCCCAATAAGTATAATTTTTCCTGCAAGCGAATCGTTTTCGGCTGTTTCTGATACAATTTTTTATAAATCAAAAAACGATATTGACGTGTATCCCATGCTAAATTAGAAGGCTTAGACGGCAACTTAGTAAAAAGCTCGGTCAGCGACAATTCATTGATTCTCCATTTTTTTATCTTGTAAAAAAAGCCCCTACGATAATGCCAACGTATATGATACAACAACCAAATTTCTTTTATATCGGCTTTACTTAACCAAAAATAAAAACCACTACCACGATGATAATAGGTTCCTGCTTTTTGCAAAGGAGTAAATTTATTTTTAGGACTAAGTTTTTTACCAAATAACCACCAAGGTAAGTATCCATTATCGAGATAATTTTGCGTCCGCTCTACATAACGTTCCACTGGCAACGAGGAACATTGTACTTCGATTGCGATATTTTTATAAAGAATATCGGGACGTTGTTGTAATTTAGGTAAATAAGCTTCTAATTGACCTTCTTGCGACCAGCTTACTAGAAAATCTTTACAAGCTAAATGCTCACAGGTTTCTCCTTCACTAAAGCTCATACATTGAGTGTGTGAAAAATGGGCAAAGTGAGACAGCTTGACCTTACCTTGTTTGAAAAAAACAGCTTCATGACAGCTAGGACAAAATAGCGAAGTTTTTTTATGCTCCTCTGGTTTAAATGTACGAGCATCTAGCCGGCTCTTTGAACTAGAATTTGCAATTAACACGTTAAATTCCTCCTTTAAAAGAAGATACGCAATTTATTGCAAAATCTTTTTTTACATACAAAAAAAGACGAAAAACGACTTTATTTTTCGCCTAAATTTCATTTTGTTTTATAAAAAATATTTTCGCGTCTTTGCTAAAGCATCATGATCCATGATTAATTTGCCATGCTCGACCAGATAATCTGAGGTCATCGTAACTTTTTTGGCAAACTCAGATAAATAAGCTAACTGATTTTCGGTTTGAAGAGTTCCCACTGCCTCTTCTTCAAAGTCTACTTTCAGATAGTAAACCTGATTCAACAAATAAAGATAGCTTTGAACTTGATCTAAATAAACCTCTGAAGCCAATTGAATCATATCTTCGAATGAACCAATCTCAAAGACAAAAGATTGTTTAGAAGTTTCTGGTTCGATTACTTCTTGCTGACTTTTTTCAGGGAATTGATTTTTAAACCAATCCATAATTTCATCTTGTGAATAACCTTCATAAGCATCGGGGTCTTCTTGTTTCAACCATTCTGTTATTTCCTCAGGGGAATAATAATCGCCGTATGCTTCATAAGGATCGACATTGTCAAAGGGAACATTCTTACTGATAAACAGTTCCAGTCCATCGCCTTTTGGCAGTACTTGAAAAGTTACAGCATCGCTTCCTTTGAATTCTTCTTCAACATCAACCTCTTCTAAAATACTATAAAAGAATTTTTCGATTTCTTTACGGTTTCCAAGCAGGTCTAAAAAAGTGATTCCTCTGGCAGCTAAATCTTCATTTTTGATCAATACGCGAATCGTATTTTCATTGATGTGTTCCATTTCCATATTAGCTACACCTCACTTACTTTCATACTCTAAGTTCATTGTAACGGAAGTGTTTAAAATGTAAAGGAAAAAAACTTCAAAGCTAACCTTTCTTAGTCTTTTTCCTCTATTCGCTTAAAAAACGCTGAGGGAAATATTTCCCTCAACGTTTTTTACAAACCTGCCATCATTTGCGCGTTACGCAATTCCATTTGACGAACATCACGCGGCAAGAAGCGGCGGATTTCGTCTTCATTAAAACCAACTTGTAATCTCTTATCATCGATCATAATGGGACGACGTAATAAACCTGGGTTTTCTTGAACTAAACTTAACAGTTCATTGAGCGGAAGATCATCCAGATCTATATTCAATTTTTGAAATACCTTCGAACGCGTCGAGATAATTTCTTCTGTGCCATCTTCTGTCATTTGTAGAATGTTTGTCAATTCATCGCTTGTTAGCGGCTCAGAAAAAATGTTGCGTTCTACAAAGGGAATTTCGTGCTCTTGTAGCCAAGCACGAGCTTTTCTACAAGATGTACAACTTGGGGAAGTATATAGTGTTAACAATGTGCATCACTCCTTTGTGATAATAAAGCCAAAACTATTTTGTTATACTACTGGAAATATTATCTCATATTTTTTTTATAATTACTAGTAAAATTAGCCATTTCCTGAAAATTTTATTGTTATTGAAACAAAAAAGTTTTTCCCTTTCTTTCCTTTCAATTCCAAAAAAAGGACTAAAAAAACAGACAAAGAACGCATTTTTTTATAATATGTCAGTCATGAAATTGAGCTTCGTATAATCTTTTATAATGACCATTTTTTGCCATTAACTCTCCATGGGTTCCTTCTTCCAAAATACCAGCTTCGCTCATAACAATAATGCGTGTAGCGTGTTTAATCGTAGCCAAGCGGTGCGCAATAATTAATGTCGTCCGGCCTTCAGCTAAAGAATTCAATGATTCTTGGATAATCTCTTCTGTTTCAGTATCTAGTGCCGAAGTTGCTTCATCTAAAATAAGAATCGGCGGATTTTTTAAAAACATACGAGCAATAGCCACACGTTGTTTTTGTCCACCTGATAATTTAACCCCACGTTCGCCAATTACCGTATCTAAGCCATTACTCATATGTGTGATAACATCTTTTAAATGAGCAAGCGCAACAGCATGTTCAATTTCTTCTTCTGTAGCATCTAATTTCCCATAAGCAATATTTTCTCGTATGGTTCCCGGAAACAAAAAAACATCTTGCTGAACGGTTCCAATTTGCTCGCGCAATGAAGCAAGGCTCATTTTCTGAATATCCATTCCGTCGATAGTGATTACACCTTTCGTTGGTTCATAAAATCGGGGTAATAGATTACACAAAGTCGTTTTACCTGAACCGCTTTCTCCTACAAAAGCGACTGTCTCACCGGCTGCAATATCAAGATTTAGGTGGTCTAATACCTTCGTATGATCTGCATAGGAAAAAGAAATATCCTGATAAGAAATATTTCCTTGTAAATGACTGACCTCTACAGCATCTGGTTGATCCACAATCGCAACTCCTCTATCTAACTCTTCTGTTAATCGCTTAAAGCCCGCAATTCCCTTAGGATAGTCCTCAATCATATTATTTACTTTTTCAATCGGACGTATAAATACATTTGAAAGCAAGATGAACCCAACAAATTCCCCGTTAGTCAATTCTCCTTGAATCGTATAATAAGCTCCGAAAACTAACGCAAATAAGTTAATTAACCGAATCATTAAATAGTTATACGCTGAACTTATCGCCATTACCTTATAAAACATTAACTTGGCCTGTTTATATAAAGCACTCAATCCATTAAACTTGGTATTTTCGTAAGCTTCATTAGCAAATGATTGAGTGACACGAATCCCGGTAACTGCCGCTTCGACTCCGGCATTAAATTCAGCAATACTTTCATAAATTTCAGTATTGACATTCGTCATTTTTTTATTAAAAAAAAGCAAAGCAACCGTAATAAAAGGTACCAAGATAAAAGTAGCCACCGCAAGTTTCACATGCATGTTCAACATTAAAATAAAGGAACCCAACAAAGTCATCACGGTAATAAAAACATCCTCAGGTCCATGGTGTGCTACTTCGGAAATGTCAAATAAATCAGTAGTCAAACGACTCAGTAATTTCCCGGTCTTTTGTTCGTCATAGTATTCAAATGACTGCCTTTGTAATTTTTCGAATAACTCGATACGCATATCCGTTTCGATTAATACACCGAGTTTATGTCCGAAAAATACAACAACATATTGTAACGCAGTATTAATAATATAAAACAACAATAAACCGACACAAGCCAGCAAGATAATACGAAAATTATTTTGCGGCATAATTTTATCAATTACTTGGTTTACAGCGATTGGAAAAGCTAATTCTAAAATTCCAGCGATAATAGCACAACTAAAGTCCAGTAAAAATAACGGTTTATAAGGTCGATAATAACTAAAAAAACGCCTCAACAAAACAACCCCTCCTTCTTTCGAAAATGTCAATAAGCTTTATTATAAGCAAAGCATTTTGTAAAAGCAAAAGACTTTTTAGAAATTAGATAAAAACGATAGAGTATCCAAAAAAGTTGGAAATTAAAATAAAGAGTTAATATTACTGTTTAGCAGAAGTTATTTTCCTTCTACAGATCATTTGTCTGCGAAACTTCTGTCTTACCTTACAAAGATAACTTAGATCAAGATTTATATCCCTAATAACTAAAAGATAACTTTGGTTTCTTCCTTTTTATAAATAAACTAGCTCCCAGAAAGCTCTTGTTGGCTTTCTGGGAGCTAGTTTTAATTTTATTCGCCTATGCTCAAAATAGACCGAATGTCATCTTCAGTCATTTGTTGTAGTTGAGCTTCGTTGCCTTGAATGACATTTTTAAAGAGTTCTTTTTTCTCTTGTTGGAGATAATTCATGCGCTCTTCAATTGTTCCTTCAGCAATCATCCGCCAAACTTCCACGTTTTTCTCTTGTCCAATGCGATGAGCACGCCCGGCTGCTTGTTCTTCAACAGCTGGGTTCCACCATAAATCGTACAAAATAACGGTGTCTGCACCGGTTAAATTTAAACCTGTTCCACCTGCTTTTAAGGAAATTAAAAATACGTCTTTCTCACCAGAATTAAAGGCATCTACCATTTCAATTCGATCCTTAGGCGGCGTGCTTCCTCTTAGATAAAATGTTTCTATCCCCAAAGTGTCTAATTCTTCTTCAATAATAGACAACATGCTGGTAAATTGAGAAAACAGTAAAATTCGACGATGATTTTCTTTGGCTGCTTGAATCAAATCTTTCACTTGTTCTAATTTACCAGAACCGCCTTGATAATCTTCAATAAATAATCTAGGATCACAACAAATTTGGCGTAAACGAGTCAAACCGGCGAGGATACTCATACGATTTTTCTTAAATTCTGCTGCATCCATCGAAGAAACCTCTTCACGCATCTGTTCAAGATAAGCGAGGTACACTTTCTTTTGCTCATCAGTTAATGCACTATAATAGTTTGTTTCTAATTTATCTGGCAAGTCTTGTAGAACCGTTTTTTTATCTCTTCTTAAGATAAAGGGACGAACCATTGAAGCAATCTTTTCTTGTGACATATTACGATACTGTTGTCTGCTTGGGAAAAAACCTGGCATAATCATTTGGAACAAGGACCATAATTCATCTAAATTATTTTCAATTGGTGTCCCGCTTAAAGCAAAACGATGTGGAATCGTTAAAGAACGTAAAGCTTGCGCCGTTTTAGTTGCGCTGTTTTTAACCATTTGTGCTTCATCTAAAATTAAATAATTTAACGCTAATTGTCGATAACTTTCAATATCTTGCCGCAAGCTTGCGTAGGAAGTAATCCAGATATCTACTTCTTGTTCTAATAAATCTTGTCGCTCACTTTTATTTCCAGAAACAACTAATGAGGTTAAAGACGGGGCAAAACGTCGAATTTCTTGCTGCCAGTTAAACGTAAGACTTGCCGGCGCCACAATCACTGTTTTAATTTGTTGCTTTTCTTGTTTTTCTGAAAGTAAAAAGCTAATGGCTTGTAAGGTCTTTCCTAGTCCCATTTCATCCGCTAAAATACCGCCAAATTGATAGTAGCTTAACATTTTCAGCCAACGAAAACCTACCATCTGGTAATCTCGTAATTGCGCATGGATACCTTCTGGTAAAGTGGCAGAAAAATCTTCTGGGTGTGTAAGATCATAGGTCATTTGCTTAAATCCTTCACTAAAATTAGCTTGACCGGCTAACTGATCTTGCACCTGCAACCCTTGATTTAGCGGAACTTTCATTACTCCTTGATCAGCAGATTGAATCGAGCCGCGTAATTTTGCTAATACCTGGCTTGTTTCTTGAAATTCTTCAGAATCAAGAGATAATACCTGTCCATTTTCCAATGTATGGTAATCAGCATTTTTCATTAAACTTCGCAAAATCGAATCCACTTCATTTTGCTTAATCCCTGTAATATCAAATGACACGTCTAACCATGAACCTGACTCACTGACATTGATGCGCGGTTTGTACTTTTGTCCATCCAAGTATAGTTCCCGTAATTTTTTACCCATATATATTTCGCCTAATTGACGCATATAATGAAGCTCTTGATTAAAGAAACGATATAATTCTTCACCTTTAGGAATTGGTTTGTGCCAGCCTGTCTTGGTTTGTTTGAAACCAAGCTGTTCAACGACTGCTTTGGCTTGACGTTCTTTTTCATAATCACGCAATACTTCTGGATGGTTTTGCGGAATATGTTCATGTGCCGGATCGCTTGAAAAAACAATTTCTCCATATACATGATCGACTCTTAATTCAATCATGCCTTTACGTTTTTTTAAATAAAAACGTAGCAATAAATTTTCATCACTAATATATTGATACACTTCATCAGCGACCTGTACTTCCCCGATTTCTCTTAAAAGCGGCAAAACTTGCTTAAATAATTCTGAAAGTTCTTCTTGCGGGTAAGGAATAACAGCCTCATTTAAACGTTTGAGGAGTTGTTCCATTGTCAGATAAATATCCATTTGCGCAGTTGTTAATTCAATAATTTCTCCTTTGAGCAATGCCCAGCTATAATATTGGTAAACTTTATCAAAATCACGAGAAACGTTTAATTCAAAGGCGTTTTCTCCTTTAGTTACCTTAAATAATAGGGGCCTTGTTTGATTAGAAAATTGAAGTTCACGCAACTTATGCTCATTAAATTGAAAGATAAAAGGAAAATTAGCCATTGTTTGAATAAATGCTTTCGCGTATTCCACAGGTAGTAATAAGTACTTCTTATCTAACTTTCCTTCCACTAAGACTCCTGTGCGTCCTAGAAGCTCTTGTGTCTGCGCAAGAGAAGCTAAGTGTTGTAGTAACTCATTTTCTTCTTGGGTAAAAGCACTGTGATTAAGATAAAAGCTGTTTCGCTTGTTGGCAGCATACACTTTTTCTGTTTGGTAAACTTGCAAAAATTTATAAATATTTTTCACCATATAACTACGACCGTGCTGTTGGCCAACTTTCAAAGAAATTCCTAACACATCTAATTCATTACGATAAGAATTCGTTGCAATACTGTCAATCTGACACTCAATTTGTAATGGTACTTGAGAACGGTCTTTTTTAGGCGTTAAGTGATTTAATCCTTTTGAAAACATCTTAGAAGCTGAAAAATTATCGCTTTTCGGGACTGACGAAGCCGTAATTTTCCGAGTTTTTCCTTCTTTTCTCAAATATAGTTCAACCGCTACGGTATGTTTACAAAAGCCATGCTCTTCCCAGTATGAACATTGACAGTAATCTTCTTCTTTAGCAGTAGCATCTAAGTCGACACGGTATAATTCACCGCCTAAGACTTCTGCATGCCAAACTTGATTTTCTGGATCAGGTGTAACAGAAAGCACACGTCCGTCATTTAAATATTCTCTTCCTCTTTCAATAATTCGTTCAGGAATGCTCCACTTCACAGATTTTCCTCCTTTCTTTAATCAGCTAAACAGCTTGTAATATAACTTTGTCCAGCACCATTTGTTTTTACAATCATTTGTTGTGTAATACGACTTTTAAGTTCACGTACATGGCTGATGATACCAATCATCCTTCCTTCATCTTCTACCATTTCCAAAGCTTCGATTGCCATTTCTAAAGCCTCTTCATCTAAAGATCCGAAACCCTCATCAATAAATAAGGTTTCAATCACAACACCGCCAGCATGGCTTTGTACCACATCACCTAAAGATAAAGCCAATGCTAAAGCTGCGATAAAACTTTCTCCTCCAGATAAAGTATGAGCTCTCCGGCTAGTTCCAGCATGGTCATCATAGATGCTAATTTCTAGACCTGTTGATTTTTTATAGCTGCCTTTTTCGTCAGAAAGTAAAAATTGATACCGCCCCTGGGTTAATTTATTTAAACGTTCATTGGCAGCTTCTAGAATTTCAGCAAAAAAAGATTGCAATACATAACGTTCAATCCCCAGTCTTTCTAGGTTATCACCATTCATCGTTTCTGCCAACTGTTTAATCTGAGACATCTCTTCCATCTTTGTTTGATTTGCTTTATAAAGCTGAGTAAAGTCAGTCGTTATTTTTTTATTTGCGCGTAGAGTTTCTTCTTTTTGAATCAAAGAAGTTTGCGTTTCATCTACTTTTTCTTCTACTTCTTGTAATTTCTTCTCTAAAAATTCCAAATCAGGACGTTCTCTTTGTTTATAATCTGCCAATTCACCTAAACGTTTTTTTGTATATTCATGTTCATTTTGGTCTTGGTTAATCTGTTGCTCTAATGTTTCTAACTGACTTAATTCAGCTAACATTTTGCGCATATCATTTTCTGTCAAAGCAAATGGGCTATTATCAACTGCTTGGCTAAGTTTATGATTTAAAGTTCTTATCTTTTCTTGTAAGTGTTGCGCTTGTTGTTGTTGCTGTAAATTTCGTTCTTTTAAAGTGGTTATTTCAGTCTGCAAATTTTCTTTTTGTTTTTTATAGTCGTCTATTTTTCCTTGAATATTTGCTATTTTTTCTTCTAAATATTTTTTCTGTTCTTCAAGGTTTTGGCTGCTTTGGGCGCCTAATTGTTCTTTTAGAGTAGACGCTTCTGTTGTTATCTTAGTTTTTTCAGATTTATTTGTTAAGTACTGTTCTTGTAATTGCGCTAAAGTGGTTGCTATTTTTTCATTTTCTTTTTGTAATTTATCTTGTTTTAATTCAGCTTTTGAAATTGCTGTTTTTCGTTTGTTGAGATTATCTTGCCACTGCTGTAAATGATCCTGCGGACGAATATCTAACACAGAAATAGACAAAGTATCCTCACATTCTTTAGTGAGTTCTTGCAATGTCACTTGCGCCTGGTCGACAGAGTTTTTGCATTTTTCTTGTTCTTTTTTACTGTTTTCAAGCATTGTTGAAAACTTTTGTTTCTGCTCTAAAACTTGCGTATACTCTTCTTCACTTTGAGCTAGTGCCTCTTCGCTTTGCGTAATCTCTTCTAATGTATAGGTATGTGTGTTGCTAGCAACTTTATTATGATGAACTGAACCACATACTGGACAAGGCTCTCCTTCTTTTAAAAGTAATTGTAGACGAGCAATCTGCATTTTAGCATTATCACTACGTGCAGTATCAAGCGTCTCTTTACTTGTTTCTACCGCTTGCAGACAAGTCTCTAATTGCTGGTTTAACTTATCCGTCTCTTTTTGCGCTTTTTGATAAGCTTTGATTTGATCATTTTGCTCTGCTTGGGCTTTTTCAAAACGTTTTGCAAGCTCATTAGCGCGATACAGCTGAATTTCTTCTTGCTGTATATCAGATTTTTGCTGTATCTGTTGATTTAACGATTGTTCACTAATTTTGTTTTTTTCTAGTTGATGATTCATTTCGTCGATTTTATCTTCTTGCTGTGTTAGTTTCAAACCAAGCTGTTCTTTTTGCTCAGTCAATTGGTTTATCTTTTGCGCAAGCGGTAATTGTTCATTGATACGCTGCAGAGTGTACTGATCGTCTTTTTGTTGCCTTTGCCATTGTTCGTATTCTGCTTGCTGGTTTGCTAATTGCTCTTGCTGAGTTTGTTTCTTTTTTAAAAAGGAATCGATTTCTTCTAAAGAATGTTTTAATTGCTTGGCTTCTTCATTGTATTCATCTTGTTGTGCTAATAATCCTTTTTGCTCATTTACCCAAGAAAGTTGGGCAAAATATTGTTTTTTACGTTTTATTTCCGGTTCCTTGGCTTTTAATCTTTCTTGCGTTTGAAGTAATTTCTCATACTCATTAAGTATCTTGTCCGTTTCTTTTCCGTTATAAAAAGCTTTTTCTGCTTTCTTCTTGTCTTCTTTTTGACTTGTAAGATTCTTTTGTTCTGTAACAATTTCAGTTTTTAATCGTTCTAATTCATCTTGCCATTGTGTCAATGTTTCTTGATAAGAGTTGGGAATTTTTTCCTGAGTTTGAAATTGCTGCTGTAAATTTTCCAACTGATCTGTTTGCTTAGCTAACTCTTTATCTATCCTCTTTTGCTGGCTACGCAGCCAGTCACTCAACCGTTGGTAAAGCTGAGTCCCAAATAAATTACGTAAGAGCTTTTCTTTGTCATTACTAGAAGCAACCAAAAAATTACGAAACTCTCCTTGGGGCAGCAAAACAATCTGGAAAAACTGCTTGGCATTAACGTTTAATAACTCCGTAATAAAATGATCCACTTCGCTTTTTTTCCCATACTGAGTCAGTACTGTTCCAGAAACAGAATAAACAGTTAAACGAACTTTCGTCGCTTGATTGGTAAACCCCTGATCTCTTTTTTTTGCGACCCTCTGTTCAGGAGAACGACTAATTTCGTAAAATGTTCCTTGATGTTCAAAACTAAAAGTCACTTCAGTTAATTCTTTGGCAGGCGCGAAGGTGGAACGCATCTCTTTTCCAGTACGTAGATGACCCGAAGTTTCACCAAATAAAGCAAAAGTCATACCATCAAAAATGGTCGTTTTGCCCGCTCCTGTCTTACCAGAAATCAAAAATAATCCACCCGTTTGAAAATCGGTGAAATCCACCGTTTCATTAAGAAATGGCCCAAAATTTTTCAAGGTTAATTTTCTAGGTTGCATCATTGTTCCTCTCTTTCTGTATCGATTGCTTGTTGAAGACCCTGTTCTAACCAAGAGCGTTGCTTTTCAGTTAATTCATCTCCAGTAATCTCCTCAAAAAAAGAAGTTAACATTTGGTAGGGGGACTTTTTACGCTGTTTTACTTTGTTTAAAAGATTTGACTGATCACGCCCGTTCACCCGCTCTACACCTAAGATATTCGGATAAATAGCGCGAAGCTGGTTCATCATATTTGTAATAACACTACGGTTGGTTAATTGAAAGTACCAAAAAGAAGTACGTTCTTGCTGTTGATAAAAGTCCGGGTCAGTCAGTGTTTCAAACGAGGCTTGCAGCACACGTATATCCCGTTTAGGTTCAAGTTGATGAAATTCTGGCACCATGTTTTTGCTATCGAGAATCCACACGCCTTTAGAATCATCTTTTTCAGATAAGGAAAATTTTAAGGGCGACCCGCTATAGCGAGCATTTTCGGCGTTTAAAGCGTTTTTTGAATGTAAATGCCCTAAAGCTACGTAATCAAAATCCTGGATCAATTCATAAGGAATCCCATTTAAGCCACCAACTTCAATAGGAGTTTCAGAATCACAGCGCGTACTTCCGGCAACAAAAAAATGGGTCACCAGTACTTGTTTTTTGTTAGGATTAAAGGCTTGTTTCATTTTTTCAACGATTTTTTTAATAGCTTCCTGTAAGCTTAATTTTTCTTCTTCAAAATACACACGTGCTGTGATCGGTTCAAAATACGGCAGCAGAAAGAATTGGACATCATCCATTTCAATCGGTGTAAAAGATTGCTTTAAATCCGTATATAAATGAAAATTTGTTTGTTCGTACCAAGGCATGCCCGTACGAAGACGAACCGCTGAATCATGATTGCCCGAAATAGCTAAAATTGGCAAGTTATTTTGTAAATTTATTTTTATAAAAGCTTGATTGAGTAACTCACAGGCCTCCACACTAGGTACACTACGATCGTATAGGTCTCCTGCGATAACCAGAGCATCTACCTTCTGAGTAATCGCAATGTCTAAAATTTGATCAAGAATTTGTTTTTGATCGGATAGCAAGTCATAACCATGAAGTTTTTTTCCTATATGCCAATCGCCAGTATGTAAAAAACGCACAGTCTTCACCTCTAAAAATGTCTTTCCCATTATTATACCACTTTTTCCCTTGAGCTAAAGCCAAAAAAGTACAGCAACTGATTTATCAGCGCTGTACTTCTCTTTATTTTGGTTCATAATGAAAATTCGGGTCAATCTCTTCGTCAATTTTGTCAAAAGATGCTTGCAAACGTTGTTCAACAATTTGCATTCCCTTATCATCTGTCTTTTTAATATCACTTAAATCAATTGGTTCTCCAAATCTTACAGTCACGCGTTTTCTTTTAAATAAATCTTTTAATGACAAGGGGCCTTGATATACACAAGGAACAATTCGTACTTTAGCCATTCTGCTTATAACGACGGTGCCTCCCTTAAGCTCAGAAGAATGACGCGTACCGCTTGGAAACATCAATAAGCTTAAATCCGTATTGCGCAATAGTTTTACTGGCGTTTTTATCGTACTAGGTCCCGGGTTATCTCTTTTAACTGCAAACGCATTGGCATGCACTAGGATAAATCGTAATATTGGATTTTTAAATAACTCTTCTTTAGCCATAAAAGCAAATTTTTTAGGACTTGCGGCTACGGCTAAGTAAAGTGGTTCCCACCACGTTCTATGCGGAGCAACTAAAATATAATTTTCATCTTGCGGTAACATTTCTTTATTTTCATAATGAGCATTCCCATTTACTAAAAATAAAAGGGCTCTTACAATAACACGCATAAATAAATAAAACATAGTCTCTTTCCTTTGATATGAACTTTTATTTCTAGAAATAGTATGCAAGAAAAAAGAGGGTTTGACAAGTTTTTTATTTTAACTTCATTTTAATTTTAAATAAAAAAAGGTATAATGCATAAGAATAAATAAAAGGAGGCAGCTATTTTATGTGTTTAAAAGATGACGAGCGTATCGATCAACTTTACGCTGACGATATTAAAATCATCCAAAGCCCAAGTGTCTTCTCCTTTTCATTAGATGCCGTCTTGCTAGCCAACTTCCCTAAGATTCCCAAAAAAGGAACCATTGTCGATTTATGTGCGGGAAATGGCGCAGTTGGTTTATTTGTCGCGAAAAAAACGCAAGGGAAAATTTATCAAATTGAACTTCAGGAAAAATTAGCCGATATGGCACAACGGAGCGTCCGTTTGAATCATTTAGAGAACCAAAATGAAGTCTTAGCAATGGATGTAAAAGATAGTCTTGCTAAAATTCCTAGTGATTCATGTGATTTGGTCCTTTGCAATCCGCCTTATTTTAAAAATCTACCTAACAATCGTAAAAATCCTAACCCTTATTATGCTATCGCACGTCATGAGGTACATACCAATTTAAACGAAATATTATTCGTCTCATCTAAGTTATTAAAAATGAATGGGCATTTCGCTATGGTGCACCGCCCCGACCGTTTTTTAGAAATTATTGATTTAATGAAAAAAAACCGGCTTGCACCTAAACGAGTCCAATTTGTATACCCTAAGGCTGGTAGAGAAGCGAATATCTTATTAATCGAAGGAATTAAAGATGGAAAGACCGATGGTTTCAAAGTACTTCCGCCTATGTTTACTTATGACGCTACGGGCAATTATTCTTTAGAAACGAGTAGATTACTTTATGGCAAATAAAAACCAATATTTTTATGTTCTACGTTGTAAAGATCATAGTTTTTATGGCGGATATACAACAGATCTTAATCGGCGCTTAAAGGAACATAACCAAGGAAATGGCGCTAAATATACACACCCCAAAAGTCGAAGACCCCTTGACATTGTACATGCGGAAGCCTTTGCAACAAGAAGCCAAGCCACTAAAGCTGAAGCCTTCTTTAAAAAGCTTTCCCGTAAAGAAAAAGAAAATTACCTACGCCTACATCAGGATAAAAACGTCTGGCACAAAATGGACTGAGCCGCATACATGCCTGACATTTTTTATCTTAATGTGACAATTTTTTACTAGTGTTTTAATAAATTTCCCAAAACAATCCCCAAAAAAGCAGCTAAAATGCCCAAAATATAAGAAACTCCTACATAACTAAAAAAATATTTATATCTTTTTTCGCGAAGTAATTCTACGTTTTCTACGTTAAAAGTTGAAAATGTAGTAAAAGAGCCCATAAATCCGGTACCCGCTAAAAGGGAAAATACAGGTCCAACGCTTAAACCAGTCAGTAGTCCCAGTAATAAAGAACCTAAAATATTGATAGCAAAAGTAGCAAATGGAAAAGTATAAGTCCATTGGCTCTTAATCCAATTTGTTGAAAGAACACGAGCCAGCACGCCAAAGGCTGCCCCTGCAGAAACTGTAAGACAGTTAACGAACAATTTTACCTCTTCCTTTCCTCCGAATAATCAGCCAGTTACTCACTTGATATCCAATGATACAAGCAAGTAAACCGCCAAACAAACTGGCTAGTATATACCCACTGGCATAGACATATTCACCATTTTGAAGCAACTCTGCAGATTCCAAAGAAAATGTCGAAAAAGTGGTAAAAGAACCAACAAAGCCAGTCCCAATCGCTGATACCAACCTAGCCGATAAATATGGAAGCTGACTTAAAAAACGGGTCACAAAAGCAAGTAAAAAACACCCCAATAAATTAATCATTAATGTGGCGCCAGGAAACTGTCCTGCGTCAATAATTAAACTTAGAATATATCTAGAAGTTGCACCAAGTGCTCCAAAAATAACAAGTAAAACATAGTACATGCCGAAATCTCCTCAAAAATTATTTATTTGCGATTAAATGTATAGGTGTAGTAAATATGGCTCCTTCTTCTACAACACTATCTAGACCTTGTAATAGCTCATCTAGATTTTCAGAAGAAATAACACATTCAATAA
Source organism: Tetragenococcus solitarius NBRC 100494 (assembly GCF_001544195.1). Classification (GTDB taxonomy): domain Bacteria; phylum Bacillota; class Bacilli; order Lactobacillales; family Enterococcaceae; genus Tetragenococcus; species Tetragenococcus solitarius. The sequence goes on from NZ_BCPY01000003.1 coordinate 104,369, forward strand.
CAATTGGTGTCTGCTCACTGCGAGCAAATAATTTTTGTTTGTGAATAACATGGTCCTTCCCATAGCCAACAATCCCTCTAGTCATAGAAGTCCAAATAGCATTTTTTTCTTGAAAAAAATCAATCACCTTTTCGTATTCTTCTTTTCTAAACCATGAATTCTCTTCTTTTGTATATACTTTTACGGCAAAATGATCGTGGGTACTCATGTCTTTTTCCTCCATTCCTTTTACTATACTTATCTGACCATGTTTCAAGTTATCTTTTATTTCTTGCAAAACGCTCATAATCCGCTGTCCACTATCTATTGTTTCAACAATAAGCGATAAGTCGTTAAATTGCTGGTCTTCAAGTATACTAATACGACGCTTATTTTGATAGTTTAGATTCATTTCACTACGCCGGACTGTCAATCCAGAAAAACCATTCTTCCATAAAAATTGTTCAAGCCATTTGTAATCTGCTAATTGGTACGTCCCCGCTTTTTCACTAATGATAATGCGTAGTAGATATTTCATCTGCTTACTCCCCTCTTAAGTGCAAAAATAATATTATTTATAGCAATTTTCGATAAATAAGCTCTTTGTAATGTTACTTTACCCTAACTTCCTATAATATTTGCATGTCAACTGGAAAACTATCAAGAAAGATATTTATTTAAATTCTTTTATAGTTGCGAGTATGTTCTTTCTTTAAAAACAAAAAAACTGCTATATATTAGCGTTTATTTAACTACAATCCAAATAAACACTAATATATAACAGGCACCATCAACCATTACGGTAATTATAGGGAGTACCATCCCTGCGTTTAAATACTAGCATGTTTGTTATTTATCTGCAATATTCATTCTATAAAACTTATAAGGTAAAAATGGTTCTCATATATTTTCCATAAAGTAAAAAGTAAGAGCATCTTCTTTTTCTGTCGAAGTAATAGGACAAATAATAATCAAGATTACAGCTAAATCTTTTTGATTTATATAAAAGTTTCCATTACTCTCAATCCAATCAATGGATATTCTTCTTTTTCTAATCTTAGAACCGATAAACTAATATCCGGTTGGTCTAGAAATTTAGGATTCTTAACATAGGGTAAAAGAACTTTATGCTTCTTCTTATTAAATTTTATTGATTGCACAATAGAAACCAAAAATTCCAAAAAAAGGACTGGCGATTGAGTAATTACTGATTTTCCATAAGGAGATCGATTTATGAGATGCACCATTTCTTTAAAACATTCGTTAGGGTAATATCTATAATCGTTTTTAGGAACAATAATTGTCTTGGCGACTGTGTTAATATCCATTACTTCCACCATTATCGCGTAAAAAGAAGTCAATGGTAGTAAACTTCCTACTACTAAATGATCAACTTTTTGAAAAACAAGTTCGTATTGCACTCCTTCTCCTTCTTGTTCAACAAAATAATTATAATTTTCTAGCAAATAATATAATGCTTGTAATTGATAGACTTTCATTTAATTCGCCTCGTCACCAAAGATTTTTTGATAGATATCTAATCCATAACCGGTAGGTTTCGGCTCTGTAAGAACCATCTTATATAAACGTTCTCCTTCCTGAGAACGAGACGGTCGAATGAATGTGCCAATATTTTTTTCATACATTTTTTCTGCAAATTCATACTGATGCGTAACAAAAACCACAGTCTCTTCAGCTTGTAATAAGCCTTGAACAACTTCTTCGCTGATTAAGGAGCCTTCTGTCTCATTGGTGGAAGCAAAAGATTCATTAAATAAAAACAAAGCATTAGGTTGTCCGAAATTTAAAAGTTCACTAAAACGGCTCATTTCTTCAGCTAGCTTCCCTTTGTCTAACTCTTCGTCTTCTTCTTGTTTAAAATGAGTGAAAATTTTTTGTCGAATAGGGATTTTTAATTGTTCTCCTACAACAAATATGCCACTTTGCGCTAATAATTGGTTCTGTCCCAACATTTTTAAAAATGTGGTCTTTCCTCCTTGGTTTGCCCCCGTAATAACTAGTAACTTCCCAATTCCTTCTAAAGTATTGCCAACAGAAGACTGCCTGTCTAAAACAAGCGGCATATAATGATTCTCTTTAAGGCTTAAACGATTCGAAATTTCTGGAAAACAAGTAGGATAGTGATTTATTTTTTCAAACAAACGTATAACTCCAAGTAAAAAGCCTGATTCTACACGAATGGATTTGAATAGTTCTAAAAAAGAGTCGTTTACTCTTGATAATTCTTGAGCAATCCTATATTCTGCCCGCTCTTTAAAATTAGATAAGTTTCTAAAGGTACTTTCATCTCTTTCTGCAATAGTGAACGAATAACCCTTGAGATTAGAAGAACGGTTAAACATTCTAGCAATTTTGCCTCTTATAGGTGGTTGATAGGGAAATATTTGTAAAGGCTTCGTGCTTGAGTCCAACATGAGATGGCTATAAATGTTTTCCCCTTTTTTAAACTTTAATTCTTTAGCTAATTGTAACATTTGATCTTTTTTTTCTTCCGTTAAATTAGCATCCAATTGATCATAAAAGGAACGAAAGGCTTTAGAATGAAGTTGTTTTGGACGTTGCTCCTTTATTTCAGAAAGTCCTTCAATAAATATGGGAATATTCTTTAGTGCATGGGAAACAGCAAAGGTAGGGTGATTCTCAAGCCTTCCCCAAAAGCCCTTTTTTTCTTCTTCAATTACTGATGTTGATCTTTCGTAAAGTTGTTGAATCGTTGTCTTATTTTGTAAAGCATCTTGAACAGATTCCTGCCTACTTGTAATCTCTTCTTTATTTGTAGAAGGCTGAAACAATAGCGACGAAATAGTATCAGATAAAAATTCGTCCTCTTCCGCCATAATATCTACAAGATAATGCAGCTCTAAATCCTCAAACGCCGTTTGTTCAAAAGGAAGCAGCTTTTTTTGATAATCAAGCGTTGTAGTACCAAGCAAATTAGATTTCACTGAGTAAGCCTCCTTACAATATCCTGCTGATTAATTTGGTATTTTTTAACCAAAGATGCGGTATAAGCGCGATTATCCGCCTCTTGCCGCACAATTTTAAATAACCGACGGTCTGGGTCCTCTTTATCGACAAGACTGACATAAGTATCCGCTTCTTCTAAATGAGTAATCTCTTCCAAAAAGGTAATGAACATCATTCGTGCCCCTTTTGCCTTTATTTTTTCAATAATTTTATGGCTAAGTTGTACCGCATCTTTCTTTGTTGTCGAAGAAAAAAGTTCATTGGCAACGACTAAACTGTTTTTGTCAATGCGATTCATAATATCATGAATCCGACGTATGTCATCCTCTAATTTCCCCACAGTTAGAGACTCACTTTCGGTTCTTTCAAAATGTGTATATATTGAAGATACTAAAGTTAATGTCGCTCTTTTAGCTGGTACCATTGTCCCAAGACGTACTAAATAATAAATTTGACCCACCATCCGAGCAAATGTAGTTTTTCCCCCTTGATTTGGACCAGTAACTACGTTTAAAAATCCATTTTTTTCAAAATAGAAATCATTGGGCACTACTTCTTCTTCGTTCTTAGCTAAACGTAAAGCAAGTACTAAATCTTTGCCTGCAATAATTTCATTGGCCGCTGAATTTTCTTGCGTTAATTCAGGAAAGGTAAAATCAATTTCCTTGAATGAGTCCATCATTTGTATATAGGAAAGATAAAAACCTAATTCTTGATAAACGATCACAAAAAAGTCAGCCATATATTCTTGGTTCTTTTGTACAAATTGTTTTAATCGTTCAAAAAAATTTCTATATAGTTTAACAACCTGGTCAAGCACCATCTCCTGAAAACTATCAAACATAGAATAGCTATTAGGCAGTTTGAATGGAAAATCCTCTTTTGGTTCCAAAAAATCAGCAAAGATGTCTTGAATTATATAGCTATAATCATTCTTTTTATTTGAATCTAATTCTTGAATTGTGATGACATTGTCTTCAACTAATACGCCATAAGTAATGTCATCCATTTCGGCGGCTAAAGTCTCAAATTGTTCTTTTAAATTTACAAAGCGTTCTTCTTTAGCATAATGAATCACTTTTTCCTGAAAAAATTTCAACCTTGAACTATTGAATGTAAGTACTTCTAACTTTTTCTCAAAAAATCCTATCAAATCTATATAATGATAAATATTATTGAACGAACTAATAAAATTTTGATTAACATTTCGCATTTTTTCTACTTCTTCTTGTTCTTGATACAAAGAAGCCATCCCTTTATAAAAGCGATAAAAAAGCTCAAAATTTTCCTTCTTTTTTAAATCTTTAAAAACGTTTTGACGTTTCTTTACTTCGTCTATCTCTTTTGCCGGAGAATAAAAATAGTCAGAAATATTTGTCTGAGCGTAGTTTGTTAGTTGTTTTTCAATCATGTCTAGATGTAAATCATGAACATCATCGGCTTTTTTATCTACCTTATCTTCTTCTTCAAATAAAATACCGGTTCTCATATACATGCATCTCCTAAAAACAAAAGGCTGGCTAAAGAGCGCCAGCCTTCACGTTTGTTCAATTATTTGGGAAATTGTGCCATCGGGATTTTCCCCTCTAATTCTTCTTCAATTCGTAAGAACTGGTTGTATTTTTCTACTCTTTCACTTCTTGCCATTGAGCCAGTTTTAATTTGTCCAGCGTTCATTGCTACAGCAAAATCGGCAATAAAAGTATCTCCTGTTTCACCTGAACGATGTGAAATCATAGTAGTATAACCATTTTCTCGTGCTAGTTTAATCGTATCAATCGTTTCAGAAACCGTTCCAATTTGGTTCAATTTAATTAAGATTGAATTGGCTACACCTTTTTCAATTCCTTCTTTAAAAATCGTTGGATTTGTAACAAAGATGTCGTCACCAACGAGTTGAATTTCTTTTCCCATAGTCTCTGTTTGTTTATGAAATCCATCCCAATCATTTTCAGAAAAACCATCCTCAATGGAAATAACTGCTGGGTATTCTTTTATTAAATCTTGATAGTAACTTAACAGTTCCTCAGAAGAAAGTTCTTTTCCTTCAAAACTATATTTCTTAGATTCATCCGAATAAAACTCACTAGAGGCTGGGTCTAATGCAATCGCAATTTCTGACCCTGGCTTGTAACCCGATTCCTTAATAGCACGATAAAGCATCTCAATCGCTGCCTCGGTGCTAGCTAACTTAGGAGCAAATCCACCCTCATCACCAACAGCTGTCTCATAGCCTTCTTTGCCTAATACCGTTTTTAAGGTATGGTAAATATTAGCTACTTTTTCTACTCCGTCGCGAAAACTGTCACGTTTTACTGGAGTGAGCAAAAATTCTTGTACATCTATTCCTGAATCTGCGTGTGCGCCTCCGTTAATAACATTAAAGAAAGGTTGTGGTAGTTCTAAATCGACGCCCCCTAAATAACGATATAGTGGAACTTTTTGACTTGCAGCGGCAGCACGAGCTGTAGCCATTGAGACGCCTAATATGGCATTCGCTCCTAACTTTTCTTTATTAGAAGTTCCATCTAAATCAATCATGGTTTGGTCTACTTTATTTTGTTCAAATGGAGATTGTCCATGCAAAGCATCATTAATTTTAGTGTTAACATTATTGACAGCCTTACTTACCCCTTTTCCTTGTAAACGACTACCACCATCTCGTAATTCGACGGCTTCGCGTTCACCTGTGGAAGCGCCACTGGGAACTTCCGCTCTACCCAGACTACCATCTGAAAGGATTACATCCGCTTCTATTGTTGGATTTCCTCGTGAATCAAAAATCTCTCTTGCTCTTACTTTCTCAATTATAATACTCATTTTCTTCTCCTCCTTTTAAAATACAAAAAAGCCTGTTATCTACTAAAATCTGTTTATAAGAAACAGATTTTAGTAGATAACAGGCGCCATCAGCCAGTCCTGGCAGTTATAGAGAGCACCATCTCTATAAATAAAATTATAACATCAACTTTAACTACTAACAAATTAAAGTCATTCTCGTTTATGATAAGTTCATTATACCTATTTGCGTTTTAATTGCAAAGTTTGCAATTAATAATTTTCTAAAAAGGACAGTATTTCCAGATAATTTATCAAAAGGTAGGATCATCAAACTATTGCTACTGTTATATTAGATTTATAAAAGACCTGTTAACGAAAATGAATTAAACAATATAAAAGCATACAAAGTTAAAGGATAGGTTATTAAAAAAAGTTGACCCAAAAAGAATCGTATCGTTTTTTAGCAATAACAAATTTATCCTAGATATTTATTTTAATCTATTTAGGAAGGTTCCATTATTCCACCTGAATAACTTTTACTGCATCTGTTGAGAACTGACTCATCCATATGTATATGTCTATTTATGAATGTAATGTTGGCACCTTTTTTACTATCATTGCTATAAATGTAATTTTCATGTTAATGATTTTTTCGAATATAGATAGCGAGATTTGATTGAAGGAGTTTAAAATAATTGCGCAGAATTAAAGCGAGGCATTATTAGACATCCTAATAAAAAAACTGCGTTACAAGACCTGCTCTTTTTATCGAGAAATCTTATACCACAGTTTTAATTTTTTAAACCTTAAAAGTATAGCTATGCAAAAACGTCACTACTTGCCAGCGCGTTTAACATAAGTTCCTTCTTGGGTGTTAATTTCCAATTTTTCGCCTTCTTCTATGAAGTCAGGTACATTCACAACCAAGCCTGTTTCTAGTGTGGCAGGTTTGCCTGAACCAGTAACAGTAGCACCTTTAATGGAAGGTTGAGTTTCTGTTACCTGTAATACAACTGTGGTTGGCAATTGTATTCCAATCACTTCATCTTCGTAAAATTGGATCTTTACTTCCATATTTTCTAACAAATATTTCATTTCATCCGCAATATTTTCGGTTGGAATTTCATATTGTTCATAAGACTCCATGTCCATAAAATAAGCAATTTGATCCATTGCATACAAAAATTGTACAGTTCTCGTTTCGATGATGGCTTGATCAAATTTATCTTCTGGACGGAAGGTTGTGTCATAAGTTGTTCCTGTACGTACGTCTCTTAATTTCATACGCATAACTGTATTGCCTTTACCTGGTTTATGATGACTCGCCTCTAATACTTTAATCAAAGAGCCATCTTTTTGAACAAAAGTCATCCCAGCTTTTAAATCACTTGCAGCAATCATTAATCATTCTCCTTTATTCGTAAGGTTCATCCTTTATCATACTAACACAAAAAGCCTGTAAGAAGCTAGTTGAAAAGCATAGTTTGCTAGGGCTTTTTTTCCTGCTCTTTATTTTGCATTAGCTTTTCATTATAGAATTTTGATTTTTTCATCAGCTCGTTTTGGAACTCGTCATAGCCTATTTGCTCAGTAAGGGTAGGTTTATCTGAAAATAAATTAACCCCCAATCCTAACCGGTCGCCTGGTATCTTTACACCAAGAGCTGACAAAGTGGTAGGAAACATATCTACTGCGCTAAACTGTCGATTTTTGTTGCGGACTTTCTGTTTGTCTGTATTCAAAAGCAAGTTAAATACGGTCCGTTGGTAATCTGGATCGACGGAATCAAAAAAGTCACTATCCATAGTTAAATGGTCCCCTACCAAAATAACCGTTGTATCTTCGTAAAAGGGTTGTTTTTTCATCCATTGCAATAACTCATAAATCTGCCTATCTGAATCATGAATCACATTACTATATTGATCACCAAACAAATCAGGTGTATCTTCTGTTGCATAACCATCTTCAAAATGGGTATCGGCAGTAAGCATGGTTAAGTTAAAAGGAGCGTCTTTACTGGACAATTCATTTAATGTTTCCTTGGCATAATCTACCAATTTACGATCCTCATAACCCCACCATTCATAATAATCCTTTGGAATATGTCCAGTGGCAATGGCCCACTTATAATCACGAATATCATAGTTCCCATGTTGAGTAAAGTATCTATCCCTACCAGCGAATTCAGCATCTGAGCCCATTAAAAGTGCTTGATTATAACCCTGCTTATCTAATATCTCTCCTAAAGAGTAGGCTCCTGGAAAATATTCAGCACTATTTTCTTCCGAGCTCTCTGAGGTATTTAAACTCGTTGACGGACGCAATGGCAATCCTGAAGTTTGAGCAACCATAGAACTAGCCGTCTGATTGGCCCCTGGAATTTGCAGCATACCCCCTAGCTGGTCTGAATTGGAAAAATTAATTCCTCCGTTTTGTGCTAATTGAGCAAAATGAGGCAACAAGTTTTTTTCTTGAATTCCTCCTAAGTCTTTAGAAAAATAACTACTTTCCATGGATTCGAGGAAAATATAAACTAGATTACGCTTTTTCTTAGGAAACTTTAACTGAACTTGTCGCGGATTTACATAGTGTTCATCATAAATACTAGTGTTTTCAAAATAAAATGCTTTAATATCAGCATAACCCATCTCTTTACCACCTAAAAAAAGCCCAAAAATCAAACCGATAAAACCTACCATAACGACTTTTTTTGTATTAAAAGAAGGATGTCCTTGTAAATGTAGCCGACCAAATTTAAAAGAACAAGTGGTTATAAAATACAATAAGGTCACAAGGGGGAGTGTGATTAAAAGAGCTTCAAGCAGAGGGTCTATAATATAATTAACAATCTGGCCTGTATCACTCCCACGAATCGGTTGAGTCATTGTAAATAAAATTTGGTCAAAACTCGTGTTGTCAATGCCTTTCATCGCATAACGACTGCTGGAATAGGCCAAAAAACCCAGAAAAATTAACAATACCGTTAAACCATATATGACCCAATTTTTTCTGGAATAATGATATGTTTTTTTCAGATGACCTGTTTCAAAAAACTTCCAAAAAAGAAGAACGCCCCCCATTGTAACTAATCCAGATAAAATAGGAATCCATCCACTTTTTTCATCGTTAAATTGAAGCAGAAAATAAGTTTGCCAACTGGAAAAATCTAATTTTTGCTGGTTATATAAAAATGTTGTCGTGCCTAAGTACAAAAAAATAGCATAACAAAGACTTAGCTTACGTCCTACGCTTTTTTTGGGTGTTTGCTGACAAATGAAAAAGACTAATATAAGAAGTATGAAAAACACGAGTAAAATCTCCTTTTCCGTTTAGCCGTTATTTGTGATATTATACCATAATTCACGCTACAGGCGATGAAAGAAAGTAAATCTTAAATAGAACGCTAAACAATATAACTATCCTTTTATTTCATCAGCAAGTCTAATAGGTCCTGATTCGAAAAATTGAAAATATATTCTGAAACATCAAAATTGTTTAATACTTCTTTGATCGTTTCATATTTATAAGTCGTTTCTAATAGAGCATTTTCTAATTCTGTAATGTCTTTTGTACCAAAAAAGTCCCCGAAAAATTGAATAGCTGAGATCTTTCCTTTTTGAGTAGATAAGTGCACGTCAACAATACCGACATCTGCTACCCTTGTTCTTTTATTAAATTCAAAGTTAGGTGCTTGGCCATAGATCCAGTCATCATTAGCATATCTTTCATCGACTAATTTTTGAATTCCCTGCCGGTCTTGATCCGTTAGTTCTAATTTCTTATTTTCGATTTCTTTTAATGAGTCCACTTGATAAATATGGCAAAGTAATTCATCACGAAATGCTTCAATTGTAGGTAACTGAAACTGCGGATCTAGATAAGGCTTGACGTTCGTCACGCTTTTAGGTACGGATTTCGTTGCCTTTGAAGCAATTTTTTCTTTAGAAACAGTTAACACTTTGTCTAAAACAGTAAGATCAACATCATACATTAACGTCCCGTGCGAGTAGGTCCGACCTTTTTTGGTATACATCGCATTGCCCGAAAATTTCTTACCATCTATGTATAAATCGTTACGTCCGCCTGCAGTTGCACTTTTTGCACCCATACTACGTAATGCTTGTAAAATAGGTGTAGTCACTCCACGATAATCGCCAAATGTTGTATCCCCTTTTTTAGTGACAAAGCTAAAACTAATGTTTCCCAGATCGTCATAGACTGCACCACCGCCTGAAACACGACGTGTTAGTACAATTTGATTTTCACGTAAATAATTTAAATTAATTTCTTCGTAAGCGTTTTGGTTTCTTCCGATAATAATGCACGGACTTTGAATATATAATAATAATAAAGGCTCCGTTACATCTGCTGTGTCCATTAAATATTCTTCTGTTGCTAGATTGCGTCTGATATCATTGCTTTCCATTACATAATAACGCATACCCATCCACCTCTCATCTTCTACTTTTTACGTTGTACAATTCAACATAAAAAAATGCTAATCACAAGATAATACTTATTTAATTATATTACTGTGCACAAATAAAAGTAAACCGTATAAATAATATCAAAAAACTTTTCCAAAGATAAAAAAGCAAAAACCGCTATTTAGCAGTCTTTGCTTTTTTTAGTTCCCATTTTCCGACAAGGATTATTATTAAAAAGAATACTTCGATTAAAATAAAAAAGAATAAGAAACAATGCATAAAATATTGTTCTGGTAATACATTGATAATCGGATCTGTCATTGGATCAAACAACCAATCATCATTGGTGAAAAACAATTCATGAAAGGTAACAAAAAAACGATCAAAACCAATAGCCATCACAGACAATAAAACGATAGGCACAGCCATTCCCCATTTAAACGGCTGAATCAAGCGCCAAAAACGTTTATTTTTACGTAAATGATTTAAAAAAGTAATGCTAGGGATAATTGTCAGCAAAAAAACAATATAATCAAAAATAAATAATTTTTTCACATCGTAAAAATGCGCCTTTCCTCCAACCGACATGGGAAAATCCGGTAATTCTAATTCAGTAAGCCAAGGACGATTTAAAAAAGCCATCAACTGATCATAGTTATCCAATAATCTTTCTTTACTTAAATTTACAGTATCTAAAATATTTAAATAATCAATGTCTGCCACATAAATAAAGCGTGCATTAATGGCCAAAGCAACTGCTAAACTAATTAATGTCAAATAAAGACATAAGATTCCTAAACGTTCGAACCAAATCTGCGTTTTTTTCATTGATCAAAGTCCCATTCATCTAAGCAATCTATCACGTAAGTCGGTGCTATAGGCAAAGAATCGACCGCTTTTTTAGGCGTAAACCCTGAAAGAACTAACAAAGTGTCAATCCCATTATTAATACCTGAACAAATATCTGTTTCATAATTATCGCCCACCATAAGAACTTCATTTTTTGATAGACCGATACGGTCTAAGGCTTTTTCCATAATCACTACTTCTGGTTTTCCAACATAAGTCGGCTGTGTTTGCGTAGCAGTCTCTAACAAGCTAATCAAAGCTCCAGCTCCTGGGACTAAACCACGTTCTGTCGGTAAATTTTTATCTGAATTGGTCCCAATAAATTTTGCCCCTTTTTGAATCGCAAGCGTAGCTATTGTAAGTTTTTCATAGTTTACTTGGGAATCAAGTCCAACTACCACGTAATCGGGATTTTTTTCATCCCAAATAAAACCGGCCGTTAAAATTAGGTCGATAAGTCCTGCCTCACCGATGACATAAACTTTATTGCCTTTGGCATCATCTTTCATATAATCGATGGTTGCCAAACTAGCCGTATAAACCCTTTCTTTTTCTACATGAATATCAAATTCATCAGCTAACCGCTTTTGGACTACCTCCGGGCTTTTTGTTGTATTATTTGTAACAAATAAAAAAGGAATTTCTTTTTCCTGTAAATGTTCAACAAAACGTTTTCCTGCGGCTATTGGTTGATTACCTAAATAAATTGTTCCATCTAAATCTACTAAGTACCCTTTATACCTCATACACACTAATCCTCTTTCTTTCGAATAACAAATTCTTTTGTCTTCTTTTTGGTGACCATTTTAGTATTAGAGCTCTTCTCTTTTGGTTGTTTCTTCTTGATTTCTGGCTTGCGTGTTGTCTTTTTTTGTACTTTTTCAGTTTTTTCCGTGATATGAGCCTGTTTATTTTTCTTACTATGCGCCTTTTTACGACGCCGATTATTTTTTGACTTTTCATTCGGACGATCCACACACTCAAGAACAAAATACGCACAACCAAAATTACAATATTCATACAAGTAATCTTCTAACATATTAATCTTTTGGTCAGGAGAAGATTTCCGGTTTTTCACATAGAAAAAACCTTTTAAGCGTAATTGGTCGTATCCCCAATCTCCGACAATATAATCATATTTGGCTAAAACATCACTGTATCTTTCCCCCAAACGGCTTGCATCGAAGCCTTCACGGTAATTAGCCACCAGTTTGTACCGACGGTTATCAATCATATATTCTGTTTCGTTAATAGGAAATACTTCTTTTCCCTTTTGCGGTTTGTCTTTTTCGTTGTCTTCGACAATTTCTGATAAAACTGCTGTAACTTCTTCTGTAATATTCTCTTTGTCTTTCGTCATTTTTTCACCGCCTAACTCTATTATAACCTGTTTTCTAATGAAAGTGGATATTTTTGTGTGAGATAATCGCCCAAAACGGTACGAATAAATTCTGGAAAAAGAAACTCCACTTGACCAGCAATTTCGATTGTAGGAAAAAAAGGAATAAACATAAAATGATCCACAGTGGTAAAACGATAAAGTTTGTTAGAATCAATCGGTTGATTCATCCATTTGACAGAGTGATTGGTTGCATCATATTGAATTCCTGAATAAGCAATTTCTCCAAAAATCTTACCACGGAACCCCATCCCACGAACTGGAAAATTACGTAAAAAGTGTCGATTTTTTTCCATTTCCAAAACCATTCGAATAACATCTGCGCCTTTTAAAGTGACGCGAATCATATGCATCGGATGCGGTAAAATAGAGTGCAAATCACCTTGATTAACAACACCTGCTGATAAATCATCTAAAAAAAGCCCGGTATTCAAAATAGCTGCTTGCGTTTCTCCTCTTTTCTTCACAGCTTCCAATGTCTCATCGACTAAAGAACGTTCCTGGTCAAAAATACCCAGTTCATACGGAAGCCAAGCCACTTTCTTTTCTTGTAACAATTTTTGCCCCTTATCAATATATTGAAAGATCTCTTCCTCATCTTCAGGGTAATGGAGCATTTCCTTAGTAGCAAATGTATTTGCTCGCGCTGACTCTATCTGATGTTGTTCATTTAAAGAAAGACTCACTTCTCCTACGTATTCGCCAAACTTTCCCGCCGCCGCAAGCAGAGTTTCTCCTATCTTTTTTCCCTTAACAAATAGATGATGTGTATGTGAACCTAAAATAACGTCGATTTCAGGCAATTCTTTAGCGATTAGCTGGTCATCATTTATACCTAAATGGCTTAATAATACTAAAACATCTACCTTGGTTTGCAAAAACTGAATGATATTCGGTAAAATATCCGCCCAGTTGCGTGCATCCCATCCATTAGGCGTATAAGTTAAGGGAAATGGGGCCGTAGCTCCAATCAAGCCCACCTTTGTACCCAATGGTGTCGTCACAATTTTATATTCCTTTGCCCAATCGGGAGGTTGCAAAGTACCTTTATCAAAAAGATTATCTAAGATGACAGGAAAATTAGCCTTATCGTATAAATGATTTAATTCACTTTTAGCATTTCCAATCCCTTCATTGTTACCAATCGTAACAGCATCATAGGATACCTGATTCATTAATTGGATGTTCGCTTTACCATTGGTCGCTTCTGTTAAAGGATGCCACCGATCACAAAAATCCCCCAAATCAACAGTAATAGCAGTCTGATTTTTAGTCACTTGTTGCCGTTCGTGAAGAAAGCGGCGAATTTTAGGCCAATTTTCTAGATGTGAATGCAAATCATTGGTATGTAGTATCCGTATTTCCTCCATAGAATTCCTCGTTTTCTGTCTATTAGAATTATCATTCTCTAACTTTTTTGTTTATATAAAAAAAGCAGGCAGCAAATATGCTCCTGTTTTTTTGTGTACCTTCATCAAAAATCGGGAAAACAGGATTTGAACCTGCGACCCCTTACTCCCGAAGCAAGTGCTCTACCAAACTGAGCTATTTCCCGAAAATAAGTCTCGAACAGCTTTTTTAACAAACTGTCACAAAAATAAATAAAATAAAAACGATAGCACTAAATAACCTAGGAATTTTCCTAGGTTTTTACTTTTCTATCTGACTTTTATACTTAAAGATTATTCAGACACATGAGAACCGCTGCTTAGTGCTGCTTCCTTCCAGATCTGACACCCTTCACAACGTTCTCATTGTCCTAGCCTTTCGGCATAAATAGTATATCGTATTTTTTTTAATTTTTCTAGTGTTTTGCTGAGATTTCTTTCTTCTTTTGCTTTTTTCTAGCCCGTATTTTTTTAAAAAAATCTCGTAATAAAGCGGCACAAGGTTCTTCTAAAACTTTTGCTTCGACATAGCACCAATGATTAAAGCGTGTATCTTCTAATAAATTCATTAAACTACCACAGCTACCAGCTTTAGGATCAAAAGCGCCAAAATATACTTCTTCAACCCGCGATTGTAATACCGCTCCGCTACACATAGGACAAGGTTCTAAGGTAACAAAAAGTTGTGCATTTTCCAAACGCCAACTCCCTACATGACTACAAGCTTCTTCAATAGCAATCATTTCCGCATGTTTTAAGGCGTTTTGCGTGCTCTCTCTTATATTATGACCGCGACCAATAATTTGCTTGTCTAACACCACAACTGCGCCAATCGGAACTTCATCCAATTCTAAAGCTTTATGTGCTTCTTTGATAGCTTCATTCATAAAAAATTGTTTTTCTTCTTGTAAGAGTGAAGTTTCTTTCAACTATTTTCCTCCTAAATAAAAAATTCTGAGTAAATGAAGATTTACTCAGAATTTTTTTATAATTAACGATCCATTAAATCAACAATTTTTTCTTTAACGTTTTCAGTAGCATTTTTTACATTATCGCCATAAGCTGCCACTTTATCACGCTTGTCGCTTACCTTTTGTGCAACTTTCATGAAAGATTCGATGTCTTTATCTTCTAGATTATCAACAAAGTTTAATAAGGTTTCATTTCCATTGAATTTATCTTCTACAAAGTGTTCAACTTTCTTACGGTTTGCGATATGGCGAACCTTAGTAATTACTTTATCTGAAACAAATACAGTCGAGGCGATGCCAGCTGCAGCTGCCACACTTAACCCCAAAGTTACTTTCGTTGTTAATTTCATATTCGTCATCTCCTTTTTTCCTAATCATACACACTCTATGATAACATGACAAAACAAATAAAAACACTATTAAGGATATTTTTTCTAACGTCTACGATTTCCGCCAAATAGTAAAAACAGTCTTAATAACTGTAGTAATACACTAACCGCAGCTGCAACATAAGTTAAAGCAGCCGCTGTCAACACTTTACGAGCCTGTGGTACTTCTTCTTCAGTTAGTAAGCCGCCATCAGATAAAATTTGTAGAGCTCGTCTTGAAGCGTTAAATTCTACGGGTAAAGTAACTAATTGAAAAATAAAGGCTAAAGAAAAAGCTAATAAGCCAATATTAATAATCACTTGACCGCTTGACCCACTGATCAAAAGTCCTACAATCAACAAAGGAATAGATAAATTTGTACCAAAGTTAGCAATCGGAACAATAGCCGTACGTAAACGCAAAGGAAAATAGCCTTTAGCATCCTGTACCGCATGACCACACTCGTGAGCCGCTACGCCAATTGCTGCCACAGAAGTGGATTGGGCAGTTGCTTGCGATAAACTCAACGTTTTATTGCCAGAATTGTAGTTATCTGTTAGATTTCCTGAAATTTGTTGGACACCTACATTGTCAATATTTTGGCTACGTAAAATGTAATAAGCAGCATCCGTTCCGGTCTTTTGATTTTTACTATTTACAGCATCATAACGCTCAAAAGTACGATTTACATATGAGGAAGCAATCATTGAAATAATCATTCCAATGATAACAAGGATAAAGGTTGGATCAAAGAAAAACCCCATCGGAAACATTACGTATTCTCTCCTTACATTTTGATTTACTTTATTATACAATCAGGAATTGAATTTTCTATGAAGAAATAAGTGTTATTTTATTAAATAACAAGATCTTCATCGCAAATATTCCCTTTTATGACAATGTTCGTATCTCCGATCAAATAAAAGCGCTGATTGTTTTCTGTTACTTCTAATCTTCCTCCTAGCACCTGAAGCGTTACTGGATCCGTTTGGATGATTCGTCTTTTTTTCAATACGTAAGCTGTAGAAACAGCACCTGTCCCACAAGCCAAAGTAAAGTCTTCCACCCCACGCTCAAAGGTGCGCAATATTACTACGCCATTTTTATCCACTGCGTAAAAATTTACATTTGCCCCTTTGTCTAAAGCCGACCAAGACCGCATTTTTTCTGCCAAAGAAGTGATGTTTGCTAAAGACGTCGCTTTTAACTCAGGATAGTGTACAACCAAATGTGGAACGCCAGGATTTCCTAATTCAACATAATCTAATGTAAGATTACTTTCTGGAAAGTTCATATCAAAAGTTTCTACCGATGGCTCATTCATCTGCACTTTATACTGACGCTTACTCAAACGCCAGCAATATACGTTTCCTGCTTGGGTCTCCACCGTCATCTGCTCATTACAAATACCTGTTTCATAGGCATAACGAGCAATACAGCGAACACCATTGCCGCACATCTCCGCTTCTGTGCCATCTGCGTTATAAAAACGCATGCGAAAATCACCATCATTTTGCGGAAAATCAAGGGCCATTAAAGCATCGCTTCCTATAGAAAAATGCTTTTGGCAAACTTGCTTGGTTAAAGAAACGAGCTGATCACCACTTAATTTAAGTTCCATATTATTAATAACAATGAAGTCATTGGCGGCTCCTTGCATTTTGTAAAAAGGGATTTCCATAAAATTACCTCATTTCAAAGAATCGGGAATACGTTCATTTTGAATCATTTGTGCATAGCTTTGTCGTTTTACGATTAATTCTGCCTGTCCTTTATTGACTAAAACAACAGCCGGAATAGCAATTTTATTATAATTATTCGCCATAGCATAGCCATAAGCACCTGTGGAGAAGGTCGCAAAAATATCACCGCTTGTAACTGCTGGCAGTTGGATATTTTTAATCAATATATCGGTACTCTCACAAGCCTTACCTGAGATTGTAACTGTTTCTTCCAGGGGTTGTGCAGCCTTATTAGCTAGCATACCTGTATAAGTCGCTTGATACAAACCTGGACGGATATTATCTGTCATCCCCCCATCAATCGCGGCATATTTGCGAATACCGGGCAAAGTTTTAATACTGCCAATGGTATGAAGAGAAATACCTGCTTCAGCTACAATGCTACGCCCAGGCTCAATAGCGATCGCTGGACGGTTCAACCCGTTTTTTAAACAAAAATCTTCCGTTAGTTGCATCAAAGGATCTAGAAAATAGGCATAAGATTGCCGCTTATCATTTTTTGTGTAACGAACGCCAAACCCTCCACCATAATTTAATTCTTTTATTTCGTAATTAAACTTTTCTTTAATCATCAGAGCTAATTGTAAAGCAACCTTAGCGGCTTTCAAATGGGTTGTATTGTCAAAAAGTTGACTGCCAATATGAAAATGGATCCCATAAAAATTGATTTCAGAACTTTCAATTGCCTGCTGCAAAATAGGCAATAACAACTTTTCATCCAATGGCAAACCAAATTTTGAATCTTTTTGCCCTGTAGAAATAAATTGATGGGTTTTCACGTCTACTTCTGGTGTAATACGGAATAAAATGTTGGCTTTTTTCTCTTTTGTACGACAAATTTCTATGATGCGATCTAATTCTTGACTGCCATCGACGATAATACGACCAACATCGTATTCAATAGCTTGTTCTAATTCATCGTCTGATTTATTATTGCCGTTAAATTCGATACGTTCAGCAGGAAATTGAGCACAAATGGCCGTGTACAACTCGCCCCCACTCACAACGTCAATCCCCAGTCCTTCTTTTTCAATAATTTTGAGCATGGCCAAATGGTTGAAAGCTTTTGAAGCATAAGCAACATGGACATTCTCATATTTTTTAATAAATTCTTCTTGTAAGGCACGACACTCATTTTCAATGGCCGTTTGGGAAACCACATATAAAGGCGTTCCGTAATTTTCAGCTAACTCGGTCGTATCGCATCCATCCCAGTAAAGATGGTTATCTTTTATTTCTTTTATCAACTGTCCACCTCCTGAGTATTTAAAGCATCAATAAGTTGTACATAACAATCAATAGCTTGTAATAGATTTTTTTCTTCAAATTGCATTTTTCCACTATGTAGTGGATAAATATATCCTTTCTCTTCATTGCGTATACCGACAAAAAAGAAAAGTCCTGGGATCACTTGTTGGTACATAGAAAAATCTTCTGCTAACATATACGGCTGACATTCTACATAATTTTTCCCGGCCACTTTTTGTAAGGCTTTAACCATCTCAGGGTCATTATCCACCACACGATACATGTGATTAAAATCAACTTCTGCCTGACAACCATAGCCTTGTGCAATAAATTCAGCGGCTTCTTTTACCCGCTTAGTCATTATATCATACGCTTCATCACTAAAAGCACGCATGGTTCCTTCAACTTTTACCTGTCCTGCAATAATATTCATCGCTTGTCCGCCCGTGATTTTGCCAAAAGTCAATACTCCAGTGTCCAGGGGGCTAATATTACGCGAAATAATGCTATGCAATCCTTGAATCACTGCTGAAGCTGCTAGTATTGCATCTTGCCCTTGTTGTGGTTGCGCGCCATGTGAGCTTGTTCCTTTAATTTTAATAGTTATTTCTCCGTTACGAGCCATCATAGCGTGTGGGCGACAAGCGATCGTTCCTTCAGGAAATTCTGGAAAAAGATGAATACCGACAATTTGATCAATTCCAAATTTTTCAATCAGGCCTTCATCAATTAATAATTGCGCGCCCCCCGGCCCTTCTTCAGCCGGTTGAAAAATCAAAACGATGGTTCCTCTGATCGATTCGGGGTGCTGACTTAAATATTGGGCAAAACCAAGCAAGGCTGCAGCATGACCATCATGTCCACAAGCGTGCATTCTGCCAGCTGTCTTTGAAGCAAAAATAGCCCCTGTTTCCTCTGTTACAGGCAAAGCATCAATATCTGAACGAAAAGCCAAGGTCTTGCCCGGCTTTTTTCCACGAAAAACAGCAATGGTTGCCGTTGCAATCATAGTATAAATTTCTGTAATACCAAATGACTGTAATTTTTCTCGAATAAATTGAGCGGTCTTTTTTTCTTCTAACCCTAATTCAGGGATTTGATGAAGCTTGCGACGATCATTTGTCACATCGGTTAATAATTTTTGAATATCTTCTGTTATTTGCATAAAAATCCACTTTCTCTTTAAAAGTCGTTATCGTTTTGCTTAAATCATTGAATTTTGTCCTCATTATATATTATACTGTCAATTAATCAATAGTGAAAAAGTTCAAACAATTTAGAAATTTTCATTTTCATTCATTGAACTATTTGAAAGGAAGTGGCCATATTGGCAGTATTTTCAGGTTCTGGCGTAGCGTTAGTCACGCCAATGAAAAAAGATGGTTCAGTTGACTATCAAAAGTTAGATGAATTAGTCGAATGGCAAGTCAATGAAGGAATCAATGCAATTATTGCCTGCGGAACTACAGGCGAAGCCTCTACTTTAGATGACGAAGAACATATTTCGGTCATTGAAGCAGTTGTAAAAAAAGTAAATCATAGAATTCCAGTGATTGCTGGAACAGGTTCAAATAATACCCAACACGGAATTCATTTAGCAAAAGAAGCAGAACGTGTAGGTGCCGACGCGCTACTCGTTGTAACTCCTTACTATAATAAAGCCACAAAGAAAAGTCTTATTGCTCATTATAAAGCAATTTGTGGCAACATCGAATTGCCTGTTATCCTTTATTCGGTTGCTTCACGTACTGGAATGAACTTAACTTATGAAACAGTAAAAGAGTTAAAACAAATTCCAAATATTGTAGGAATTAAAGAAGCCAGCGCAGATATCGCACAAATTGTAGAAATTGCGCAATTAGTTGATGAAAATTTTGCCCTATATTCAGGCAACGATGACCAAGTTTTGCCATTGTTAGCTGTAGGCGGTTCTGGAGTTATCTCAACGATTTCCAATATCCTACCGAAAGAAACAGCAACCATGGTCGCTGATTTCTTAAATGGAAATATTGAGCAAGCTCGCAGAACGCAGTTAAAGCAATTGCCACTAATTCAAGCAGTTTTTTCAGAAGTCAATCCTGTTCCGATCAAAGCTGCGGTCTCACTTTTAGGCAAATGCGAATTGTTTTATCGTTTGCCTTTAGCTGAACCCGAAACAGAAACTTTAGCAAACTTAAAAACACAAATGACAAAATACGGTCTTTTATAAGGAGAAATGATAATAAATGCTGCATATTATTTTAAATGGTTGTTTTGGACGTATGGGGCAAGAAATACAAGAAGAAATTAACCAGAACAAAGAATTAACCATTGTTGCAGGTATTGATCGCACTCAGCAAGAAGCAGACTTTCCAGTCTATCAAACATTGGCAGATGTTACTGAAGCAGCGGATGTTGTCATTGATTTTTCACATGATAATAGTGTTGCTACTTTAGTAGACCAATGCGTACAAAAAAAGCTAGCCATTGTCATTGCAACTACAGGTTTATCTGAAAATACCAAACAACAAATAGACAAAGCAAGTCAAATGGTTCCAATTTTTTACTCTGCCAATATGTCGCTAGGAGTTAATGTTTTAATTGAAGCCTTGCAAAAAATAACACCTGCACTAGAAGAGGACTTTGATATTGAAATCGTAGAAAAACATCACAACCAAAAAAAGGATGCCCCTAGTGGAACAGCCTTGTTACTGGCCGATAGCATCAATGCCGCTGCTGAAGAAAAAAAGGATTATATTTTGGGACGCTCTGGTCAAGAAAATGCTCGTTCAAAAAATGAAATAGGGATTCATGCCGTACGAGGTGGTACAATCCCTGGAGAACATGCGGTCCTTTATGCTGGAAAGGACGAAATGATTGAATTGAAACATACTGCATTATCTCGTCGTATCTTTGCTAATGGTGCTTTAAAAGCAGGTGAATTTTTAAAAGATAAGAAGCCAGGGCTTTATTCGATGAGCGATTTATTAAAATAAAGAGGTGAAAAAATGGGAGAATTACAATTTACAGATGCTTACGAAATTGCCAATTACATTAAAGAAGCTGAAAAAGAAACACCTGTTAAAGCTTATATCAATGGAGATATGTCACAAATGACTACTGCTAATGTAAAAACATTTGGTAATCTTGTCATTGGTGATGTTGCTTCTGTTCAACAATTTTTAACTGAAAACAAAAAAGTCATTAACGACTATTATATCGAAAATGATCGTAGGAATTCCGCCGTTCCTATGCTAGACTTTACCACTGTCGATGCACGAATTGAGCCTGGTGCAATGATTCGTGACCAAGTAATCATCGAAAAAAATGCGGTCATTATGATGGGAGCTATCATCAACATTGGAGCTGTTGTTGGTGAAGAAACAATGATCGATATGGGCGCCGTGCTAGGAGCACGAGCTACCGTAGGCAAACGTGCGCATATTGGCGCCGGCTCTGTGTTAGCCGGTGTCCTAGAACCACCTTCTGCTGATCCTGTTATTATTGAAGATAACGTATTAATTGGTGCGAATTCTGTTATTCTAGAAGGCGTACACATTGGTAAAGATGCTATCGTAGCAGCCGGCTCAGTTGTAACAAAAGATGTAAAAGCAGGCAGTGTCGTAGGCGGCACTCCAGCAAAAATACTCAAAACAAGAGATGAGAAAACTTCTTCAAAAACCCAATTTTTAGATGAATTACGCGGCTAAGAAAGAAGCGGGAGAGCCTTCATTAGAAAAGGCTCTCCCGCTTCTTTAATTAAATACTGGCTCTTTTTTGTTTACGGTGTAAATAAATAACAATAAGTGCACCCATAAAAAGCGAAAATACTGGAGCAGAGAAAAACGTCAACAAAGCTAAAAATCCGGCAGCAACTTTCGTTTTGGTATCCATTTATTTAAATATTCCCTCCTGTAAAAATATTTAAGGACTCCTTGCCCTTTTCACAATTTTATTGTAACCAGATTTGGTTATTACTACTAACTTTCTTTCAAATTCTTATGAAATTATAATTTTAGCGGACGTTTCTTAAGATGGCTCTAACAATTGAGTTTAAGAGCGAAAAGATAGTGCTTTTTTCAACCTATATAATGAATAATTGACTGCTAAATGTCACTTTAGTTAGTTAATATTATAAACCACATTTTCTTTTTAACTCGACTTTATGAACAATGAGTGATAAAAATTCTTAAAACCTCTATTTTTTTACTTTTGAGAGTGGCTTTGCTAAACTTCCTCTAGTTTTCTTTCTAGAGTGATTTTATTCATTACCAGTTTTTTTCACTTTTATAACAGTTAACACGAACAAAAAAACGATCGGAAATAAAAATCATTTCCGACCGCTTTTTGAAGTTGCTTGTATTCCTAACAACAATTCTTTTCTGTTAATTAATATTATTAACGATTATGCTGTTTAACTTCTAATCCATGTTCTTGTAAGTAATGGCAGAATGGTTGTAATTCTTCTGCTTCATAACGTTTTTTAAATTCGTTTACTTCATTGTCAGAGAAGAAGTAAGGATCTAATTTTAATTCTTCCACTGGAAGTGGACGTTCTTCTGTGATTTTAGCATCGATTAATACTACACGACCCGCTTCTTCATCAGCTTTTGCTTTTGCAAAAACATCGTCAAGTTGTGAAATTTCAGTCACTGTATATCCCACAGCCCCTTGTGCTTTAGCAATTGCTGCAAAGTCCATGTTAGCAATATCAACACCATAATAGTTATCATTAGTGTCTTCTTGTTCGTCACGAATGAAGCCAAACCGTTCATTGGTAAATACCACATGAATAGAAGGCAAATTATATTTGACAGCTGTAATAACGTCTTGCATTGACATAGCAAAACCACCATCACCAGACAAATCCCAAACTTGACGATCTGGATAACCTAATTTTGCCCCTAATGAACCTGGTAGACCATTGCCCATTGTGGCAAATACTTCAGAAGTACGCCATAAGTTTTTCGGTGTCATGTGCAAGTGACGAATAGACGTTTGTGTTGTATTTCCTACGTCTATAGAATAAATCGCATCTTCTGTCGATACTTTATTAATCGCGTTAAATACTTGGTACAATTGTAAAGGACCAGATTTTTTGTTTTCTAGTTTTTGCATATAAGCTTTCCAGTTCGCAGCATTATCGATATTTGCTTGATACCAACCGTTATCTTCTTTTTCATCGATTTTATCTGTAATAGCTTTTATGGCAGCGCCACCGTCGCCAAGAATAGCAACATCAGCAAAATGACGTTTTCCTAATTTTTGTTGATCAATATCAATTTGGATAAATTTATCTACATGATCAAATTTACCTGTTACTTCAGCAAATGGGAAGTTACTACCAGCAAAAAGTACCACGTCGGCTTCTTCAAATGCTTCATTGGCTGGTTTCCAGCCTACACGGTGAGCAGAACCTAAAAGTGCATCAAAATCATAGTCATAATCATCGAAGTTAATTCCTGTAATAGCTACAGGTGCTTTAATTTTACGGCTTAGCGCTACTACTTCGTCTGAATGACCACGTGTACCTTTTCCTGCATAAATTACTGGACGTTTAGCATTAGATAAGATTTCTACTGCAGCGTCAATATCTTCTTCGTTTAATCCAAGTTTAGGAAATTCACGATAATCTGCTGCTGATGAATACCAACTACCTTCGTCTAGTTGTTCCCAGCCAAAATCAACTGGAACTTCTACTGCAGCTACACCATTATTAGCAATTGCTGTACGAACAGCTTCATCAATCACTTTAGGCAATTGTTCTGGGTAAGCTACTCGGCGGTTATATACCGCAACATCATTAAATAATGGATTTTGATTCATTTCTTGGAACGCATCCATATTGGCCTCTCTAAGCGCACGTTGACCTAAAATAGCCAATACCGGAACATGATCAAATTTAGCATCGTATAAGCCGTTATATAAATGGGTGGCTCCAGGTCCGGCAGAACCAAGACAAACACCTATCTTATTGGTGAATTTAGCATACATTGCTGCCGCTTGTGCTCCTGTTTCTTCATGGCGTACTTGAATAAAATCAATATTTTCTTGTTCTTTTTCAAATGCATCCATCAAAGAGTTTAATGAGCCAGCAGGAATACCGAAAACGTTTTGTACGCCCCAGTCCTCTAACACTTTAAGTCCTGCAACCCATCCATCTACTTTTTGTTCAGCCATAATAACCTTCTTTCTCCTTTCGATTATACCTAATTCTTTTTTTATGGTAATATGTATGAAATAATATTGCAAAGATTCTGTTTGTTATCGTCTTTTATACAGTTCTTGCCAAACGACGATAGCAAGCATTATAAGAAAACTGTCTTTGTAGTAATCAGCCCCCAGCAACATAATTACTCAAAATACTCTTCCTTTTTCATTTGTCTACATTTACCTCAATAGATTTTACACTTAAGAAGCTAATAATTGCAATAAAAAAGCTCCCATTATTTTAAACGGGAAACTTCTGCCTGTAACACGTAACACAGTAGAAACTTCTAAGTGTTTGCCAATGATTTTACAAATTCTTGTAAACGAATTTTATCTTCATCTTCTGCGTCATTTTCGATTTTTACAACTTCATGACCTTGTATCGCACCCGTTTTACTAAAAGCATAATCAAAATTAATGGCCGCATCACAGAAAAACTCAGGGTATAACTCACTATCGCCGCTGCCAGCCACTCCATAGACTTTACCAGAAAGATCTTGATCAAAAAGATCATCATAGAAATCCTCCAGTTCAAACGGAAATTGTCCTTCGTCATATGTGTAAGTTGCTACAACACAAATATCTGCATCCTCAAAAAAGTCTTCTTGGGCATCATCTGCATTTACCCGCTCTACTTCTATACCTAAACTAGAAAATTGGTCTTCTAAAATTTCTGAAATTTCTTCTGTATTTCCTGTCATACTAGCATAGATAATTTTTGCTAACGTCATCTCCGACATCCTTTCATTTATAAAATCAATCGTTATATTGAGTCGTTAACCAATCAAGTTAACTATATCACAAACAAGTCAAATGGCAACATGCACTCTATAATATAAGGACAAGCATTTTTTGATCCAATTTTATGAAAAATTTGGGCTCACTTGCTTTTTTGTGTACTAGTTTTTATTGTATAAGCGTTTGTCCCACTAAGTCATCCATGGTACTATTACAAGAACTAGTAAAAAATATTTATATTGGAGGGATACTTATGTTGTCAGAGCAAAATGCCAACTTTTTAAAACAGCTTGCTAAAATGATGACCACTCAATTTGGTGAAGACTGTAAAGTAGTGTTATATGAAGTAGACGAAAATAAAACAATACATACAATCACAACAGTTGAAGCAGGCCTTGTCAAGACGTCATCTGACAGTACCCCACCGCAATTTATATTAAATATATTACAAAAAGATCCTAAAGAAATTCAAGATCGTTATAGCGAATTGACACGCACACAACAAGGCCAAATATTAAAAACCAGCTCTTTATTTTATAAGGGGACCAGTGGGCAAATTGAAGCGATTTTCATAATTAATTTTGATATTTCTAGCTTGTATGCGGCTGAAAATGCTCTACATAAATTAACAGCTGCTAACAAAAAAGAGGAGTCTAAGCAGAAGCTAGACTCTGCTTTTCAAGACGTAAATACAGTACTAGAAGAACTAATCAAAGAAGCTGACAATTTAATCGGTAAACCTGCAGCCTTAATGACTAAGGAAGATAAGATCAAAAGTATCCAATTTTTAAATAACAAGGGAGCTTTTTTAATTACAAAATCTGGTGATAAAATCGCCAGACATTTTAATATTTCAAAATACACATTGTATAAGTATATCGGCTAATTAGAGCTTTTCTTTATCGTAAACCGCTTTTTCAGCTTGATTACAAAAAAGGGAGCTATGTTATAATAAACGAAAACAAGATTACAAGGAGACAATAACAATGGATACGGTTTATCGTCATATCCAAAATCATTATGATGATCTTTCAAGTACAGAGCAACTGGTAATTGATTACATTTTAAACAATGGAGATTTTTTAAATTTAAAAATGAAAGTGATTCAAAAAAGTCTGCATATTTCGGCTCCTACTATCGTTCGAGCTATTAAAAAGCTTTCGTATCGTTCCTTTACTGATTTTAAATATGCGCTGGCTAATTCTGAAAAACAAGAAAGCGCACTAAATTCTGAAGAAAGTTATGAATTATTAATAAGTACCTTCTCTTCTGATTTTTCTCGCACCATCGCTATGATGGATAAAGACAAGCTTTATGCAATTGCTAGCGTTGTTTTACAAAGTCACCGTATTTTTTGTATGGCCATGGGTTCTAGTGTCAGTGTAGTTAATTCACTAAATCGTAAGCTTAAACAATTCGGCTTATGGTCAAATAATTATACTGAAGCTGCGCCCTTTCGCGATATTGCAGATGTAGCCACAAAAGATGATTGTTTACTCATCTTTTCTTTAAGTGGTAAAGAAGAGCAAATTTTAGCAAGTGTGGTCGAAAATAAAACCAATGGTGTAACGATTATTTCTGTAACTGGTTTTTCTAACAATCCTTTAGCCAACCTTTCAGACATTTCCTTATTGACTTATCAAACCCCTCAAAAACGGACAAAGCTACGTTCTCGTTTAATGTTATCTGTTGCATCAGAAATAATTTTTGAAACCATTTTATTGAAAAATGAAGAAGAAAATAAATAACTACACCCATCCAAATTAGCTATCTCTTGTATGGGTGTAGCCTCTATCTACTTTTAATCAATAAATTTTCCAACTTCATAAAAATTATCAATAATAATGTCCGCTTGTGCTTGCACCTCTTGAGATGCGTGACTAAGACAGAAGCTTTTTTTTGCTGCTTGAAACATACTAATGTCATTTTCAGAATCACCAACCGCAATGACCTCCAGCGACTCTTTTTTACAAATAAATTCAATTGCACTCCCTTTTGTAATAGCTGACGGAGTAATTTCGATTCGCCGGGGACCGCTTTTACAAATGGAAAGATTAGGAAAATGATTTTGTAACTGGGCCAAAACATTATCGCAGCGCCCTGTTTCTGGGCGTATATTAATTTTATATATTTTTAAAGGAAGAATCTCTGCAAACATATCTTGCGGTTTTATTAAATGTACATTCCAGACTCTGCCTTTGTCTTCTGTTACATAAGTTCCGATACGACGTTTTCCGTCTAAAGCGTCATAGACCAAGTCATTGGACTGAATATAAAACAACAAGTCTGCTAAGTTTTTCCTATCGATAAAAGCTTCAAATGCTTTTTTTCCAGCAACTTCAATCAATCCTCCATTAAAACCAATCTTTACATCAACAGTAGTTTGAATTTGTTGTTCAATATATTCGATTTCTTTTACTGAACGACCCGTGGCAATTCCCAAGTGCATATCCGATTTTATTTGTATCAAAAATTCACGGTCTTTTTTAGCTACTTCTTGTGAATTCTTAACAAAAGTCCCATCTAAATCCGTTACCAATAGCTTTTTTTTCATCATCATTCCGCCAATCCTAAAATGTCTTGAATTTCAACTTTCAATTGATTTGCCTTGCCACCATAAATGGACTGCATTTGCATACCGGAAGTGGCAAATCCTAAAGCTTCAAGTTTATTTTGTATCCGCTGGGAATCAACAATCGAAGGGTCTTTAACATTAATTCGTAAACGAGTAATACAAGCATCTACTGCGGTTATATTTTCTTTTCCGCCATGAGCATCAATCAGTTGTAAGGCTTGTTCGTGCAAGCTCAGTTTCCCATCCGCAGTAGAAGAAGTTGATTTTCCTTGATCTTTTAAGGTCTTTAACCCCATCTTCTCTCGAGTTTCGTCTTTGCCATGCAACTTGATTGTTGCTGGGTCCGCCTCTCTTCCCGGTGTTTTAAAGTCGAATTTTTTAATCGCAAAATCAAATACAAAATAGTAAACGACAAAACAAATGACACCTAAAATAGGTAATAAATACCATTTCGTCCGTGTTCCTTGTAAAACCCCATAAATAAGAAAGTTAATCAAACCATGGCCTGTCGGAGTCAAGAAAGCAGCACCTACAATATTTGTGACAAGCATGGTCAATCCAGCTAAGACTGCGTGGATTCCATAAAGAGCTGGAGCTACAAAAAGAAAAGTAAACTCAAGCGGTTCGGTAATTCCGGTGAAAAATGACGTCAAAGCAGCTGCTAGTAACAAAGAACCAACTGTTTTACGGTTTTCAGGACGTGCTGTTTTGTACATAGCTAAAGCTGCACCAGGCAAACCAAACATGTTAAACACAAACTTGCCAGCCGAAAACCGTGTAATCATTGGGTCAATGGGCGCATTACTTGATAAAGCAGCCATATAAGCATTGATTGTACCAGCAAATTCTTTACCATCAATCATAAATACTCCACCAAGCGGCGTTGTACGGATAGGCCAGTTAATACCATGATGCAAACCAAAAGGCAACAATAATCGTTCCGCTAACCCATAAGCAAATGTCCCAGCATAGCCGGACTTTAATACCGCTAGTGATAAAAGGTTAATTCCTTGTTGAATAATCGGCCAAATAAAGAAAAATAATATCGCAACCAAAGCCATTGTGGGAATAATTAAAATTGGCACTAAACGTGGACCGCTAAAAAAGCCAAAGACTTGCGGGACTTCAATTCTTATCGCTTTTTTATGTACGAGGTAAACGACTACACCAGTAATAATTCCGCCAAAAACATTTAAATCCATTGTTTGAATCCCTAAAACATTAGTCTGCATAGCTTGAGCCATCAATTCATCCGTGTTTTCAGCGCCACTATCTACCAATCTGCCTGAAACATCTAACAAAAAATTTAAAGTACTATGCAAAACAAGGAATCCTAACAAACCCGAAAGTGCGGCGGATCCTTTTTCTTGTTTTGCCAAGCCCACAGCGACTCCTACTGCAAAAATAACTGGTAAGTTATCAAAAGCGACATTGCCTAACGTTTCTAAAAATCCCATAATAAATTGCAAAATATCATTTTGCATCCAAGTGTGCATTTCAATCGTGTTTTCATTCGTAAAAGCAGACCCAATTCCTTTTAGAATCCCTGCTGCAGGTAATACTGACACAGGTAATAAAAACGAACGACCAAAAGTTTCAAAAACAAACAGAAATTGATCCTTTTTACTTGTTTTTTTATTTTTCTCCATTCCTTTTCCCTCCTCTTTTTACTTATATTAACATTTTAAAAAGCGCTTACAAATCTTTGTATAATAAATGACCTGAAAAGAAAAAAAGTAGTTTTTTAGTAAAAAACTACTTTGACAATACTGTTAAAGAATCTTTTAGAAGAAAAGAACAGCAAACTTTCCTTCTTTTATTAATAAATCAAGACAAGTCAGCGTAACTTCTCTTCATTTCATGCAAAAAGAAAGGATTTTTCTAGCCTTTACCGTTATTTCTCTAATAATGTAGATACTCTTCTTTTTTACAAGAAAACTGATTTTTAACCAACAGAACCTTCCATGCTCATATTGATTAGCTGGTTCATCTCTACAGCATATTCCATCGGCAGTTCTTTAGTAATGGGATCCATAAACCCGTTAATAATCATCGCTGTGGCATCTTCTTCACTAATGCCACGAGACATTAAATAAAATAATTGATCCTCAGAAATTTTCGATACACTGGCTTCATGTTCTAAAGCAACGTTGTTGTTTAAAATTTCATTATAAGGAATCGTATCAGAAGTAGACTTATCATCCATTAAAATCGTATCACATTCAATATGAGATTTAGAGCCTGTGCTATTACGACCAAATGACACTTGCCCACGATAATCTGTCTTTCCGCCACCTTTTGCAACCGATTTTGAAATTAATGTACTTGAGGTATTAGGAGCATTGTGATATACCTTACAGCCAGCATCCAAGTGTTGTCCATAATTAGCAAAAGCCATCGACAATACGGAAGTTTTGGAATGTGGACCTTTTAAGATGCTACATGGATACTTCATGTTTACCTTGCTACCAAGGTTTCCATCAATCCATTCTAAAGTGCCGTTTTCTTCTACCTTACCTCTTTCAGTTACCAGATTATAAACATTATCTGACCAATTTTGGATGGTTGTATAACGAAAAAAAGCATCCTTTTTTACAATAATTTCAACACTAGCAGCATGCAGACTATTTGCTGAATAGTTCGGTGCTGTACATCCTTCGATATATTGAATTGAAGCTCCTTCATCAACGATAATCAGGGAACGTTCAAACTGTCCTGCATTTTCACCATTAATCCGGAAATAGGTTTGGACAGGAATTTCACATTGAACTCCTTTAGGAACATAAATAAATGTTCCTCCCGACCAGACGGCACCATTTAATGCAGCAAACTTATGCTCAGAATTAGAAATCACACTGGCAAAGTATTTTTTTACTAGTTCTGGATATTCTTTTAATGCGGTATCCGTATCAGTAAAAATAACCCCTTGCTTGGCAAACTCCTCCTTCATATTGTGATAAACCACTTCAGATTCGTATTGAGCTGCTGCACCTGCTAAATACTTGCGCTCTGCTTGAGGAATCCCTAACCGTTCAAAAGTATTTTTTATTTTATCTGGCACATCATCCCAATTATTCGTATTTTTTTCACTGGAGCGCTGGAAATAGACCACATCATCGAAATTAATTCCCGATAAGTCCGGTCCCCAATCAGGCAAAGGGAGTTTGTGAAATAGTTCTAATGAACGTAAGCGATAATCAAGCATCCATTGCGGTTCATTTTTTAAGCGAGACATTTCTTGTACCGTTTCTTCCGTTAATCCACTACCACTAGAATAAATAGGCTCAATATCATCATGAAACCCATACTCGTATTCTCTGCTTTTTGTTTCGACTGTCATCTTTTATATAACTCCTCTCATTAGTAATACATACTTTCTTACTAGAGATTGTTTTAAGTTTCACTAGAATCATTCTAATTATAACACAAATTCTACCTGCACG
Source organism: Tetragenococcus solitarius NBRC 100494 (assembly GCF_001544195.1). GTDB lineage: Bacteria > Bacillota > Bacilli > Lactobacillales > Enterococcaceae > Tetragenococcus > Tetragenococcus solitarius. The sequence goes on from NZ_BCPY01000003.1 coordinate 135,455, forward strand.
ACCAAACAATGTCAAATCAATTTAAGGCCTTTATACCGCCTATTCTCCGGTTTAAAGCTCGCTAGATTGGCTTTTTTAATTGAGAATTATTGAACGACTTTACAAGTAAATGGTAGGTGCCCAATTGGGGTTTTTCAACAATCGCAAACGAATAACAGCTGGTATTTGGTCGAGTTCATTTGTTACTTTTCTAATTTTAGGCAAATCTGCTTCGTCTAAATCGATCAACGTGTAAACGTAACCTTCATAACGTTCACTGGCTAAGATATCAATTTCAATATTATGAGCGGAGATTTTTTGAGAGATTTCCGAAAATATTTTGGGTTGATCAACATAAAAAATAGTTAAACGTATAGGCGCAGTAAAAGGCAGAAAAACGTCTGGAAAATTCACCGATTGACGCACTGTTCCGTAAATTAGAAAGTCGCGCATATTACGCATGGCAGCCATCGCACCATCTTGTAGCGCTTTTCCGGTCGTACCACCCATATGTGGCAGTAACTTAATTTTTGGGTTTTGCAAAAGCTCCCTACTAGGAAAATCTGATACATAACCTTGTATCTGTTCATTTGCTAATGCAGAAAGTAGCGCTGCATTATTGACAATTTCGCCGCGCCCAAAGTTAAATAGTATCGTTTCTTTACGCATAGATGAAAATGCCTCACTGTTAAACATTCCTTTTGTTTCATCAGTCAGCGGTAATAAAATAATCACAAAATCCGACCGTGACAAAAGATCTTTCAGTGCATAGACCTGCTCAAAATAATTTTGATTACGGGGCTGTCGGGCATAACCAATGACATCCATACCCAAATTAAAACAAGCACGTGCCACTTGTTCTCCAATAGCACCTAAACCTAAAATACCGATTGACTTTCCTATTAATTCCCCGCCAATGTAATGGTTACGAATTTGTTCAGCTTGCTCTAATATATTCTCTCCTGTTAAGTTTTGCACAGCATCTGCAGCTTTTTCGATTGGACGAACGCTGTTTAATAAACTTGTAAGCACCAATTCCTTGACGGCATTCGCATTCACTCCAGGCGTATTAAAAACCATGGTACCATTTCTCGTACAAGCTTTAACATTGATGTTATTGATGCCGATTCCAGCACGTCCAACAACCAAAAGATTCTCTGTAATTAATTGATCAGGAACTTGTGCACTCCGAACAAAAATTGCACCGGGACGTGTGAAATCAGCCGAAAATTCAAAACGCTCCACTCTGTTTAAACGACGTTGTAACCTGAGTGAAAGTTCGTCTAAGGTTAAAATTTGGTACATACAGCCTTCCTCCATTTCCTCTCTAAAACATTTTAATAAAATTTTCCCCAAAAATGAGGTAAAATAATAGCAATAAACTTTGAGGTGATAAATATGCATATTGAAATGGTTAATTTTAAAGATAACAAACCTATTATTGGAAAAAATACACAGATGAAAGATATCACCTTTGGCGACTATGTAGAAATCGGCGAAGATAACCATTTAGATAATAGTTACGTTGGCGATTATGACTATACTGGTCAACACTGTTATATTCAAAACAGTGATTTGAAACGCTTTATTAGTATCGCAGCCTTAGTAAGAATTGGTCCGACAAACCATCCTTTAGATCGTCCCACCCAACATCTGTTTGGATATAATGGCGAAGGATACGGCTTTTATCCTAAAGACAGTGAGTTTTTAGCCAAACGTAAACAAAAGATAACTACTATTGGCAATGACGTCTGGATCGGACATGGCGTAGTCATACAAGCAGGCGTCACAATTGGAAATGGTGCGGCTATCGCATCCAATGCAGTAGTTACTAAAGATGTACCCCCTTATGCAATTGTCGGTGGTGTCCCAGCCAAAATAATCAAATATCGTTTTTCAGAGTATATCATTGCTGCAATGCAAGAAATTGCTTGGTGGAATTGGGATCGAGAAATGCTAGAAGCAAGATACTTAGATATGCGTCTGCCGATTGAAGAATTTGTCAAAAAGTATCATAAATCTTAAGAAAAAATATTTTATTCAATCTACTACGCCTATATAGAATACTAAAATAAAAAGTTTTAGTTAGACCATGCCCTAGTATACCCAGCAGGATATGATCGATCGCTAGAAGTAAAAGCCATCTTATTTTTTAAGATGACTTGAAATAACTATTTACTCCGTTCCTTCTGGGATAATCGCAAATACTCGAATATTGAAACCGGGCGCTGATTTGATTTTTGGAACACCTACAACAATTGAAGCCCCTTTAGAAGGAACTTCTGCTAGATTGTTCATCACTTCAATTTGATAATTATCGGTTGATAACCAGTATAATTCGCCCAGCAAGTGGCCATTTTTAGCTTCCTCAATGGCTGGGTCCGTATCTAAGGTTTCATGACCCACCGCTTTTACATTTCGTTTTTCATGTAAAAATTTCAATGCTTCAACAGACCACCCCGGCGTATGAGCCTGACCATTTTCATCTAAGTTATAATAACTATCTGGGTCACTCCATCGTTTAGACCAACCACTCGAAAAAGCAACGAAGCTCCCGGCTGGAATTTCACCATATTCTCTTTCAAAGGCTAAAATATCATCTACTGTTAGCATATAATCATTGTTAGCTATTACCTCTTGTTCTTTATGAATAACAAACAACGGCAAAACAAATTCTTTTAATTCTAATTCTTCTAATGATCTTTTTCCTTCAGAAAAATGAATAGGAGCATCAATATGTGTCCCGTATTGTGTAGCTAACGCATACTCTTTTGCAAAGAAGCCATCGTCTTTTACTGTATACAAGGTATTTTCAGTAATTGGCTTGAATGCTTGAAAATAAGGCATTTCAGGCGTCACTGTATGGGACAAATCGATCCACTTTTGTCCTTTTAAATAAAGGATACTTTCAGTAATTTTGCTCATTGAATAGACCTTCTTTCTAGAATAATCAGCTTTTTACAACAGGATAAATAATTTCTATGATTTTACCATAGTCCTTCTAAAACACAAAATAAAAAAGCCGAGACAGCAAATCCCCCGGCCTTTTCAGCGTTTTAGTTCAATCTAACAAACTTACTCTTTATAATATTTTTTACCAGTCATCTCTTTATAGTCTGTCATCATGGTTTGCCAAGATGTTTCGATATTTTCTGTTAAACCAAATAGACCGCTTCGACCTACAATATAAATATCTGGTCCCGCTTCATCAATCTTAGCAAAAGATTTTCGATTGGATGAACCATCCATTTCGATCAGATACTTATAATCATTTGTTTCACGTAGCTCTCTTAATTGGACAATCTTTTCTAAGGTACCATCAATAAATTTTTGACCTGCAAAGCCTGGGTCCACCGTCATTATCGTCACTTTATCCAGTAAAGGGATATAAGGGTAGATTGTTTCCACTGGTGTTTCCGGATTCAATACAATTCCAGCTTTTAATCCTGCCTCATGGATTTGGTCAATTAAGCGAAAAGCCAAACCGTCCAATACTTCTGCATGGATACAAATCCATTCACATTTTATATCAATGAGTTGCTGCACCCAAAAACTAGGTTGGGTAACCATCAAATGAGCGGACATAGAAACATCGCTTATCTTTCTAACCTCTTCTATAAACCAAGGAGACAAGGAAATATTAGGAACATAATGGCCATCCATGATGTCAATATGATAAGAATCTACATGGTCATTTAAAAAACGAATTTCTTCCTTAAATTTATCCAAATTCATCGTCATCAGCGATGGAGAAAACTGTACATCATTCATTTATAGACCCTTCTTTCTCAAATTTAGGAGATTTGAATATCGTTCAAGTCAATATCTTCTTCCTCGATTTCTTTTTGTGTTTCAAGGTCTTCTGGAGAAAGTTTCTTTTTAATGATCACCAATACTAAAGCTGTAACAACAATATTGGCTAATAAAGCAAGGACTCCTGCCATAGGTCTTGACATTGTTGGTAACATTAATACGCCGCCAAAAGGCACAGTAGAATCCGCTCCTAAAGTCATGGAAACGGCGCCACCAGCAGCACCACCTACCGCACTTGCAATAACACTACGGATAATATCATTCATCGCTAACGGAATAACACCTTCAACAACGTTTACGACTCCCATAGGAACAGTGGATTTTAATGTTTCAACCTCAGTTGGCGTGTAAATTTGTTTGTTAATCAGTTTTCCGAAAAGATGAGCCAGACCAAAACCAATAGGTGTAGCAGTATTAACTAGCTGCAAAGCTGTAATCGGTTCATTAATTCCTTCCGCTTGTAGCGTCAAGACAAAAGCAAAAACAGTTTTATTAATTGGTCCCCCATAATCCACTGCGCTTAAAAGTCCTACAACTAGACCAAATACAAGAATGGAAGAAGAGTTCAAACTATTTAATATGCCTGTTAACCAAGTTGTAAAAGCGGCAATCGGTGTACCAATAATGTAGACCATGATTAAACCGCTGATTAATGCACTTAAAAAAGGGATCACTAAAGTTGGCATTAACCCCTTAGCCCACTCTGGTACTTTTAAAAATCTTACAATTAAAATGGTAATGTATCCTGCAATGAAACCACCTAACAAGCCGCCAATAAAGCCGGCTTCAATAGCATTAGCTGTAAGACCTACAATAAATCCAGGTGCGATTCCCACCTTTTCAGCGATGGAATAAGAAATACCAGTAGAAATAACGACCGGTAGCAATCCTAACGTCGTACCGCCAAGCGTTGCAAGCACATCCCAAAAACTAAAATTTCCTGTTAAATCTGCCGGATTTTCTCCACCCATGGCTGAGCCAATCGCTACTAAAAATCCGGCCCCACAGACAATCGGAATTAAGTATGAGATTGCTGTTAATAAGTGTCCTTTAAGATTTAAATGCCTGATTGTTTCCATGTAAATTCCCTCCTTTACTGTTGTGTAAAACTAGCGATCACTTCGTCGGCAGTGCTAGCTGTTAATAAACTTTGTACGACTTTTTCATTCCCTAATTTTTTAGCAAAAAGAGCTAATAATTTTAGATGCTGCTCTGCTCCTTCATTACTATCTCCCACAGCAAATAATACAATGACTTTTACACCGTGTTCGTCTATAGATTCCCAAGGGATCTCTTGTTTGTTAATAAAAATCGCTACACCTACTTTGTCTACAACAGAACTTTTGCCATGAGGAATAGCAATATAATTGCCAATCCCTGTCTTTCCTTCTTTTTCACGAGCATAAATATCCTGGGCAAATGCTTTTTCATCTGAGATATAACCATTTGCTTTTAATGAAGCAACAATATGTTCAATGGCTTGTCTTTTTGTCGTTACATTCAGTTCCGTATTAATAATATTCTTATCTAAAATTTCACTAATTTCCATTTTGTAACCCCTACTTATTTTTTTGATCTTCTTTTACAACTTCTTCCGCTTTTTGAATTAGTTTATTAGGTGATTTTATGGCCACTTCTGTTGGTACTTGAATCACTCTTTTACCTTCAAATCTTTCCCGGCCACTAATTTTTACGTCAATCGCTAAAATAACTATATCCGCTTCTTGAATTTGTTCCTGGCTTAATGCGTTTTCAACACCGATCGTTCCACTTGTTTCAATGTGTACCTCATGTCCTGCTTTTTTTCCTGCCTCTTCTAACTTTTCTTGGGCAATGTATGTATGTGCAATTCCTACTGTACATGCTGCTACACCTACTATTTTCATAAAAAATCGTCTCCTTCATTCCTATTTTTATTTTCCAAATTCATCAACTTGTTTAAATACTTGTCATCTGCTAGTTTTCGGGTAAATTCCATTATCGCTTGTTTTATCGACTTTTTTTCTTCAGTTTTTAGCAAAATAACTATAACGAGTTTGACATTACAGATCTCTTTACTCCAATGTTGTATCGCTTGTTTTAAGGAAAGAATCAGTACTTTGCTTTTAATAAAAGAAGAACTTTCAAAATGTGGCAATAAAACTCCCGGCGCGATTTCTATACTTCCTTGTTCTTCTCTTTGGAATAACTTTGTCTTGAACTCAGAGCTATCAATCCCTGTTAACTTATGTCCTTCGCTTTCTAAAAATGACAGCACTTCTTCTTTGGAAGAAAAATTTTTTCTAGTATAAATATTGAATAACTGACTATTTCTCATGATTAATCTCCTCAATTTTATGCTGGATCCTCCGTTGATCATCTGAAGTCAACATTGCGCTTACAAGTAACGATTTAACAGCTAGCGAATGGGTTAATTTAATTGTGGTTAAAACAAGCTCCGTTTCTGGATATACTTCTAAAAATTGTTCAAGATTTTTTGTAGCGACCACATCGATAATATCCAATTCTGGAAACTTCTTTTCAATCTTTGCTTTTAAAAGTTCTGAGGTCCCTACTCCTGTCGTACACACGATCAGTGTTTTTATTGGCAGCTGATAAGTCTCTAATACTCTGGCAAAATAAAGCGTGATAAAGCCGTTTTCATCTTCATTGATAAAGGGCAAATGATATTGCTCACTCACCATTTTTGAAACCTCACATACCTTTTCAAAGATTTCCTCATAGGACACCTTAATTTCTTCCAATAAACCGTTTTTAATACGTATTTTATGTTTTAAACGATTGATCATCGGTTTAATATGATTCGCTAAATCAGAAAAAATTAAATCATCAGTGATTTGAATTCCTAGCTTCTTACTCATCTTTACAATATAAGTGTCTGTTATCTGAACGACTTGTTGGGAGAATTTATTCGTATCACCAACTACACCTTGCATACGAGAAGAAGCTAAATATTGATACAGGTAAAAAATTTCTATCTCGGGTAAATCATCGTTTAGGTATTGTTCAACGCTAGCAATTGTTGCACTTGCAACCTCATACAAGTTAGAACTTTTTAATAGCTGCTGCTTTTCTTCCCTTGTCAAAGTATCTTTCTCAGTAATTTTCATTAAACCAACATTTCTCGATCGCGTAATTAAAATATAGAGGTGAGAAAAAATATTAATATTATACGGATAAGCAAGTGTTATTTTTAAATCTTTTTCCATTTTTTTTATTTGATTGAGAACAAATAATGCATCATAAGTATTTAAACTTGATGCCTTTACACTCGCTAGCTCGTCAATGTCCACTGTATTAAAAGCCTGAATGAGATCAGCTACAGCTTGGCGTATATTCCCTTCTTCTCCTTGAATGGCTAAGGTACGATTTTTTCGGACCAGCTTTAATTGATACTCTGCTAATTGGTCAGCGATTATTTGTTCATCGTTAAAAATTACTGAATCACCCACATAATAATCTTTAAATAAATCATATACATTTTTGGTCTTAGGCGAAGACAATAACAATTCTTCCATGACTCGATTACGTCTTTTTTCAGGTGAGTAATAAGAAGAACTGTTATCTATCTGCTTAGCATTCATTGAAATATATTTTTCATAATCTAATTTATAACCACGCCCCTTTTCAGAAAAAATTAAATTGCCATTTTGGTAACCTCCATTAATTTTTTTAACCAAACGATAAACTGTCTTTTTAGAAATACCTAAATCGTTGGCTAATTCTTTTGAAGTGATATAATCTCTTTGTTTTAACAGGAGAAGTAATAGATTATATTCCCGGTTTTCTCTTGCCGACATTATTTCTTTTCCTCCCTTATATTTTTATCTTAACCCACATAATAGAAAACGCTTCCCTTAAGATTGTCCATTGCAGCGGACAAATCAGCGAAGTTTTTATAAATAAATGTCACTTTTCTATTTAAATGGCAAGGTTTTCTAAAAAAGAACTTCTACTATTCTCTATAAAAAGAAAAATAGTAGAAGTTCTTTTTCACTTATCACAGTAGTTTTTTATATAATTATCTAAAACTTGAAACCTACTTTTCGATACGTATCCCTTGGTATACCAAGGATCTCATGCACAAAATTAACTTCAACCTGCTTGCTTGAGCTGCTTTT
>NZ_BCPY01000004.1 GCF_001544195.1 Tetragenococcus solitarius NBRC 100494
AATTATTTAGGATTAAATATTTTTCTTTTAGTTTTCCTACGCAAATAATTTTTATGTTCATAAAGACTCCCCTTTTTTATTTTCAACAAAGTTATGCACAGTTTGCACAGAGTTATCCCCAGTTTTTTGTGGAAAACATTCCTTTTATAGCAATGTTTTTTATAAGAACGTATGTTTTGAACAAAAATATCCACTTTATCCACATCTTGTGGATAAAAGTAAAAGCCAATTATACACAACTTTTCCTCAATATTTTACACAAATCCTGTGGAAGTTACTTCTTCAATTTTTTGAAAAATTTTTATCCCAAGTTTTTCATAATTCTTTCAAAGTCTGGCAGTAGACTAGACTTACCAAATAATATTATACTAGAGATATAGAAATTACCAAGGAGGTAAATGACCATGGCAAAAAAAGATGTAACCCCCCGCTCTAAAAAAAATGGGTGGATTAAAAAATTTGGAATTGGTCTTTTAGGCGGGATTATTGGCGGGCTTCTTGTGATTGGTGGCTTTTATTACTTCGCCAATGGTTCAATCAATCCATTTCAAGCAAATGAAACCACATCTTCATCCGGAGTAAAAGATGACAACCAAAACGTAAAAGTAAGTAACGTAAAAGTGGATGCAGATAGTGATACTAGTGATGCAGTAGAAAAAGTTCAAAATGCTGTTGTCTCGGTTATTAATCTGCAAAGTACTTCAACCCAAGAAAACGGTGGGATTTTTGGTACTGAGCAACAAGAAAACGATGATTCCGATGAAGAGGCAGCCGGCGAAGGTAGTGGCGTCATCTATAAAAAGGATGGCAACGATGCCTATATTGTAACAAATAATCATGTGGTCGCAGGACAAAGTGGCTTAGAAGTGGTTATGGCTGATGGAAGCAGAGAAACAGCAGAATTAGTAGGTACAGATGCTTATACCGACCTGGCCGTGCTAAAAATTTCTGCTAATAATGTTGACACAGTTGCAACCTTTGGTGATTCGGATGAGCTGAAGGTGGGCGAACCAGCGATTGCAATCGGCTCTCCTCTAGGTTCTGATTACGCAAATTCAGTGACACAAGGAATTATTTCTTCGCTCAACAGGCTGGTATCAAGTCAAAGTGAGTCTGGCGATGACGTTAGCACCAATGCAATTCAAACAGATGCTGCCATTAATCCAGGAAACTCTGGTGGACCTTTAATCAACGCCGGCGGTCAAGTCATCGGTATAAATTCCAGTAAAATCGCTAGCTCTGGGGAAGCCGGTGTAAGCGTAGAAGGAATGGGATTTGCGATTCCAAGTAATGATGTGACGGACATTATTAACGAATTGGAACAAAATGGTAAAATTACCCGTCCAGCTCTTGGTATCTCCATGCTTGATTTAAATACCATTTCAACTGAACAAAGAGAACAAATCTTGAAGATTCCAGATTCTATAGAAAATGGTGTAGTTGTCCAAAATGCAGGAAAAAGTACACCCGCAGGTAAAGCAGGATTAAAGCAATATGACGTTATCACAGAAGTTGATGGTAAAAAAATAAAAGATTCTACCGAACTTCGAGCTGCTTTATACAAAAAATCTGTAGGCGATAATTTGAAAGTTACTTTTTATCGACAAGACAGTAAAGAAACTGCTAATGTCAAACTCACAGAAGATCAATCCATTATTGAACAAAATAATGGAAATCAGTAATCGATAGAAATAAAACAACAGGAAGAAGCCATTTTAGCCTCTTCCTGTTGTTTTATTCAATAACAAATGCGTCTCCTACAACTGTATCTTGCGGTAATTCTAAAATCCCCCGTTTTTGCGGAGCATTTGGTAAATGTAATTCTTTTGCCGAACAAATCATACCAAAACTTTCAACTCCTCGTAGTGTTCCTGGCCAAATCATTGTACCATCTGGCATCATTGCTCCTGGTTTTGCGACCACAACTTTTAATCCTTCACGTATATTAGGAGCACCACATACAATTTGTAAAGTTTCTTTCTGATCGACTTCGACTTCAGTAATGGACAAATGATCGCTATCTTTATGCGCTTTGCAAGTTTTTACATATCCTACAACAAACTTTGGTGAGTGATCTTGAGATAATGTTTCAGTAAAACCTGCTTCTTGTAAAGCATGATTTAATATTTCAATTTGCCGATCTGAAAGTTCTACCTGCCCTGTACCATGGAGTGCCGTTAGTTGTGAAATTCCGAAAATATTCCACCCCACTGTATTTCCATCCTCTGTTTGGATACGGGCAACTCTTCCTTTACGTGTCACTTCTTGTGGCAATCCCTTATCGTCATCCGTAATAATAAGCAACGTGTCGCCAACGTAAGCTGGATTGTAAGCAAAAATCAAAATTGTTCCTCCTAAAAATTCATTTCAACGCGGAATTTATCCACCGAGACAAAAACCATTTTATTCTTCTTCACTTGGTGTAATAATCAATACATCACATGGCGCCTGACGTATAACATAGCTTGCTACGCTGCCTGTGATAAAACGTTCTACGGCGTTTAAACCTGATTGCCCCACCATAATTAAATCGACCCCATATTTTTCAGGAAGATCAACAGTTAAAGCTTTTTTTGTCGAACCATAGACAACCACGCCTTCAATATTTTCAAAAGAAACAGACGCAGCATAATCTTTACATTTTTGAATAAGTTCATTGGCATCTTTTTCTTCTTGTGCTAGCACCGACTCGCCTAAAGGAGCAAATCCCATCGTTGAAGGCACTTGTTGTTCGATAACTTTAGCAACAAGCACACTACCGTTATTTCTTTTAGCCACTGCTATAGCTTTTTCAAACGCTTCATTTGCCTGGGAAGAACCATCCACGCCAACTAAAATTGTTTGATATGTTTGATCCATTATTCTCACCCTTTTTTATTTTTAATCTATACTACTTAAAAAATTTTCAACTTCTTCTTTGGTTTTCCGATTTTTATTGACGAGTCGAGCACTTATCTCCCCATTTTTTATGACAACAAAACTCGGTATACCATAAACATCCCACATTTTAGCAATATCTATATACTTATCGCGGTCAACTTCGACAAATGGTAAGTGAGGAAAATCCGCTTCAATTTCTGGTAAGTATGGCTTAATAAAACGGCAATCACCGCACCAATCTGCCATAAAACAAAAAACATACGTCCCATTTTCTGCATAACTAGCTAATTCTTCAACATTTTTGGGAATAATCATAAGCCGCCAACTTTCTTTTTATACTAGCTCTATTATAACACTTTTTAACTAAAGCCGTTATATTTGTTATTTAGAGGAAATATGTTTTTCTAGCTTTTGACCTTTACTTTCCATGAACAATCGTCTCAATCGTACTTTTATCTAAACCTTTCAACACTTGAATCAGCATTTGGCGTGCAGCTTCAAAGTCAGCGATATTAAACATTGTTTGATGCGTATGGATATAACGTCCGCATACCCCAATCACTGAACTTGGGATTCCTTGATTCGCAGTATGGGCGTTACCGGCATCGGTACCACCTTTTGAAACAAAATATTGGTAAGGAATATTATGGGTTTCTGCTGTATCTAATAAGTATTCTTTTAAGCGTGGTAACATAATCAAACCTGGATCATAGATACGTAATAGCGTGCCTTCCCCTAAATGGCCAAATGTCCCTTTTTTCGTTTTCGTGTCATCAGCTGCAGAACAATCGACCGCAAAAAACAAATCCGGATTAAATTTAGTCACTGCCGGTTTTACTCCGCGTAATCCTACTTCTTCTTGTACATCAGCGCCAGCAATTAATGTATGGTTTAATTTTTCATCTTGCAATGCTTCCAAAGCCTCTAACACGACTGTGCAGCCGTAGCGATTGTCCCAAGACTTTGCGATAATATTTTTCCCATTCGCTGTTTTCGTCGTTTCAACTTTTGGAACGAGCGTATCACCAGGACGTACGCCGTATTCTTCTGCTTCTTCTTTGGATTCAAATCCGGCATCAAATAAAATATCCGTAAGCTGTACAGATTTTTGTCCTGCAGTTCCGCGTAAAAGGTGGGGTGGGACCGATGAAGAAATACAAGGATAATCTCCCTTGGCTGTTTTTAAAGTAAAACGTTGGGCTGAAACCACATAAGGGTTCCACCCACCTAAAGGCGTTACTTCAAATAATCCGCGATCTGTAATTTGCGTTACCATAAAGCCCACTTCATCCATGTGTGCAGCAACCATGACACGTGGTGCAGTCGTATCTTCATGCTGCCGAATACCAAAAATTCCTCCTAGACCATCTTGTTCGATATCGTCGACTAAGGGTGTCATCGCTTTTTTCATATAAGCCCGTATATCTTCTTCGAAACCACTCGTTCCTTGTAGCTCTGTTAGTTCTTTAATTCGTTGAAATGTTTGATCTTCCATATTGTTTGTTTGGCAAAAGCCAAAACCTACCCCCTTTATTTATTACTTATACTTTTAATTATAACGTAAATTCAATGATAAGAAAGCCACCTCATAAAAACGAACAAATTTTGTTATACTATAAGTAAAAAAGGAGGTGCTGGCCTTGCGTAGTGAAACGAAAATGATGCAGCTAATTTTAGCAACAGCACAAAGGTTACCGCAGGTAAAAGCCGTCGCCATGAGCGGCTCACGGGTAAACAAACATATTCCAAAAGACAAGTTCCAAGATTATGATATCGTCTATATCGTAGATGACAAAAAAACTCTCTTGGAAAACCGCCAATGGTTAGATAGCTTCGGTCCACGGTTAATCATGCAAACGCCCGAAGAAATGGTACTTTGGCCCAATGAATTAGGCGAGTGTTTTACTTTTTTAATGTTGTTTGAAGATGATAATCGTATCGACCTGACACTTTGTCCTCTCTCTTATATCCAACAATGGCTGGCAAGTGAACCTATGGTAAAAATACTCTCTGATCCGCATCATTTATTAGCTGATCTACCTGAATCTTCCGATAACGCTTACCAATTTCCTGCTGCGACTCAGCGTACTTTTAATGAATGCTGCAACGAGTTTTGGTGGGTCAGCACTTATGTTGTAAAAGGACTGGCACGCGATGAATTACTGTATGCTAGCGACCATCTATATACCATTTGTCAGAAAGAATTATTGCGATTGTTAAGTTGGAAAGTTGTCCTACAGAAAGGAAAAATCAATATTGGTAAGAATTATAAATATTTATTCAGCTTTCTCCCTGAAAAACAACAGACATTTGAAAACTTGCTAGATTTTTCTAGTATTGATGCTTGTTGGCAATCGTTGTTGACAACCCAAGCTTTCTTCCATGAAGAAGCAAAAGGTTTTGCTCAGTCAACTGGGTTTTCCTATACGAAAACAACAGCTGAAAGGGTCATAAAGTACACCCAGCGACATTATGAGTTAGTAGATAGCCAAGATTGAGTCTAATATCACGAACAACTAAATCAGCTCTCAGTTAAAAACTTTTAACAAACGACAATCCAGGTTCTATGTTAAAATATAGGCAAGATTATTTAGCAAAAAGAAAGGAGTATAGCGATGTATGAAGAAGATCAAGTAAATGATTTCAAGGGCGGGATAGCAATTGGCGTAGGTATTGGTCTTTTAAGCGGTATCGCTTCTGTGTTATTCATCAAAAATAAACAACGATTATCCGCTGATGACATTTTACAACATATCAAAAAAGCCTTTTTAAAAGAAGGACCCATTGAAGGTTCTTGGATTAATTTTGAAAGACAGCCTGTACGAAAATTTGCTGTTCACACAGAGGGTTATAACGGGGGAATTACCCGTTTAGAAGATGACCATCTAGTAACATATGAATTTTTAGCTGACGCTAAAACAGGTAGTGTACTGGATATTCAGCGAATTAGCAATTAAAATAAGAGAAGGAAATATAAGTCCTTTTGCTAATAAAAAACGTCCATACGGAGTAAAAAGAATAAACATGGCTTCTCACAATTTCATGGTAACAGCCCAATTATATTCCAGATATTTTTACTTCTTATGATTGATGACGGCTTTTAAAAAAGATTCCGAAATAGGTAGAATATACAACCTATTTCGGAATCTTTTCATTATATAGCCATTTACTCTTTTATTTTGCCAATCGATAAATCGCATCTGCATAAATTGCTGTAGCTTTATACAAATCATCTAAAGCCATAAACTCGTCAGCTTGGTGCATCGTATCCACAGAATCTGGGAACATCGCACCAAAGGCAACGCCACGTTTTAATAAACGTCCGTACGTACCGCCACCGATAATTTGTTCTTCACCTTTTTCACCAGTGTGTTCTTCATATACATCTAATAGCGTTGTAACAAGTGGATCTTCTTGTGGCACATAATGAGGTACCATGTGATGGCCCCCTACTGTTAACGTCACATCATATTCCCCAATAGTTTCTTTGATACCTGCTTGTAAAGCTTCTACTGTTGTTCCTTGTGGATAGCGGAAATTTAGATTAATAAGCGCATCCTCTTTTTCAGTATCAAAGTCAAAAATTCCAGCGTTCATCGTTAGTTTGCCCATCTTAGGGTCTTCAAAGGCTACATCCAATTTTTCGCCATAGAAATCTTCATGCACATAAGCTGCCGCTACGTGTAAAAAGTTCTTTGCTCCGCCGGCAAAGTCATATTTATCTAAAAAGGCTGCTAACCAAGTTGCCGCATTATGACCAAATTGGGGACTCGCTCCGTGAGAGCCTTTCCCAGCGACTTGGAAAATAATCGTTGTGTCATCTTCCATAATACTTGTTCCCGAGATCGGGTTTATACCAAGATATTCATTAAAAGCAATTGTCATTGCATCTGCTTGTTCAGCAGTTGTCGTTTTTACTTTTGCAGAAGCACTGGTAGGAACCATATTATCACGCAATCCGCCTTGGAAACTTTCCAAAGTATAATTCCCTTCATTCCCTACACCAATGTGAACTTGGATAGAAACATTTCCTTTTTCTCCATTAATAATGGGAAATTCTGCATCGGGTGAAAAACCAAAATCAGGCGTTTCCTCTTTTTCAAAGTAGTGGTCCATATCACCCCAGCCACTTTCTTCGTCTGAACCGACCACAAAGCGAACCTTTTTAGATAATGGTAGATCTAATTCTTTAATGATTTTCATGGCATAATAAGCTGCCATACTTGGCCCCTTATCATCTGAAGAGCCGCGAGCAAATAATTTGCCATCTTTAACTACTGGATCGTATGGATCTGTCTGCCAGTCATCCCCTGCAGGAACGACATCCATATGACCGAAAATCCCCAGAGTTTCTTCACCTTCGCCAAATTCAATATGTCCCGCATAATTATCTACATTTTTGACAGTAAAACCGTCACGTTCACCGTAAGAAAGCATATGTTTTAATGCATCACGCGGGCCAGGTCCAAAAGGTGCTTGTGCTGTTGCTTTATCATCTTCCCGCTCACTTTTTACTTTTAATAGTTCTTTCAAATCAACTAAAAGATCGTCTTTTCTTGCATCGACTTCTTTTTGCCAATCAATTGCCATAAATAATTCCCCCTCGAAATTTGATTCTCCTTTATGATACCACTTATTTACTTGATAAAAAAGCTTTATAGAATTGCCCGTTCCAATAACCATCCGTTTTCTTCGCTAAATGAATTGCGTTATAATAAAAATAAGACGAATAAATTTTAAGGAGCTGTTCTTATGCAAAGTTTAACCAAACAATGCTTATCTATTATTAAAACACGCCCACAAGAATCACATAAAGGAACGTTTGGTCGGACTGTTTTGGTTGGGGGAAACGCTCAATTTGGCGGCGCAATTATGATGAGTACTGAAGCTTGTGTAAATGCTGGTAGTGGTTTAACAACGGTTGTGACCGACTCTAAAAACCACCAAGCTCTGCACGCACGAATGCCAGAAGCTATGACTGTGGACTGGCAGGATAAAGAAGTATGCGATGCAGTACTTGCTTCTGCTGATGTTATATTGATGGGTCCTGGATTAGGGGAAGATGAAAAAAGCCGTGAATTATTAACTTATGTCTTACAAGAACAAACTGAAGACCAACTATTAGTTATTGATGGTTCTGCAATTACATTAGTTGCTCAAAATAATGAACAACTTCCTTATCCAAAACAGACCATATTTACTCCACATCAAATGGAATGGCAACGTTTGAGCGGCATAAAAATCGCTGATCAAACGGAAGAAATGAATCAAGCAATACAGCAAAAGCTGGAAGCAACAATTGTTTTAAAAAGTCATCGAACAGAAATCTACAGCAATACAGGGTGCTTTTATAATCCGCTAGGTAACCCTGGTATGGCAACCGGTGGTACTGGAGACACTTTAGCGGGGATAATAGCAGGATTTTTAGCACAGTTCCCTCATTCAGTTGATACTATCAATGCAGCTGTTTACCTGCATAGTTATATTGCAGACCAAATAGCGCATGATAATTATGTTGTATTACCTACTAAAATCAGCCAAGCATTACCCTATTGGATGAAGAAGTTTGAAATATAAATTATTTTTAACTACTGCAAGAGTAAAATAAAAAATTCATTGTATTGAAATTAAACACACATATGAGTCGCCTTATATTCTTTTGGCTCTATAATTTCTAGTGTTGGTAGGCAAAAAAAGGCCCTAAGCTGAAAAACTTAGGACCTCTTTTTCATTTTTACTGAATTAACTATTTTTGCGTAATGATTCAACATCACGTGCAATAACTAATTCTTCATCTGTCGGAACTAAAAGTACTTTAACCTTTGAATCATCCGTTGAGATGACTTTTTCTTCTCCGCGTACATTATTTTTATCTGGATCGATTTCACAACCAAACCAAGACATTCCATTAATAACATCGGCACGTACGTTGGCGTCATTTTCTCCGATACCAGCAGTAAACACAATTGCATCCACACCGTTCATCGTTGTTACATAACTACCGATGTATTTACGAATGCGATCAGTGAAAATATCCAAAGCAATTTTAACATCTTCATTGTCCAACTTATCTTCTAAATCTCGCATATCACTTGAAATACCTGTTAAACCAAGCAAACCAGATTTTTTATTTAAAATATTCAGCATTTCATCGATATCAATATTTAATTTATGCATCAAATATTGCAAGATAGCTGGATCCACGTCACCAGAACGAGTTCCCATCGTAACACCTGCTAATGGGGTAAAGCCCATTGAAGTATCGACTGATTGGCCATTTTCAACTGCCGTAATTGAAGCACCATTCCCTAAATGACAAGTAATAATTTTTAATTCTTCAATTGGACGTCCTAGCACTTCAGCTGCACGTTCAGCTACATAGCGATGGCTTGTTCCATGCGCGCCATATTTACGAAGATCATATTTTTCACGATACTCTTTTGGAATACTATAACGAGCATTCGATTCTGGCATATTTGCATGAAAAGCTGTATCAAAAACAGCTACATTGGTTACATCTGGCAACAATTCTTTAAAGGCACGAATCCCCATTAAGTTAGCTGGGTTGTGCAATGGAGCAAAATCAGCTAATTCTTCAATCTTATGCAAGACATCGTCATCAATAATAACTGATTGATCGTAATACTTTCCTCCTTGCACTATACGGTGCCCAACGCCGGTGATTTCATCATAAGACGCTAAAATTCCCAATTCAATCAGCTTATCCAGCAACATTTTTACCGCAACTTCATGATCATTAATATCCATCGTTTCTTCGTATTTTTGATCTTCTCCATATTTAATTGTAAAAATTGAATCTTTCAAGCCGATTCGTTCAACAATTCCTTTAGCAATTACTTTTTCTGCTGGCATCTCATATAATTGCCATTTTAAACTTGAACTCCCTGCATTAATTGCGATTGTCTTTGGCATTTTTTTATCCCCATTTCCTTTATTTTAAAATTTTATTATTTATCATCACTTTAACACTAATCTGCTAAGTTCGCAGATTGCCATTCTTTAAATTCTTCAAAGAAAGCCGTCACTTGTTTAGGTTCCTTTAAGGAGGCCACTTTTGCTAATAAAACTTCAGGCACTTGCTTGGCTTTTTCCCCTTTTTGTTGGAGAATTAAGATACTTTTACTAGCCGCCTTATTTTTAAATAGTTCTTCTGGCAATTGAATAATCCCTTGTAGGTAGACTTTGTCCACCAGCCACTTCTTTAAATATTTGCTTTGATCGGTTTGTAAAAAGTTTGTAGGGACTAAAAATAGACCAAAGCCGTTTTCTTTTACATATTTCATACTTTGTTCAATCAGCAAATGATGAGCAAAACTGTGCTCATTTTCTGCGGCTGTAACAAAATTTTGTGCATTTTCGTCTACCGGATAATATCCAACGGGCAAATCACTTAAAACCGCATCAGTTGGGTCCATCAATAAATCAGTCGCTGCGTCTTGATGGATTAAAGTAATGTCTGTTGGAATCCACTGACTATTACTAGCCGCCACTGCCAGCATGGTCTCATCATTATCTACACCAAATCCATGCAAATCATAACCTGTTTCTTCAAGGTTGGTTATTACAGTAGAAAGAAGATTTCCCATCCCACAAGCTAAATCAGCAATAGTTTTCAAGGTATCCTTATTAGGATATAGTTGTTCTAACAAAAAGACCAGCAAAAAACCAATACTATCAGGCGTTAATTGATGATTTGGCTGCAGTGGTTCTGTCTGCATCCCTTTTAAAAGTAATAACTGAGAAAGTTTACGGCGTTCTTCTTTTTCTAAAGAAATCTCCTGCAACTTTTGATAAATACGTTTGAGCTCATCGACAGTATCTTGCTTAGGAACATCGTTAATGATGCGAACTTGATAATGGTCATTGATATTTTCTATATTTTCTATGTAAGCATCTAAAAAAGAGGTCTCCAAGTCCTTTTGTAATAATTGGATGGCTTCAAGCTGCAAATGAAAACTTTCTTCAACATTTTCTGCAGACATGATTTCCCTCGCTTTCTTTGTTTGACTATAACAATAAATTTACCTGTTTAATTTTATCTGATTTATCATAAATAATCAACCAACTCTATCCATAGCGCTTTATTTTCCTTATATTAAAGTAAAAACAGAACAGCCCTCTTTATTATAGAGGATAATCTGCTCTGTTGTGTATTATTATTGTCTTTTTTCTGTACTTTTTTCAGCCTCTTTTTCTATTTTTTCTTTGAAGCTTCTTTTTTGCTCGCCCACGTTAATAGTGAATACTAATTGATCATTCTTTTGTTCATAGCTTAATGTTCCTTGATTGTAAATCACTTCTCCTTTTTTAGAACGTTCATGTTCTGCTAGCGCTTCGTAATCTGTCAAAAACAACTCTTTAATAATCTGGATTTCGTAATATTCACGTGTACGTCGTGTGAATTGTGCTTGGATACGATAGTTTTCTGACAAAAACAATAACAGAACGCTCAAAATCACCACTGTAAAAACCGCTGTCAGTAACACACCACCCTCATGTTTTTTCGATCGTCCATTTTCCATTTCTCTGTTCTCCGTTCAAAAAAGTGACTGTAAACAAAATATACTGACTATTTTTGCGAAAGTGAATGTTTTTTACTTCCGTTAAAAGAGGTTCATAACCATTTTTTTCCCGTATAGCTATCTCATTCCGGTTCATATTCAGCTCAATACGACACTCATACTTTCTATTAGTTGTAGGATTTATTTTGTTGTAATAAATTTTATTACTGCTTACGCGCGAAAAAGTTCCTTCCGCTAACTTATTTTCAAATTGGATTAAAAATATATGCCATTCTTGCACATTTCTACCATAGACAGCCTGCTGTACTTGTTTACTCTGCTGAAAAACACCTAATATACCTAATAAAAACAAATTTAATACCATCAGCGCAACCGCGCACTCTATCAACGTAAATCCTTTATTTTTCACGTATAATCGCCCATTCCTGTTGCCCTGCAGAAATTTTTGCTTGTGCCTTAGGAGCTGTTTGATAAGAAATCGTGAAAGTGCCATCTCTTATTATCTGATAATCTGCCGATTTCATTTGGTAGTGCCTGCGTTGCTTTGTTTCTTCGTATAATACACGCAACATCTGTAGTTCTTCTTGGCTTTTTTTGGTTTCCTTTAAAATTTGTACCTGACTTATTTGAAAAAGAAAAACAGTTGTTGTCAAGATAGCTAAAGCAACCATACATTCCACCAAAATAAACCCTTTAGCGGATGGTTGTAATCTTTTTTTCATAATGCCCCCTTGCAAACAAAAATCGATACGTAATTTTCTGCTTATTTTTATCCCAATAAAAATGAAGTTCTTGTAAACTGCTATTATTGCCGGTTCCTGAATTAAAATAAAGCGTTTTGATTCTGCTTGCTCTTAAATCTTCTGGCATATCAAGTTTTTCAATCGTATCAGTATAAAAATAGTATTCTCTTGTTGTATCTCTTTGAATCATTTTTGTCCTTTTATTCGATGTAATAGCAGCTTGTTGTGTGAGTAGAATATTTTTTTCAAAGTGATCCAAAAAGTGGACCACTTCTAAGTTTTCTTTAGCACCTTGAACCATAACAAACGGCAAACTAACAAACAATGTAATAACAAACAAGACTAATAGTGATTCGATCAAGGTAAAACCCTGGTAAAGTTTCATCGCTGTTCGCCTCTAATTTTTATACTTTTTGTACACCTTATACTGCTCTGGAGTCACTAAGTCTTTTAACTGGCTGTCGGTAATCTTTTTATTATTGTTGATTTCATAAATTTCAATTTGAGTTTCCACCGTTTTAACAATCGCTTCATCCCCTTGTTTAGAAACTGTATCTTTTTGTTTTGATAAATTAGGAATAAATAGTAAAACTAAAATACTAATGATAAGCAAAACGATCATCATTTCGATTAATGTAAATCCCTGTTTTGTCTTATGTTTAAAAATTACCAACTGTTTTTTTATCTTTTCAATAATGTTTAACTTTTGCTGATATTCTTTTGTCATTCCATAATTCCTCCAATGTTCTCATACATAGGTAAAAACATCGCAATATAAATCGCCATAATTAGTACTGCGACAAACAAAAATACAAGCGGCTGTACCCAGCGAATCCAACCTTCTACTTTTTCAACAATCCGTTTTGTTAATAATTGACTGTAAAGTAGTAATTCTTCTCCAAGTTTTCCTTTGACCTCTCCTTGCAAAATAATCAGAGAAAATTCTGGCAACAGAAATGAATAGTCTTCTAATTCTTTCGCCAATGTTTTTCCTTGAGACAACGAACGGTTTAGCTCTTTAGCTAAACTAGCAACTAGTGATTGGGGATTGACGGTTTCCATAAAAGCTAAAATTTGCCTAGCTTCTAGTCCTTGTTTAAACATTTTGCTCCATTCCAAAGCGAAATAGCTTGTCTGATACATTTTGTATAAAAAACCAATAAAAGGTAAGCTGGCAATAAACGTGCTGCGTTGAAGTGCGGTCTGTTGTTTGGCATACCAAAAGTAGCCACCCACAAAACCACTAATTGCTAGTATTAGACCAACCATAATAAACGGCCCATAAGCAATTAACCCAATACTCCAGTGGCTTGTCTTGATCATTCCTGATTGTAAAAGTGAAGGTAGAAGAAAAAAGCGCATAGCAAATAACAGAGCAATGACAAATACAAGCAATAAAATAGGGTATGTGGCAACTTTACTTAACTCTTTTTTCTGCTTTCTTAAAATCTGCATGGTATTCAAAATATTTTTTAATGTAATAATCACATTTCCATGAATGTCTGCTAATTGCACTTGTGTCATCTCCTGCAAGCTAAAACCCGCTTGGTAAAAACATTCGGCGAAACTACTTCCTTTAGCCAGCCCATCAGTAAAACAATACAAAATATCTGCTGAAAATTGTCTATTCCGCTGCATAACAGCTAAGCTTTCTTGTAATGAAAAGCCATTTTCTAGCAAACTAATTAACATTTCCAAAAATTGTTCACGCATAAGGAGGGTCTTTTTACGTTTATGTATCCTCATGTAATAGCCCCTCCTTTTGAATTTGTACATATCCTTCAGACCATTGTCTTGTTTCTAATTCACCGGTGAAAAACTCATAAGCAAGTAATGCTCGGCTTTTTTGTTGATTGTCCAAAAACAATTGTTGGTAAATGATTCCATTTAAACAACCACCCAGCTCTGTTTGGCTACCTACTAAATCCAATAAGCGACTTTTTGTCTCTGCTACTCCTTTAGCATGTACTGTTGCTAACACAGTATGACCTGTGAGTGCTGCTCGTATAGCTGCTTTTGCAGTTAATTGGTCACGAATTTCACCGATGATTAATAAATCAGGTCGATGACGAAGGGACAGCTTGATTAACTGATCATATGTTTGTTGAATTTTTTCATTTGTTTGCAATTGTAAAAAGTTTGGTTCTTCAATTTCTACCGGGTCTTCAATAGTGATAACTTGCCCTTTGGCATACTGAGCTAAATGATACATCAGCGTAGTTTTCCCAGAACCTGTTGGACCACTAAAAAGGTATAAACCTCTTTCTTCCTGAATTTTTCGTTGAATTAATTTTGCATCTGCATCAAAAAAATACGCCGGTTTTTCCTGATTCAAATTATATAAAAAACGAGTAACTAAACTCTCATTCCCTTGGTAATCGCCGACTGTTGATAAGCGTAACCTTTGCATATTTCCTTTTAATAAATAACTGATCGCACCAAGTTGGGCTTTGCGTTTTTCGCCTACATCCATTTTACCTAGGTACTTAAAACGCGAAATAAGTTGCTGCGCTTCTTCATGTGTGACCTCCTTATATTTCTGTACTTGAGAATTTTTCCGAAAATAAATAGTAGCGCGTTCGTTTAATAAGTACAGATACATATCCTGCATTTTTTGTGTACTTCCATAGCCAATTAATTCATCCGATAATTCTTCAATCGACATCTTTTTCCTCCTTTCACTATAAAGTACGCAATTTTTACCTAGTTCTTTTTTACAAAAACTATTTTTTTACTAGTACAACGATAAATAGTACAAAGAAACAAACAGCAACGTTTTTTATTTCCAAAACACAAAAAACCCGCTGAAAAATCCAGCGGGTTTTAACAAATAGATTTTATTCTAATATTTTTTTAGCTAATAATGAAGTATACTCTACTCTTCCCACGTCAGTAGGATGAACTTGGTCCTCACGGAACCAATTATTATTTTGGTTACTTAAATCATACCAGTCAATCAGAGTAACACGTTTATATTTATCAGCCATCTTTTTAAATAAAGCATTATTGTCATTTTGCCAGCGTTGCGTTGGCACTCGAACATTAACTAGGTAAACTTTACGCTTACCGATAACCTTCATTAGATCATCAAATTGCGCTTCATCTGCATACCCATTGCTACCCAAGGCTAACACGACATTTTCTTTCAGATTATCTTCATCTTTTAGCTTTTGTAAAAGATCGACACTCTCATACAATTGTCGTCCTACGTCTGCATCAATAACCGCATCAGGGAAGATTTCTTGAATATTCTTAGTTGAACCTAATAGAACAGAATCACCAAAAGCTGTCACTTCTGTATTTCGTGCACGTTTTACTTGGTTTTCCGTCAAATCATATTTTTCCATCACGTGATCTGTATCATTACTATAGGTTTGTAGAATATTCTCATCAGTTGCGGTATCTTGCGTTTCTTCTGTATCTTCCGTTTTTTTATCGGCTTTTTTAGTCTTTTGTGCAGCTTGTTTATTTTCTTGAATTTCTGCTTGAAACTCTGCTTGGTTTGCATTTACGCTATTGCTAGGAGCGATGATAACACCAATTGAAGCAATTAGAACTACGATAAGGCCTGCCATTCCCACGGCTTTTTGTTTGCTAAGCAGTGGGGTAAAAAACCAATCTTTCATTTTTTCCCAAGTTTTTTTATAGTCAAATTTTCTTAGCGGTTCTTCTATAAAACGATAAGACAATTCGCTACATATCAGAATCAATGCTAATTCAATAAATACATGCAACCAAACATTGTTCGCAACGTTTACCCTAGCTTCATAAAGGATCATTACAGGAAATTGGTATAAATAAATACCGTAACTTCGTTTGCCTAAATAAGTAAAGACTGGATTGGTCAACCAACGATTCATACTTGCTCCAGGATGAGCTGTAACAGCAACCAAAACAGCTGTGATAAGGCTGACTAGATAAATCCCGCCGTAGTAGGGAAAACTAAAGCGATCGTCCATAAAGATAAACGAAATAATTAGCAAGAATAATGAAACAAGCCCTGTAGTATTTAAGATTTTTTTCGCACTGTCTGGAATTTCTTTTTTCAAACGAGTACTAGGCCAAATAAATGCAAGCGCATTGCCGATAAGTATCGAAAAAATACGTGTATCTGTACCATAATACACCCTAGTAGGATCTTCTCCTGGCGTAAAACCAACTGCCATACCAATCGCTGATAAAAGCGTCGCGATAGTTATTATATAAAAAATACGGTCTTTTCGTTTAACAAGTTTCATCAAAAGAATAAAAAGAAGTGGCCAAATCAAATAATTCTGCCCCTCTACTGCCATTGTCCATAAATGGGTAAAAGGAGACTCATTTCCAAAACGATCAAAATAAGAAAGTCCATGATCGATTTGCCACCAGTTATTCACGTACAAAAGACTACTAATAACAGCTCCGCGTAAGTTATTTAATAAATTTCGTTGAAACAACGTTATGTAAGCAGTTGAAATCACTAACACTGTGACTAAAGACGGATACAGCCTCTTTAACCGCCGGATGTAAAATTTTAAAACACCAATTTTTTCATTTTGCTGCCATTCCTGACGCAATAAATCAGTAATTAAATAACCAGAAATGACAAAAAGGATTGGCACTCCTAAATAACCACCAGGCAAACTAGCTGGCATGAGATGATAAAAAATGACTCCGATAACAGCTAGTGTACGAATACCATCGATTCCTGTGATATAACGGCTATTTTTAATTCTTCTTTTCTCCATATTTTTTGTACCTTCTTATACTCAGTCTACCATTGCACCATGTCTTATATAATCAAAAAAAGCATGTAAAAGCAATCGGTAATTTAATTCTTATAAAAATTTAAATGTGTTGTTGCCCTGCAAAAAAACAAAGAAAAATTGTCATAATTCCTCTTCATAGAAGTTCCCTAAAATTTGAACATTTTCTGCGATACTAACAAATGCTTCATTATCTGATTCATGCATAGCTTGACGTAATAGCGGCATTTCATAACGAGTAACAATTGTAAATAACACTGTTTCTTTTTCTTTGGTATAAGCACCTTGCGCCTCATTTATAATAGTAATTCCGCGACGTAAATGCCCCTGTAAGGCTTTCATAACAGTATCTGGATACTTAGTAATAATCATCACTTGCATTTTCTTTTGTTTAGTATAAACAACATCGGTTACTTTTCCACTGACAAATATCGCCAAAGCACTATATAAAGCATATTGCCAACCAAATAGTACCCCTGCTGCAAACATAATCATGCCATTAAAGATAATTGAAAGCGAGCCAACGTCTCTTCCTGTTTTCTTACGAATATAGATTGTAATGAAGTCTAAACCACCAGAAGATAACCCATTTTTAAATGCATAGCCAATCCCTGCACCAGTCAAAACTCCACCAAAAATAGCACAAATAATTGGATCAGTAGTTAAAACTTCTGTTGGGATTAATTCCATAAATAAGGAAGTAAATACGACCGTAATCCCAGTAAAAATAGTAAAACGGTGGCTAATCTTAAACCATCCCAATATGAATAAGGGCAAATTAATCAATAATAATACCCAAGCAATTGGAAAATCAATCTGTAAAAACTGTTGAAAAAGGGTAGAGATAATTTGTGCTATACCTGTGGCGCCACTAGCATAAATATTTCCTGGTTCATAGAAAAAATTTAAGGCTACAGAAGCCAGTAAGGCATAAACGATAGAAAAAGAAAATCTATTTACATAATCAGCATTAAAAAAATTTTTTAAGGAATACCACATTCGTTTTCGTCCTCTTTTTCGTTATTTGTTCCATTATAACAAAAAATTCGAATAAGGATTAAAGCAATGCATTACCAGCTTTTTCCTTATTCGAGAAATACTATTCTTCTGTATCTGTTACATCGATATTTAATTCATATAGCTGAAGCGGAGAAACGGTACTTGGAGCTTTTGTCATAGGGTCCATGGCTTTTCCATTTTTAGGAAAAGCCATCACTTCCCGAATGTTATCTTCCCCAGCGATCAGCATGACTAAACGATCTAATCCTAAAGCTATACCACCATGAGGAGGGAAGCCATAATCTAGAGCTTCTAATAAGAAATCGAACTGTTCGTTCATCTTTTCTTGGGAAAAACCAAGCGTTTTGAAAACTTGTTCTTGCAATTTCCTTGTATGAATCCGCAACGATCCCCCTCCTAGTTCATAACCATTTAACACGACATCATAGGCTTGAGCATAAACCTTTGACGGATCCGTTTGTAAATACTCAATATCTGTTTCTTTTGGCATAGTAAACGGATGGTGAGCAGAAACATAACGTCCTTCTTCTTGGTCGTATTCAAATTGTGGCCAATCAACTACCCACAAGAAATTAAATTTCTCTGGGTCAATTAAATCCAATTCTTTCGCTAGACGCGTACGAATAGCTCCCAAGGTTGCAGTAACTACTTCAAAAGAATCTGCGCCAAACATAATAAGGTCGCCAACTTCTGCATCTGTTTTGGCAATCAGCACATCTTCTACTGGGGTTAAGAACTTCGCAATAGGTCCTTTAAGCCCATCTTCTTCAACTTTTAACCAAGCCAAGCCCTTAGCGCCAAATTGGCTCGCATATTGGCCGAGATGATCCATATCTTTACGAGAATATTTATCAGCCGCTCCTTTAGCATTCAATGCTTTGACCACACCGCCACTTTGCAAAGCCATCTGAAAGACTTTAAAGTCAACATCTTTTACCACTTCTGATAGATCAATTAATTCCATAGCAAAACGCGTATCTGGCTTGTCGCTGCCAAAGCGATTCATTGCTTCATCCCATGTCATTTTAGGAAACGGTAGCGAAATATCAATATCTCGTGTTTTTTTCATGACAGAAGCTAACATTTGCTCAGTATAAGTTTGAATGTCTTCTGGCGTTAAAAACGAAGCTTCAATATCCACTTGGGTAAACTCTGGTTGTCGATCTCCTCGCAAGTCTTCATCTCTAAAGCAACGAACAATTTGATAATACCGATCAAGGCCCGCATTCATCAGTAACTGTTTGAAAATTTGCGGAGATTGCGGCAAGGCGTAGAAATGACCTGGATGTACTCGTGAAGGTACAAGGTAATCCCGTGCTCCTTCTGGTGTTGATTTTCCTAAAAAAGGAGTTTCAATATCTAAAAACTTATTTTCATCTAAAAAATGGCGAATCGCTTGTGTCACTTTGGAGCGTAAAATTAAATTATTCGTCATATTGGGGCGTCGCAGATCTAAGTAGCGGTACTTCAAACGAATTTCATCGCCTGCTTTTGTATCTTCTTCAATTGAAAATGGGGGTGTTTTAGCTGTATTTAGAATCGTAATATCACTAGCCATTACTTCATATTCCCCTGTTTTCATATTAGGGTTGATAGCTTCTGTATCCCTTTTTTTTACAACGCCGGTAACTTCTAATACATACTCGCTGCGACAAGTATCGGCAATCTTCCAAGCTTCTTGGGAGTTTTTCGGGTTAAAAACCACTTGGACAATTCCTTCTCGGTCGCGTAAGTCAATAAAGATCACGCCGCCTAAATCTCTTCTTTTTTGTACCCAGCCTTGTAAAGTAATTGTTTGTTCTAAATTTTTATTATCAACTAAGCCGCAATAAACTGTTCTATTTCCCATATTTTTTCTCCTTTAACTCATTTCCTCAAAAATTTGTGCAAAATCGCTATAAATAGCTTCCAGTGGAACACGCTTTTCTTTTCCGCTTGCCATTGCTTTGACATTAATCATACCTGCCTCTAATTCATCCTCGCCCAAAGTAAAAACAAGCCGCGCTCCTTTTTTATCAGCTGATTTGAATTGGGCTTTTGCCTTACGTCCCATAACATCTCGATCTGCGGAAAAACCAGCATCACGAATAGCCTGTGTGACTTTCAAGGCTTCGACATTTGTGTTTGCGCCGATGTTAACAACATAAGCATCCAATGAATGCAAGTCAGGTAATTCCACCGCTTCATTTTCAAGAACGAGTAATAAACGTTCAATTCCCATAGCAAAACCAAAGCCGGGAGTGTCTGGCCCTCCTAGTTCTTCCACTAACTGATCGTAGCGTCCTCCTGCACAAAGCGTAGACTGAGCGCCTAATTGTGGGTTATCGCTCATAATTTCAAAAATAGTATGTGTATAATAATCTAAACCACGCACCATCGTTGGTTCAATTTCATAAGAAATTTCTAGGGCATCTAGCATAGTAGTGACTTGAGTAAAATGTTGGAAAGCTTCTGGGCTTAAATAATCTAGAATAGAAGGCGCATCAGCTACCAATTTTTGATCCGCTTTATCTTTGCTGTCTAAGATGCGCAATGGATTTTCTTGCAAACGCCTTTTAGAATCTTCACTTAATTGGCTCTCATAAGCAAAAAAATAATCAACCAACGCCTGCCGATAGTTTTTTCTTGTTTTCTGGTCTCCTAAGGTATTGATCACTAAATGAAATTGCTTAATTCCTAACTGTTTAAAAAACTCCAAAGCCATAATCATCGTTTCAACATCTGTTGCCGGATTGTTTGAACCAAAGGCCTCTACACCGATTTGATGAAATTGACGTAAGCGCCCTTTTTGTGGACGCTCATAACGAAACATAGGGCCAATATAAAACACTTTATAAGGATTTGTATGCTCTGGTCCAAATAGTTTATGTTCAACATATGAACGTACAATAGGTGCTGTTCCTTCGGGACGTAGTGTGATATGACGGTTCCCTTTATCATAAAAATCATACATTTCTTTAGAAACAATATCTGTGGTATCCCCCACACTTCTTGAAATTACTTCATAATGTTCAAACAAGGGAGTACGAATTTCTTGATATTGATAACGACTAAATAATGTGCGTGCTGTTTCTTCAATAAATTGCCATTTCTCCGATTCGCCAGGCAAAATGTCATTTGTACCCTTTGGGCGTTGATAACTCATGGTTTTTCCTCCTAAAATTCCTCTTTATCTCAAAAAACAAATAAAAAAACACCCTTGTTTTTACAAGGGCGAATCAATCGCGGTACCACCTAATTTTGAAAGCTGTGCTTTCCTTTAACGAATAACGCACGTTTAAGCGGAACGGCTTTTGGCTCGCTCGCCTCTGGAATGTCTTTACATGCAGCAGTTACTTAAACTATTTTCAGCCAGGATAGTTTTTCTCTAAAAAGTTTTTGCCAAATGTCTGTTCCTTCTCAGGCTTTATTGTATTAGCTTTAAATTACAAGAAAATCCTTGAAAAGTCAAGCTTTTTAGCAATTTTATTACTGAAAACTTTCCCTTTTGTTTTCTTGTAAAACGATAAGAAAAATTTTAAACTAAAATAAGAAAGAGGTGGGAAAATGTATTCTGGTTATTACCGCAAACCCCATTATTATGAAACAGATCAGATGGGAATTGTTCATCATTCAAATTATATCCGCTGGTTCGAAGAAGCACGTGTGGACTTATTGGATTATTTAGAGCTCTCTTATCAAGAGATGGAAAAAGCAGGACTTATCGTTCCCGTTTTGGAAGTAAGTTGTCAATATAAAGGGATGGTTTACTACGGCGACATAGTGCGAATCGATACTTTCGTCGCAAAATATAATGGCAGCCGTTTAGATTTTTCTTACAAAGTCATCAACGAAAAGGATCAATTGGTAACAACTGGGACTAGTAAACACTGTTTTTTGGAGCAACAGAGCCATGATTTTATACAGCTAAAAAAAAGTTATCCTAAGTTTCATCAAATTTTTGCCAATTACCTGGACCATAGTTCCACTAATCCTTAGTTTTTCGTTTAATAAATCAATTCAAAAAAATTGCTCTATCAGGCGAAAAGTTAGTATTTTTATAAAATGTGAGCG
This sequence comes from Tetragenococcus solitarius NBRC 100494, assembly GCF_001544195.1. Taxonomy (GTDB): domain Bacteria; phylum Bacillota; class Bacilli; order Lactobacillales; family Enterococcaceae; genus Tetragenococcus; species Tetragenococcus solitarius. Next base: position 21,985 of record NZ_BCPY01000004.1, read on the forward strand.
TTTTTATTGCTTTTTCTCTCCTCGTTCGTATAATCAAAATTAAGCTAAAATAGAGGAGGGAATTTTATGTACGTTGTAAAAGTCTTTCATGGTTATATCACCAAGGATGGTCGTCGCACAAGAGACAAAACACCTACCAAATTATTAGTATTTTATAACAAAGAAGAATCAGAAAACTTTGCTAATAAAATTGGTGGCCGCGTAAAAAAATTAGAAGAAATTACTAAGACTTGAGCTTTTCTCTTATAGAAAAAACTCAAGTCTTTTTCTTATAATAATCATTTTTGTTCATAATAATCATAAAATTGCAAAAATTATGTTATTCTTATAGTAGGTGGTTTTATAATGAAAAGAAAATTTTTTAAAGATCTCTTACATTTACATAAACCGACATTTAATACTGTCCAGCTTTTAGGAACGATTTTTTGTATGACACTGATCCTATTTGTTGGCTATTTCTTACACAATATGTCGATCGCAAGTTTTGGTTTTTTAGGGGTATTTATTCTCATGTATTATGAAAATATTCCCTTAAAAAATTTGTTGCTTCGCTTTATTTTTGTGACACTTTTTATTTTAACTAGCTTTTTAATGGGAGCTTTGACCTCACTAGCTAGTTGGACTGCCCCAATTGCTGTGGGCTTGGTCGCTTTTTCCGGTCGTGTCTTTTTTCGGCTTTATGACATCAAAAAGCCCGGTGTCTTTTTCGGCGTTTTGGTCTCCTCAATGGCTACCAATATAAATGTGTCTGTCCAACAAGTACCTATGCTGGCTAGTTACTATTTATTAGGAGCCATGGTCGCTATTATTATGGCGATTATTATTCACTTTACAGAAAAAGAGTCTCCTATGGTGATAAAAGAAGGAAAGTTATATCAACGTATTCACGAAGATCCTAATGTCTTTATCGATGGCATTTTTTATGGGACAACCTTATTTTTCGCTGTCTATTTAAGCTATGGTTTACAATTGCAAAATCCTTATTGGATGGTGGTTTCTTGTGCCGCTATTTTACAAGGAGACAATCTACGAGCAGTGATGCAGCGTAATGTCCAACGTATCTTCGGAACAATTATTGGTATCGGAATTGCCGCTTTATTACTTAATACATCTTTAACGACTCTGCAAACAATTTTCCTAATCGTCATCCTTTTTACAACCTCGCAAATTGCTATGCGCAGTAACTACGCTTTATCTGCTTTTTTTACCACGCCTATGGCCTTATTATTATCTAGTCTAACCAAAGAGTTGAATGTACCTACTTTATTGCAATATCGTTTCGTTGGAATTGCATTAGGCTCATTACTTGGTGCTTTTTCTGCTTGGTTAATTACAACTGGGCTCAAGTTCTATAATAAATCTTTTGATTTACACGAAAACTTTGATAAAGAACCCGATTAATAAAACTTAATGATTATTCTTTACTTAAACTTCAGCAAGACAAAAAGATCATTTATGATTTTTGGTTTATTTATAATACAACAACATTCTTTTTAAGTTTTTCGATTTTTTTCTAATTCACTTCCTAAATTTTATGACAAGCCGCGGTAATAAAACATAAGAATTGTTTTGCTATCACTATTAGGAACATAAATAAGGTGGGGCCCACAGGAGACCTAAGGAATTACCGAGGTACTCCCTAGTAAAATTTGATACAAAAAAAGCTTACTTTATTGGAACATTTTTAAATGTTAGTAACTAAACTAACTACTAAAAAATGTGTCACAATCTAGTAAGCTTTTATGTTTTATTTTTCTAAGGCAGATTTTGCTTGTTCAGTTAATGCAGTAAAACCATCTGCGTCATTAACCGCGATGTCTGCTAACATTTTACGATTTACATCGATACCAGCTACTTTCAAGCCATGCATTAATTTTGAATAGCTGATATTATTCATACGAGCTGCTGCATTAATACGTGCAATCCATAATTTACGAAAATCGCGTTTTTTCTGACGACGATCACGATATGCATAATTATATGAATTCATCACTTGTTCTTTTGCTGTTTTAAATAAAGTATGCTTAGCTCCATAATAACCTTTTGCTAATTTAAGCGTCCTTTTACGACGTTTACGAGTTACTGTTCCACCTTTAACACGTGCCATGCTTGATTCCTCCTAATTGTTCTTTCATTTGAATGGGTTATGCAACACTTGCACAAAACCTTATTTCATTTTCGTTAATTGTTGGTTAATACGTTTCATATCGCTAGCTGAAACCATTGCCGGTTTGCGCAATTGGCGGCGTTGTTTTTTAGTTTTACCGTGGAATCGGTGACTTGTAAACGCACGATATCTTTTTAATCCGCCATTACCAGTGCGTTTTACACGCTTTGCTAATCCGCGGTGTGTTTTTTGTTTTGGCATAACTAATTTCCTCCTCAAAATCTATCTAATTTGACTATTGGCTCATTATTCAGCAAGTCAATTTACTTGTCATTTTTAGGTGCAAGCATCAAAAACATGCTGCGTCCATCCATCTTCGCTTTTTGTTCAATTGTTGCAACATCTTCTGTTTCTTGAGCGAAACGATTCAAGACTTCTTGACCAAGTTCTTTATGGGTAATGGCACGTCCCTTAAAACGGATAGAAGCTTTTACTTTATCCCCTTTTTGAAGGAACTTACGCGCATTACGTAGCTTCGTATTAAAGTCATTTTCATCGATCGCTGGGCTTAAGCGGACCTCTTTTACGTTGATCACTTTTTGTTTTTTACGAGCTTCACGTTCTTTTTTCTGTTGTTCGAAACGATATTTCCCGTAATCCATAATTCGTGCAACTGGTGGTTTAGCCTTTGGAGCCACTAGAACTACATCTAAGTTTGCTTGTTCGGCTATCTTCATCGCTTCTGCTTTCGTTTTGACACCAAGCTGATCTCCGTTTTGATCGATCAATCGCAACTCACGTGCACGAATGCCGTCGTTAACCATCATATCCTTTGCTATGGTCATTCACCTCCAAGTTTTGTAAGAGAAAGAAAGGTTTATCGAATTTTCACCATAAAAAAACGAGTTCTTCTATAAGAACCCGCACGTACTTTACACTAAGGTATAATAACACTTAGCGAAAAATCCTATTCTGCCCAGTCACTTTTTGTCACTAAGGCGAGAAGCGGGTGCTTCTACTTCCATTTCTCAACTTTTTCAGTTTATCATAAACGATATCCTCCGTCAAATATTTTCCTTACGATTTACTTAAATATCTACTATTTCAAATTTTTCAGAAAATTCGAAAGGGCTTTGTATAAAATGACTAAATAAAAAGACTGCTTATTGTAGCTTTTAACGATTTCTTCTCTTAGCAAATGTGGTAAATTGGTAAATACAAACATTTTAAATTGTCTGACAATTCAGACGAATTATTTGTACATAAAGGGGGAAGAAAAAGTGAAAACGAAAAAGTTATTTATGTTAGGAGCGTTTTCTGCTTTATTTTTTTTAACAGCTTGTCAAAGTCAAAATGCAAGTCAAAAGACAGAAGAAAACAACACTAGCCAAAAACTCGAATTAAGTTCTTCTGCAGCTATTTCAACAATGGAACCTAGTCAGGCAGGTGATACAACATCGACTTTAGCCATGAGTCAAGTCTTTGAGGGGCTTTACGTTTTAGGACCTGATGATGAACTAGAGTTAGGAGTAGCTGCAAAAGAACCAGAAATCAGTAAAGATAAAACAGTGTACACATTTACTCTAAGAGACGATGCCAAATGGTCAGACGGCACCCCTGTCACAGCAGACGATTTTGTCTTTGCTTTTCAAAAAATTATTGATCCAAAATATGCCACACCTAATGCCGATGTACTCTTTGACGTTGTCAAAAATGCCCGGCAAATTAACTTAGAAGATGGCGACATTGATACTTTAGGAGTTAAAGCCATTGATGATAAAACGCTGGAATTCACTTTAGAACGTCCTGTACCTTACTTTAAATCGTTACTTGCTTATCCTGTATTATATCCACAAAACAAAGAATATGTGGAAGAACAAGGGAAAAAATACGCAACTGATTCTGACCACTTAATTTATAATGGTCCTTTTAAGTTAACCGACTGGAGTTCTTCTAGTGATAATTGGGGATATGAAAAAAATGATACTTACTGGGATAAGGATAAAGTAAAATTAGAAAAAGCAGGGATGACTGTTGTGAAAACGCCTTCCACTGCGCTTAATCTATATACTACCGGTGATTTGGACGTTATTGATAAACTAAGCAGCGAATATATTCCTTCTTATAAAGATGATCCAGCATTTAAGTCTGTTGAACAATTTACCACCTTCTTTTTGAAGATGAACGGCGAACGTGACGGGAAAAAGAACGCATTAGATAATGTAAATATCCGTAAAGGGATTGCTCAAGCCTTTAATAAAGAAGACTTTGTTAAAAAAGTATTACAAGATGAGTCCAATCCTACAGATCATTTAATACCAAAAGGACAAACTCAATCGCCTGACGGTAAAAAAGATTTTACAGAGGTCGCCGATCAAAAAATGATTATCTAAGCTATGATCCTAAAAAAGCTAAAGAAGCCTGGGAGAAAGGAAAAGAAGAACTGGGTGTTGAGAAAGTACAGCTTGACTTTTTAACTGACGATACAGAAGAAGCCAAGAAAAATGCTGAGTTCTTCCAATATGAATTACAAGATAATCTACCTGGCTTAGAAATTAATGTTGAACAAGTGCCTTTTACTGTTCGTGTTGACCGTGACCAAAACAAGGATTATGAATTAGAATTGGCTGGTTGGGGAACGGATTATCGCGATCCACTAACTGTAATGAGAATCTTTATGTCTAGCAGCGACTTAGGAGGCGTCACTTATAGCAACGATGAATATGATAAGTTAATTCAAGCTACAAGAACAAGCCATGCCGCTGACGTACAAGCACGTTTTGATGACTTCATCAAAGCCCAAGATATTTTAATTAATCAAGATGCGATTATTGCCCCAATTTACAATCGAAGTTTATCTACTTTAGTGAATCCAAATGTCAAAGATCTATACTGGCATGCATATGGACCAAGTTACAGCTTAAAATGGGCCTACAAAGAATAGATATGCTACAAAAAAAGAGGGTTATAAATGAACCCTCTTTTTCGTAGCGATTTACGTTAACTCGTTTTCCCGGTAGAACTTTAAAGCTAATTGCAAAGACAAAGCAATATTTGCTTCAGTAATATCCACTCCCAAAATCGCTTCAATCCGTTCGATACGATAAATCAAAGTATTTCGATGGATATAAAGTGTTCTTGCAGTAGCCGCAATATTTTGATGGTTTTCCAAATAACTAGATAAGGTTTGAAGCAAATTTAGATGGTTCTTTTGATCATAAGCAATCAATTTGTATAAGTAATGAGCAGAAAACTCAGCTGCAGCTTGAGTAGAAATTTGTTCTGATAAAAATGTGTCTAAATAAAATTCATTTAAAAAGTGAATCCCCATTTGCTTTGCAGCTACAGTATTTAACATATTTGTCGCTTCAGAATAGCTTTTAGCAACCGACAGCACCGGTTGACTAGAGCCTACCACAATGGAAAAGTGCAAAGCTTGATTGATTTGTTGTTCTAAATATTTTAACAACCGGCTTAATACTTTATTTTGTTCTTTTCGGATCGTTTTCTTCTTTGTTTCTTTGGCGTTACCTAGTAAACCAACAAATTGGTTCCCTTGTTTAAATACATTTGAATCCAAAAAATTATTCTGGATATAGCGATGTAAAGCCGACAGTAATATCTGCATACTCTGTTCCTCATATTTACGTTGCTCAAAAAGTGTCTTGTCCATCATTTTAGGAAAATATACAGAGATAATATACACAGAGTAATCCAATTCTACATTAATATCTATGTTAAAAGATCTTAGCGTCTCAACATTGGTTATTTTTCCCGCAAACAAACGAGCAAAAAAGTCGCGATAAACTTGATTATTGACCCGTTCTTTTTCAGTTTGATGGGCTACTTCTAGAGCAATCGACATAGTACAGCTCTCTAAAGCAATGTAATCTGTATTTACTAGTGAACGATTTTTTAAATAAACAACAATATAGCCATAGTTAATCTGATTAAAAAAAACTGGCATAATACAACATAAAACTTCTTGGCCGTTTTTATATAACTTACGGTAAAATGGATGTTGTATTTGTTCTACGTTTTTTGGTAAATTTTGTAAGTCTTGTCTAGGAAAATGATACTCTTTTCCTTGTTTTATTAAGGTGGAACGTAAGCTATTTTCAAAACCAGCTAAAGAGACAACTTCCCAATTCGATGTGGTTACAAGCACAGGATTTTCTACGATAGTTTTAAGTTTTTTAGCAATATAGTCGATCCCACCGTTATTTAAAGAAGATTCAAAAAATTGTGAATAAATATCTAAAGTAAATTGTTGTTCACTTGCCAAATCAGAGGATAGCTGATTCATGACTGTTTTTAAAATTTTAGAAAAAGCAACTCCATAAGGAATCTCAATCAAAGGGATGGCTAATTGTCGACTAAGGTTGATAAGTTCACTAGGAATTTCTGTAAAAAACTGTCCCGTTTTAATACACACTGCAGCAATATTTAATTCTTGAAAATGCTGAAAATACCGCTCTTGCTGGGCGTAGTTTTCATAGAAAAAGTAACCTGATGTAATAATCAGTTCTCCTGCTGTCAGCCAATCATCTGCTTTAGGATTATCCAAAATATTTGCACCAGTGATAATGCGATCTAAGCCTACATCATCGCCGGTCAATGTTTTAAAGTTATGTGCCATTGGTAATTTTAAAAATTCAGCAACATTCATGGCAAACACTTCTTTCTTTAATAATTTGTATCAGTATATATGATTTAAAAGATAGAAACAACTAGCTAATTTTTAAGGAGTGACAAAATGAAACAATTAATTCAAAATGTTCGTCTAGAAACAAACTATCATATAGAAAATGAAATAGTAACCAAAACCAACACCAAAATTACAGATATATTAATAGAAGATGGAACTTTTGCTAAAATCGGTCCTCATTTACAAGAGGCAGCAGACATCGTAATAGATGCCAAAAAACAATTACTACTGCCTAGTTTGCGCGAAATGCATATTCATATTGATAAAACTTATTTTGGCAACGGTTGGCAGGCACCTATTCCAGCAGAAAATGGAATCTACACTCGTTTAGAAGAAGAAAAGACATTGTTACCAGAACAACTAGATGTCGCTGAAGAGCGCGCTCATGCGATGGTACAACATTACATTGCTCACGGTCATACTCATATTCGCACTCATGTGAATGTAGATCCGCAAATTAAAACCAAGCATGTACAACTAGCCAAACGTGTTTTACAAGATTATAAAGACCAAATTACCTATGAGATTGTTGCATTTCCTCAACACGGTTTACTGCGTAACGGCTCCGAATTTTTAACCATCTTAGAGGATGCTTTAAAATTAGGCGTTACTCATATTGGCGGAGTAGATCCCGCTTCTTTAGACCGCAATATTGGCGAAGTTTTAAAAACGACTTTTGCTTTAGCCAAAAAATACAATGTTGGCATCGATATGCATCTACACGATCGTGATACATTAGGAGCTTTTGAAATCCATCGCATCTTAGATTTTATTGAGCAAAAGAACTTCTCGCAGCCAGTTACTCTTATCCATGCCTTTGCTTTAGCAGGCATTAGTGACAATGAATTAGATGAATTAATGCAGCGGATGGCCAAAAATAAGGTAGACGTCACCACCACAGTGGTCATTAGTGATGAAAATCTTACCCTTCCAGTTAAAAAATTATACGATAACGGTGTCGCTGTTTCTTTTGGTCATGACAGTTTAACTGACCACTGGTCGCCTTTGGGTACAGGAGACACGATTCAAAAATTAAATTTATTTATTGAACGTTGCGGTTATATCGATGAATTTCAAATTAGCCAATCTTTAAAATATGCGACTGGAGGCATTACACCTTTAGATGAACATGGACAACAAGTTTGGCCACAAATCGGTGATCAAGCAAACTTTATTTTAGTAGACGCTGTAAGTACTGCTCATATGATTGCTCGCCAGTGTCCCATCTCAACTGTATTTTCTGCTGGCAAAATTATCTATCAAACAGACATTGCGTTGAAAGGAGCTTACCGCGGATGAAGACTTTGAAAAATGTGCGTTTAGAAACCGGAGAATATTTTGACAAACGACAACGGCTACAGACAAAAACAGAATTATTCGATTTAAAAATCGAAGGGAAAAAAATCAAACAAATCACTCCTGCTACCAAAAACTCAGAAGAGCCAGGGGTTGATATGCAAGGGAAATTATGTTTACCCGCCTTTAAAGATATGCACAATCACTTGGACAAAACTTACCTCTCTTTGCCTTGGAAAGCCTGTATACCTAGTAAGAACTTGGCTCATCGATTAAAATTAGAAGCAGAGGAATTAACAGAATTGGCAAAAACCACCGAGCAACGAGCTTCTACAATGATTGAAAAATATTTAGATCGTGGTGTCGATCATATACGCACTCATGTTAATATTGATCCTTTCATCGGTTTAAAAAACCTTGAAGGTGTAAAAAAAGCGCTGAAAAAATATGAAAAATATTTAACAGCAGATATCATTGCTTTCCCGCAGCATGGTCTACTCACTCACCCTGAGATGCCTGGTCTACTACGTGAAGCTTTAAATTCTGGAGCCACTATGTTGGGCGCTTTAGATCCAGGAGGAATTGATCAAGACATTGAACATTCTTTACAGACCACGATGGATATTGCCAAAGAATTTCAGGTAGATGTTGATATGCATCTGCATGACCCAGGGCAATTAGGCTATTATACAATGGATAAATGGTTAGACATGATTGAAGAGCAAGACTTTAGAGGAAAAACAGCTTTTAGTCACGCTTTTGGTCTATGCGATTTGTCAAATAAAGCTTGGGAAAATATTTATCCTCGTTTGCAACAATATAACGTGCAAATCCTTACTACCATTCCAATCAGTATGAACAAAAGACTTTTACCTATCGAGGCTTTGCAAAGGTCAGGTATTTTTGTTGGTATAGGTTGTGATGGCTTTTACGATTCTTGGAGTCCTTATGTCTCCGGAGATGTAGTGGAAAAATTGCGTAATTATTGTGATTACACTGGAAAAAGCAACGAACAAGCCTTAAGACAGAGCTTAAGTTTAATTACAAACAACCTTACTCCGCTTAACGAAAACGGGCAAAAGCAATGGCCAAAAGTCAATGATATCGCTAATTTTGTTTTTATTGATGCTGTATGTAGCGCCCAAGTTGCAGCGCGCATCCCCAAAAAACGAATACTCATGCATGAAGGCAATTTCTATTCTTCTAAATCTAAATAACCACTAACAATTTTTTATAATAAAAAGTTCCAAGTAAAAGAGGTCTTTTCCTCTTCTACTTGGAACTTTTAAATATATTTCCTATTATTCAGCGGCCAAAGCTGCTTTATTGATATAGTTATACGGTTGATTGAAATGCGGCAAGAAGAATGTATCAAGCATACCCAACTCATCAATGGTTACTTGACGCTCAATAGCTAATGAAAACATATGGATAGCCATTGAAATGTCTGATGTTGTCGAAGACATCTGCGCACCTACAATCCGACGAGAGTTTGCTTCATAAACAATCCGCAATTTCACATCATCATTTTCTTTCATAAACTCAGGCTTTTGTGTATCTTCAATATCTGTATACTTAACATCCAAATCAAATTTTGCAGCAGATTCAACAGAGTAGCCAGTGGATACCATATGGTGACCAAAAATTGAAATCCCATTTGAACCTTGAACTCCAGGAGATTCAATGGAGTTGCCAACAATATTTTCACCAGCAACTCTTCCTGTACGTAAAGCGTTTGATGCCAATGCAATATAGGTTGTTCCTTGTAACGCATTTGAGTAAACCGTGGCACAATCGCCAACTGCGTAAACATCTGGGTCACTTGTTTGTTGGTGACGATCTACTAGATAAGCGCCATTGGCAAATAATTCTAAATGGTCTTTAGCCAGCTGGTTATTCGGAGAAAAGCCGATCGCATTAATCACTAAATCAACCTCATATTCTCCTTTTTCAGTTATAATTTGTTCAACTTTATCTGTTCCCTTATATTCTTTGACTAATTCACCATAGTGTAGTTCGATACCATGTTCAGCTAAATTTTTGTCCATATCATCGGTAAACCAAGGATCATAATAACTTGGCAAGCAACGATCTAATGCGTCAAATAACAGCACATTTTTGCCGCGCCGTTTGGCAGCTTCTGCCATTTCTACTCCAATGTATCCTGCTCCGATAACTGCGATATTTTTAATTTCTTCATGTTCAAACATCTGATCAATATTTTGGCCTTCTTCATATTTTTTCATGAAGGTAATGTTCTTTAATTCACGACCAGGTACCTTAGGAGAAATTGGAACAGAACCTGTAGCTAAAACAAGTTTGTCATAACTTTCCTCTACTTTTTCTCCTTGTTGCGTTACAGCATGAACGACTTTTCCTTCAAAATCAATGTTTTCAACCGTCGTTTTAGTGCGAACTTTAGCACCCTTAGCTTCAAAATCCTCACGATTTGTATAAAACAAACCATCCACGCTTTCAATTTGACGACCTACCCATAAAGCGGTCCCACAACTTAGGTAGCTAAAATTTTCATTACGTTCAATCATCACGACTTCTTGTCCTGAATGATCTAAGATGGCATTGGCTGCTGCTAGACCTGCATGGTTCGTTCCAATAATTACTGTTTTTGTCATCTGTTTTTCCTCCCTTAATTTACATATATAATATATCAAGATTGTGAAGATAAGAACTATCAAAAATTTTTGCACAACCAAAAGAATTGCAAACAACTTCACATGATAAACTACATAAAAGGAATTTATTGGAAAGAAAAATATAATTAAAAAACACTTTGTGAAAAAAAGTCCAATTATAGCACTTCTTTCACAAAGCATTTTTATCCCTCACGAATTTCTGCTAATTTTTTATCCACCATTGCCAATACTTGATAAGCAGCTTGTGGGTTTTCCACAAAATTTAGCTGATCTCCATCAATTTGGATTTTAGGACTATGATGATAATTTTCAAACCAGGAATCATAACGCCGGTTTAATTCTTTATAATAATTATATAGCGTAGGATCAAATTCTAACTGTTCGTAAGGGCGACCGCGTTTTTCTATACGTTCTAGCATGGTGGCAAAAGAAACTTTGATATGAACCAACAAATCCGGATGTTTTTTATATGCTGCATAAGGCAATTCTTCCATCATATTGTGCAATAATTCATCATAGACACTCACTTCAATATCGTTGGCTCTGCCCAAATCAGCATTTAAATGAAACAAGAGAGAGTCTTCATAAATCGAACGATCTAATACGTTATTGTCCTCTTGCATTGCTTTTTTGATGTTAGCAAAACGTTTATTTAAAAAATAAATTTGTAACAAAAAAGCATATTGTTCAGGGTCTTGATAAAATAAAGGCAATACTTCATTTTCTTCTACCGACTCATAAAAAGCTTGGCTACCTAGATGATTAGCTAATAATGCTGTTAAACTAGATTTGCCTGCGCCGATTGTACCTGCTAATACGATCACACTCATAACATCCCTTCTGTTTCACTAAATCTTGTGTTTTTAACCTAACTTAAATACTCTAACCCACTATATATAGTAACGTCAAGCGTAATTTTTTATTTATATCATACAAAAAAACCTTAAGATTTAACTTTTTTTTCTTATAAAATGTTTTGAATACTTAACGAGAGCCTATTAATTTAGTAGAATACTTAAAGAGTGAAAAAAATGAAAACAGAAAGAGGTTTAACATGGTAGTTCAGGGAAATGGACAATCAAATGGGAAAATCATCTTAATCGGCGAACATTCTGCTGTGTATGGTAAACCTGCAATTGTTTTTCCTTTTAACGATACACAGGTTCAGGTCACTGTAAAAGCAGCCGAAAAAAATTTTTTAACTTCGCGTTATTATATAGGTGATTTACAAAATGCGCCTGAGCAACTAAAAAGTATTAAACAGCTTGCTTACAAATTACAAATTTATCTACATACACCTAATTTCCACTTAAATATCACTAGTACAATTCCTGTAGCAAGAGGAATGGGGTCAAGCGCGGCTGTTGCTATTGCGATCACACGTGCTTTTTTTGCTTGGAAAAAACAAGCTCTTGATCGACAAACTTTATTATTTTTTGCTGATTTTTCTGAAAAGATCGCTCATGGAAATCCAAGTGGCATGGACGCTGCTGCCGCTAGTGGTGATGAGCCCATTTTTTTTGAGCATAAGCAAATTGCAAATTTTCCGATGAATATTGATGCTTATTTACTTGTTGCTGATACAGGTGTTCTCGGACAAACACGAGCTGCCGTTAAATCTGTGGCACAACGTTTACAAACTTTCCAAAAAGAAACAAGCAGCATTATCCAAGAGTTGGGCTTACTAACAGGACAAGCCAAAGAAGCCATTATTACCAATCAACCAGAATATTTAGGAGAGGTAATGAATCAGGCACAAACTTGCTTAAAGACACTAACCGTCAGTAATCCATTATTGGATAATTTTATCCAATTTTCTTTAAAAAATGGCGCACTTGGTGCAAAATTAACTGGAGGCGGTCGCGGGGGCTGCTTTTTAGCGTTGACAAAGACTAAAGAGCAAGCTGAAGTATTAGCATGTCTTTTAAAAGAACGCGGCATAAAAGAGACTTGGATACAAGGATTAGGAGTTTACCAATATGCATAATGGAAAAGCTAGAGCATTTACCAACATCGCTCTGATTAAATATTGGGGTAAAAAAGATCAGCAACTAATTTTACCCATGAATAATAGTTTATCTTTAACATTAGACGCTTTTTACACTGAAACAAGTGTATCTTTTTCTAAAGATTATACAAAAGATACCTTTTATTTAGATGGTCAGCTACAAGATGAAAAAGCAACACAAAAGGTTCGTCATTTTCTAGATTTAGCCCGTAATCAAGCGGGAATCTTTAAATATGCTACTGTTTGTAGTCAAAATTTTGTTCCTACAGCTGCTGGCTTAGCTTCTTCTGCTAGCGGCCTAGCTGCCTTAGCAGGCGCATGTAACAATGCATTAAAGCTCGACCTTTCGCCTAAAGAACTCTCACGTTTAGCTAGAAAAGGTTCTGGCTCAGCTTGTAGAAGTATTTATGGAGGTTTTGTTGAATGGGAAAAAGGAAATTCTGACCAAACCTCTTTTGCTGTGCCAATAGCTTCTAATCATTGGGAAGATGAATTAGCAATGATTTTTATCCTGATTAACGATAAAACGAAAGAAGTCCCTAGCAGAAATGGGATGCAGCGAACAGTAGATACCTCCAGCTACTATGACAGCTGGGTAAAAAGCGCAGACCTAGATATCAAAAAAGCAAAAGATGCAATCACTAAGAATGATTTTCATGCTTTAGGAAAAGTCACAGAAAGCAACTGTTTAAAAATGCATGCCACTACTTTGGCAGCTTCTCCCCCTTTTACTTATTGGTCTCCTGGTAGCTTAAAGGCAATGAACAAAGTACAAGCGATGCGCCAAGCAGGACAAAATTGTTACTTTACCATGGACGCAGGACCGAATGTAAAAGTTCTTTGCCGGAAAAAAGAGGTAGAAGACATTTATCACGAACTACAAAAAGATTTTCCAGCTGAACAGCTCGTAATAGCTTATGCTGGAAAGGGGATTGAATCTTTAGAAATGGAAGTGGCAAAATGATTGAAGTATCCACACCAGGAAAGTTATATATTGCAGGTGAATATGCCGTTGTCGAACCCGGCCATCTTGCCGTTATTGCAGCTGTTGACCAATTTATTAACGTAACAATTGAAAGCGCCACTGAAAATGGCAGTATCCAATCACAGCAATATAGCGATTTACCCATACGTTGGACCAGAAGAAATGGCGAACTTGTCTTAGACCACCGTGAAAACCCCTTTCACTATATTTTAGCTGCCATTCGTCTAACAGAGCGTTATGCCAAAGAACAAGGAACTTTGTTAAGCTTTTATCATCTGAAAGTAACTAGCGAACTGGATAATTCTAGCGGTCGCAAGTACGGATTAGGCTCAAGTGGAGCTGTGACTGTGGGTACTGTTAAAGCCCTTAATTTATTTTATGACTTACAAATGGATCCATTAATGCAGTTTAAAATTGCTGCTTTAGCTCATTTAGCGGTCCAAGGGAATGGCTCTTGCGGTGATATTGCGGCGAGTTGTTTTGGAGGATGGCTTGCTTTTTCAACTTTTGATCATGAATGGGTAAAAAAAAGACAAGAAAAATGGTCCATTAGCGACTTATTACAAAGTGATTGGCCCAAACTTTCCATCCAACCTTTGCAGACACCCAAAAATATGCGTTTATTGATTGGTTGGACAGGCAGTCCAGCTTCTACATCAGATTTGGTCGATCAAGTAAAACAGTCGAAAGAAGATAAAAGTGTTACTCAAAAAGATTATGAGCATTTTTTAACAGATAGTAATCGTTGTGTAGAAGATTTAATTGATGGTTTTATGGCAAATAACGTCGTAAAAATAAAAAAAATGATTAAAAAAAATCGCCAGCTGTTACAAAATCTTGCTAAAGCAACAAATGTTGTTATTGAAACACCTGCATTAAAACAATTATGTGATTTAGCAGAAGATTGCGGGGGCGCAGCCAAGTCTTCTGGCGCAGGTGGTGGTGATTGCGGAATTGTTATTGCCGACCAAAAAACGGGCATACTGCCTTTAATGAGCAAATGGGAAAAAGCAGATATCATTCCTTTGCCTTTACATGTTTACCATTATCGAGGAGGAGCAAAATGAATCGAAAAGATGAGCACGTTTCACTTGCCAAAGCGTTTCACAAAGCACGTCCTAGCGATTTTGATGAGGTAACGCTTGTTCATCAATCGTTTACTTCAAATCGTTTTTATGACGTTTCTACTAAAACCCAATTGTTTAATCAGTCATTTTCTAGTCCATTTTTTATCAATGCTATGACTGGCGGTAGCCAGTGGACCAAAAAAATCAACCAGAAGCTAGCCATCGTTGCTAGAGAAACTGATCTGATGATGGCTACAGGATCCGTTTCCACTGCCTTAAAAAATCCTGAAGTAAAAGATTCTTTTACCATTGTTAGAAAAGAGTTCCCTGATGGTTTTTTACTGGCAAATGTAGGCGCTGGGACATCGCTTGAAAACGCACAACGTGCTATCGAACTTTTTCAAGCGGATGCTTTGCAAATTCATCTGAATACACCACAAGAACTTCTGATGCCAGAAGGAGATCGTGATTTCACCGATTGGCTTTTTTTGTTAGAAAAAATCGCAAAAAATAGCCCAGTGCCTGTCATTGTAAAAGAAGTGGGCTTTGGTATGACACGTGAAACGATTGCTCAAATATTAGCTACTGGCGTTAAAACAATCGACATTGCAGGCAGCAGTGGTACCAGCTTTACTCAAATTGAAAATGCACGAAGAAAAAAAAGAGAGTTTAATTACCTGGATCATTACGGTCAAACAACTGTGGAGTCCCTCCTAGAAGCCAATGAAGTATCGCAAAATTTTGATTTAATTGCCTCCGGAGGTATCAGAAATGCTTTTGACATCTTCAAGTCCCTTTGTTTTGGTGCTAAAACAGTAGGTATCTCAGCAACATTGTTAAATTATCTGCTAACAAATGACATTAAAGCTACGGTCGAACTGATTGAGCAATGGAAAAACGAATTACGGACACTTTATACTATGCATGGGGCTTTAAGTACTGCTGATTTAACCACAGTCCCTTTCATTCTATCTGGAAAACCTAAAAATTGGTGCCAAGCAAGAGATATCGATATAAGAAAATACAGTATGCGTAAAACTGCACAATCTGATTGATTATGCAGCTTTTTATTAAACAAAAAAAGCTGCGATATAAGTAAAGTCAAGACAAAAATATCCGAACTATATTTGATAAGATCCTCTCATCGTCGCGAATTTGTGACGAGGAATCTCTCTTATAGTTCGGATATTTTATTATTAAAGGAACTTATGTCATAGCCCCTTAATTTTCTCATTTACTTGTATAAAACTATTCTTGTGATTCGTCTTTGTCTTCTTGCGAACTATCATCAGCATTTCTATCTTCCATATCTTCAGAAGGTTCTGGTGAGTTATCCGTAGGAGGAACTGAACCACTTTGGGCTGTTTGTTCACTATAAGTTGGTTTTACTGTACGAATAGACGCACGATCAAATTCTAAGAAAATGCCTTCACAATCAAGAGTGACGGTTTTTTTATCGTCATCAATTTCTGAAACCACTCCATGCAAACCACCAATTGTTACTACTTGGTTGCCAGGACGCATGCTATCTAACACTTCTTGACGTTTTTTTTGCTGCTTCTTTTGCGAACGCTGCATAAAATACATCAAAATAATGATAGGTACCAGCATTATAAGTATTTCCATTCATTTTTCACCTCAGCTTTTATCGTTTCACTCTATACTGTATCAGAAGCTAGTATATTTCACTAGTATTTTTCTAGAAAGTTAGAAATTTTTTGCATTTTTTTCATTAAATCCATATTCTTCAAAGAAATGTTCACGAAATTCCAATAGATGATCCTCTTTTATTGCTTGACGTACTTGTTCCATTAAGTGCAGTAAGAAATACAGATTGTGATAAGTTGTCAGACGTATGCCAAAAGTTTCATCACATTTTAGTAAATGACGAACGTAAGCGCGTGTATAATTGCGACAAGTATAGCAATCACATTTTTCATCAATTGGTCGGAAGTCACGCGCAAATTTCGCATTTTTTACGACCAAGCGTCCTTTTGAGGTCATACACGTTCCATTACGAGCAATCCGAGTAGGCAATACACAATCAAACATATCAATGCCACGAATGGCGCCGTCAATCAAAGAATCAGCTGCCCCAACCCCCATTAAATAACGAGGCTTGTCTTCAGGAATCAAAGGTGTTGTATATTCTAACATCTGATTCATCTCAGCCTTAGATTCGCCGACCGAAAGCCCCCCAATTGAGTAGCCAGGAAAATCCATGCTTACTAAGTCTTTCGCACTTTGCTCACGTAAGTCTTTATAACCAGCACCCTGAACGATACCAAAAAGGGCTTGTCTTTCAGGATTGACATGAGCTTCTAAGCCTCTTTGTGCCCAACGTGTTGTACGCTCAATAGAATTTTTGACATAATCGTGACTTTCATAATAAGGCGGACATTCGTCCAGACTCATCATAATATCTGAGCCTAATTTATTTTGAATATCGATGGCCTTTTCTGGTGATAAAAACATTTTTGATCCATTAAGATGATTACGAAAATGTACACCAGCTTCTTCAATATTACGCATATCTGCTAAAGAGAATACTTGAAAGCCACCGGAATCAGTCAAAATAGGTTGGTCCCAATTCATAAATTTATGTAGGCCGCCTGCTTCTGCTACAAGATCTTCTCCAGGACGTAACCATAAGTGGTAGGTATTACTTAAAATAACGCCTGCGCCCATTTCTTTTAGTTCTTCTGGTGACATTGTTTTTACCGTAGCAAGTGTTCCTACTGGCATAAACATTGGCGTAGGAAAAGTACCGTGAGGAGTAATCAACTCACCTAAGCGTGCACCCGTATGTTTTTCTTTTTTAATTAATCGATATTGTACGGCGGGTTTTGTCATTATTTGCCCTGCTTTCTTATTTTTATAGATTAAGTGAAAGACCCATAACTTTCATGGTAAAAATTTTTACAAACCAACTTTTATCATAAAGGCAAAAAATAGTTTTTGCAATAGCCAAACTCCTTGGCACTTCTTAGTTTTGTTTTTAGGTCGGCTCTGTTATACTGACTATAAAATAACAATCAAATCACCATATACGTTTAAAAGGAGTTTATATATGAAATCAAATGCTGAACTACGTGCAGAAGCTAGACAAATGTTAAAAGGCCGCTGGAAAGAAAGTGTGTTAATGAACTTAGTTCCTGTCTTAATTATGATTGCCATTGCTGCGATTATCCTGATTCCTGTTCTCTTATTTTTTAGTCATAACCCGCAAATTCTAGAGGACACAAGTCCATACTACACCGATTATTCTACAGGCTCTAATGGTTCTAGTAGTGGATCCTCTGGCTTTATCTCGGGACTTATCTCAGCTTTTTTCACTGTGGCTATCGGTTGGACATTTTTAGATATCCTACGTGGTAAAAAAGAAATAATTCGTCCATTTAAAGATGTTTTTCGTACTTTCCGAGCTCCTTATGCTTTAGCAGTTCTTGTTATTTATCTATTAACTGCGATTTTTAAATTTTTGTGGACATTACTTTTTATTATCCCTGGAATTATTAAAAATTACTCCTATTCACAAAGTTACTTTATTTATTATGACACATATGAAGAAACCGGACAAACGCCACGTTATCTTGATTCAATTACCGCTAGTCGCCATTTAATGGATGGTTTCAAAGCAAAATTATTTTTCTTGGATTTGAGTTTTATTGGCTGGCATGTTCTTTCTTTTCTTACTCTTGGTATCGGATATTTGTGGTTAATGCCTTACATCTATGCGACAAAAGCCGCTTTTTATAATAATTTACCTAAAGATTAACGAGTTTTTACATTTAAAATTTATAGAGGAGTTTCAATTTTTTGGACAACATTTTTTACAAAGTGTTGTCCTATTTTTATTGATTGAATATTATAAAGCAAAAACGCTATTCATTCGATAACTGAATGAATAACATAAGTCCGAAACGATGTTCATTCGTCGTCTGAATGAACATTAAAAAATAAAAACGTTATTCATTCGGTAGCTGAATGTGTAACATAATTTGAATACATTATTCGTTCAGCAATAAAAAACCAAACATCCCCTTCTATTTAATATATAGAAGAGCAATGTTTGGTTTCAAATTATTTAATAAACATCGCATCGCCAAAACTAAAGAAACGATACCGTTCTTCTACCGCATGTTTATAAGCATTTAAGATATTATCTCTACCAGCAAAGGCACTGACCATCATGACAAGTGTGGACTTAGGCAGGTGAAAATTAGTAGAAAAAGCATCCACAACTTTATACTGATACCCGGGCGTGATAAAGATATCTGTCCAGCCGCTATCCGCTTTAATCTCACCGTCAAATTTCGTTCCGATCGTTTCCAGTGTACGAATCGTTGTGGTTCCTACAGCCACAATTCTTCCGCCCTTATTTTTCACTTGATTTAAACGATCCGCTGAATCTTTTGTCAAACGATAAAATTCACTATGCATATCATGATCTTCAATGTTTTCTACACTCACAGGACGGAAAGTTCCTAAACCGACATGTAAGGTTAGATAAACTAATTCAATCCCTTTTTCCTGAATCTTGTTCAACAGTTCTTCGGTAAAATGCAGACCTGCGGTTGGTGCTGCGGCTGATCCGTTTTCTTTGGCATAAACCGTCTGATAACGTTCTGGATCATCTAGTTTCTTTTTGATGTAAGGAGGTAAAGGCATCTCACCAAGAGACTCTAAAATTTCTAAAAAGATTCCTTCATAGCTAAAACGAATCATCCGACCTCCATGGTCCAGTTCCTCTTCGACAACGGCTTTTAGGCGACCATCGCCAAAACTAATCTGTGTCCCTACTTTTGCACGTTTGGCTGGTTTTACGAGTGTTTCCCAAAGGTCTCCTTCCGGATTATTTAATAGTAACACTTCCAAATGTCCACCTGTGTCTTCTTTTTCCCCATATAAACGAGCAGGCAAAACACGAGTATTGTTCATCACTAAAGCATCCCCAGGATTTAATTCGTCAATAATGTCATAAAAATGTTTATCTTGAGTTTTCCCAGTTTTTGAGTCTAATACCAGTAAGCGAGAACTTGCTCGATCGGTTAATGGCGTTTGTGCGATTAATTCTTCCGGTAAATCAAAATCGAAATCTTCTGTAGTTAACATTATTTTCACTCTTTTCTAAACAATCTGTTACATATTTTAGCACTTTTTTCTATCATATCAAAGGTGGCTGACTTGTCTAAAAAAGTTGTGTTATAATAAAGCTATAAAACTATATTATAACAAAATCAAAACGATTTAAAAATAGAGCAAGATATTTATTCGTCTCAAAAGTTTTATCCTGATATTGACCTATCTTTCACTCTTTAATGGTATTAAATCAAAAGCGATATTAAACATCCCAAAGGAGGTGAGTTCAGCTGACAAAGAATTTGTTGTCCGCTTTTATTTATGATAGCTCATTTGTTAAAGATAAGAAGAATACAATTGTTTGAATTATCAAAATTATGCATATTTGCTTACAATATATAAGCAATAGATAAACGATATGTTCTTTTCTCTTGATATTTGTTCGTGAATTGTTCTTATAAAAACCTTTATTACAGCTGAATGTTTGTTTTTTGAGATTAACTGTTGTATTTTCTTCACTTTTTATGCATACTATATATTATAGACGTAGCAAATAAAAAAAGTTTGAGGGTGGAAAATTTGATTGAATTTCAAGATGTATCAAAAATCTACAAAGGCGGCAAAAAAGCCGTTGACGATATCTCTTTTACTGTTGAAACAGGGGAAATGATTTGTTTGATTGGTACAAGTGGAAGTGGAAAAACAACGTCTATGCGCATGATCAATCGTATGACTGATCCTACTAAAGGAAAAATTTTAATTGACGGTCAAGATATTACCGATATTAATCCTGTAGAATTGCGACGCAGGATCGGCTACGTCATTCAAAATATCGGGTTAATGCCACATATGACAATTCGGGATAACATCACCATTGTACCTAAGCTACTAAAGACGCCACAAGAAGAACGTAACAAGACTGCAAAACGTTTAATTAAATTAGTCGAGTTGCCAGAAGAAATGTTAGATCGTTACCCTAATGAATTATCTGGTGGGCAACAACAAAGAATTGGTGTAATTAGAGCGCTCGCAGCAGATCAAGACATCATTTTGATGGATGAGCCGTTTGGTGCTCTAGACCCTATTACTCGTGATTCCTTACAAGACTTGGTTAAGGATTTGAACAAACGTCTACAAAAAACGATTATTTTTGTAACACATGATATGGACGAGGCTTTAAAATTAGCCGATCATGTGGCAATTATGAGCGAAGGGAAAGTCATCCAATATGATACGCCGGAAAATATTTTACAACATCCTGCAAATGAATTTGTAGAAGAATTACTAGGCGAAGATCGCTTAATGCAAGCACGTCCTGATAATACCTTAGTAAAAGATGTGATGACAACAGCCGTCACTATCACTTCAGAAAAATCATTACAAGAAGCAATCACTTTAATGCGCGAAAAACGAGTGGATACCTTACTTGTAACAGATAATCGTAAGATCTTAAAAGGATTTATCGATATCGAAACAATTAATCGACGAAATGATCATACAACTAGCGTAGGCGATATCATAAAAACAGATGTTTCCTCCGTAAAAGAAGACACGCTCTTACGTAATACTTTACAGCGTATCTTAAAACGCGGGTTAAAATATGTGCCCGTTGTTGATAATAACCAACGTGTTGTCGGCATCTTAACACGAGCTTCATTGGTTGATATTATCTATGATGTATTATGGGGAGAAGAGCAATCGATTAGAGATGCTGTCGAGTCATTTAAGCCAGAAGAAACAGAGGAGGTCTAAATTATGCAAGCCTTCTTTTCAGAGTATGGATCTCAGTTAGCAAGTAATTTATTTGAACATATTATCATTTCATCTATTGCACTGCTTTTAGGTGCTTTAGTTGCCATTCCATTAGGTGTTTTACTAACAAGGACAGATCGTTTTGCTGGTATTGTCATCAGCACTGCGAGTGCTTTACAAACAATTCCTGCCTTAGCTCTTCTTACCTTGATGATTCCATTTCTTGGTGTTGGAAGAACGCCTGCGATCATTGCGCTCTTTATTTATTCCTTGTTACCGATTTTACGTAATACCTATATTGGTATGAAAAATGTCGATCCAAATTATATCGATGTAGCTAAAGGCATGGGTATGACAAATTTCCAGTCCATTATAAGTGTCGAATTACCCATTTCGGTACCCACGATAATGGCCGGCGTACGTTTAGCCGCTACCTACGTTATCGCTTGGGCAACATTAGCTTCTTATATTGGCGCTGGAGGTTTAGGTGTTTTGATTTTTAGTGGTCTGGATAATTATCAGCCAGAACTTATTATTGGTGGTACCGTTCCTGCTATTTTACTAGCAATAATCGTGGATTACTTGTTAGAAAAATTAGAAACATTCCTTACTCCAATTTCCTTAAGGGGGGGAAGTGAGCAATGAAAAAAATAAAAAATTTGATTTTATTTTTAGGTGGACTACTTTTACTGGCTGGTTGTTCTTTTCCTGGCTTAGCTTCCAATCAATCAGAAGATACAGTGGCAATTACTGGTGGTATCACTACTGAATCACAAATTTTAGCAAGTATGGTCGCCGATATGGTTGAACATTATACTGATAAACAAACAACTATTATCAATAACTTAGGAACAACCAACATTAATCATGAAGCAATGATGAATGGCGATGCAGATATCTCGTCTACCCGCTATACTGGAACAGACGTTGCTTCAACATTACTTTTACCACCAGAAAAAGATCCAGCTAAAGCGTTAAAACTTGTCCAAAAAGAATTTAAAGAAAGATACAACCAAGACTGGCTAGCTTCATATGGTTTTGACAATACTTATGTTTTCTTAGTGCGTAAAGACACAGCTGAAAAATACAACTTAAAAACAGTCAGCGATCTTAAAGATGTTGCTGGTGAGTTAAAAGTGGGAGCTGACCGAGCGTGGATGACGCGCGAAGGTGATGGCTACCCAGGATTTACAAAAGAGTATGGATTTAAATTTGATTCCATTTATCCGATGCAAATTGGTTTAGTTTATGACGCTGTAGCAGCTCACCGTATGGATGTCGTACTAGGTTATTCAACAGATGGCCGAATTGCAAGTTATGATCTTGTCATGTTGGAAGATGATCGACAATATTTCCCACCGTATGATGCATCTCCTATTATAAATGACGAATTAGCCCAAAGAGACCCAGAAGTAAAAGATGCTCTTGGTCGGCTTGCTGGAAAGATTGATACAGAAACCATGCAGAAACTAAACTATCAATCAGACAATAACTTAGTCGAACCATCGATTGTAGCTGAACGTTTCTTAGAACAACACAATTATTTTGAAGATGAGGAGTGATGGAAAATGGATATGAGTCAAATGAACTTAGTGCAGCAATTTATTTATTACTTTCAAGAAAATGGAAGTTACGTTTTCTCTCAATTTGTTCGTCACTTCTTAATCTCAATTTATGGAGTGATATTTGCTGCGATAATTGGTATTCCAATCGGAATTATCATTGCAAGACGTACCACTTTAGCTAGCTGGGTCGTTCGAGTTGCCAATATTATTCAAACAGTTCCTCAATTAGCTATGGTGTCTATCTTGATGTTTGCTTTTGGTCTAGGTGTCAACGTCGTCATCATTACCGTATTTCTATATTCTTTATTACCGATTATAAAAAATACGTATACAGGAATGACGCAAGTAGATAAAAACGTCCTAGATGTCGGAAAAGGTATGGGAATGACCGCATGGCAACGCCTCTTTATGATTGAATTGCCTTTAGCCATTTCTGTTATTATGGCGGGATTAAGAAATGCTCTAGTGGTGGCCATTGGAATTACTGCGATTGGTACCTTTGTAGGCGCTGGTGGCCTAGGAGATATTATTGTCCGCGGAACCAATGCTACTGATGGTGCTGCGATTATTTTAGCCGGAGCTTTACCGACTGCTCTAATGTCAATTTTAACAGACTGGCTATTAGGAATGATCGAACAACGTTTAGACCCATCCAGTCGTACTAGCAAAAGTTAAATACGATTTTAAAAGCAAGTAAGCAAAAAATGGACGTTACACATATTTTCTTTACGGAAAACTGTGTAACGTCCTATTTTTATTTTTCTTCGCTCATCTGACGATTTTTTTGGGCAGCAGCTTCAACTGCCTTTATCACACTTGCACGAAAATTACTCATTTCTAGAGATTGAACAGCTGCAATGGTGGTTCCCTTAGGAGAAGTTACCATATCTTTTAGTTCAGCTGGATGTTTTCCAGTTTCTTCTACCATTTTAGCTGCCCCTAACACTGCTTGGGCTGCAAATTCATATGCATCATTTCGCGATAAACCTTGCGCAACAGCACCATCAGCCAACGCTTCAATAAACAAGTAAACATAGGCCGGTGCCGAACCAGAAACGCCTACAACTGCATCAATAAGCTGTTCAGAAACAACTTTGGCTTTCCCAAATTTGTTAAAGACCTCTAGCACAAGCTGTACTTCTTCTTTAGTAGTAAGATTATTGGGCGAAATAGATGACATTGCCTGATTAACCATTGCCGGTGTATTGGGTATAGCTCGAATAATTTTATGTGGTCCTGTTAAGTCTGTAATTTGCCTGATACTTATGCCAGCAGCCAGTGAAACAAGTACATGTTCTTCTCGTAAATACTTTTTCACTTGAGGAAGGATTTGTGTTAACACTGCTGGTTTCACTGCTAAAATAACTAAATCGCTTTTTTCAAATAAATCTTTCTCATTTAAAATCGGCTGAATACCGTATTCCTCTTCAAGCTTTTGCAAAGTAGGTTCATAGCGATGATTATAAACATAAATTTCTTCTTTTTTATAAAACCCTGAACTAATAAGGCCAGCAATAATAGCCTGCGCCATGTTTCCTGCTCCGTAAAAACTAATCGTATGTGTCACTTTCTTCACTCCTTTGTTTTAAACGATAATACTTTTCCTTCTTCAGCATGTAAATACCCTCTTTGTGGTACTTGTAAACGTAAATATAATGAAAAATCTAGTTCGAGGATAATTTCTTTTTCTCCTTGCTGAAAAATCCCATAAAATTTTCCTAAATCTTCCGCCTTTTTCTTTGTCACTAGTAAATAATAGCCGCGAATTATTTGCTTGTTTGCTTTAAGTAAAAATCGTTGAATCTTTTTATAAATAAACAACAATAATAGACCCACTGTGAGAGTGACAACAAGATAACCCAAGTTTTCACCTGCTTTTTTTATGTACTGAGCCCTTTTTCATTCACAACAACGTCGATGCCCACACTGATTTTTAATGCTTCATTGGCCTTTTCCATCGTTTCCTCTTCTAATACACAGACTCTTTCCTTGAGCCGTGTTTTATCAATCGTTCGAATCTGCTCTAGTAAAATTACCGAGTCTTTATCTAACCCTTTGGGCGTTTTCTCAATATCAATGTGTGTAGGTAATTTTGATTTTTCCATTTTTGCTGTTACAGCAGCGACAATGACAGTCGGGCTAAAATAATTTCCCAAATCATTGGAAATAACTAGAACAGGACGGACACCTCCTTGTTCAGAACCTACAATTGGAGATAAATCTGCATAATAAATCTCTCCTCGTTTTATCATAGACATCATCTCTTTCCTACATATTCTCTTGGTACACGTCTTGAAATTAAGCAAGCCACTTCATAATTAATCGTGCCTTCATATGTAGCGACATCTTGCAAAGTAATTTCTTTTGTCCCTTGTTTTCCGACTAAAGTCACTTTCGTACCTTCTGCTATTTTCCTTGGTAAACGTACCATAATTTGATCCATACAGACACGACCAACAACTTCACAAGCTTCTTCTTCTATTAGTACATGAAATCCTTGCATTCTGCGAGTATACCCATCTGCGTAACCAATTGGTATGGTAGCAATCCATTCCTCTTGGCTTGTCTCATAAGTTTTCCCATAACCAATCCCGTACCCCTTAGGCAGCTTTTTGGTTTGCACAATTTCAGACACTAAAGAAAGAGCTGGTTGTAAGGGATAAGTTGGCTTAAGAGCAGTTCCTGACGGATTCAAGCCATACATTGCTATGCCTAAACGTACCATATTACCGACATCGTGATGCCACATTGCAGTTGCACTATTAGCAGTATGAATATATTTAGGCTGGTAAGGTAATGATGCTAATATCTCATTGAAACATTGACTTTGCGCCTGAAAATATTGTGTATCCGCTTGGTCAGCTGTGGAAAAGTGAGTGAAAATTCCTTCCCAATGGAAATGTTCATTTTTTTCAATCACTTTTATCGCTTGGTTCACTTCTTCAGAGCTTAAAAAACCGATCCGTCCCATGCCAGTATCAGCCTTTATATGTATACGAAGCACTAAAGATGTATTTGCTAAGTAACTAGCAGCTTCTTTTAACCAACTGATTTCGGCTACGGGTACAGATAGATTATAAACAGCCGCTAATTTTGCATCTGCTGGCGCGATAAGTCCTAAAATAAGGATTGGTTGTGTAAACCCACTATGTCGCAGCTCCAGTGCCTCATCAAGGGTAGCAGTGCAAAGGCCTTGTACTCCTGCTTGTAAAGCAGCTTTGGCCACAGGGATTGCTCCGTGTCCATAACCATCTGCTTTAACCACGGCAAAAATTTCCTTGTCTGCATGTCGCTTTTTTTCTTGCGCTATGTTTTGTCGAATCGCATCCAAATCAACCACAGCTTTTGTTGGACGATGATACGAAGTAGTCAATACCTTTTCCTTCTTTCTATCCTATCTCTCCAAAATAATTTGTGCTAAAGCCAGCTCATCTGTATGAGTAATGGAGACAAATACTTTCCCTTTTTCAAAGGGGGAAGCAGTCACCATGGGGGCTCCAACTGAGTTAGGCAAAATTTCAATTTCTTGAAAGGAAACCTTCCCTATGCCTGTTCCCCAAGCTTTTGAGAAAGCCTCTTTGCAGGCATAACGGCCACCTAAAAACTCAACCTGACGCTTAACACTTAGTTGTGAAAATATTTCTTCTTCCTTTTTCGTTAGAATACGATTGATTAGTTTTGGCTTTTTGTTAATCATCGTTTGAATACGAACTAATTCAACAGCGTCTAACCCGATACCATAAATCATCTTATTTACTCTTTTCTTAGAATTTACACTTATTTTATCAAATTTTTTTGAAAAACTATAGAAAATTTGTGCCAAAACAAAAAAATGATTGAGAAATTTAAATTTCTCAATCATTTTTGCTTAGCTTTTGCCATTTCGGATAACAAAATCTTGTTTCTTTTCATTTCCCCGACGGCTTTTCTTAGAATAGCTATTTTTGTTGCCTTGGTTGTTATTATTCTTTTTATGGTAATCTTTGTTGCTCTTGCGCCGATTTCCATTATTATTACGGTCCCGTGAATAATTCTTACGACGTCCTTTATTTTGCTTACCTTTAGGCAATGGACGTTCTGGTGTAATTTTAACCGGTACTAGATCAGCTGGATCTTTGGCTAAGGTTTTCAACAACAAGGCAGCTAAATCTTGAGCTGAATAACGCTCTAACAATTGTTCAGCATCTTTTGCGTATTTATCCAAACCATTTTCAGCCATTTTTTCATCGATCAAATCAACTGCTTGTGTGATTTGGCCTTTCAAAGCTTCCTTATCAGAAGGTGGACGCATTGGCGTCATACGTTTTTTCGTCAAATTTTCGATTACATGCAGATAGTTCATTTCATTTGGTGTGACAAAAGTAACTGATATCCCACTTTTCCCAGCGCGTCCTGTCCGTCCGATACGATGAACATAACTTTCTGGATCTTGCGGAATATCGTAATTATATACGTGGGTTACACCAGAAATATCCAACCCTCTAGCTGCAACATCGGTAGCAACTAAGATATCTAATTGACCATTTTTAAATGAACGCAAAACACTCATTCGTTTTTGTTGAGAAAGGTCACCATGGATTCCTTCTGCTTTATAGCCACGTGCTTCCAAGCCGTGGGCTATTTCATCAACGCGACGCTTTGTACGACCAAAAATAAGCGTTAATTCTGGTAATTGGACATCGAAAAGACGAGTCATAATATCAAATTTCTCATAGTCTTTTGCCCGCACATAATATTGATCAATCGAATCGGCCGTCATTTCTTTCGCTTTGATTCGAACATGATGCGGATCTTCCATAAATTTCACACCAATATTTTTGATTTCCTTAGGCATAGTGGCTGAAAATAATAAAGTTTGCCGTTTTTCAGGGACTTGGGCAATAATTTTTTCGATATCTTCTAAAAAGCCCATATTTAGCATTTCATCCGCTTCATCTAGCACTAATGTTTCCACCGTAGCTAGCTTCAATGTTCGACGATTAATATGGTCAAGCATGCGACCCGGCGTTCCTACAACAATTTGTGGATTATCCTTTAATTGGCGGATTTGCCGTCCAATATCAGCACCACCATAAACGGCTTGCACACGAATTTTTTTCTCTTTACCTAACCGGAACAGTTCTTCTTGTGTTTGAATCGCTAATTCACGTGTTGGTGAAATGACTAATCCTTGAATCTGTTTTTTCTTAGGATCAATTTTATCTAACATTGGCAAGCCAAAGGCAGCTGTTTTCCCCGTTCCTGTTTGCGCTTGTCCAATAACATCTTTTCCTTCCATCGCTAATGGAATGGTTTCTTCTTGAATCGGTGTTGCTTCTTCAAACCCGATTTTTTGTACAGCATCTAATAAATCCTGCGACAAATTTAATTCTTTAAATTTCAAATAATTCTCCCCTTTAAAAATATGAGAAATAAATTTTCTCATTTTTATGAAGCGTCAAATTTTTTCTGCGATAATTTAACTTTTGTCCCTGAATAAAAAGTTAAAAGTATCGTTTCTACCGAAAAACCGCTTCTTGAAGGCATTAGAAAAGGCTAGGACAAAACCCGTTCTTTTTTTGTCTTAGCCTCATTTGAATTTATTCTGACGAATTTTACTATTTTCGAACCTATAAAAAGGTAGCGTTGTTTATCAGTTATTTCAATATATACTTCATCTTTCGGCACATTCACTATTATAGCACAGTTTGAAACTTTCAGCAAGTTTGCAAATCTCATTTCATTCTTCTTGTAAGGCGCTAATCACTTCGGATAATCCCATACCATTACTTCCTTTTAAAAGCACAGAGTCTTGTGGCTTTATATCCTTTTTGACCGCCTCTATTAATTCTTGTTTATGATCTTTATTAAAATAATAAACCTGTTTATAATTATCTTTTAAAGCTAGGTACAAGTTTTTCATTTCTGAACCAAATAAATAGACTTCTGCAAAGCGGTTATCAATATGCTGTGCCATCTGGATGTGCATCTGTTTTGACTCTTTTCCTAGTTCAAGCATATCTGCCAACACTAAAATTTTTCTGCCAGTCAGTGGTAATTCAGCAAAACTATCTAATACCAACCCCATTGCAGTAGGATTTGCGTTATAGACATCGCTCAAAATATCCGCCCCATTATAAGCCTTACTCCACTGAGTACGGTCTTTGGTCAGCTGAAAGTTTTTTAAGCCCATTGCAATCTCTTGGTCGTCTAAGCCAAAGTAACGACCGAAACTATAGGCAACTAAAGCATTTTTTACATTATAGCTGCCAATGACTGGAATCAAAAACTTCTGTTTTCCGATGATAAATTCAGTGCTGTTTTTGCTAACGTTTAACACTTGAGCTTGTACCATTCCCTCTGTTAAACCAAAAGTAACCACCTTTTGTTCTAGAGGACGAGTAAGTGGTCGCAATAGAGGTTCATCTGCAGGAATAAATAAAATTCCCTCTTTTTTTAGTCCTGCTGTAATTTCCATTTTACCTTGAGCAATCCCTTGCCTTGAGCCTAAGTTTTCAATGTGGGCTTCGCCAATTAAAGTAATCGCTGCTGCGTCTGGCTTTCCAATATGAGAAAGTCGTGTTAAATCTCCCGCATGATCCATCCCCATTTCCAGTATTAAAACTTCGGTTGTTTCAGGCATGTGTAAGATGGTATAAGGAAGTCCTAAATCATTATTATAGTTTCCTTGCGTTTTATACGTTTGATATTTTTGTGCCAAAACGGCTTCTGTCATATCTTTAGTCGTTGTTTTTCCATTACTTCCTGTAATTGCCACCACTTTAGGGGCAACTTTTTGCCGATAGAAACTCGCTAATTGCTGAAAAGCCTTGATAGTATCTGCGACAGGAAAAACAAATAAATCTTTGGGAGCTTCAGACAAATTTTTACTCCAAAGTGTTGCTACTGCGCCGTTTTCTTTTGCTTGACTGATAAATTCGTGTCCATCTCGCCTTCCTTTTAACGGAACAAAAAGACCTCCATCAGTGATTTTTCTGCTATCAAATTCGATATTTGTAATCGTTTGTTCGCTCTTTTGTCCTGTTCCTAAAACTTCTGCAATTTCTTTAATCGTTAAACTCATATTCTCTCCTTGGGTTATTTCGCATTTTTTGCATTTATAAATACAAAAAACAAGGCACTACAAACTATCTGTACGCCTTGTTTTGTTTTTTATTCGCTTACGTCTACACGCAATTTTTTCTTTTGATTGTACTGATTCAAGCCAAGTTGAATCAGTTCTTCGATCAAATCTCCGTAAGGTAATCCCGTTTTTTCCCATAAAGAAGGGTACATACTAAATTGGGTAAAACCAGGCATCGTATTTAATTCGTTTAAAAATAATTCGTTTTTATTCGTTAAGAAGAAATCACAACGACTCAAACCTCTACCGCCTAAAGTTGTGTAAGCTATTGTGGCATATTCACGCGCCTTTTGTTGAACTTCTTCAGGAATCTGTGCTGGAATCTGCATTTTAATATTATTATCAATATATTTTGAATTATAGTCATAGAAGGCAACTTCTTTGACTATTTCACCTGGCAAAGTTGTCCGCACGTCCTCGTTACCTAAAATAGCAACTTCAATTTCACGCGCTTCAATACTTTGTTCAATGACTACGCGCGAGTCATATCGATAAGCTTCAATCAATGCCTCTTGTAGTTCTTTTCGATCGTTAGCTTTGGTTATCCCTACGCTAGAACCCATATTTGCGGGTTTTACAAACATTGGATAAAGTAAGGTCCCTTCGCACTGCTCAAAAATCTTTTTCGGATTTTCTTTCCACTGACTTTTCAGCACAGGAACATAAGGAACTTGTGGGATATCGACTGCGTGCAATATATACTTCGTCATGATTTTGTCCATACTGCTTGCACTAGTCATTACCCCCGCTCCCACATACGGCATATCAATCGTTTCAAGAAAGCCCTGAATTGTTCCGTCTTCCCCATTTGGGCCATGAAGAATCGGCAACACAATAGCATCGTCTTCTTTTATATGACAAGGCTGAATCACTTGATCTGTGTCGTTTGCATCTTGCCAATGAAGATGAAGTACTTCTTCTGATTCTGGTTTTTCTTTAAGCAAGGGACCTTTGATCCATTGTCCATCTCTTGTAATATAAACTAACTGAACTTGGTAGTAATTATAATAAACTGCATTTAGTACAGAAAAAGCCGAAAGAATCGACACATCGTGTTCTGCACTTTGTCCTCCATATAATAAAATAATTTTCAAAGCTTTTCCTCCTGTACTTGAGTATCACTTTTCGTTTATTTCTCATACATTTTAGCACAAAAAATCACTAGCGAACATATTTTTTTGTTACACTCTTTTACCCATCACTTTCTTCTAGAACCTTATCCAGCGTTGCAAAAAAATTTTCACGGTCTTTTTTAGTAAAAGACTTAGGCCCCTTTGTCTTTTTTCCCGCTTTACGCATTTGAGCGCTCATATAGCGTTTATTTAATAAAATATCAATCGTCTCTTTTTTGTATTCTTGACCCGAATGGTGAAATACCCGAGCTCCCTTGGGGAGAGCTAACGAAGCTAGTCCATAGTCTTGTGTAATCAAAATATCTCCTGACTTAAGCAACTTTACAATCTCATAGTCGGCTCGGTCCATCCCTTTGTCTACATAAATAAAATGCACAAAAGCTGGCTCTTGTTTATGTGTATAATGGTCAATACTCGTAACAATTAAGACAGACAGTTGGTACTTTTCACCAAGGGAAATAACCTCTTCTTTTACCGGAGAACCGTCGCCATCAATAATTAAACGCACTCTTATCGCTTCCCTTTAATCTCATTATAAAAATAACCCTCTTAAAACTATTATACCCGAAATTTTTTAATTGTTGTGTTTTTTACTTTCTCTTTTGTATTCAGTAAAATAAGTAAAAAGCAGCTACCAATGACACTTTTGACAGCTGCTTTTTTATCGCTTATAACAATTCATTACATCCACCAAGTACGGATAACGTCCGTTTTTCTAAGGTGCGCTACTTTTTACCTCAATCATCTTAAATTCCCCGTTACTTTTATGGTCCTCAATCTCTTTTCTAGCTTCTAAATCATTAAAATGCCACCATTCAGAAGCCAACGGTGTCATTCCAGCTTGTACAAAATACGCTTGTAAATCAAGTGCTGGTTTATTCATTTCAGGCCTTAATTGCGCTTTTTTCCAAGCATCTGAGTCAACCGCGGTCACAGGAGAGGTATAAACCGCTGACGCTGAACTCAGTTCATGAATAGGCGTTGGCATCTGGTATTCAGTATAATCTTGTACAATATCTACTGAATAATTCCCGTAAAAAGCGGTTTTTTTCGCATCAACTTGCGCTAAGCTAACATCGATTGCAAACCCCATTTGATGATTCGACACCTCATCATTAATGAACCAAAACATTTCCCATGGCGCAGTATCAGCGCCTTCTTTAACTTTTTCGTTTTCATCGGCCAATTTTTTCAATTGACGATATATTTTTTCTTGGACATCATAAGGTCGAAATGTCTCATAAATAAGCAACGTCTCATTATTTTCGAGAGCTTGTGTTTGAGCCTCATAAATCTTTTTTGCCGTGGTATACAAAACAGGGATGATAAATTCCTCTTTTCCTAATCTTTCATTATTGATTTTACCATCGTACAGTGCTTTTTTTGTCACTTCAGGAATCTCAATACCAGAAGAACGATAACGTGACGAATAAGTATTGGTATTATTATAAACGGCAGAAGATAAGACATCAGGTAAATTAATAAAAGCATAACGATGTTCAAGCCAACCCTTGCCTTCTTCGTATTCGACTTCCCACCAATCATCTTTTTCTTGTAAAATTTTAAATGCCGTACCCGGCGTAAGCGTCTTTTGTGTCTTTGCCTCCGGATCAGCCTGGCTTCTTACCGGTAAATCGATGGGAGCATATCCTGTTGCATTTTCAATAGGTAAATCAAAAGTGCCTTCGTAAGGATTCTCCTCAGCTGGTTCAGTTTCCTGCTTTGAATCATGAGTTGTTTTCTCCGTAGAAGGACTATTAGTTGAATGACTTTTTGGCTTTGAAGTTTCATGAACGGCGGTTGAACTCGCCGTTTGATGGATAGGGGAAGATTTTAGCTGTGTAAACATAACAAAGCTCACAGCTGTAACCACTAACAGTAACAATAGTATTGTCAAAATTAACTTTCTGCTTTTTTTCATATGTTATCTCCCCCCTTCAAAAAATAAAATACCTTAAAACATATAAAACTAGAAGATGCCCCGGATAAATAATATAAAATGACCACTTCATTAAAAATGATCTTTTCCCTAATGTCCCGTCATAACTAGTTAATAGCGGAATAGCTAATAAGATGCCAAGACGAAAAATAGATAGATTATCCGCAAACGAAAAACCTGGTAAAATATAAAAAATAAACCCAACTAACATAAAACTTAATATTTGTAGCTTAAAGTTTTTTCTAAATATACCGAAAAATAAAATCCATAATACACTAATATAATTCCAATCAGCTGTCCAAGACAGTAAGCAACAAATAAATATAAATAAAAACTTCAAGCCTAGAGGCATCACTTTTGATTGACTAATAGATAAAGCAAGCATTCCCATACATAGTCCCCAAACAATGCTCGTTGCTTGAAAAGAGGTCAAATTAAAATAAAGAATATAAGGATAGTGGGAAATTAAAGCAAAAATAAATAACCTTTTTAAATACCTTTTCTTATTAGAAATATGGAAATACCCTTCTGAAATCAAGTAACACATAATAGGCGCTGCAACTCTACCAAACATTCGCAAGATAACGTAAGATATAGAATGGCTAGAAACCAGCCAAAAAGTAGTATGGTCAACAATCATAGCTGTTATCGCTATAATTTTTAATGTGTTCGAGTTTAACGAAGGTATAAACAACGGCTTAGTTGTAAATTCCAAATAGACCTTCCTTTCTTATCTCCTATTCTTGACTCGAATAATACCCCTTGTTTTCAAGCTACTTTTACACAGATAAAAAATTTTTTCATAAACCTTTAAAAGAAGAGCTAATATAACATTAATTTTAAAGATAACGTAACATACGATATTTCCTTTTTAATATTAAATATTTTTATCAAATTATTAAGTTTGTAACAGTCTTTTTAGTTAAATTTTATTACAAATGTTATTTATTGGCTTATTAGCATAGAATTCCTCTTATCATTTCCTTATAAATAGTAGGTCTGTAATAAGATTTTTTTAAGTAGCGAAAAAGTTTTTTTGTTTATATGTTCGTGTTCACCATTTCTACTGACCTATTTACTTTATAAAAAAGACGGTTGTTTAGGCTAACCTAAACAACCGTCTTTTACCAGTACTAATTTTAGTAGGAAATGTTTGTTCACAAAACATTTGCCCGGCATCCTGCAAATCCGGCAGGTGAGTAAATACTCTTATACCGCTGTTTGAGTTGCCGACAATGTCGGCTTCTCGGCTCATCGCATAAATATAGTTTATCATAAAAAAACGGGAATCACTAGAATTAACTTCCTAAAATTGTGCTAATTTTAGTATTTATTAAATCAATGGCTACATGATTTTGACCACCTTCAGGAACGACCACATCTGCATAACGCTTCGTCGGTTCCACAAATTGATGATACATTGGTTTAACTACAGTTAAATACTGGTTAATTACCGAGTCAAGTGTACGTCCTCTTTCCTCTATATCTCGTTTAATACGTCGGATAATTCGTATATCATCGTCGGTATCTACATAAACTTTTATATCCATCATATTACGCAATCGTTCATCGGCTAAAATTAAGATTCCTTCTAAAATAATAACTTCTTTAGGCTCCTGCACTTCTATTTTATTACTACGTGTATGAGCCACGTAATCATAAACAGGCTTTTGGACAGTTTCATAACGCAATAACTTATTTAAATGTTCGATTAATAAATCAGTGTCAAAAGCAAAGGGATGATCATAGTTGGTCTTTAGCCTTTCTTCAAAGGGCAGGTGACTTTGATCCTTATAATAAGAATCATGTTCAAGCATCATGATGGAATGGTTAAAGAAACGGTCTAAGATTGCATGACTGACACTTGTTTTCCCGCTGCCCGACCCGCCTGTCACACCAATAATAATCGGTTTATGCTTTTCCATCCTTTTTCCTTCTTTCATTTTTATCCTAAAAAAATAGTACAAATCACCTACTTTAACTAGCTAAAATATCATAAATATCTTCTAAACGTGAAATTTGAAAGGTTGGCTTTATTCTAACATCTATTGTAGATGCAGCGGGGTTAAACCATATAGTGTCGATTCCTGCGTTTTTTCCACCTTGAATATCTGATGTCAAAGAATCCCCAATGATTACCGTCTTTTCTTTTTGTAGATGAGGCACTTTGGCAAAGACATAATCGAAAAACTCAACCATAGGTTTTTGAAAACCTGCCTGTTCAGAAATGAAAATATCCTTAAAATAAGGGAACAGACCGGCATCAGTCAAACGCTGAAGCTGAGTATTTGCTAAGCCATTTGTTACCACATACAAGTCCGCTTTCGTCGATAGATCTCGAATAATTTCTAGACTATTCTCTATTCTTTTATGTCCTTGATTTAAAAATTGACGATATTTCTGTTCGGTTTTTACACTATCAACTTTTTTACCTAGCTGTTCAAAAAAGGGCCCAAACCGACCATTGACCACTTCATCAGAAGTCAAATTCCCCTTCTCATGTTCACGCCAACGGTTTTGGTTCATTGTTTTATACAAAGCTTCGTTTTCTGATGTCAGTGGTACACCTAGCTCATTAAATAAAGCGTTAAGCGCTTGTTGCTGTGCATCATGAAAGTCTAGTAATGTATTATCCACATCAAATAATAAATTTTTATAGCGCATGTGATATACTCCTTATTCTTTACTGAAGAATATCGTACCTTAATTGTGAAATAAGGTCAATAAAACATACGAGAGCTTTCTTATGAAAAATTTGTCAAAACATTCCCTCATTATTTGACTTATCCATGTTTTTCTTTTAAAGTAATAAGGTAAAGTAAATAGAGTTTCTCACTACACACAGCGTTAAGACCTGGTGGAGAAAGTTATTGTGGAGTATTAAAGGGGCAGCTGTGTATTCAGCTGCCCTTTTTTGCATAACTTATCGATCATGGATTATCATCTTTGTATTCGAGTAACCAATATTTGCTTAAAATATTGTTTAACACAAAATTTAGGAGGAAATAAGTTATGGCAGTTTCATTAGAAGTAGAAAAAAGAGCTGTACGCCCACGCTCAATCAGAAACAAATTGCGTCACGAAGGGAGAGTACCCGCAGTTATCAATGGTTACCAAATTGAAAGTACGCCTATCTCTGTAGACGCTCAAGAACTAGACAGAGTTTTACGTGAAAATGGTCTAAACTCAGTTATTACTATGCAAATTGATGGTAAAAAAGTAAATACTTTGGTTCAAAATTATTCAGCAGATACCTTTACACAACATATCATTCATGTTGAGTTCTTATCTGTAAACATGACTGAAGAACAAGAAGTAGAAGCAGAAATCGTACTTGTTGGTGAATCAAGCGGGGTTAAAGCCGGCGGGGTTCTTACCCAAACATTATATAATGCGACTGTTTCAGCTACACCAGATAAATTACCTGATTCTATCGAAGTAGATGTTTCTGAGCTAGAAATCGGTGATTCTGTTAACATTAGTGATATTCCAGTATCAAAAGATTACACTATTGTAAATGATCCAGAAGAACAAGTAGCAGCTGTTAACGAACCAGAAGCTGAAGAAGAGCCAGAAGAAGAAACAGAAGAAGCACAACCAGAAGTAATTGGTGAAACTGATGAAGATTCAGAAGAATAAATAAAAAAATTCTTGAAATCATTTCAATGATTTCAAGAATTTTTTTATTATAGTACTTCAAATTCAGTTGGTTCTACATCTTTTAAACTAAGAATCCAAGCATTTAGTTCATCTTCATCATTCAACACATTGACATCCTCGTCAATTTTTTCATTAACAGAAGAAACCGTTCCTGTTAAAGGACTGACAAACTCACTTGTTGCTTTTTCTGCTTCAAGGTCAATCAATGTATCCCCTTTTGAATACGACTGGCCTACTTTAGGAACAGAAGCAAATGTGATATTTCCTAGATCATCTTGCGCTTTATTTGTCAAACCAACTACGTATTCTTTTCCGTTAAATAGCACCCATAAATTATCCGTTTTCTTTAAACATTGCTTTTTCATGATGCGAATACTCCTTCATATTCATTCTCATTGAACCCGATTGTTAAAAAGTGGTCATTTTTTACTAGAATCGGACGCTTAATCAACATACCATCTGTTGAAAGTACTTGACAAGCCTCCTCAAGTGTATACCCGTCTACCTTATCTTTCAAGCCTAAAGCGCGATATTTTTTCCCGCTGGTATTAAAAAAACGACGAATGGGCAACTCACTTTCTTTAACCCATTTTTCTAGTTCTTCTTTAGCAGGAACTTCTTTAATCATATCAATCAATTCAACTTTTTTACCGTGTTCTTCTAACCATTTTTTGGCATTTTTACAAGTACTACATTTCGAATACCAATATAATGTTAACATTGACTCATCTCCTAGTTTGCTTGAGCGGCTCTTCGTTGGGTGCCTGGTAACGCATAGCTAAAATTAAACCTACACCGATCATATTACTTACAAGTGCGGAGCCTCCTTGACTGATAAACGGAAGAGGAATTCCAGTTAAAGGTAATAAGCCAATATTTGCCCCGACATTTTCAAAAACATGGAACAAAATCATCATGATAATTCCGGTTGCAATATAAGAATAAAACTCATTATTTGTATCAAAACAAACACGTATCATTTGGTAAATTAAAATAAAATATAACAAGACCACAAACGCGCTGCCGATAAATCCAAAATTTTCCCCAATAACAGAAAAAATCATATCCGACTCACGTACTGAAACATCAATTTCGCTGATATTAAACCCTTTACCAAATAAACCGCCCGAACCAATAGCCATTAAAGCAGAGGCTACTTGCCTAGAGTCTCCTTGTACATCATGGAATGGGTCTTGCCAAGAATCAATACGTGCAAATTGATAATCAGAAAATAACCCGATATCTGAAAGAAATTCGCGTCCGCCATCGGTTAAGACTAAAGCAATGGTACCAACACTAATCACTAAAAAGACAGCGATAACTGGTAAAATAATTCGCCAAGAAATACCTGACATCAAGAATATTCCGCCAAAGATTGCTAAAAAGACCAGCATCGTTCCAAAGTCATCTTGCAATACAATTAAAAGCAGTACAGGAGCTATCACAGCAAGCATTTTGCCAATCAGTATTCCATCGGTTCTTAAAGTACGAACCTGATTGTTCGCATTATGCCTTGTAACCACCATGGCTAACATTAAAATCATTGCAATTTTCATTAATTCTGAAGGTTGCAGTGTAATGGGTCCCAAGCTAAACCAATTTTTGGAACCTGTAGCACTTTCTATCCCTCTATCATAAAACTGCACCAACAAGGCCATAACGACAAGCCCTGCTGCATAGATATACTTGGTCATCGCCCAAAGTTGTTTGGGTTTAATATGCATAATAACAACCACTGCGATAACACCAACAATATACCAAAGTAATTGTTGAAACACATCGCTCCAAGGATTCCCATTTTTCAGCGGATCATGGTAAGATGCCACATACAAAGAAGCCAATCCAACCAAACATAATAAAAATACAGGGAGGATTACAGCATAATCAATTTTATTTTCATTTTTAAAAAGTTTCCTTTTTTCCATCTGCTCTCTCTTTTCATAAAGATTACTTTCTTCATTATAGAGGTAAATAGCTATAAAAGAAAGCTTTGTACCTAGAGATTCAAAAAAAGTTTAAAATTTATATGTCTCACTAAAAAAGTTCTGCTCCGTAACCATTTTTTGCAAAATAAAAAAACGTCGGTACATGCTATAAAAAGCGATATACCAACGTTTTAAAGAGTGCCAGCAACAGGACTTGAACCTGCGACCTACGCGTTACGAGTGCGTTGCTCTACCAACTGAGCTAAGCTGGCCAAATACATATGAAATTATAAGAAACTTTTTCCGATTTGTAAAGAAAAAGTTTCAAAAAACCATTATCTGAAAATTTCCAAAAGTTATGTTATAATAGTTACAAGGAGGCTTTTTATATGACAGCATTTGGGAAATTTGATACATCTATTGACCCTTCAGAACTAGGTAAGGAGTTTACGGTTAACGAGCAGGTAAGCTTTAAAGTACATAACCAGACGGAAACAGGCATAATCACAAAACAATTGAAAAATTCAGCTGTTATTGCTATTGACAAAACGCAGGAAAATCAAGAGCTCATTTCTCAAAGTAATGGTGTTATTATCATCAATTACAAACAAATGAAACCAACCAACAAATAAAAGAACAGGTCTTAATGAAGTAAACCCGATAGTTAGACTAGAAGTGCTAACTTGGAGGCCCACTTCATATAAGGCCTGCTTTTTATTATTTTGTACCGAACAGGCGGTCACCAGCATCGCCTAGCCCTGGAACAATGTACCCATCTTCATTTAAACGCTCATCCAAAGCAGCCGTATAGATATCTATATCTGGGTGCGCTTCTTGTAATGCTTTAACGCCCTCTGGAGCAGAAACGATACAAACAAATTTAATGTTTGAAGCACCCCGTTTTTTTAATGAATCAATTGCCATAATCGCAGACCCGCCAGTAGCCAACATAGGATCGACGACTAATAATTGACGGCTATCAATGTCTTCTGGCATTTTTACAAAATATTCGTGTGGTTCTAGTGTTTCTTCATCTCGGTATAAACCAACATGTCCGACTTTAGCTGCTGGAATGAGTTCTAATATACCATCAACCATCCCTAAGCCAGCTCGCAAAATTGGTATAATAGCTACTTTCTTACCAGCTAGTGTTTTTTGAGTTGATTGTTGAATGGGTGTTTCAATTTCAACGTTTTCTGTTGGCATGTCACGAGAAATCTCGTAAGCCATCAACATAGCAAGTTCATCTACAACCTCGCGAAAAACTTTTGTTCCGCAGTTCTTATCACGGATAATTGTCAACTTATGCTGAATTAACGGATGTTCAATCACTTGGAATTTTCCCATTTTTTTAGGCTCCTTTGTTTTCTTTCTATTGTAATCTAAAAGTAATGTATAAGTAAACACATCACCAGAAATTAGCGCTAAAAGTACAACTTAATCTGTATAAATTGGGTGCGCATCGGTTAATGCTCGGACTGATGTTTTCACTTCATCCAGTCTGTCTTGATTTTCACTATTTTCCAAAACTTTGACAATCAGGCGTGCTACTTCTGCAGCTTCCTTCTCATCAAATCCACGACTCGTAATGGCAGGGGTGCCTACGCGAATACCACTTGTTTTAAAAGGACTTAATTTTTCAAATGGAATTGCGTTTTTATTGACTGTAATATGAACTGAATCTAGTAATTGCTCTGCTTCTTTTCCGGTCATACCATATCCTGTAACATCTACCAACAATAAATGATTGTCTGTTGCACCAGAAACTAGCCGGATTTTTTTAGCTTGGTTAAATTCGTCTTCCATCGCTTTAGCATTTTTCAAAACTTGTTGACTATAAGTCTTAAAATCAGGAGCGAGTGCTTCATTAAAAGCAACTGCCTTTGCTGCAATCACGTGTTCCAATGGCCCCCCTTGGATACCAGGAAATACGTTGCTGTTTACTTTTTTGGCAAGAGCTTCATCGTTTGTCAAAATCATCCCACCACGTGGTCCACGTAATGTTTTATGGGTTGTCGTTGTTGTAATATCAGCATAAGAAACAGGATTAGGATGAAGACCACTGGCCACTAATCCGGCAATATGGGCCATATCCACCATCAACTTAGCACCCACTTCATCTGCTATCTCTTTAAAGGCCGCAAAATCAATTGTGCGAGAATAAGCGCTCGCCCCAGCCACAATAAGTTTTGGCTGATAGCGCTGCGCCAAGGCACGTACGTTATCCATATCGATCATTTCTGTTGTTGGATCAACACCATAACTAACAAAGTGATAAGTTTTTCCACTAAAATTTACTGGTGAACCATGAGTTAAATGACCGCCTGCTGATAAATCCATCCCTAACACCGTATCGCCTTCTTCTATTAAAGATAGATACGCTGCTGTATTGGCTTGTGAGCCAGAGTGTGGTTGTACATTTGCAAATTTAGCGCCAAATATCTTCTTAGCACGGTCAATCGCTAAATTTTCGATAACATCTATAAATTCACAACCTCCATAATAGCGCTGTCCAGGATACCCTTCTGCATATTTATTTGTCAAAATACTGCCTTGTGCTTGCATTACTGTTTTTGAGACAATATTTTCTGAAGCAATCAGTTCTAGATTATTCTGCTGCCGGTTTGCTTCTTTTTCGATTGCAGCACCGACTTCAAAATCAAAATCTTTTATAACCATGTCAAAAACACCCCTTTTACTTTCTGATAGCATTGTACCATAGGAGATTAAAGAAATCTTTCATCCTTCAAAATACTTTTGTGCAGCCGCCTTTTTTAAACGATTCATATAAGCGACCCCTAAATCTTTTTCAGGAAAAGCAGCTGCTAAAATAACATCCAAAGGTAATTGAGCTTCATCTAGCGCCCGTAAACCAGCGTACAAGCCTTTGGTGGCTGCGGCTATACTATCATCCTTATAAGCAAAAGTTGCTGCTGTATCTGCACGAATCTTATCACAAACAATAGGTCCGGCCAATACACCAGCAGATAATTGGTTTTCTTTTGCCCATTTAACAGCCGCCGGCCAATCTTGTTCTTTTACCATTAATACTTTTGTATCCGGTGCGTAATGTTTGTATTTCATTCCAGGTGATTTCGGTGTTTCAGAAACTTCTAATAAATGCTTATCATAAGTAACCTCGATGCCTAAGTCTTGTTTAATTTGTTCTTTAGTAATTGCTCCTGGTCGCAAAATCATCGGGACTTGCTCGGGATCACTTATATCTATTACAGTTGATTCTACGCCAATCTTTGTAGGACCATCGTCTAAAATTCCTTCGATATCCTCTTGCAAATCATGATAAACATGTTCAAAAGTTGTTGGGCTAGGTTTTCCCGAGGTATTAGCGCTTGGCCCTACTGCTGGAACTCCTGCTTTTTTAAGTAAAGACAAAGTCACTTCATTATCTGGCATTCGGAAAGAAACGGTTGGTAGTCCCGCAGAAACTTCTTTGGCAAATATTCCCTCTTTTACCTTACATACCAATGTCAGCGGCCCCGGCCAGTATGTATCTACTAATTTTTGTGCATAAGGATGGAGTGTATCTACATAATCTTTCACCTGTTCAAAACTACTAACATGAACGATTAGTGGATTATCATTAGGCCTACCTTTGACATCAAACACACGACAAACTGAATCCGACATCCTTGCATTTGCCCCTAACCCATATACTGTCTCTGTTGGGAATGCGACTAATCCGCCTTCTTTTAAAACTTGTGCTGCCTCATCTATTTCATTTACTGTCCATTGTTTTGTTTCCACAGTTTGTCCACACCCTTTCTTCTAATTAATAGCAAGTTATCAACAATTTTGATAAAGTTATGCACAGTTTGTGGATAAAGCTGTGCCAAATTGTTTATTTCTTTGTTCATAACTAAAAATTTGCTAGAATTCCTTTGTTTTCCACTTTTTTATGGGATATTAAAGAACGATTTTTGCTTTTGCCCACAAGCTTGTGGAAAACTAATACACAACTAGCATTCGCTCATTGCCAGACAAGTCTTTTCTACGTTGTACTCTTTTTTGCGGAAAACTTTTCTGAAAAATCTGTTCCACCGCTTCTCCTTGCATAAAACCAAATTCTAAAAAGATTTTCCCCTCTTTAGTTAATTTGCCTTGTGCCTGCCTAGCAATGTCCTTATAGATTGCTAACCCATCATCTTCAGCAAACAGAGCTATCGACGGCTCATATTGGCGAACACTTGCATCCATTAACCCCCATTCCTTCTTACTCACATACGGAGGATTAGCAATCAAAATATCAACCGGCTCTTTAATCGGTTCCAAGGTATTCCCTAGGTAATATTTTACATCTGCTCCAAGCATTTGACTATTTATTTGGGCTATCTCCAGCGCTTCTTTTGAAACATCTACTGCGCTTATTTGCCAATGAGGTCTTTCCAATTTCAGAGTAATTGCAATCGCTCCTGTACCTGTCCCCACATCTACTAGTTGAATTTTTTCATTCTTTTGTTTAGCCGTTGTTTGTAAACACCACTCAACTAACTCCTCAGTTTCTGGACGAGGAATTAAGGTAGCAGAATTGACCTTAAAAGGCCGGCCATAAAATTCTTCATAACCTAATAAGTATTGAGGCGGGTAATCGTTTAATAAATGAAGTACATCTTTTTGTAATTGTTCATATTCATTTTGTGGAATCTCATCTTTTAAGTGTAATAACCAATCGGTTTTTGTCCATTTTTTTCGCGCTAAAAAAACATAAAGTATAGCATGCCCTTCTTTTCCCCGTTCTTCTAAAAAAGAAGAAGCCCACCATAGGACTTCTTGATATGTTTGTTTAGCCATTTTGCAACTCTTCTAATTTTGAAGTTTGATCATATAAGATTAAGGCATCGATAATTTCATCCAACTCGCCGCTTAAAATTTTGTCTAATTGTTGAATTGTCAAATTAATTCGATGATCAGTCACACGATTTTGCGGGAAATTATACGTACGAATACGTTCCGAACGGTCTCCGCTTCCAACGGCTGATTTTCGGTTAGCATCATATTCACTTTGTGCTTCTTGCTGGTATTTATCATAAATACGTGCTCGCAAAACTTTCATCGCCTTTTCGCGATTTTTAATTTGCGAACGTTCATCTTGCATAGCGACCACAATTCCCGTTGGGATATGGGTTAAGCGTACGGCAGATGCTGTTTTATTTACATGCTGTCCACCCGCTCCTGAAGCATGATAGATGTCCGTTCGAATATCTTTATCATCCAAGTCTAACTCAACTTCTTCAGCTTCTGGCATAACAACAACCGTCGCAGTAGAAGTATGTACGCGCCCTTGGGACTCAGTTTCTGGAACACGTTGTACGCGATGAGCACCACTTTCATATTTTAATTTGGAATAAACGCGGTCTCCTGTAATCATCATGATTACTTCCTTGTAGCCACCAATACCTGTAACATTGGCATCCATCACTTCAACTTTCCAGCCTTGCGATTCAGCATAATGCTGGTACATATTAAATAAATCTCCCGCAAATAATGCAGCCTCATCTCCACCGGCTGCTCCTCGGATTTCCATAATGATATTTTTATCATCATTAGGATCTTTAGGTAATAATAAAATTTTAATCTGA
Organism: Tetragenococcus solitarius NBRC 100494; assembly: GCF_001544195.1. Classification (GTDB taxonomy): domain Bacteria; phylum Bacillota; class Bacilli; order Lactobacillales; family Enterococcaceae; genus Tetragenococcus; species Tetragenococcus solitarius. Next base: position 66,586 of record NZ_BCPY01000004.1, read on the forward strand.
TCTTCCAGCTCAGTTTCTTCTTTTTTTAGCTCGGCTAGCTCTTCTTTAGCTAACTCCGTCATTTCTTCATCCAAATTCTCTTTTAAAATTTCTTCATCTTCGCTAATACCTTCTTCTACCTTTTTATAGCGTTGATAAACTTGAACCGTTTCACGTAAATCGGCTTCTTCCTTAGACAGTTTCATAAAACGATTGGTATCTGCGATGACATCTGGATCGCTCATTAACTCGCCTAACTCTTGATAGCGGTCTTCAATTTTTTGTAGTTGGTCGTAATACACCTGACATCCTCCTTTTTCCTAAATTTCTGGGTGGAAATAATGATGACGACAAACGGGATAATAAGCATCATTTCCCCCAATTTGCACCTGTTCACCCTCATAGACTGGTTTGCCATCTATAAAATGTAAATTCATAATGGCTTTTTTATGACAAAACCAACAAATAGTTTTCATTTCTTCGATTTTATCTGCATATAATAATAGATATTTAGACCCTTCAAACAATTCATTACGAAAGTCGTTTTTTAAACCAAAAGCCATTACTGGAATATTTAGCTCATCTACAATACGCATAAATTCTAACACATGATGCTTTTTTAGAAATTGTGCTTCATCGATTAATACACAGTAGGGTCTGAATTCTAAATGTTCAATTTTTTCATAAACATTGGTTTTTTCAAAAATAGGTTGGGCTTTTTCTTCTAAACCAATTCTACTAGCAATTTGTCCCACTCCTGCTCGTGTATCAACACCACTTGTCATAAGAACAACTGGCTTTTTTTGTTCTTCATAATTATGGGCGACCTTCAATATCTCAATGGACTTACCGCTGTTCATTGCGCCATATTTAAAAAATAGTTGTGCCATTTTCTCATCCTCCGTATACTTCCTCTAAAAGTATACTTGAAAATGAACATTTTTTACAGCCCCAGCTTTTTGAAATTTAGCCAAATAAAAAGGACCAGCAAGATGATTCTTTACAGCTGTCCTAGTTTTACCCTAAATCCCAAATTTTGCTTCATTAACGAAGTTTTATTAATATCTTCTTTGTTTTTTAAATGCATGACTCACTGACTCAAACCCTACTTTTGGATAAAAAGAAGTTGCACTAGGTGCAGATATTAATACTGTCGAGATGTCCTTACCTTGATTTTTTCTTAGTGCAGTTAATAACTGGGTTCCTATATCTCGTTCCTGATATTCTTTTAGCACGGCTAGATCTGACACAAAAGTACAAAAAGAATTATCAGAAACACCACGAAGCACACCCACCAATTTAGCATTATCCCAAGCAGTATACAAGACATTCGCATTTGCAATCATCCGTTTGATTCTTTTCTGGTCGTAAACAGGTCGTTTGATACCTGATCCAATAAATACCTCAATTAACTCTTCTGCTGTTATTTTTTTATCTGTTTGAATTTCCACCACATTTATCCCTCCCTGTGAATGCGATACATTTTATCCGTAGGGGCGAATTCAAGCCGTTCATAAAACCCTGTTGCCTTATCTTCAGCTCTTAAAGAAAGAGTCACTCGTGTTCCTAAATATTGTTTGATTTCGTTTACTAATTTTCTACCAATTCCTTGCTTTTGATAACTAGGCAAGATCAAAATATCACTTAAATAGCAAAAATATTCAAAATCCGTTAAACACCGCGCTAGCCCAAGTAATTTTCCGTCTTTCCATGAACTAAAAACTAAAGGCGTATGATCAATCATATTTTGCAAGCGTTTTTTATCATTTAAAGGTTTTTCAAACCCCGTTTCTTGATAAAGCTGAGTCACTTGTTCTACTGTCATCGGTTCATTTACTTTGATTTCAACTTCCATTTTATCTCTCCTTTTGTTTGCTATCCAAACACCTATTTCAATTAGCGCTTTATTGCTTCTTATCCCCAAGATACACCTTATAAGTGAATAAATCCATCATTCATTGTACTTTATCCCTACGTTAAAATTCTTAAAATTGAATAAAAAAAACCATCGACCATGAATTATAGCCGATGGCTTATCACCTTATTTTTTTATTTAATATCAATTTTTTTCTTTTCTTCAACTTCATCCGATGTTTTCGGCAAATTCAAATCCAAAACGCCATCTTTAAAGGAAGCATCGATATTTTCATCATCAACGCCTTTTAGCATGAATTGACGACGATAAGAACGACTGCTACGTTCTCGACGTAAGAAATTGCCTTCTTCGTCTTTATCTTCCGTTATATCATTACGGTTTGCTTCGATAGTTAAAACACCATCATCATAAGTAACATTTAAATCCGATTTGTCAAAACCAGGTAAATCAGCTGTTACTTCATAATTATTATCTTTTTCTTTGATATCGACTTGGAAATTGTCATTTCCCATAAAGCCATTAAAGAAATTATCAAAAAAGTCATCTCTCATACCCATCAAATCATTATTTCTTGATATTAGATTTGCCATAGTTATTACTCCCTTTCTTAATTTTCATTAACGACAAAGAAACAAATAGTCCCTTTGACAAAGTTCTTGCCAGTTAGAAACAAACAAGTAAAATTATTTGATATCAATTTTTTTCTTTTCATCAGCTTCATCTGTTGTTTTCGGTAATTTCAAATTTAAAACGCCATCTTTAAAGGAAGCGTCAATGTTTTCATCGTCAACGCCCTTTAACATGAATTGACGACGGTAGGAGCGGCTGCTGCGTTCTCGACGTAAGAAGTTGCCTTCTTCATCTCTATCTTCTTTTGTATCGTTTCGATTTGCTTCAATAGTTAATACACCATCATCATAAGTAACGTTCAAATCAGATTTGTCAAAACCAGGTAAATCAGCTGTTAGCTCGTAATCATTGTCCTTTTCTTTGATATCGACTTGAAAATTATCGTTTCCCATAAATCTATTAAAGAAATTATCAAAAAAATCATCTCTCATATCCATCAAATCATTGTTTCTTGACATCAAGTTTGCCATAGATATTACTTCCTTTCTTTATTGATTTGTTCCAAAAGAAACTGTGTTCTTTTGTGCGGGATTTTTCAATCTCGATTTTCGGAAGGCCTCTAGCTTCCTTACAACTTTAATATACAACTTTAGTCAAAATTGGTCAAATAATTAGCACTCGTATATCCCGAGTGCTAACCAAACGTATTTTATCTTTACTGCTGCTCATTTAATAATGCTAAAAAACGTTTCCCATATTTATCAAGTTTATTTTGTCCTACCCCTTTGATTTGTAACAACTCAACTAGGTTTTTAGGCTTTTTCTGCGCCAGTTCTTGCAGCGTCTTATCTGAAAAAATAATATAAGGCGGCATATTCTGTTCTTGAGCTAACTCTAAGCGTAGTGCACGTAATTTTTCAAATAGTTCATCATCTATCGATAACTGTTTGATGGGCGCCTGTTTACGGTAAACTTTCCGCTTTTTTAACAGGACCTCTATTCCTACTGCTGAAACAGTTACCTTGGGAAACTCTCCTTTAGTAAGTGTTAGGTACTGTTCAGCGATTAAGTAATCAATGAAGGCAGATATTTGTTTTTGAGACCATTCTTTCATTAGCCCGTAGGTGGTTAATTGATCTAAATGCCAATCTCTTACTTGCTGAGTCTTTGAGCCGGTCAAAACTTTGGCCACCATTGTTTTACCAAAACGTTCTTCCATTCGTTTTACACAAGATAACACTTTTTGTGTATCAACAGTCACATCAACCGCTTCTCGTTCATCTAAACAATTGCTACATTTGCCACAGTTTTGACCTTGCTCACCAAAATACCGTAAAATATAACACTGCAGACACATCTGTGTATGCGCATATTGGTTCATCTCACGGAGTTTTTCGTACTCATTTTGTTGGAATTTGTTCGTTAAACTAGATTGTTCAATAAAAAAATGTTGAATCTGCAAATCCTGAGGTGCATAAAGTAAAATTGCATCGCTTGCTAAACCATCTCTGCCTGCTCTTCCAGCTTCCTGATAATAGGATTCAATATTACCAGGAATTTGTGCGTGTATGACAAAACGAACGTTACTCTTATTAATTCCCATACCAAACGCGTTTGTGGCAACGATTAGCTGGATGCGGTCGAATAAAAAGTCTTCTTGACTTTGGGCACGCTCATTTTTATCCATTCCGCCATGATACATTCCTACAGAAAAACCATTATGCTTTAGTAGATAATACAGACGTTCAACTTCTTTTCGAGTCGTTGCATAAATAATCCCCGACTGATTTTCATTCGTTTTCAGATAAGCTATTAAATAGCTATCCTTTTGTTCTTTTACTACTTGGAAAGATAAATTTTCACGCGCAAATCCCGTGTTAATTTGGTTACTTTTAGAAATCGTTAATAAGTCAGAAATATCTTGAGCTACTTGTTGAGTTGCTGTAGCCGTTAATGCTACAACTGTTGGCTTTTGTTTTAAAAATTGAATCATTTCGTTTAATTTCAAGTAACTTGGCCGAAAGTCATGCCCCCATTGTGAAATACAGTGTGCTTCATCCACAGCCAAAAGATCGATTTGTATCTCTTCTAGTAAGTGTAAAAATTCTTCTGATTCCAAGCGTTCTGGTGCAACATATAATAACTTCACCTTTTTGTTTTGTGCTCTGTTAAGACGTTTATTTATCTCCACGTAAGATAGAGAACTATTAATAAAGGTAGCAGGAATTCCCATTTCATTTAGACTATCTACCTGATCTTTCATCAAAGAAATCAAAGGAGAAATCACCAATGTCAAACCATCAAATAAAAGCGCTGGCAGCTGATAACAAATAGATTTCCCTCCACCTGTAGGCATAATGCCAAGGACATTTTCTTTATTCAAAACTTTTTGGATAATTTCTTCTTGTCCTTTGCGAAAGCTGGTAAACCCGAATTTTTCTGCTAAAATTTTCGTTAATTCTGTCATTCTAATACCTCTTTCTTATTTTATTATTGAAAATTTTTTCTAGAAATCAGCCCATCATTTCGCTTTTTTCTTACCAAAAAAATACGCCTTCTTTAGGAAAGCGTACGTTTTGAATAAATAGTATCACACTTTAGCATTACACTTGCACAAAAATAATTCATAAAAGCAAAGTACAAACGAGACGATCACTGACCTTGTAATCATTTTTGAAACCTTTTCTTTTTAAGGTCATTTAGTCATTCACAAGTGAAACTTCGCTTAGGGGCCAATAGCGAAAACCTACTTCGCCTTCGATCATAGATCGATTGACAAAACCAAACGAACGACTATCCTTAGAGATTAAACGATTATCTCCTAAAACAAAATACTTACCTTCTGGCACTTCATATACAAAATCACTGGTAAATGTCTCTGCATTATTAGCAATTTCTTGAAAAGCTGGATTATAGGCATACGTTGATTGCATTTTATCTTTACTAAATTGTTGTTTGTAAGCTGTTAAATAAGGCTCGTCTAATTTCTTACCATTAACTAAAAGTTCATCATCTTGCATTTGCACTCGGTCACCAGGCAATCCAATCACTCGTTTAACCGCTAATTTATCTAAATCATCTGGCTCTTTGGTTGTTACAATATCAAAACGATCAATCTTTGATAATTGATAGGTCATTAATTTTTGTCCGTCAGCTAAAGTGGGATCCATAGAATGACCATTAACCGAAACAGGCGCAATAACAAATATACGTAAGATGATAAAAAGAGCAAGAAGTAAAAAAAAGATGCCCCAATTTTTTATAAATTCTTTCAAAGTACAAACTCCTTATTGTTTGTTATGAGTTATTTCTTCATTTTTATATTTTAATAATACTGCTTTAGTATATCATAGCGCAAAATAATAATGAAAAAAACAATTTTTCCTTTTAAGAAACTTTTGAATTTTTATTTTCTGGCTCAAGTATATGGTATGAATTTTCTTTTTTGTTATACTGTGAGTAATCTATTAAGAATGGAGTCTTGAAAATGTCATTGAAATTACGTGCACAGGACACCTGGAAGAAGGGAAAACTCTTTTTTGGTCATAGGCTTTCTTCCGTTCAAATCATCGTATCCTACTATATACTGATGACATTAATTGCACTTATCCTATTTTGTTTGCCTATTTTTCGCCAACCTGGTTCTCATGTTTCGTTTATTGATATGTTTTTTATGGCCGTGAGCACAATTAGTGTTACTGGCTTGTCAACATTTCCTATCAAAGAAGTCTTCAATGAACAAGGAGTGATCTTATTAGAAGTTCTTTTCCAAGTTGGTGGCTTAGGTATTATGATGATATCTACTTTTTTCTTTATTATCTCTAAACGAAAAATTACTTTAAAACAACGACAATTAATTATGACGGATATGAATCAACCGCGTCTTAGTGGTATTGTACGTTTAATTCGTACAACTTTTACAATTATATTAGGTTTACAAATTTTTAGTGGCATCGGCTTTAGCCTCTACTTGAAATTAAGAGGATATTACGACCATTGGTTAGATGCATTTTATTATGGTTTTTATGAAGCAATTTCTTCAGTAACCAATTCTGGATTTGACATTAGCGGCCATTCCATACTACCTTTTGCCAATGACTTTTTGTTTTTAACTGCGATGATGGTTTTAATTTTTATTGGGGGTATCGGTTTCCCAGTTCTGATGGATGTTAAAGAATGGATTTCTTATAAATTTGTTAAAAAACCGAATCCTTTACATTTTCGTTTTTCTTTATTTACCAAGATTGCTCTATTTTCTTCAATCGGTTTATTTGTTAGTGGTGCCTTGGTGATTTTCCTCTTAGAAAAAAATCACTTATTCGACAACATGAATGTGATTGGTCAAAGTATCAATAGTATGTTTTATTCTATTACTACCCGTAATGCTGGGTTACAGATTCATGATTTAAATGACTTTCAAACGACAACACTGATTGTTTTTTCTTTACTTATGTTTATCGGTTGCAGTCCCAGTTCAGTAGGAGGTGGCGTCCGTACAACGACCATCATGATTATCGGTCTGTACCTTTATTCATTTTTAAAAGGAGAAAATCATATTACTATTTTTGGCCGCAATATTGACGAAGAAGATATTCGCAAATCAGTAGTCGTCTTTATGCTATCTCTTATGATGTGCTTTTCTTGTATCATTTTTTTAACTGCTATCGAAGATGTTTCCCTGATCTCTATTATTGTTGAAGTGACCTCTGCTTTTGGTACTACTGGTCTTTCCCTAGGTATTACCGAGGACTTAACAACGATCGGGAAACTAGTTATTACAGCTCTAATGTTTATTGGACGGGTAGGAATGCTATATACATTAATGTTATTTGTTCCTAAAAAACCCCATGATTTAGGTTATCATTATCCAACTGAAAAGATTATCATTGGTTGATAAAAATTACTTCAGCTTTGGTGAAAAAGAAGTACCATGCCAATTTTAACTAGGTGAGAATTATTAGATGGAGAAAAAATAAATGATGCATCTACCTTACTTAAAAAATTAGGGTTTACTCGCTAGCGCAGAGCGGAAATTTTGATATTTCGTTCTGCGCTCTTTTTTTATTATTTGCAACCACTTGGTGCTACAGTTTATTTATCGAAAATGTTTAAATAAAAATGAAAGGAGGGCTGTTCTATGGAGATCGGCGAACGATTAAAAAAGCAACGTAAAATTAAAAAGTGGACTCAACAAGAGTTAGCGGATAAATTACATATTTCTCGTCAGTCTATTTCCAAATGGGAGCAAGGAATTGCTTTACCCAGTTTTGCTAATGTTGTTGCTATTAGTGATCTTTTTGAAATTTCTTTAGATGAACTCATCAGAGAGGATGAAAAGCTTATGAATAACCTTAAAGCAAAACAGAAATTTACCCCTTTAGAAAAAATTGTTTGGCTAAGTATAAGTATAACTGTACTCATATTTGCTCTTTTGCTTACATTGAATGCTAATTTCAAAAAGATTACGCCTTGGCTACAAGGAAGCGGAACCATTTTCCTCATCATGTTACTTTTTTCAATGGATTGGAAAAAAATCAATCAATCTTTTACCAAAAGAACAATTATGTTAAGTATTATCACTCTAGTTTTGTTTCTAGTACCATTTTTATATGATGAAATTATAAGTTTTTTCAAGGAATATCTGAACTCTCTTGGTAGTATTAACCTCCACAACAGTAAACAATTCCAACATTTTTACGAACTTACAGCTTTTGTCTTTTAATTCATCGGTTGCCATAAAAATGTTCACATATTCTTAAGAACAAGAAAATTGGTTTAATCTTTTTTTTGAAATATGGTAAGATGAATTGAATTTATGTTTATATAATGATGGAGGTTTGAGATGGGAATCCGAAGTTATGTCGCTTCTTTTGTGGGCAAAAGCTCACAATGGTTTTTAAAAACTTTTACTAAAGGTGGCTCAAGTTTACCTGGTAAACTGGCATTAAAAGTTGATCCAGCTATTTTAGATCATTTGGCTAAAGATTATAAGGTTGTGGTGGTTACTGGCACTAACGGAAAAACATTAACAACTGCACTAACAGTTAAAATTTTGCAGCAGGAATTTGAGCATGTGCTAACCAATCCCACAGGAGCTAATATGGTACAAGGGATTGTCTCGACTTTTCTTTCAGCTAATTCCAAAAAAGGACAAAAGAAATTTGCCGTCTTAGAAATTGATGAGGCTAGTTTAAGTAAAGTAACAGAATATATTAAGCCAGAACTTTTCGTATTTACGAATATTTTCCGTGATCAAATGGATCGTTATGGGGAAATTTACACAACTTATCAATTAATTGTAGATGGCGCAGCAAAATCACCGAAAGCGACTATTTTAGCTAATGGTGATTCGCCGATCTTCAATTCACTAGAGACCATCAATCCTAGGAAATATTATGGCTTTGATCATAAAATAGAAGAAGATCAAACCGCTCATTACAATACAGATGGTGTGTTGTGCCCTAAATGTCAACATATTTTACACTATAAAATGATTACCTATGCAAACCTAGGTAAATATTATTGTCCTAATTGTGGCTTTTCACGTCCTCACTTAGATTACAAGTTAACAGAACTACGGAATATGACCAATACTTCAGCAGAATTTACGATTGATCATCATGATTATAAATTAGAAGTTGGGGGGATGTACAATATCTACAACGCTTTAGCAGCTACAGCCGTAGCTGAGTATTATCATGTTGCTCCTGAAAAAATACGAAAAGGACTTGGTTTTGATGAAAAGGTTTTTGGACGTCAAGAAATTATAAACATTGACGGTAAAAAATGTACCTTGGTTTTAGTAAAAAATCCCGTTGGTTTAAATCAAGTGATCAATATGATTGGCTTATCCCCATATGAATTTTCACTTGTATCATTATTAAATGCAAATTATGCCGATGGTACTGATGTTAGTTGGATTTGGGATGGAGACTACGAAGCATTTAGTACATCAAAGGTTCCAAAAGTTATTTCTGGTGGAGAACGTCATCAGGATATGACTAAGCGGCTAAAAGTCGCAGATATTCCCGACGAAAAAATCATAGAAACACAAAACTTAGACGAAGTAATTGAACAAATCAAACAATTACCTACCGAACACGTTTATATTTTATCTACTTACACTGCGGTTTTACAATTACGAAAAAAATTGGCAGATAAAGGTTATATAAAAGGAGGAATGGATCGTGGCTAATTATTCACTGAAAATGGCACATCTATACGGCAATCTATTAAATACTTATGGCGACAATGGTAATATTTTAATGCTGAACTACATCGCCAAAAAAATGGGTATTCTATTAGATACTGAAATTGTAAGTATTCACGAACCATTTGACCCTAAGCGTTACGACCTAGTATTTTTTGGTGGAGGTCAAGATTACGAACAATATATCGTTTCAAAAGATATCCAGACAAAAAAAGAAAGCTTAACTGATTATATCGAAAACGATGGTGTTATGCTGGCTATTTGTGGAGGCTACCAATTATTAGGACATTACTATACAGGTGCTCATGGGGAAAAAATCCAAGGTATTTCTGCCCTAGATCATTATACGTTAAGCCAAGATAATAATCGTTTTATTGGAGACATCAAAATCTATAATGAAGAATTTGACGAAACTTATGTAGGTTTTGAAAACCACAACGGACGTACCATTCTAGGAGAAAATGAAAAACCCCTAGGTAAAATTGTTGAAGGCTATGGCAACAATGGAGAAGACCAGACAGAAGGAGCACATTACCGCAATGTTTTTTGTTCTTATTTTCATGGACCTATTTTAGCAAGAAACGAAATATTGACACAACGTTTACTGAATACTTCTCTAACAAATAAGTATGGAAAAAAGATCGACTTAGCGTCTGTAAACTAAAAAAAGCTTTTTTTATTAGAAGAAAACCTTTATACTATTAATTAAGCATTATCAAATGACTGATTTTAATAACTGAAGGGAGTTACTACTTATGTTTTCTTTTTTAAAAAAGAAAAAAACCATTTTATATAGTCCCGCCAATGGACAATTAGTTCCACTATCAAAAGTTGAGGACCCCGTTTTTTCCCAAGGGATGATGGGACCTGGAATTGCTGTTTTGCCTTCTTCAGATGATATTTATTCCCCAGTTGAAGGAACAGTTACCAATGTTTTTCCAACAAAACATGCGATTGGATTAAAAACTAAAGACAATAAAGAAGTTTTACTCCATTTTGGTATCGATACAGTAGAATTAAAAGGAGAAGGTTTTGAGGTTTTTGTTGACGTTGACGACAAAGTGCAAAATGATACCTTATTAGCTCGTATGGATCGTGCCTACTTAAAAGAACAAGAAAAAGATGATACTTTGATGGTCTTATTCCCAGAAGAAAAGGAATTCCCAAATGTAGAAGAAAAAGATGTCAAAGCCAGTGATGAACTATTTGAATTAGATTAAATCCAAAGCGGTATGCAAGTTTTCTTGCATACTTTTTTTATAAATAAAAACATTTTGTCCTTATCAATAAAAGATTGTTCCTTCTAAAAAGCAATTGACTATTGTATGCGTTTTCAACTACAATAAATATACTAAGTAACTTTAAATGGAGGAAATGCTATGGAAACTACACGAGCTACATTAGACGTTCACCCTTGGAAAATTTCTACCTCCACGCTTGACAAAACAAAGCGACGACTACATGAATCTATCACTAGCCTGGGTAACGGCTATATGGGAATGCGCGGGAATTTTGAAGAATATTACAGTGCTGATCACCATGGCGGAACTTACCTTGCAGGGGTCTGGTATCCAGATAAAACCAGAGTTGGCTGGTGGAAAAATGGTTATCCTGACTATTTTGGCAAGGTTATTAATGCAGTTAACTTTATTGCCTTAGACATTTTTGTTAACGATACTCGAGTAGATTTGGCTAACTGTAATTATAAAGATTTTTATGTAGAATTAAATATGTATGATGGGATCCTTTCCCGTCAATTCGTCGTAGACCTAGGTAATACCCAGGTAAAGTTTTCTTTTGAACGTTTTATCAGTATCACAAAAAAAGAGCTAGCTTGTATTACCCTACAAGCTGAGGTATTACAGGGAACAGCTGAGATTTATGTCGTCTCAAAATTAGACAGTAATGTACAAAATGAAGACAGTAATTATGGAGAAACTTTTTGGCAAGAGCGAAATAAAGAAGTGTCTGAAAAATTGAGTTCTTTAACTACTCAAACAATTGAAAATCCTTTTGGCATCGAACAATTTGTCGTTACTACCAGCATGACCCATAATTTAAAGCCAAAAAAGATTAAAAAAGAACCCTTATTTATTAGTAATGAATTTGAATTTTTTCTAGAGACTGGTCAAACCGTTCGCTTAGAAAAAGAAGTCCTAGTAATAACCAGTCGGAATGTACCCGAAGAAAAGCAAATAGAACAAGCGCAAAAATTGTTACAAACTTATGGCACTGATTTTTCTACTTTAAAAGCAGAACACAGTGAAGCTTGGCATAAGCGTTGGGAACTAGCCGACGTTGCTATTACAGGCGACGACAAAGCACAACAAGGAATTCGTTTTAATTTATTCCAACTTTTTTCTACGTATTATGGCGAAGATGAACGATTAAATATTGGTCCTAAGGGGTTCACCGGTGAAAAATATGGTGGAGCAACTTATTGGGATACAGAAGCCTTTGCTCTACCTTTGTATTTAGCTTTAGCAGAACCATCAGTGCCTAAAAATCTGCTGAAATATCGTTATAATCAATTACCTCAAGCCTATTATAATGCGGACAAACAAGGTCTAAAAGGCGCACTTTATCCTATGGTAACTTTTAATGGCATTGAATGTCACAACGAATGGGAAATTACCTTTGAAGAAATTCATCGTAATGGCGCAATTGCTTATGCGATTTATAACTACACAAATTATACAGGAGACACTTCTTATCTTAAAAAAGAAGGCATAGAAGTTCTTATCGCCATTTCACGATTTTGGGCCGATCGAGTGCATTACTCCAAAAGAAATAAAAGCTATATGATTCATGGTGTTACAGGACCCAATGAGTATGAAAACAATGTAAATAATAACTGGTATACCAACAAAATAGCTAGTTGGGTATTACAATATACCCTAGATAATTATCAAAAATATGAAAAAGAAATAACCATCAGCCTTCCAAAAATGGAACAAGAAAAATGGCAAGATATTATTGATCATATGTACTTTCCTGTAGATGAACAATTAGGAATTTTTGTACAACATGATACATTTTTGGACAAAGATCTTAAAACAAAAGATGTCCTCGCTAAAAATGAGCTGCCTCTAAGTCAGCACTGGTCTTGGGATCGGATTCTACGCTCTTGTTTTATCAAACAAGCAGACGTTGTCCAAGGTTTATATTTTTTTGGTAATCACTTTTCTTTAGAGGAAAAAAGGCGCAACTTTAATTTCTATGAACCAATGACACTCCATGAATCCTCATTATCTGCTAGTGTGCATGCTATTTTAGCAGCCGAAATTGGGGAAATAGACAAAGCATTAGAAATGTATGAACGAACGGCCCGTTTAGATCTTGATAATTATAATAACGATACACAAGACGGACTACACATCACTTCTATGACAGGAAGCTGGCTTGCTATTGTACAAGGGTTTGCTCAAATGAAAACTTTTGATGAGACATTGAGTTTCGCGCCTTTATTACCAAAAAAATGGCAATCTTATGCTTTTCATATCAATTATCGTCATCGTCTACTATTTATCAAAGTAAGTAATGAAGAGGTAGAGTTGCATTTAAACCATGGTACTCCTCTGACACTTGAAGTTTATCATAAAAAATATACACTAACCGATGATCTATTTGTGCAAACTAAAAACAGTTAATATACTGTAAACTTTCTAAATAGACAAAGAAGATTTTCTCTAGAAGCATTTTCTTTTCTATATAAAACATGTGTAAATAAAAAAATAATACAAAAAAATCCAGCGTAACAGAGCTGGATTTTTGCATTATTTATCATTTAAACGTTTTTTCCTGGTTCTGAAGCGATTAGAGTTGCTTCGCCTTGAACTTCCCAGCTTTCAATATCGTTAGGTAAAATAAAACTTGTTCCCATGGTCAATTCATAAGTTTTACCTTCAACAATCAATCGACCAAAACCATCTGTAACGGTTGCTAAAGTGTAAGGCGCTTGTTTTTTTAATTTCAAAATACCGTGAACTTGCCACTCATATACATTGAAGAACTCAGTTTCTAGGTAGGTAATTACCGAGGATTCTCCTTGTCTCTTTTCTAAAATATTTAACGACTCTTTTCGAGCTGGCACAGTAGTTACATCTATCGATTGATCAATATGCAACTCTCTTGCATTCCCTTTTTTATCTGTACGATCATAATCGTATACTCGATAAGTAGTATCTGAACTTTGTTGTGTTTCTAAAATCATGATGCCTTCTCCAATGCCATGGATCGTTCCACTTGGCACATAGAAGAAATCTCCCTTTTTTACAGTAACCCTATTAAATAATTCGTCCCAACGTTCTTCTCTAATCATTTGGGCTAGTTCTTCACGTGATTTCGCATTATGACCATAAATAATCTGTGCTCCTGGTTTAGCATCAATAATATACCAACATTCGGTTTTCCCAAATTCACCTTCATGTTTTAAAGCATAAGAATCATCTGGATGTACTTGTACAGATAAATCATCTGCAGCATCTAAAATTTTAACCAATAGTGGAAAAACGTCTCCTTGTTGGTTGCCAAATAATTCCTGATGTTCTTGCCAAAGCTGGTCTAGCTTTTGCCCTTTAAAAGGACCGTTTTTGATCGTACTAACGCCATGAGGATGAGCACTAATTGCCCAATCTTCTCCGACTCTTTCACTAGGGAGTTCAAAGCCGAATATAGTGTTTAATGAATTTCCGCCCCAAATTTTTTCCTGAAATACAGGTTCCATAAATAATGGTTCCATGAATACACCTCATTTTCATTAATTTCTACTCAATTATAACATACCAGATGAAGCTTTTTCTTTTAGATAACAGCAAACTAATTCATCCCGATAGCTAATGTAAGTCGTTTTATGGTCTTCTGGATGAATACGATTGGACAAAAAAATAAATGCTTGCTGGTTTAATGGATCAATTGCTAAAAAAGTTCCCGTATAGCCGGTGTGAAATAAAACCTTATTTTTGTCTTTTAGATCCCAGCCCAAACTTCTATTTCCATTTTTCAATGGTGTTTGATCCTGTAATAAACAATTAATTGTCTTTGGACTTAAAAAGTCCGTTTGGTTTAAATAAAGTTGTACAAAGTGTTCAAGGTCATCCACTGTAGTAAATAATCCAGCGTTTCCAGCATGCTCATGTAAGATACGTGCTTTAGGATCGTGGGTTTGTCCTTTTAAAATTTGTCCAGTTGCTAATTTTTGTGTGGGTACGATTTTATTCCTTTGTATTGGGGGAAAGAAGCTATTCGTCATGTTCAACGGGAGAAATACTTCTTTTTTAAATATAGTAGTCACATCTTCTTGAAAAATTTCTTCCAGCATAAAACCTAACAAAATCATTCCGCTGTCAGTATACTTGACTTTTTTTCCTAATTGATTTCCTGCTTGTACCGATAAATACGCCTGTTTTAACTCCTCTTTCGTTAGCTGATCGCGCTGCTTTATCCATGTCGTAATATCAGCCGTATGGGTTAATAAATGACGCAAGGTCACTCGGCTATCTTGAAATTGAGGCAGATACTTTTGTAAGCTGTCTTCCAAACAAATCACTTGTTTTTCTAATAAGCGTAGTACAACAGTAGTTGTACACACCACTTTCGTTAAAGAAGCAACATCAAATAAATGTTCTTTAGTCATTACTTCTTTTTGTGGAAGAACCGTTGCATTTCCCAGTACTCCTGTACATCTTTCCTTATGACTAATAAAACGATAGACAGCTCCAGAAAAGATACCGTTTTGTCTTCCCTCATAAATTTTTTTCTGTGTTTTTGAATACATTTTTTCTCCTTGCTATCTGTTATCAATTAACTCTCTAAACATTTCCTATAGAAACAAAGAAAAGAGACTAAAAAACACGCGTAAAAAACGCGCGCCAGTGGTTATTTTTTACGAACAAACCACCATTCAAGACCAGCAGGGTCATAGACAGTAAGTATCGTTTTTTTCTTATCAACATAATAATCTTGTTGCTGTTCAATAAATTGTTTTTCTATCGCAGCGATTACTTCCTCCGTTACAACAAAGCGAATAATTTCTAGTCCTAACACCTCAGAACCTTCTATACCAGCCACTGTGCTATCTGTTTGATTTACAATAACATTGAAATCTGAATCTTTCCCACTTTCTTCTTTACCTAGGTGAAAGTCTAAGACACTTTGTAAAAATTCTTCTTCCTTTTTTGGTTCATTAACATTCAGTTGGACCTCTTGCAATGAAATCTTTGGCGACAAAGTTACAAATTTTCCGGTAGCCAAGGCTAAAAGCTGCTCATCATTTTTCACTGCTTGGTTATCATTACTTGCGACGATTTCTAAACGATTCCCTTCTGGATCATCTACTAGTACCCGTACTTTTTTTTCATAGTTAGTAGCTACGATAGGATAGTTCGCTTGTTTGAATCGGTGGTATACATCACCTAATTCCTCTAAGTTGGAAATTTCTAGAGTGAATTGATTAAGCTTTTTAACTTCTCCAAAATGTTCTTTAGCCCGAGGACTTTCTTCTAACCATAGGTATTGTGTCTCATCTTCTTTTACACCCATAATCGCTAATGTGTTTTCTTCTCTTTTTAAAGTAAAACCAATAATATCTTTATAAAAATCAATCATTTTATCCCGATCTTTTACTCGTATAGCTATGGTAACCTGTTCTGCAGTATCCGTTAAAGTAAGAACTGACATCTTTTTATTTCCCCCTCGCTTCTTCTCAAACTATTGTACTGATAAATCCGTTTTCTTTCAACCAATAACATATAAATATGTTTTTTTCCTAGAACTAGAAGCAAAATGTATCAATTGATGTTATCCCTAAAAAAATATGGTAAAGTAAGGATAAGATAAAAAAGGAGGACACGTACTATGGACGAATGTATTTTTTGTAAAATCAAAGATCAAGAGATCCCTAGCTATAAAGTGTACGAAGACGACAAAATTTATGCATTTTTAGATATGTCACAAGTAACGAAGGGACATACCTTACTTATTCCTAAAAAGCACGTTAGCGATATTTTTGAATATGATGAACAATTAGCAGCTGACGTATTCACACGTCTTCCTAAAATTGCTCGTGCTTTACAAACAGCTTTTCCAGAAATTCAAGGGATAAATATTTTAAATAATAATAGAGAAATTGCTTATCAGTCCGTCTTTCATTCTCATGTACATCTGATTCCTCGTTACGGAAAAGATGACGACTTTTCAATCCATTTTGGTGATCACTCACAACAATGTAGCCCAGAAGAAATGACAAAAATTTCTCAGACCATTAAAGCGCAGGTGAAATAATATGATAAAAAACTTTTTTAAAGGACTTCTTTTTGGAGCTTGTGCAGGCAGCGTAGGAGGCTTGCTTTGGGCACCTAGAAGCGGTAAACAAACACAACAATTAGTAAAAGAATATTTGGATGAAGTCAGCGATTCCCTTGATGAAGCAACTGATTCAGCTAAAGAATTACAGCAAAGTGTCAAAAATTTTGGCAAAGAAATGAGCCATACCCAAAAAACGATTCAAGAAACAATTCCTTCAGTAATGGCCTCATTGCAAAAAGATATTGAAGCATTCAAATTCCAAGCAGAACCACGTATAGACCGGGTTAACGAACAAGCACAAGAACTACAAACCCATATTGCTGACTTTACTGAAGAAGTTGCTGAAAACTCTACACAAAAATCCTCTTAAAAAATTGTGTGGATTGTTTGAATTTTATTGGAAAGTTTCTAGCAAAGCTTTCCAATACCAAATGAACTGTGATATAGTAAATCCTGTTAATATTTAAACTATAAATAACAGGAGTGCGTGTGTTTATGAAAAAGAAAAAATGGTTTTTATCTCTAGCTTGTTTGCTAGGTGTGGTAAGTTTAGCAGCTTGCTCTGGAAATTCAGATAAAGATGACGAGATTGCAACAATGAAAGGCGACAAAATTACCGTAAGCGATTTTTACGATAAAGCAAAGACCGATCAAAACAGCCAACAAATTGTATTAGACATGATTATATCGCAAGTTTTTATGGACAAATACGGTGATAAAGTTTCAGACGACGAAGTCGACAAACAAATCAAAGATACCTTTGGTGATGAGGATACCTTAAAGCAGCAACTAAAAGCTTCGCAAATGAGCCGAAAAGAATTAGAAGAAACTTATAAACAAAGTTTGGCTGTACAAGAAGGACTAAAAGCTCATGTTAATTTGTCTGATAATGACTTAAAAGAAGCTTGGGACTCCTACCACCCACAAGTAGAAGCGCAAATTATTGCCGTTTCTTCAGAAGATGATGCAAAAAAAGTGAAAAAAGAAGTGGACAAAGATGATGCTGATTTCGGTAAAATTGCTAAAGACGAATCTATCGCTCCTTCTAAAGATGACAACGGAAAAGTGAAATTTGATTCTACAACTTCTGCCGAAGAAGTTCCTGATGAAGTAAAAGAAAAAGCTTGGGACATGAAAGATGGCGATATCTCTGATCCAATTGAAGTTAACTCCGATTATGGAACTGGTTATTATATCTTGAAAATGAATAAAAACCAAGATAAAGGCAATGATATGGACAAATATAAAGATAAAATCGAAAAAATTGCTACTGATAACAAGATAAATGACCAAGAATTTACGACAAAAGTTATCGGCCAAGAGTTACAAGATGCTAATGTAAAAATTAAAGATGAAGCTTTCAGTGATATTTTAAGTCAATTTACTGATGCAGCTGATGACAAACAAAACAATAGCTCTACTGATGCCACAGATAAAGAATCAACGGACACAACTAAAACTGAAGAATCTAGCGATTAATTTTCCACAAAGAATACCGCAGAAAGCATACAATAAAGCTTCTTGCGGTATTTTCTTATGATAGAATACAATTTATTCAACATTTTTAGGAACGTAAAAGCTTCGATTTTCTAACCCAAAGATTCGTTCAGTATATTCACCTGCTTCTGTTTTAGAGATAGCGTTTGTCAGCATCTGCATAGAAGCATCCATATTGTCAATTTGATGTAAAATTTCTGCCTCCATTAAACGCGGTCTTACCGGTGAGCCATAATCCAATTGACCGTGGTGAGCTAACACCATATGACGTAATATGACAATATCTTCTGTATGCTCATCAATTTTTAAAGCTAAACAAGCCTTAGTAATCTCTTCATCTACTAAAACTAAATGTCCTACCAAATTTCCTACCACTGTATATTCAGTTGCCATAGCACCGCTTAACTCAATCACTTTGCCTAAATCATGCAAGATAATCCCAGCGTAAAGCAAAGAAACATTTAATTGAGGATATTCTTGTACCAGGCTTTTACCTAGGTGTAACATTGTCGTGGTGTGATAGGCTAAACCACTAGCAAACGCATGGTGATTTTTCTTTGCAGCAGGATACTCAAAAAACTCTTTTTTATATTTATTTAATAAAAAGCGAACAATTCGGTTCCAATGAGGATTGGTAATTTCAAATAATGTCTGATTTATATCTTCTTCCATAGCTTCTTTTTTGACTGGAGCACGCTCCATAAATAAGCTAGGATCATTGGGCTCTTCAGGATTAGTCAGCCGCAGTTTATAAATTTTCATCTGGGGATTTCCTTGGTAAATCTCTCTTTTCCCTGTAAGATGAACGACTCGGCCCACTTCGAAACGTTGGATTTCCTCATTTGAAGCATCCCAAAATTTTCCATCGATAGAACCTGAAGTATCTTGAAATGTAAAAGCAATAAACTTTTTGCCGTTTTTTGCAACTCGAACATCTGCATTTTTTATTAAGACAAATCCTTGAAATTCTTCGTCTACAACTAACTCGCGAATTTTTTTCATTGTATTTATCGATTGCCTGTTTTTGCAAGCAACGCTTTTTCACATCCTTTACTTAAAATTTAATAACATTTTGCTCTAACTCTTGGTAATAGCTTACCATTTCTTTATCAGATGACAAACAAATGATTTGATAACTTTTGCTAAATTCACAAAGTAGCTTAGCCAAATTTGCTTTCCTCGTACTATCATAATGGAGCCATCCATCATCGATAATTACCGGTGAAATACTGCGTTCTTTTTGCATAAAAAGGTAAGCAAATCGCACAGCCATAATCAATTGGTCTTTTGTTCCAGTCGATAATTCATAAATCGCAAAACTTTCTTGCTTTGAAGCAGCATTTATAACTCCATCTACTAACATTACTTTTTGATAGCGACCATTTGTTAATAAAGAAAAATAATAAGAAGCTTGCTTAAATAATTGAGGTAGCTGTTGTTCAGATAGTTCAGATGCCAAGTCGCTCAAAAAAGCCGCTAATAATTGATTCGTACTCCACTTCAATGCTGTTTCATAAATCTCTGATAATCTCCGATTTTCTTCTTGATAGAGCCTATCTAAGGTACCATTTTTTTGTAAGTATTCAACTTGCAATTGTAAACGTTGTTTTTCTTCAAGTAACTGATTATTTAGCTCTTGAATTTCTTTTTGTCTTGCTTGGTTGCTTTTTAAAGATTCCATCAATTGCTCATAAGTAATATCTTTTGGAAAAATAGGAAGTAAAATAGCAGCTAATTCTTCTTTTCTCTCCAATTTTTTTTGCCTATCTTCCCATTGTTTTATCCATAATGGAATTTCATTTGGTTGTTCTAACCCAACTTTTCCTAACAAAGCAGCGTAATCGGTAAATAATTGATCTCGTTCTTCTTTATTTTGCTTTAACTGCTGCGCAAGTAATGTACTTGGCTGTTGCAAACGTGTCATTTTTGTTTCTTGCATTTGAGAAGCAAACTTTTTTACAATTTCTTGTTTTTCTTGTAGTTGTTTGTTAGCTAGTGGCAGCCACTCTTCTAAAAAATGAAATCGAGACTCTAGGTCATTTCTTTGCTGCTTTATCTTTACTAATTGTTTTTGTAAATAAGCGTTATTTGACACTGTCTGTTCATACTTTTTTTGATCCTCTTGATAAGCTTGAATTAAACTACGCCAGCTTTGGTCCTCCTTTTTATGACCTAAAGTCGCTTGTAACTTAGTACTATACCTTTGTTCTTGCTGACGTAACTCTTTTAAAATATTTTCTTCATTAAAAATTTCTTCTGAATAAGAATCTAACTGCAGTAACTTTTCTTGCCATGTTGGTTTCACCTTTGTAGAAGGATTTTTCTTTTGATAACTTTTTAATAAGCCTATACCTATACCAGCCATACCTACAATAAAAGCGATTAGGTTCAATGGTTTTGACAAAAATACCCCTGCAGTAAAACAAATAAGACCACTTACCAAAATAAAAAAAGGAAGATTTTGTTTTTTGGGAGAAGGATTTAGTAAATCGGGGTATTTTTTTTCCAGTTGATCTATCTCTTTTTCAATCAGTTGTTTTCTTTCTTCTAACCACTGAATTTGCAGCTCTTTTTGCTTTATTTGTTCATATAATTGTTCAACCTTAACAACCGAAGAATCAACAGAAGCTTCTAAATGCGGAGGCATTTGTTCCGTCCATCCCCATTTTTGATTCAAGGTAAAAAACACTTGTTCATCCTCTTGATTTTCTTGTAAAAGGCCTTGCTCTTTATCAAGCAATCGCATAATAGGAATGTCTAGTTTCAATAAATCTTGAATTTCTTTTTCATGGTCTAAATAAAAAAAGTAACGATCTGTTTCTTGACCATGTTCAAGTTGAGCTAACTCTTCTTCTTTTTTTTGTATTTTTTCCGTAAGAGCTTGATAGTCATGATAGAAACGTCGAAGTTCTTTTTGCTCCTTTTCTTCTACTTGACTTTTTTTCATCTTACGTAAAACTTGCCACTCTTCGTATAGTGACCAATGAGATTTTTGTTGATTCAAGGTTTTCTCTTCTGCTTGTAACTCGTTTCGCTCATCAGTTAATTTTTGTAATTCTTGCTCAAAACGAGCCTTTTTTTGATAGGCTTTTTGGACATTTTCTTCTTCTGCTTCTTGTTGCTGAATTGTTTTTCTTAACGCTTGCCAATCTTTTAACTGTTGGTTTAAAACAAGTTTTTTGGCGCGTGGTTTAAACAAATGCTGATTTTCTTTCTGATAAGTTTGTATCTTTTCCATTAATTGCTGACTTCCTGTAATCCCTAAAGAAACCAAAGACGCTTGTAATTCTTTTTCTTGTAAACGATCAATTTGAGAAAGCTGTTCTTGTTGAAAGGTAAAGACATCTTGAAAAATCTCTTTATTTAATGGTGCTAAAATACTAGATAAAACTTTTTCATCTTTTGGTTTTCCCTCAATAAACAGCTTGGCTTTTCCCCGGTTAATCTTTCGATAACGTTCAATTAATATTTCTCCATAAGGTTCAACTCTTAGCCAGAGACGACCACCATAAGCAGCCCCATCCCTTGGAGTATAATCCTTCTTTTTGTTACTCCGTTTGGGAAATCCAAAAAGCATAGCTAAAATAAATTGATACAAGGTTGACTTTCCTACTTCATTATTTCCATAATAAAGCTGGTTACCAGATAAAAACTCAAACGTTTGATTACGGTAGTGTCCAAAGCCTGTAATTTCAGCTTTCTTTAATTCCATCTAGCTTCCTCCAACTAATTTCACTCTTTAACTGTCGTTGCATATTAAACAATGATTCTTCTTGTAATTGTTCTAATGAAATTGCCTGTCTGACTAAAGGATGTGTTGCAAGTTCACTGATTGTTTCGTTAAATATGTCTTTTTCATGATATATAGCTAAGAGATGGTCCAGTAGCTCTTTATCCGCCGGAACATCGATTTTCTCCGTATTCGTGTCTTCATCCACTTCAATTTGATAAACTAATTGCTGAAAATGATGAGTTATTAAATATTCGTTAATATATTCGATTAGTTCGTACAATTCGCTGTCTTGCAGCCAATTTTTTGGTAAAAGTTTCGTATCGTTTAGGCTAAGTTTAACCAATGCTTTTTCTGAGTTTTGGAAAGTACTAGTTATCTCTTCTAACACAGATTTTTGCTGCTGTATCCCTTTTAAAGAAATTTTTTGTTTTTTCCATGTAATAGCTGAAACATCTTTAGTTTGCCAGGTAGTTCCTCCATTGTCTATGGTCACAAGATTAATCCCTGTTACCTCTTCTTTTTGAGTATGACCCTGAGGAGTTCCTGCATATAAAATGGCATCTTCTTCAGAAAGAACCGTAGGTGCATGGATGTGGCCCAGCGCCCAATAATCATAATTTTTATTTTTCATATTTTTTAATTGAAAAGGTGCAAAATGCTCGCTCATCATATCGCCATGGTATATCCCAATATGATATTTTTCTTGCTTTATAGGAAAGTTATTCACCATTTCTTGGCTAATATACGGATGTAGGTAACTAAAACCACTAATTGCATAAATCTCCCCGCTTTGTGTACGTCCGGTAAAAGTCTGAACTTTTTCTTCTTTAAATAAGTGTACATTTGTTGGAAAATCAAACCAATAACGTTCCTTTTCATAATAATCGTGATTACCAAAGATCATATATACTGGTATATTTCGTTCATTAAGACGTTCCATCTGTTGAAAAAATTGTTGCTGCGTTTTTAAAGTAGGTTTATTTTGATGAAAAGTATCTCCCGCAAAGAGTACAAAATCAACAGATTCGGCAATCGCAAATGTTACAATGTTACTCAACACTTGAGCGTTTTCCCTAGGTAATTCCTTGCTTTTTTCTGCAATCAGATGCAGACCCTCAAATGGACGATCGAAATGCAAATCCGCACAATGAATAAAATGTAACACAGTAACGACTCTCCTTTTTGTTTTTTATTTTAGCATTTTTTTGGGAAGAAGTCAGCCAAAAGCGAACAAATTTTCGCCTTTTTAGCTTGCTATATGATCTTCTAAAGAATCGTTAAAAAGAAACTTTCATTTTTATAACTGAGTCTAGTTTATTTTGCTTCTTTTATTGATCTTTATTTTACTATTTTTGTATATTCTAACTGTTATAAGACAAAAAGATTCTAACAAAGTTGCTCAATTTTTAATTTCTTTTATTAAATAAACAAGGAAAAAATTGACACGTCATCGATAAGTGAGTAAAAAAATAAATAAGGAGTCGTTTTTTTTATTTAAATATGCTAAAATTTACCTAGGCAATCCTGCGGTATTACCAAAGGCATTAGTAAAATAAAGGAGACTTACAATATGACAGAGGAAACAGGGAAGACATTAACACAATTAGCCAATGAGCTAAATGTATCACGAGATAAAATTATCTATCGCTACAAAAAATTACCGGAAGAAGATTATTTCAAGGAAAATAATACAATCTATTTACTGAACACTGGAATACAAAAAATTATTGATGATTTAGGAGATGATATCAAAGAAAATAAAGAAGACACTGAGGAGTCACAAGTAAATCCTTCTTTTGATTACCTAGTCGAACAACTAAACAAAAAGGACGAGCAAATTGATCAGTTGCATAAATTAGTCGATCAACAGCAACAATTAAATGCTGAAGACAAAAAATTGATCAAAGAAATGCATCAATACCTATCACTTGAAGCACCTAAAGAAGAAAACTCTTCAGAAGAAGATTTAGACAAAAAACTACAACAAAAAGACGAACAATTGGCCCAACTAAAGGAACAATTACAACAAACAGAAGCCCTTCATCAAGAAAAAGAAGCATTGGAAACTGAACTAGCTTCTTTAAAACAAAAAAATAAAAAATGGTATCAATTTTGGAAATAATAAAGTGTCTAAATCAGATACAGCCTTTATTACCATCCATCAACCGAGCGTTTTTATACTTGTCACATAACACATAAGTATTGAAATATAGAATTTCAGAAAAAATAGTTTATTTTTATCTGAGTAATACCTAGGCAAAATAAAGGGGCAGTTCCTTTAAAAATAAAATAACCGAACTATAAGAGAGATTGTTCCTGCGGTTACTCGTCGAAAATTCACGACAATTAGGAAATATCATCAAATATAGTTCGGGTATTTTGTCTTGTCTTTACTTGTCACAGCCCCTTATTACTAACCTTCATATAATTCTCTTAAAGGTGTCATAATAATTCGGTTTAGGTCATTAATTGTTGTACTAAAAACTTGTTCTTTTTGCATTAGGTCATTAATTAAAGGCTCTTGTTGAACTTGCTGTGCCATTTCTTGTGCTTTTTGTGCATCATCGTCTGTCATATCTTCGCCTTGTGACATTTTTTGTTGTAATTCTTGTTGAAATGATTGAAAGTCTTTAAATAAACGATAAGCTTCTTCATTTTCTTTCAAGTTATCAAAAGAGGCACTTAACTCTTGAAATGGTTCTAATTCTCGAATTTCTCGTTCTAATTGGTTCGCTGTATCATAAATATTTGCCATAAAAAATATCCTCACCTTTTCTTTGTTTGTTTTATTGTAACATGTTCAACTTTGAATGGCTAATTGTTGTTATTAAAGCGTTCTTTAAACCCTCGAATTAATTCTTTTCCGCCTTCTTTTACACGTTCACCAAATTCGTTCATTCCTTTTTTAGCATTATCAGTAAATTGATCAACGTCTTGTTTCCAATCGTCGTTTCCTTCCTCTGAAGAGCCTTCCTCTTCTTCTGATGAAGCTGTCACTTTTCCTCCCGTCGCATAAGCGTCCGCGACTTCAAATGGCGTATTATTACTATAAGGCAGCATCTTTTCTGCCTGTGCTTTAAAAACTTGGCCAACAACATCTCCACTGGTACCACTAAAGTTATGTTCTTCATCGGTTTTTTCAAATCCTAACCAAGTAGATATCACAGTATCCGGCGTGTAACCGATGATCCATTGGTCATTATTTTGATCTGGATCATAATCTGTTTCTGTAGTACCTGTTTTTCCAGCTACTGTATAACCATAAGGGTTAGCATTTGCAGCTGTTCCATTCGAAAATGTTCCCAAGAGCATACTGTTCATCTCATTAGATGTTTCTTTTGAAATAATCTTTTCACCACTAGGTTTTGTGTTATCCACAATCACTGCTCCATTGGCGTCAACAATCTTTGTGATCAAATGAGGCGGATATAAAGTTCCCCCATTAGCAAAAGTTGCATAAGCACCGGCCATTTTCATTGGCGAAGTTCCATATTCTAATCCGCCTAGGGCCAACCCATAATACTTATCAGAACTCGTTAAATCAATGCCGAATTCTTTTGTCTTGTTATAGCCTTTATTTAAACCAAATTCATGTAGCAGCCAAACAGCTGGCAAGTTCAAACTTCGAGCTACCGCTTGGTACATTGGAACTTCTCCTTGGTACTCGCCGTCGAAATTTTTCGCATCATAGTAATCTTGCGGTTCATCTTTTAATACACTATCTGGCATATAACCTGCTTCAAGCGCAGGCGTATAAACGCTTAATGGCTTGATCGTTGAACCAGGTGAACGTTTCATATCGGTAGCAAAATTAAATCCTCTAAATGTATGCTCGCCACGTCGCCCAACCATCGCTTGTATGCCTCCAGTATTAGGGTCCACTGCAACCGAAGCTGACTGAACCATCGTACCATCCTGGGCATCAGCTGGAAAATTACCATTATTATCATATACTTCTTGCATACCATTTTGAAAATTCGTATCAAGTGCAGTATAAATTTTATATCCACGATTCATTAAATCATCCGCTTTAATATCATACTTGTCTTCCGCTTCTTCAATAACCGCATCAAAATAATAAGGATATTGGTAACCGTCACCTTCTTGTTGATAGGTATCATGAACTAAGTCACTCATAGCGACTTGTTCTTCTTGTTTAGCTTGTTCCTCGGAAATCTTATTATTATCTACCATCAACTGTAAGATTGTATCGCGACGATTCGTGGCGTTCTCAGGATTATCAATAGGATTATACAAAGAAGGACCTTTTAACATACCGGCGATCGTTGCTGATTCTCCCAATGTTAAATCAGCAGCATCCACACCAAAGTATTTTTGTGCTGCATCTTGTACTCCCCACACGCCGTTACCAAAGTAAGAATTATTTAAATACATCGACATAATTTCGTCTTTACTATAATTTTTTTCGATTTCAATCGCTAAAAATAACTCTTTGGCTTTACGGTTAAAGGTTTGATCCAACGATAAATAAGCGTTTTTAGCCAATTGTTGGGTAATTGTGCTTCCTCCACCACCAGAGGTATTTCTTCTTATAATCATTCGTAATCCTGCTCGAGCGATCCCTTTAAGATCGAATCCATGGTGTTGATAAAAATTACGATCTTCAGTCGAAACAACCGCATCCACAATATAAGGAGACATATCTTTGACTTCGATATAAGTGCCTTTTTGTGAAGAAACACTTCCTGCTTCATTTTCCTGTTTATCGTAAATGACCGTTTCTTCTTGCAAACCTGCTTTTAATTCTTGAACTTTAGTCGTTTTAGCAATATAAAAAAGATAGATACTCATGACTAAGATAACAACTAACGCAAGTAATAATAAAATTTTGTTGACATGATATTTTTTCCAAATCCGCTTGCGCCAGTGATGAAACTGTACAAGGTATGGTTTCAGCCATGTCCAAAACGACGATAAATATTCTTTTATCGCACTGAAAAAGCGCTGAAAGTCCATTACTTTTCCCTCCTGGTGATAAGTGTAGCATAATTTTATTTTTCTCAAATACTGCTTGAGTTGTATTTTTCACTTATAAATCTTATATATTTTATCATTTATCTTACAGAATTGGCTTACTTTTTTATTAAAAAAGCATTAAACATGATACAATAACGAAATGAAAGGAAGCAAAATAATGGAATATTCAATCGTTTTACCCCATTCACAAAAAAAGATGACCCTCCGTGAATTATTAGAAAATGAGTGGCTCATCCCGCGAAAAGTACGACATTTTTTACGTATTCGTAAAAACGTTTGGCGTAATCATCAACCAATAAAATTTCATGAGCTGGTGTATGCCAATGATATTATCACACTACGGATTGAGAAAGAAGATTACAGCTACCAAAAAGTAAAAGCTGGTTTTAAGGAGAAGCTCAACATCTTATACGAAGATGAACACTTAATTATTGTCAATAAAGCCGCTGGGATAAAAACACACCCTAATCAACCTGAAGAAACAGGCACCCTCTTAAATGATTTAACCGCTTATTTAGCTGAGAAGAATACTCAACCGTATGTCGTCCATCGTTTAGATAAAGAAACATCAGGTGCTATTTTGTTTGCCAAAAATCCGCTTGTACTCCCCATCTTAGGCAGACTCTTAGAAAAAAAGAAAATTTATCGATACTATCAAGCAATTGTTTGGGGAAAATTAACACAAAACTGTACCATCGATAAAAAAATTGGTCGTGATCGTCATGATCAACGTAAGCGAATCATAAACGAACACCGAGGGAAAACAGCGATTACCTATGTAAAAGTTCACCAAGCAAATGAACAAAACAGTAAGGTTTACTGCCGTCTTGCTACGGGTAGAACCCACCAAATACGAGTTCATTTGGCAAGTATAGGTCATCCAATTGTAGGCGATCCGCTATACCAAAACAAAAAAGAAAAGCGCTTGGCCTTACACGCTTATGAAATGCAATTACTTCATCCATTTACGCAAGAACAAATTACGGTCGTAGCTAATCCAGGCCTTTGGTAAAAGTATTTTATTTGCCTTCTAGTAATTTTACTTCTTCCTCGGTTAATTGACGGTAATCTCCAAGTTCTAAATGTTCGTCAAGGGCCAAAGCGCCCATGCGGATTCGTTTTAAATAAATCACTTCTTTGCCAAGTGCATAAACCATTCTTTTTACTTGATGGAATTTTCCTTCATGTAGCACTAACCGAACGATTGACTCATTCTTTTGTTCATCAATTTGATCGATGATAAGTTTTGCTGGCAAACAAATTTCTCCTTTATCAATCTTTAATCCTTTGGCGATATTTTCAATATCCACTGTTGTCATGATCCCCTGTACTCTAACTAGGTATTCTTTTTCCACATGCCTTTTAGGAGAAAGCAAACGATGAGAAAGTGCTCCATCGTTAGTAATAATGAGTAAACCCTCGGTATCTTTGTCTAGACGCCCAACCGGAAAAAGATCCGAGCGAAAGTCTTGGTCAGAAAAGAGGTCCAAGACTGTTGCCTCAAAATCATCTATCGTAGCGGTTATTACCTCTGCGGGTTTATTTAACATATAATAAAAATATTTTTGATAAACAATTTCTTCACCATCTAAAGTTACCTGATCTTTATGTTCATTAACTTGAAATTTGTCGGAAGCAATTACTTTTTCGTTAACGGTCACCCGTTTATTTTTTATCAATTGCTTCACTTCTTTTCTAGAACCAAAGTCCATATCTGCTAAATACTTGTCTAAACGCAATACCTTTTCTCTCCTCGCTTAAAAGAAAGCTCGAAAATCAAAAAGATTTTCGAACTCATCATTTTTTATTTTATTCGTAACTTTCTACGTAACAAAGCCATTTTTGAACCCAAAAGTTTATCAGCTAATCGTATTTTTAACGTCATATAGAGATAGACTAACGCACCAATGGCTGCGACAATAATAATCAGAACAAAAGATTGGATTTTGCGTTCTTGCGTAAATAGCATACCGAAAATTCCACGGGTAATAGCAGCAAAAGCCAGCATAACCATCGACAATAAAAAGATTAATACTATACGACGAAAAGTTAATCCCACATTAAACCTAGTTTCTTTGTGTAATTTACGTAAATTTAAATAACAAGTCACACCAAATCCAAGGATAGTAGAAATTACAGGTCCATAAGACTCTAGCATATAAATACTTAAAAACTGCGTCAAAAATTTGACAACTAGCCCGATAGCAAAGTAAAGAACAGCAGAAGAATTTTTATAAATCCCCTGTAACATGCTTGAAGTAAGCATAAACAACCCTAATAATAAACCGGAAAAGCTAACAGCTATCAAAAGACTAGCTCCTAGACGATTAGGTTGATAAAATAAAGTATTTAAAGGATAGGCTAGTAACATCATCCCAAATGTTGACGGAAACATAACAAAAGCGTATAACTGCAAATTGTTACTAACTAATCTCGCCAAACCTGGCTGATCTTTTTTGGCAAATGCCTCAGTAACTAAAGGTAACCCTACAGTTGCTAAAGAAGTCGCTAATGCAATCACAACCATAACTAATTTATCCGGGTTCCCACTAAACAAAGCAAATAAAGATTGCAACTGCTGATTCGAATATTCAGTAAAGCGTTCCATGACATTAATAAACGTATATTGATCCACTAATTTGTAAATCGTAATTCCTGAACCAACAATAATAAAAGGCACAGCTTCTCTAATTGTTTGCAACAACAATCTTGTGGTGTTTACTTTTACTCTGCCGGGGCTCATTTCTGCTAGAACATCCAACCTGCCCTTTTCCTTTTGATAGTAATAAAGCAGTACGGCAATACTAGCTAATGCTCCGATAAAAGCAGCAAACGTTGACTGTGTCACTGCCGACACATAGTCTCCACTACCTAAACGCATAATAACAAAGGTCGCAATTAATAAATAAAGGACTCGAGCGATTTGCTCAACTAATTGAGAGATGGCATAAGGCGCAACATTTTGCAGTCCTTGGAAATAGCCACGGATAACGCTCAT
Organism: Tetragenococcus solitarius NBRC 100494; assembly: GCF_001544195.1. Classification (GTDB taxonomy): domain Bacteria; phylum Bacillota; class Bacilli; order Lactobacillales; family Enterococcaceae; genus Tetragenococcus; species Tetragenococcus solitarius. Next base: position 96,752 of record NZ_BCPY01000004.1, read on the forward strand.
TAATGGAATAACTAGAATGGCTACGCTTAATGAACGCATAGAAGGAATTAAGTCCACTCCGCCCCCAGCATTTTCTGCCAGTGCTGGAGCCGCAAAGTACATAATAACCGCAAAAAATGCTCCTAAACCTAGCATTAATTGCATAGCACGCATAAAAAGCTTCTGACTGGCTCGATATTCATTGATTGAATTATAATAAGCCACCTGTTTAGCAATCGCAGAAGGAAGTCCTGCAGTGGAAATCATTAAAAATAAGGCATAGATATTATAACTCATATTAAACAGGGCATTGGCTGGCAAGTAATCATCACCGAGCCAATAAATCCATGGCAAAAGATAAATGACACCTAAAAGGCGTGAACCAATATTACCAACTGTCATCCATGCAGAACCGCGAGCCATCTTGTCTTCATTTGTTAACTCTGGTGTTTCGGGGTCTTTATTATTCATCATGCTTATCTTCTCCAACTTTCTTCATACATAGTTCCTATTTTAATTCGAAACATCAGCAATCGCAAACTATTTTTACAAACGTTTGCTTTCATTAAAAAAATTTAGCAAAAATACCCGTTTTCTTTCTCCTATGCTATAATAGTTGAGAAGTTTTTACCAGAAAGCAAGGTGTATAATCATGTATTCAATGACTCTTAAACAACTCTGCCAACTTTTAGCAGATAAAGATTTATTAAAAGAACCTTTAAAAACAAACCAATTAAACGATTACGATTTTACCTATCTTTCATATGACTCTCGCGATTTAGCAGAAAACACCTTATTTTTTTGTAAAGGAAACAATTTTAAAAAAGCTTCTTTACAAGACGCCATAAATAAAGGCGTTGAGGTTTATGTCTCTGAGATAAAATATGATACGACAGCACAGGCTGTAATTGTTAGTGATATTCGAAAGACCATGGCAATAATTGCTCAAAGTTTTTATCATAATCCTCAAGATAAATTATATAAGATTGGCATTACTGGTACTAAAGGGAAAACTACTACAGCTTATTTTGTAAAAAAAATGTTAGATGATGCTTTTGACAAAAAAGTCGCATTATTTTCCTCAGAAGAAACAACTTTGGATGGTACGACTTTTTTCCCATCTAAATTGACTACTCCTGAAGCGCTTGATATATATCGACAAATGGCTATAGCTTGTCAAAATGGACTGACCCACTTAGTAATGGAAGTATCCTCGCAAGCTTATAAAACCCAACGCGTTTATAACCTTACTTTTGAAACAGGAGTCTTTTTAAATATTAGTCCTGATCACATTAGTCCTATTGAACATCCGACATTTGAAGATTATTTTAATTGTAAAAGACAACTATTATTAAATAGTAAACAAATGGTCATTAACTACGAAAGTGATCAATTTTCTATCTTAGAAAAAACGTGCCAGGATCATCAGATTCCTTTATACACTTATGGGCATAAAAATGGTACTTACCGCATAATAGACAAAACCAAGGAGCGTTCATTTCAATTAACAGCAGCAAATAAGGATACATTAAATATGAACGGCACTTACCGTCTATCTTTATTTGGACAATTCAACCACGAAAATGCTGCAGCGGCAATTTTAGTTTGCGGATTAGCCAATGCAACAAAAGAAACTTGTCAAGAAAGTTTGCCATTGACTCAAATTCCTGGACGTATGAATTTGTTAGAAAAAACAAATGGTGCTTACATTTTTGTCGATTATGCGCATAACTATCTTAGTATCCATTCCATCGGTCAATTTGCCCATGAATTACGGCCAAATGGACGAACGATTATCGTCACAGGCAGTGCAGGCGGCAAGGCTATTTCACGCAGGCCCGATATTGGCAAAGCATTGTCAGAATGCGCAGACATAGCTATCTTAACGAGTGATGATCCAGATTTTGAAGATCCCGCCGATATTGCTGCAGAAATAAAAGCAGCGATCACAAACCCTAAGGTCGAAATTCAGTCAGCGCTTGACCGGACTTCAGCTGTGACCTCAGCTTTTAACCAAGCACAAGCAAATGATACAGTTATTATTGCTGGCAAAGGGATTGAAAAAATGATGAAATACAAAGGAAAAGAGCTACCGTACGAAGGAGATTTTCACATTGTTAAACGTTTGATTAATGAAGAAGAAAAAAAATAATTATTTCAATTTCATTACATTTTATTTTCTTTTACTAAGGTCCTTATTTTTATTCTTTTTTTCTTGTATAATCGAAGTAACAATAATTTGAAGGAGCATCTTCCCATGAGCACTAAACGTAAAAAACAACTACTTCTCATCGGCACCGCTATCGTCTTTTTCTTTATCATTATTTTTGGTTGGAGACTTTTTTCAGCCATCATTGCTCAAGGAACGACCGAGAATTATACGCGTTCTGCTATGCCTTATGGCTTTGTATTGGTATGGCTTTTCCCGATTGTCGCCACCTCTACTTTATTTCTGGGTTTAGCGCGCGCAAAATAATAGTAAAAAAACTGGTTTAGTCTTCAACAGACATTTTAAACCAGTTTTTTTATTTATTATTTTATCATAGTATAAGCACTTTATTTCTCTTCTTTTGTTTTTTATACTATAGTGAAGTTGTAAGAAAAAAAACACAAAAGGAGTGTCGATTCATGAGTAACAAAATGTCTGTTTCAACAGTAATTAATGAAGGCGGACGTGAAGGTGTCAGCAAATCCTTAAATGGTGATTTTGAAGTAAAGACAACTGGAACAAATAAAAAAGGCTATACAAACCCAGAAGAATTATTTGCTGCTGGTATTTCTGCTTGCTTCAATGGTGCAATCCAATTTCCACTAGAACGTGATGGCTTGGGCGATCGTGATCGCACAATCCGTGCAGAAGTAGCTTTATATGGAGATCTGCCAGATGATCACACAACACTTCACTTAGAAATCAAATTGATCGGAAAAATTGACGGTGTTTCCAAAGAAGATACTTTAAAATATATGAAAGAAACAGATGGCATCTGCCCTTACTCAAAAGCCGTACATGGCAATATTGATATCGATTATGAAGCCGAAGAATAAAAATAAAAAAGAAGCTAGAACATTCTAGCTTCTTTTTTATTTTACCTATTTTTCTTGTTTAGCCTGTTCATCAATTTTTTCTTCACCAATAAAAATCAAACTATCCCCTTTTACTACTACCTCCAAGATCATTCATTCCATTACAGTTAAAAACAGTAATGGCTTTTAAAAACGCAAGTATCCAACATATAGTTGAATCTTGCGTTTTTATTGTATTAATTCGCTACAATATTAACAATTTTATTAGGCACAACAATGACTTTGCGAATCGTTTTACCAGTCAAATGTTCTTGTATTGATGAATTATTTTTAGCTATTTCTTCCAATTCTTCTTTAGTTGCTTGAGCAGAAGCTTGTACCTTTGCTCTTACTTTCCCATTTATTTGTAAAACAACTTCTACTTGCTCTTCAACTAAAGCAGATTCATCATAAGTTGGCCAAGCAACGTAGGAAATTCCACCTTCATGGCCCAAAATAGACCAAAGTTCCTCGCCCAAGTGAGGAGCAACAGGAGCTAATAGTTGAACAAAGCCTTCAATATATTCATAATAAAGCGAGTCCACTTTGTTTGCTTCATTGACAAATACCATTAACTGAGAAATTCCAGTATTAAAGCGCAAGTTCTCAAAGTCTTCGGTTACTTTTTTAACCGTTTGATTATAAACTTTTGTTAATGAACCATCGTTTATTGTCGTAATACGATCACGCATTTTTCCGTCTTCATCAACACATAAGCGCCATACTCGATCTAAGAACTTCCGGCTTCCTTCCAGACCATTTTCACTCCAGGCAACAGAAGCATCTAAAGGTCCCATAAACATTTCATAAAGGCGCAGCGTATCAGCTCCATATCGTTCAACAACATCGTCAGGATTAACAACATTCCCCCGAGATTTTGACATTTTTTCATTATTTGTTCCTAAGATCATTCCCTGATTATACAACTTTTGGAAAGGCTCTTTTGTCGGAACAACTCCCAGGTCATATAAGAACTTATGCCAGAAACGAGCATATAATAAATGCAATACTGCGTGCTCAGCTCCTCCGATGTAAACATCCACTGGCATCCATTCTTTTAAATGGTCGTAATCTGCTAATGCTCCCTTATTATGTGGATCAATAAAGCGTAAGAAATACCAAGAGCTTCCAGCCCATTGCGGCATCGTATTTGTTTCTCGATAACCTTTTTTTCCGGTCGCAGGATCTGTTACATTGACCCAATCGGCGATATTAGCTAAAGGGGACTCACCCGTTCCGCTTGGTTTAATATCCGTTGTTTTAGGTAATTCCAAAGGTAATTCTTCTTCTGACAAAGCAGAAACTGTTCCATCTTCCCAATGAATAATCGGGATAGGCTCGCCCCAATAACGTTGTCTAGAAAATAGCCAATCACGCAAACGATAGCTAACTTGCTTTTGCCCTACGCCTTCTTTTTCTAGCCAAGTAACCATTTTGTCTATAGCTTCTTCTTTGTATAGACCATCTAAAAAGCCAGAATTAATATGTGCGCCATCTTCTGTAAAGGCCTCTTTTTCAATATCTCCACCTTCTAATACAGGGACAATCTCTAAATGAAATTTCTTCGCAAATTCATAGTCACGTTCATCATGTGCTGGTACAGACATAATAGCACCAGTTCCGTAAGAAGATAGCACATAATCTGCAATCCAGATAGGGATTTCTTTACCATTTACTGGGTTAATAGCATAAGCGCCTGTAAAGACTCCTGTTTTTTCTTTTGCTAAGTCCGTCCGGCTTAATTCAGATTTTTTTGCTGCTGTAGCAACGTACTGTTCTACTTCTTCTTTTTGTTCTGGTTGGGTAATTTTTTGAACAAGTTCTAATTCCGGAGCAAAAACGGCATAGGTTGCGCCAAAAAGTGTGTCTGGTCTTGTGGTAAATACAGTAAATGTATCACCTGTTTCTTTTACTGTAAATTCTACATTTGCTCCAACAGAACGGCCGATCCAATTTCGTTGCATTTCTTTAATGCTTTCAGGCCAATCTAGCTCTTCTAAATCATCTAATAGTCGATCCGCGTACTCTGTAATCTTCAGCATCCATTGCCGCATTGGTTTACGTACAACATCATATCCGCCACGTTCACTTTTGCCGTCAATAACTTCTTCGTTTGCAATTACTGTCCCAAGCTCTGGTACCCAGTTTACAGGTACTTCAGCTTCATAAGCTAGTCCTTTTTCATACAACTTAGTAAAAATCCATTGGGTCCATTTATAATAATTAGGATCCGTTGTATTAATTTCTCGCGACCAATCATAACTAAAACCTAATGAATTGATTTGTTTGCGAAATACTTCAATATTCTTTTTGGTAAATTCTGCCGGGTCATTTCCGGTGTCTAGCGCATACTGTTCAGCAGGTAGTCCAAAAGCGTCCCAGCCCATTGGATGTAATACATTATGCCCCTGGCTACGTTTCATGCGTGCCAAAATATCAGTAGCTGTATAACCTTCTGGATGACCTACATGCAAGCCCTGCCCTGATGGATAAGGAAACATATCCAGTAAGTAAGTATTTGGTTTTTGTTCATCTTCTGTGGTAACAAAAGTATTATTTTTTTTCCAATAAGTTTGCCATTTTTTTTCAATTGCTTTGTGGTCATAAGTTTTCACAAATTTTCTCCTCCTTATATAATAAAAAAAGCCCATAAGAAACTAAATAGCTCCTTATAGGACGCAATAAGCGTGGTACCACCTATTTTTACTGAAAATAATTCAGCCTCAAACGTTTTAACGACCGTCGCCGAATACATGTCTTCTATGTTGACTAAGGTAAGTTCAAAAGCGTCCTTGTACATTCTCACCATCCATGCACTCTCTTAAAAAGGAAAAACTTTCTACTACTCCCTAGCAAGTTTGGTTCATATGTTAATAGATTGTGTATATCGTATCAAAAAAGTAGAACGAATTCAATTCATCATTGAATAATTTAAGTAAACAAACATGCCTTACTGACATGTTTGCTTACTTAAAAATGCTAACTTACTTTCAAAGTTTGGCCTATATAAATTGTATCTGAGGTTAGATGGTTAATTGATTTCAAACGACTGATTGAAATCCCATTTTTTTGTGAGATCATCCATAAACTATCTCCGATTTTCACTTTATGCGTAGAACCATTTGACGAATTGCTATTGGAATTACTGGAGCTATTTGAACTACCGCCCTTTTTCACTGTCAATTTCTGACCTGGGTAAACAAAGTCATTTTTAATATTATTCCAGCTGCGCAATTGGTTCATTGTGATTCCATGTTTATTTGCAATTAACCATACTGAATCCCCGGATTTTACCGTATAACTAGTTGAACCACTAGTAGAGGAACTTCCATTATTACCTGAATTATTGCTAGAGTTTCCCGTATTACTTGAACCACTGCCTTTTTTCACCGTTAATTTTTGGCCTGGATAGACAAAGTCATTTTTAATATTGTTCCAACTGCGCAATTGATTCATCGTAATTCCATGTTTATTCGCAATTAACCACACTGAATCCCCGGATTTTACCGTGTAGCTGCCTTTTGCAGATGAGCTGCTGTTGGAATTACTGGAGCTATTTGAACTACTGCCTTTTTTCACTGTTAGTTTTTGGTCTGGATAGACAAAGTCGTTTTTAATATTATTCCAGCTGCGCAATTGATTCATTGTGATTCCATGTTTATTTGCAATTAACCACACTGAATCCCCGGATTTTACCGTGTAGCTGCCTTTTGCAGATGAGCTGCTGTTGGAATTGCTAGTACTGTTTGTATTACCGCCCTTTTTCACTGTCAATTTCTGACCTGGATAGACAAAATCGTTTTTAATATTATTCCAGCTGCGCAATTGATTCATTGTGATTCCATGTTTATTTGCAATTAACCACACTGAATCCCCGGACCTTACCGTATAACTAGTTGAACCACTAGTAGAGGAACTTCCATTATTACCTGAATTATTGCTAGAGTTTCCCGTATTACTTGAACCACTGCCTTTTTTCACCGTTAATTTTTGGTCTGGATAGACAAAGTCATTTTTGATGTTATTCCAGCTACGTAGTTGGTTCATTGTGATTCCATGTTTATTTGCAATTAACCACACTGAATCCCCGGATTTTACCGTATAAGTACCAGAGCTATTGCTAGAAGGATTTCCACTGCTAGAGGAATTCCCATTGTTAGACGAATTCCCGCTATTGCCGGAGTTTCCGCTACCACCTGTACCTGTATCAATAATTCCACCAGAATTACCTGTATCAAAACGAGTCAAATTATAATTTTCAATGATCCCATTTAAAACAGTATTGTAGTTTGGCGCAGTCGCATAAAGACCGGTTAAAGCAGCTGTAGCATCTTTGTATGAGTTTGTATTACTCTTCCAAGCGCCGCTATATAAACTCGTACTTAATAAAGCAGCATTGTCTTGAAATGAAGCAGTATAAGATGGATACTTACGAAAATCTGCTTTAATTGTAATGTATCTGCCGTTGACAAATTCTTGGGTAGGCATCTTGACAGATTGTCCATTATAACTTCCTTTAATTCCAAATAAATTATAATTAGGTGCTTGTGATAAAGTGCTTGACCCCCAACCACTTTCGACAATCGCTTGGGCAATCATCACTGAAGCATATAAATTATTTGATGAAGCAACCGGTTTGGCATGCCCCGCAAGCTCTTCAATAAAAGCAGAAGGTTCTTTTGCAAGAGCTGAAAAAGTCGAAGGTGCAGGACCGTCATCTCCTGGAAGTTGTTCTGCTGCTTCTTGTAACAATTCTTCATCTTCTTTATTTTCTTCTGGCTCTTCAGCCTCTTGAGTTGGTTCTTCAACAGTTTCTTTTTCAGGCGTTTCTTCTTCTGTCTGTTGTTCTGCCTGCGGTTGTTGCACTGCTTCGTCACCTGTTATCGAAGGCTGTTGCGAATCTTGTGGTAGTTGTTCTTGCTGTTCTTCTGTTACTCGTGATTGCTCTACACCAGTTCCAGTTGTGTTACTGCCTGACATATCACCAGTTTCAGGATTTACTTCTTCATTTTCAGGGCTTTGTGTTTGGCTTTGTACATCATCTGCGCCACTATCTGAATCATAAGGCGCTACTACATTATTGCTGTCGACTTCGTCAGCATATACATTATGTAACGGTGTTAATACTCCAACCATAGAACAAGCTGTAACAGTCGTACCAAGCACTGCTGCACCTTTTTTCATATTTCCATATAAAGTCAAACGCTGCTGAATTTTTCTGCGTTCTTTTCGTGACAAAGACGATTTCATTTACACTCCTCCAAACTTTCACATTTACTATAATTATACATGTAAGAAATTTCGTAAGCAAAGCAAAAAACGAATGTAATATATTTTTAATC
>NZ_BCPY01000005.1 GCF_001544195.1 Tetragenococcus solitarius NBRC 100494
ATATATACTGTCGAACTTTTTACTTAGCGAAAAAATCTAAAATTGTTTGGTAGACAGATTCTTGATCAACTTCATTGATAACTTCGTGTTTCATATCAGGAAAATTAAGCATTTTTACATTCGTATAGCCAATTTTGCGTAGAGTCTTTTTCGTATCGGATAAACCTTTTACACCACCTGTAATAGTAACATCTTCTGACCCAGTAATACTCAAAATAGGTAAATCAGAATTCTGACAGGTAAATAAGTGCGTCTCTTTCAGACGACGGACTCCTTCCCAAATGGTTGTAACTCCCAAATTATTATATCCAGGCAGCATACGTGGATCACGCAAGGCCTTTTCTACTTGTATTTGATCGTTCGTTAGCCACCTTTTATCCGTCGAACCAAAGCGAGTTAATTTTTTTATAACCCAAGAATAACTTTTTTTACCTGCTAATAGATCGGAAAAAAGTGCAAGAATAACGCCATATTTGGCTTTTTTCTCGTACTGGACGGTCCCTGTCATTAATAGTTTAGCAATCATTTGATCATTTTTTTGTAAATATAAACGTGCTAGAACTGAACCAAAAGAATGACCATAAAAATAAACATCTAGATCGGCAAAACGTTCATTAATAAATTGGGGAATCTTAAGCTGATCATTAAGCATGCGCTTGATACCAGGCATCTGGCCTAAAGGATTCTTTTTATCTATAGACTCTCCATGACCACGATTATCACTCAAAATAACTGCAAAACCATTTTTGGCTAAAAAAGCTGCCAAATGGCTATAACGCAGCCGATGTTCTAATAGTCCATGAATAACTTGTATTGCAGCTTTTACCGGCTGTTTTTTTGGTTGAAATATTGTAAGTGCTAGTGGCAAACCATCACTAGCGATTAAATAAATATCTTCTTGAGTGAACTTTTCTGAAACAGCTTCTTCTACCCTTTCTGGTAGAGCGACTTTTAAAGTGATGTTTTCCGGCTGGTTTCTAAATAAAAAGTAGCCAGCTAAACCAATAAAACTACTAAAAAGAAACTTGTTCTTTTTCAAATCTCCTCTTCCTCCTTTCACTATTACCATAATATACCAATCTTTGTTACGCTTAATTATAACACAATCGATTCTTTCTATAGAGCGTAATTTTAATAACAAAAAACGATTCTCTTTTATTACCACCCACTTAATATTAATGATGTAAATATAAAAGAAGCTTTTCAAACCGCCTTGTGTTTCTAAAAAAAGAAAATATATGAAGTTTGTCTTTTTTTTGACCAATATCAAGAAAAGTACATCTATTGGTTACCGTTTATCAAATTTTATTCCTTTATATAAAAAAATTCCAAACGAAGTCAATCGTCTGGAATCTTTTAGCTAATAAAATTTTACATGTGAGAAGTAATCATCGTTTCTAATTGGTCTTTTGTTTGTACACCAATTGCTTTATCGACAACTTCTCCGTCTTTTTTCAGAATTAATGTTGGGATACTCATAATACCAAAACTAGCAGGTACTTCTGGGTTTTCGTCCACATCAATTTTTACTACTCGGAACTCATCTTCATCATACTCTGATTCGATTTGTTCTAAAATAGGTGCTTGCATTCTGCAAGGGCCACACCAAGTTGCCCAAAAATCAATTAAGACTAAACCATTTTCTGTTTCTACATTAAAATTTTTGTCTGTTACTGCTTGTGCCATTTTTTGTAACCTCCAATTCAATAGATAAAGTATAGCACCTTCATCCACACTTGCAAATTAACTTGCTTAAAGCTCTTTTCCTATTTAAAATTGACAATCGTTGCTCCATTACCACCTTGATTGGCAGGCGCAAAATCAAAATCTTTTACACTACGATGTTTTTTCAAATAATTGAAGACACCTTTTCTTAAAGCCCCCGTGCCTTTTCCATGAACAATGGTCACTTGCGGATAACCTGCTAAAATCGCAGCATCTAAATATTGGTCAAGTTCATTTAAGGCATCTTCATAGTGTTTTCCTCTTAAATCCAACTGATTGGAAACATGGGGACCAGAGGAATTTAATGTAGATACATGACGTTTAGGTGTAGCTGGTTCTTTAGCTGCAACTGCCTGTAAATCCTGTTCATCTACATCCATCTTTAAAATTCCCAATTGGACTTGCCATTGGTTTTTACCTACTTTGTCTAACAATTCGCCTCGTTGATTATAAGGAATTACTAAAACTTCATCGCCCGCTTTAAATTGCTTTTGTTTTTTTGCTTTCTGTAAGACTTTATTTTTCTTCAGAGCATCTTCTGGCTGCTGTAGTTGATTTAATTGACCTTTAGCTTGAATCAATTCGTTTTCTTTTACGTTTTTCTGTCCGCTTTGTTGTTGCATTTTTCGTAGGTCAGAAATGATTTCATCTGATTTTTCTTTGGCCTGTTGAACAATTTCATTAGCCTTTTCGCGGGCTTTGGCTAATTCATTTTCTCTTTGCTCATAAAAATATTGATAAGCTTCTTCTAGTTCTTTATGCAATTGTTCAGACTCACTCACATAATGACGTAACTCCAAGTACTCAGTTTCAGCCATCTTACGGCGATTTTCTAAGTCTGTAATCATTTCATTTAGATCCTGACTTTCACCGTCCATAATCTGTTTAGCAGATTCAATCAGGGAATGATTTAATCCCAAACGCCGTGAAATTTCAAAAGCATTACTGCGCCCTGGAACGCCAATTAGTAACTTATAAGTCGGACTGAGTGTATCGACATCAAACTCCATAGAGGCATTCACTGTTTTAGGACGATTATAACCATAAACTTTTAACTCAGGATAGTGAGTTGTGGCCATAACATAAGCTTGTTTAGCAGCTAAATCATCTAAAATCGCGATGGCTAAAGCAGCACCTTCTTGAGGATCAGTGCCTGCTCCTAACTCGTCAAATAAGACTAAACTATTCTCATCAACTTTTTCTAAGACTTCAACGATAGTGGTCATATGAGATGAAAAAGTCGATAAATTTTGTTCAATCGATTGTTCGTCACCAATATCCGCAAAAATTTCATTGAAAATTCCCATCTGACTATCTTCACCAGCGGGAATCGGCAAGCCGGCTTGTCCCATTAGCTGTAATAACCCCAGCGTTTTTAGTGTGATTGTCTTTCCCCCCGTATTAGGTCCAGTAATAACGACAGCTTGGTAGTCTTCGCCAATCATAATGTCATTAGCGACCACTTTGGTTTGATCCAAAAGAGGATGTCTTGCTTGTTTAAAATAAACATGATTTTTTTGATTAATAAGAGGAACCACAGCTTTTAAATCCTTAGCATAACGAGCTTTGGCATTCATAAAATCAAATTTTCCAATCACATAAGCATTATGCAAAATTTCTTTACGGTTAGGAACTAATTCTGCTGACAGTTCAGATAAAATACGAGCAATTTCATCTCTTTCAGCAATCTGATATTGACGTAAACGGTTATTTAGTTCCACCACTTGCCCAGGCTCAATGAAAAGTGTTTGACCTGAAGAACTTTGATCATGCACAACACCGCCAAATACATTTCGATTTTCCTGTTTAACCGGAATGACATAGCGCTCATTGCGCATAGTAATAAGAGTATCATTAAGGTAACGGGCCTGTTTTCCGTGAACAATTCCATCTAAATTTTCCCGAATGCTTTGTTCTGTACGTGTAATGTTACGGCGGATGGTTCTAATCGCTTCAGAGGCTTCATCTGTCACGCGACCCTCTTCGTCAATCGCCGTCTTCAATCGTCGTCTTAAAGAAGGCAATGCTGTCAATTGTTCTTGCCAACCATATAAACGGTAAAACTGTATTTCATCTTCTTTAAATTCTTCCAAAAAACGATCCACTTCTGCTGTAGTCGATAAAATACGAGAGATCTGGGATAATTCAACACCGTTTAAGTCAGCACCAATTTCAATCCTTTTCATATGCGGCTGAATATTTTCAATTTTTGGAATTGGGATTCCCCCGCGCAGTCGAAGGACTTTCATCGCATCATCTGTTTCTTCCAAATAAGATGTAATTTTGGAAATTTCTTTAACCGGCATTAAAGCTTGTAATTCTTCCTTACCTTGCTCTGTAACCAAATATTGCGCAATCTGCGTTTTCACTTGATCAAACTCAAGAGTAGCTAAAATAGCCTGATTTAATTCCGCCATTTTTTCACCTACTTTCTTCCTTTCTTTTTAGCGTTAAAATAGAGCAGTTTTGCATACATTTGCAAAAGACTGCTCTACCTATTAGATAATATCGGTTATCCATAATTTATCTAGCATACTAGATAAAAAAGGCGTCTTATCCACAATAAAATCAGCAGTAAAACTTCGAGAAAAAATATTCTGGATTGCATTGATTGGTACCATGGTTAAAACTTTTAAAAAGAATAAAATCGTCAAGTACATTAATATCGTATTTAAAATCCCTGCTACCAGCCAGTCATCTTCTAAGATCCGTTTGAATCGGAGGTTCTTGAGAAAAATCATGACGAATTTGGTAAGCAGCCAGCCAAAAATTAACCATCCCATAAAGGCAACAGCTGCGTAATAAGCCTTATCTAAATCAAAAGATAAAGCTTGGCTGTAATAAACCATTTTGGCATCTGGTGTTACAGATAAATAAGGGACATATAGCTCGATCTTTTGACCCCAACTTTGATAAAGGCTCATTGCAAGAAAAAAGGATAAGATACAACCTACAGTATATACCAACTGCAAAGCTGTTGCTCGTCTTGCACCATTATAAAAAGAAAATAATAATAGTAAAAAGATTATAAAACCAATCATTCAGTCTTCCTTTCTGCTAGCTTTGAGTTACTTTTTGTTGAATACTCTGCTTGCGTTTTTCATTTAAAATTTGTTGCGCTTGTACATGGTTATTCACTCTTATATTGTTGTTTCCCTGTTTTTTTAAGGCTTTCTTTGCTTCTTGTTCCACTTTTTCAATACGTTGAATACGGTTTTTAAGTTCTGCGGCTTCATCGGCTCTTTCCTGTAAAGCCTTGTTCTCTTTTTCTAATTTTAACAATTCCTCTTGTTTTTTTAATTGATCAGATACCGTATTAATAGCAAGTAAGATGGCTGCTTGCTCGCTATCTAGTCCTGCAGACATTTTTTTAATTTCTTTAAGCTGATCGTTAACAAGTTCAGTTACCATTTTCATATGCTTAGGATTTTCATTACTGATGATGGTGTAATTCTGATTTTCAATTACCGCTTTAAATCGACTTTTCTGCTTTGCCACCTTGCTCAGCCTCCCAAACCTATCGGTATTTATTATTATAACACTCTCAATGTTTTTCTTGAAAACACCTTACCATTATAAAGGAAAACTTTAAATTTTTCCATGCATTCATTTATTTTACTATATTTCATTTAAATATGCATTATGCTAAAATAAAACAATCCTATTAGAGAGAAGGAAAGACTCTATGGCAACAACTGTTATTAAGTTATCTCCTCAACAATTAAAAAAAGCCGAACAATACTACAAAGATTACATAACATCTCGTAAAATCCCGCATGCCGCTTTTTTTGCGAAAAAAAAGGGCGTTACTATTACTGCTTATCCTTCTGGCAAAGTGATGTTTCAAGGAGAAAATGAAGACCAAGAAGCTGCATTATGGGAAAATTCGCCGATTCAAAAAAGCAAAACGTCAGGAAGTTTGCCTGCAGGTTTTTCCAAAAAAAGTATCATTGGAAGTGACGAAGTGGGTAATGGCAGTTATTTTGGTCCCTTAGTGGTCTGTGCAGCTTATGTTGATAAAACACACTTAGACGAGCTAAAAAAACTAGGAGTAAAAGATTCCAAAAAGCTAAGTGATCAGCAAATTTTAGCACTTGCTCCCAAGCTAAAAAAGCTGATTTATTATCAAAAATTAACAGTTATGCCAAAAAAATACAATGAAATACAGCCGAAGTATAATGCTGTTCATATGAAAGTAGCTCTGCATAATCATTGTATTGGTCTGTTATTAGAAAAGATAAGTCCGCAACAACCCGAAGCTATTTTAATTGATCAATTTGCGCAAGAATCTACCTATCGAAAATACCTAAAAACTGAGGAAAATCCAGTCACACAAAACCTTTATTTCATTACTAAAGGAGAACAGTATCACTTAGCTGTGGCGGCAGCTTCTATTATTTGCCGCGCCGAATTTTTGGATATATTAAAAAGACAATCCCAGGAAATCGGTATAAAACTTCCTTCAGGGGCAGGAGCACAATCAGATAAAAAAGCAGCAGAAATCATTACAAAAGGCGGTGTCGAATTATTAGGACATTACGCCAAACTTCATTTTAAAAATACTGAAAAAGCACAGAAAATCGCAAAGAGGAATGAACAAAGCGACTTCCACTCACTTCATTAAAAAAAAGAATCTTCAGTGTGGCCACCAACCCAAGAGCCAAACAGAAGATTCTTTTTGCATTAAGCAAATTGAAAAACAATACCGACCAAAGCTGATAAAGCAATAAAAATCACCGGATGTAAATTTTTAAATAATTTATGACGCATAATAAAAAACAATAGAATAGCCAACACAAGTGATTTCCAATTAATAACCCCTAACCAGCCTCCAGCATTATTAAGACTTGAGAAATCAAATAAATCCGACCATACCACAGCAAACCCAGCAGCAGCGATAAGTGCGGTCGAAGCAGGTCTTAACCCATAAAATACAGCCTCTACATAGAAACTTTTACGAAATTTCATTATTAATCCGCCAATCAGTAAAATAATGATAATCGCTGGTGAAACAAGGCCTAAAGTCGCAATAATACCGCCCAAAGGACCCGCTGTTAGATGTCCTGTATATGTCGCCATATTAATCCCAATGGCGCCTGGCGATGACTCAGAAATAGCAATCATATCCGCTAACTGATCATGAGTAAACCAAGCTGTACGATCAGAAATATCATATAAGAAAGGCAAGGTAGCAAGTCCACCACCTACAGAAAATAAGCCTGTTTTAAAAAACTCATAAAAAAGCTGTAAATAAATCATTTTTGTTGCTGCCTCCTTTCAAACAATTTAGCCGCAACTCCGATAACCCCAGCTAAAATAATAAATAATACCGGAGACAAACTAGTAAAGACAGAGAATGTAAAAACAAGTGCAAAGATTAAAATTCCAACTTTATCTACAACGGAATTTTTCCAAAGATTTAAAACTGCGTTTAAAATCAAAATATACACACTTACACGAATACCGGCAAATGCATTTTGAATAATCGGCAACTCAGAAAAATTTCTCATAAACATAGAGATCAGTGTAATGATAATGTATGAAGGAAAAACAAATCCAAGGGGCGCTACAATCCCACCTATTGCGCCACGTTGTTTCTGACCGATGAAAGTTGCAGTATTGATAGCAATAATTCCTGGTGTCGTTTGGCCTATAGCAAAATAATCAACAAGTTCTTCATCCGTTGCCCATTTTTTATTCTTTACAACTTCCCTTTGTAAAATCGGTAGCATAGCGTAGCCACCACCAAAAGTTAACGCCCCAATTCGGCTAAAGGTAAAAAATAAATCGACAAATATGTTCATGATCCTCCTCCTTTAAAATAAACCATGCTATTAAAAGTTTTCGAATTACCTAATGGTTATCAATTGTCATCTTACCATTAAGGTAATAACAAAACCAGAAAATACCAAGTAGAATAACAAATCTTTTTCATTAAATGACTTACTTTGTTAAATGAAGAGTTGTTAAATTGAAAACAGGCGTAAAAACTGAATAATTTGAATTACTTTTATCTTTTATTATTTATTTGTAAAATATTATGAGAGGTGGTTAGTATGAATAATAATAGACCAAAGGAATTAACTTTTACTTTATTCAAGCATGACATAAAAATTGATGCCTTCTACAATATGCTATATCAAATGAATGACATCATCTTAGCCTTATTTTTTATCGCTGGAAGTCTCTTGTTTTTCAAGGAATCCACTAGTTTTTATGGATCGATTTTGTTTCTCATCGGTAGCTTTCAACTTTTAATAAGGCCATTAATTATGATCAGTAGAGAAATCCATATACGCAATATCAAAAATAGGTGAATTTTAATTTTCTAGCGGTTTTCACTTCAAGTAACTATTGTCTATTTTGCTATTTTGGATTATAATAGTTTGTGTTATGCGGGTGTAGTTTAGTGGTAAAACAGAAGCTTCCCAAGCTTCCGTCGCGAGTTCGATTCTCGTCACCCGCTTATGTTTTGAAACGTTGGTAAAACAACGTTTTTTTTTTGAATTTTTTTGTCATACGTAGTACTGATATTCATAGAAAAATTTCTTAATAAATAAATTAGACAAGGAAGTGCCAAAAAATTCTCCATGTTTGAAATAAGAGGCTTTAAATACTCCACCTTCCGAATCACTTTGACGTCTTTATTGCACCACAAAAAAATGGAAGCTAGTTTCAACTAGCTTCCATTTTTTTACTTTTATAGATGAATAGAGTTTATTCTGCGTCTTTTGTCCATTCATCGACTTTATCTTGGTTGTCTTCAATCCAGTTTTTAGCAGCATCCTCTGGATCAGTACCATCTTCAATATCTAACATGACAGTGTTCATATCATCTTCAGTCCATTCGAAGTTATCTAATACACTATAAACTTCTGGCATGTCATCTTCTAATCCTTCACGAACCATTGTATGGATACTTTCAGCATCACCCATCGTTCCTTCTGGATCATCTAGATATTTAAGATCATATCTTTCAAACATCCAGTGTGGAGACCAACCTGTGATAACAATAGGATCTTCGTTTTTGATCGCACTTGCCAATTGTGAAGTCATTGCCCCACTAGAAGATGGAGTTACTTTCCAATCAGATAAGTTATCATAAGTATCCACAGTATCTTCTGCAGCAGAAACTACTCCAGCACCTGGTTCAATACCGATAATTTCCTTATTTGGTACTTGATCATCTAGATCTTCAATCGAATCTACATCCATATATTCAGGCACAACAAGTCCTAATTTCGCTGCATCTGGCAAATTTGGACCTAAGTCTTCCACTTGATCACCAAATTTTTCATATTGGGCCTTATGCGTTACCGGCAACCAACCAGCAACCATACCATCGGATTCGCCATTAGCTACAGCTTCCCACATTACAGAATTATCTAGAGGAGTAGTATTTACTTCATAACCCATGTCTTCTAATACTTGAGCTACAACATTTGTTGAAGCGACTTCTGTATCCCATTCCACATAGGATAGCTCAACAGTTTCACCATTACCATTGCCGCCGCCTTCAGCGTCGTTATCTCCTCCACCATTACTACATGCAGCCAACAAAAATACTGAACTTAATGCTAACATACCTACTAACTTCTTCTTCAAAATAAAACATCCTTTCCAAAATTTTTAAAAATTGTATAACAATTTTTATTAACTGATTTCAAAAAAGACAGGCAAGATGGGCAGAAGCTTTTGCCTTACCGAATCTTAAGCTTATCTTATCCTATTTTTATCCAACTTCTAACGCTTTTTACTATTTAAAATAATAGTTTCAATCTTTTTTTGCGCACAAAGTTAGTTGCTATAATTAGAAATACTCAACGTTTTCTTAATTCTCGTTTGAGCTATTCCCACTCGTATTTAGGTTTTGTGTAAAGCGGTCCATAATAATTGCTAAGATAACAATGGCCAAGCCGTAAACAAAACCATTTCCTACTTGGGAACGTTGTACCGCAGATAGAACGCCTTGTCCTAATCCAGGGGCACCGATCATTGAAGCAATCACAACCATCGATAATGCTAACATCATAGTTTGGTTGATACCGGCAAAGATATTTCCTTTAGCTAGAGGCATTTCTAATTTAAATAATTTTTGCCAAGCAGTTCCACCGAAAGAATCGGACGCTTCCACTAATTCTGTTGGTACTTGACGAATCCCTAAGTTCGTCATCCGTACGGTTGGTGGCAGAGAAAAGATGACAGAAGCAAACACCCCAGGCACCATTCCGATACCAAAGAAAGCTACAGCCGGAATTAAATATACAAAACCTGGCATCGTCTGCATAAAGTCAAGAACAGGCGTAATAATATTTCTTGCAATTTCACTTTTAGACATTAATACACCCAGTGGAACTCCAATAATCACTGAAATCAAACTTGAAATAATTACTAAAGTAAGTGTACTCATTAAATCAGACCATAAATCTTGGTTATAAATAAGCAACAAACCAAGTAGGGTAAATGTCGGCAATTGCCACTTTTTCCCACCTAAGAAAAATGCTGCTACCGTTACAATAACAATAAATAACAAGGGGTGAATCATAGTCAAGCCATTGGTCATTGTATCCATTATGGATTGTCCTAATGATTGCAAGAATGAGAAAAACGCGGACCAGTTTTCCGTTAGCCAATCAACGCCTGTGTCAACCCAATCCGACATAGGAATTTCATTTTGTAGAAAATCAAGCATCTGCGCTCACTCCTTTCTGGTCTACTGTTTCAGTGTTTTCTTTACCGTCTTCACTCTTATCTTCTTCTTTTTCGGTATCTGTCATGGCACCGATGACACTACCACGAACAACGACACCAACTACACGGTCCTCATCATCGACCACTGCCAATGGAGCTGGTGAATTGTAGATCATATCAAAAATGTCCGTCACTAAAGTATCTTTTTGAACTTTTTGTACGTTTTTATCCAACACTTCTTTCAGTGTTTTTTCATTCTTGCGCGCATCCAAGGCGGCTTCTGCCGTCAAACTTCCCTTTAAGTAACGTTTGCGATCGACAGCGATTAACATGCTGATCTCTTCTTTGCGCATCCGTTGTAAAGCAACGTTAGGGCCGTCGGTCTCTGCATTAATCGTTAACGCAGGTTCCATAATATTTTCTGCCGTCAACACTTTCGAACGGTCGACATCTTCCACAAACTCTCGAACAAAATCATTGGCTGGATGAGTCAAGATTTCTTCTCCAGTACCAATTTGCATAATTTCCCCATCACGCATTAACGCAATCCGATCCCCGATTCTTAAGGCTTCGTTTAAATCGTGGGTAATAAAGATAATGGTTTTTTGTACGCGTTCTTGCAAATCTAACAAATCATCCTGCATATCGCGGCGAATTAATGGGTCTAAAGCAGAGAATGCTTCGTCCATTAACAAGACTTCTGGATCATTGGCAAGTGCCCGAGCTAAGCCAACCCGTTGTTGCATCCCACCAGATAATTGATTGGGATATTGGTCCTTAAAAGACAGCAAACCGGAATTATCCAAAGCTTCTTCGGCTTTTTTCTGGCGTTCTTCTTTAGGCACGCCGCGTACTTCTAAACCATACTCCGTATTTTCTAAAACGGTCCGTTGGGGAAAAAGTCCGAAATTTTGGAAAACCATGTTCACTTTGTTTCGACGAACTTCACGCAAGTCTTCTTTGGACATTTTAGCAACATCCGCATCGTCAATATAGACTTCTCCGGAAGTTGGATCAATCAACCGATTAATCATCCGTACCAAAGTGGATTTCCCACTTCCTGAAAGTCCCATAATAACAAAAACTTCCCCTTCTTCTACGTCGAAACTAACATCATGTACCCCGACCGTTGCGCCGGTTTCTTCCACGATCTCTTGTTTGGTTTTTCCTTTTCTAACCAGTTCAAGTGCTTGTTGAGTTCTTCGACCAAATACTTTGGTTAAATGTTCTATTCGAACTTTTTTACTCAAAAGTACTCACTCCTTACTTTTTTATTTTTTCAGAAAACTCTCACGAAAAAAGTGACCATACTAGAGTAACATCCTATTGGCACTTTGTCAAAAAAAAGAGAACAATTTACTTAGTTGTTTTCATTAAGACATTTCTTGCAAAATTTACTGACCTTTTAATGATGGTACCATAATAAAAGCTAAAAATAAAACCGGGCTCATATTTTTATATAAAGAAATGATTGAAAAAAAATGATAGTTAATTGATAATTATATACAAGCTGAATATAAGAAAGAGCGAGATAAGAAAAAGGATAAAAGCGAGATTTCTAATTGAAAATATAAATAAAAAAGTTTTTTCTGTCATGCAAAATACGAACAGATTACCAAGCTTTTTCCTATCATATAAAGAATATAAAATTATCAAAAAAATAAGGAGATACATATTCATTATGGAAAAAATAGTCATTATCGGCGGCGGAATTATCGGTATCACACTTGCGAATTATTTAGATACAACCAAATACACTGTTACTTTAGTAGATGATCAGACGGGTCAGGCAACTAAAGCCAGCGCTGGAATCATCTCTCCTTGGTTGTCTAAGCGTAGAAACAAAAGATGGTATCGATTAGCTAAAGATGGCGCTGCTTTTTTTGAAAAACTAGCAAAGGATATGAGTCTTTCAAATGAGATATTTGCCAAAAACGGAACGATTCTCTTAAGAAAGAATGGACTTGAATCATTAGCTGCTTTAGCCAAAGAACGAAAAAAAGATGCTCCTGAAATTGGTGAAATCCATCTACTTTCTGCAAGGAAAACCGCCGATAAACTGCCCTTATTAGCCCCGCAAGAATCTTTGTTTATCACTGGAGGCGCTAGACTAGATGGTGCATTGTATTTAGAACATATGAAAAAACTAGCAATACAAAAACAGATTCGTGTGATTCATGAAAAGGCAAAATTAAAAAGACAAAATGATCATTGGGAAGTATATACAAAAAATCAGCAGATTTTGGCAGATAAAGTTATACTAGCAGCCGGTCCAAATTGCAAGACATTGTTAGAATCTCTTGATTATCAAGTGGATCTTCGCCCGCAAAAAGGGCAACTACTTGTCTTTAAAACCAATCAAGTACAAAGTAAACAATGGCCAGTTGCCATGCTAGATAATGAAGCGGATTTAATTCCTGCCAATAACGGACAAATTATCATTGGTGCAACCCATGAAGATAACGCCCGGTGGGACCTTCAGCCAACATCTACAGCCTTTGACCAACTGACAAATAAGAGCAAAGATTTTTTACAAGCTCCTGAAAGTCTTTTAAAAAATTCTTTTGATTATCGAGTGGGTACACGAGCTTACACTTCAGACTTTGCCCCATTTTTTGGTGCTTTAATTGATGACCCTTCTCTTTTTGTGGCTAGTGGTTTAGGTTCTTCAGGTTTAACTACCGGTCCTTACATTGGTTATTTATTAGCCAACTACTTTAATACCGGAAGGTGGCCTGACAAAGATTATCAAAAACCGTTAGATACTTACATTCAGAAACATCCTTTTTAAAAACAGGCAGGCCCACCATTCCTTACGAATGGTGGGCCTGCCTGTTTTATTTAATTTTTCTATCCACTTGTTTTACGCCAAAAAGGAGGATAATTCCTTTTCTCGTTAAGGTTAAAGGAGACAATCCGAAAAAGAAGCGGATAAGAAATCGTATCCTCCCATCTAATACGAAAAGTTCCTTTTGTTTGTTGGTAGCCAGAAGCAGTGATTTCTTCACTAAACTTTTTTATAGCTGCAACTTCTGGCGAGACACTAATATGCTTTTGGCTTTTATTAAAAGAAATAATAAATGTTCCTTTACAAATAAACATTGGTTGATTCCATTTAAAAACCAATTGCAATTGGGGAAATTGTTCATGAATATTTTTGATAAGCTCAGTAAATTTTACCCTGTGTTCATCTTTTTCGATTGTCGCAATATATTCTTGTAAATCTTGCATTAGCTACTCCTTTTTATTCCTTGTAGATGGATACTAAAATAAAATATAAAAAAATGCGACATAAGTAAAGATACGGCAAAAATATCCGAACTATATTTCCTGAAATTTGCTAATTGCTATGAATTTGCGACGAGTAACCGCAGGATCAATTTCTTTTATAGTTCGGATATTTTATTATTAAAGAAACTTATGGCTCAGCTCCATCCAACTCTTAAGATAACGGAATAACCGCTCCTTTGTATTCATCTTCCATAAATTCTTTTGCCTTATCACTATGCAAGGCTTTTTCTAAAGCTTTGATGGCTGGTTCATCCTCGTCCCCTTTTCGAACAGCTATAATATTAGCGTAAGTTTGAGCAGCTTTAGAATCTTTATCTTCAATTTCTAAGGCATCATCTTGTACATCAAAGCCAGCTTCCACTGCATAATTTCCATTAATCACAGCTAAATCTACATCTTGAACAGTCCGAGCAATCTGTGAAGCATCCAGTTCAGTTATTTTTATATTTTTCGGATTTTCTTCAATATCTTTAGTTGTTGCTGTAGTAGTATCACTATCATCTTTTAACTTGATTAACCCCGCTTCTTGCAGTAATAATAAGGCGCGAGCACCATTTGTTGCATCATTTGGGATGGCAATTTCTGCTCCATTTTTTACATCATCTACTGTATCAGTTTTGCCAGGATACAAGCCTAATGGCTCATAATGAACTTGGTCTGCTGCAACCAAATCTGTATCATTTTCTTTATTAAAATTATCTAAATAAGGTTTATGTTGAAAGAAATTAGCGTCAAGATCCCCATCAGCCAACGCTTGGTCCGGTAATACATAATCATCAAAAACTTCAACTTCTAGGTCATATCCTTCATCCGCTAAATCATCTTTTACCTGCTCTAAAATTTCCGCATGAGGGGTAGCACTCGCTCCTACCTTGATTGTTTCATTCTCTTTTGAATCTGCGTCTTGGTCGCCACCACCCGAACAAGCAGCTAAACCTAAAGCAGTCAAACCGAGTACACCAGCGTATAATGTTTTTTTCAAACTTTTCTTCATTTTCAATCTCCTCCATTTTTCATTCGAACAAAAAGTTCAATTGTAACCAAATAAAAAAGCCCTCTCATCAGCATTACTGATAAAAGGGCGAATTTTTCGCGGTACCACCTTATTTTGGAAGTCTGCACTTCTCTTAGCCCATCTCAAATTTACAGAAATGGTATTCAAGTTAACGATTGAACCTTTCGAAACCACCTACCTACTTATCGGCGATTTATCCTCAGAGACCATTTTCATTTCTTTTCTATAATCTTTTCCACCCAACAAGATCTCTCTAAAATAGAAATAAGAAACTACTCTTCTCATCAACGGAATTCTCATGTAATTTTATTTACTGTAATTTACACTAGAAAATACAATTTGTCAAGATGATTTAACTTTAAAAAACTTTCTACAATTAAATCATCCTCATTAACAAAATCTGCTGTCTAAATTAAAACTAAATAGTACAAATTAGACTGAACTAAAACAACTGAATTTTAAGGACGCACACTCACTTACAGCATTGGCTTGTTCGGCTGCTTACTTTTATAATTTTAATTAATTTTTATACTCAAAACTATATTTTAATTCTTCCAGCTTGGCTAAAATTGCTGTTTGTTGAGATTTGATCGATTTAGCTGCTGTCTTGTCTCGAAAAATTAAGCGATATGTTTTATCGATTGTTTTTATTATAACTGTTTTTGAAATGGAACCTTTTACCTCTAACTCCTCAATACCTTTTAAAGAAATTACATCAATATTCTTTTTTTGTAAATTCAAATCTAACTGTATCAGTCTTATTTCTTTTTTATCTAGCAGAACAGCATAAAGTTTGGGGATTGAATATCTAGTGTATTTTTTTTCAGCTAAACCTACAATGCTTTTTTCATTGCCATATTCTTTATTTATTCGTTCTAAGTCTTCTGGCCTTACGATCCAACGCATATTACCACCTACTTTTATTTATTAGTTAAAAGTATACAGTAAGTAGTAAAAATAACCTAGAAAATAGATTGGTCTTTTATTTCAAATAAAAAAGCCAAACCCTCGTACAAGAGTTTAGCTTGCTATTATTCTTCGTCTTCTTCGGCCATGAAAGTATTGAATACTTCTTCAATCATGTCCCATTCTTTATCAGTTTCGATTTGTTCTAAGTTACCTTCAGTACCTTCTTCGTTTTCAATATAGGCATAAGCTTGTAATTCAACTTCCTCATCCTCGTCAGCTCCTGCCGGATATAATAAAACGTAATTGCGGCCAAATTCTTCCTGGCCATCGATGGTAAGCAACACTTCATATAAAGTTTCATTACCGTCTTCGTCAACTAAGGTAATATGTTCGTGCTCATCGTGATCATGCTCATGATCATGTGTATGTTCTGCCATTGATTTCATTCTCCCCTTTAAAAAAATCCGTTTAATTCATTGCAGCATCTAGATAATTTTGTAAAATAACCACTGCTGCTAATTTATCAATCACTTTTTTTCTTTTTTTACGAGACGTATCTGCTTGTTCGACTAACATTCTTTCTGCTTGAACCGTCGATAAGCGTTCATCCTGGTAGACAACCGGTAATTGATAATACTCTTCTAATTTTTTCCCATAATTCATCGATGCTTGGGCTCTTGGTCCGATTGAGTTATTCATATTCTTGGGCAAACCAACCACAAATTGTTCAACTTCATATTGTTCAACCAATTCTTTTAGACGGGCCAAACCAAATTCGCCTTCTTCTTCATTGATTGGAATAATTTCGATTCCTTGGGCTGTCCACCCTAGCGGATCACTTATAGCTACACCGACTGTTTTTGAACCAACATCTAAACCCATCGTACGCATTATAAGTTGACTCCATGGTTTTCTAAATAAAAACGTATTAAAACTTCTAATACTTCATCTCGTTCATGGCGACGAATTAAATTACGCGCATCGCGATAACGCGGTATGTACGCCGGATCACCTGACAACAAGTACCCTACGATTTGGTTAATTGGATTGTACCCTTTTTCCTCAAGCGCACGGTATACGATCGCAAGAGTTTCGCTAACTTCTTTTTTACGACTGTCATCAAAATCAAAACGTACCGTTTCGTCTTTATGCCCCATTCACTTGACACCTCTTTCTCCTAAATGTTCACTTATTCTTTTTTACATTGTACTAAACAAACCAGGAAACTACAAACATATATATCCACTTACAAAAAAGTGTACCGAAAAACTATGACTATTTTGTGAATTCTGCGTACTTTTTTACCATCATTTTCGATTGAAAAAAGTCTTGATTTTTTTCTACTGATGCAATAGCACAAGCAAAGAAAAGATCAAGACTCCTGTTTATTCTTCTTCAGATGGTAAGTTTAAACGATCATTACTGTGTAAAAAGTAAATCAGTGTCTGCAATTCATTTGTTAGATCAACATTTTGAATTAAAACGTTAGCTGGCGCTGAAATACGCGCAGGAGTAAAGTTAAGGATTCCTTTAATTCCTGATTCGACTAAATTATTTACAGCATCTTGAGCTGTCGATGCAGGCACAGTCAAAATAGCAATTTCAATTCGTTGAATTTCTATTTGTTCTACCATATCAGACATTGGATAGACAGGAATTCCATCTACAATACGTCCCACGATATCAGGATTAACATCAAAAGCCGCACTCACACGAATACTATTGCTTTGGTGAAATTTATATTTTAATAATGCACTACCCAGATTCCCCACACCAACTAAGGCAACGTTGGTCATTTCATCATCGCTTAAGGTTTTAGCAAAAAATTGCATTAAACTTTCTACATCATAGCCGTAACCTCGTTTTCCTAATTCTCCAAAATAAGAAAAATCGCGTCGAATAGTGGCGCTATCCACTTGAACAGCTTCACTTAATTCTGTTGAGGAGACTTTTGTCTTTCCTGCATCATTTAAAATTCGCAAATAGCGATAATATAAAGGCAACCGCTTAGCAGTCGCTTTGGGAATACTATTTTCTTTCACTTTCTAAACCTCCATTGTGAAAAATTCACTTATAACATGTAGTATCATAACAGATAAAAACTAAAAAAAGCAATTTGATTGCTCAAATTACTGCAAAATTTTACACAAACAGCAGTAAGTGTCTTTTGTCTTGTCTTTCTAAGATAAATAAATTGTGATAAACTAGCATTTACGAGTACATAAAATCAAGAAAAATTAAAGTGAGGATATTATGATTTTACTACAAGCAAACCAAATTGCGCGCCAATTTGGTGCAGATACTTTATTTGAAAATATTCAATTAGAAATCAGTAGCCAAGCGCGGATTGGACTTGTAGGGCGCAACGGTGCTGGTAAATCAACATTACTAAAAATCCTTGCAGGAATAAATGAACCTGATAAAGGAACGATTTCTAAAAATAAAAATGTTTCTTTAGGCTACTTGGCCCAAGACACTGGCTTAGACTCTGATAAAACAGTCTGGGAAGAAATGCTTGAAGCCTTCGCTGATGTCCAGAAAACAGAAAAACGAATGCACGAATTAGAAGTAAAAATCAGCCAGACATCTCCTGAAGATCAAAACTATGAAGCAATTCTTAACCAATATGACCGATTACAAGAAGAATTTACCGAAAAAAACGGCTACGGCTACGAAAATGAAATGCGTGCCGTTTTGCATGGCTTCCAATTTGATGAATCTTTTTATGACAAATCGATTCAAACACTTTCTGGGGGACAAAAAACACGTTTAGCCTTAGCTAAGATGCTTTTACAAAGTCCTGATATTTTAATCTTAGATGAACCGACGAATCATTTAGACATTGAAACGCTCAGTTGGTTAGAGGGTTATTTACAAAATTATCGCGGTGCGTTACTGATCGTATCTCATGACCGCTACTTCTTAGATAAAGTTGTCACTGAAATTTATGAAATTAGTCGTAGCCGAATGCGCCATTACAAAGGAAACTATAGTCGTTACTTGGACTTAAAAAGCCAACAACTAGCCAGCGATTGGAAGGCTTACGAAAAACAACAAGCTGAAATTAGCAAGTTAGAAGACTTTGTTGCCAAAAATATTGTTCGTGCTTCTACGACTAAGCGAGCACAAAGTCGCAGAAAAAAACTAGAAAAAATGGAAAAAATGGAACGCCCACAAGGAAAAGAAAAGTCAGCCAATTTTCTTTTCCATATCGCTAAAACTTCGGGAAATATTGTTTTTCAGCTAGAAGATGGCGCGATTGGTTACGATCATCAAATTGTTTCTGAGCCTATTCAATTAGACATTAAACGACAGGACGCGATCGCTTTAGTGGGTCCTAATGGCATTGGCAAATCGACTTTATTAAAATCAATGATTGGACAGATTCCTTTTATTAAAGGGGAAAAGCGGTATGGTACGAATGTGAGTATCGGCTATTATGACCAAGGGCAGGCTGACTTAAATCAAACCAAAACGATCCTACAAGAAGTGTGGGATGAACACCCCACAACTCCTGAAGTTGATATTCGTAGAGTGTTAGGCAGCTTCTTATTTTCAGGAGATGATGTTGACAAACCCATCGCTTTATTAAGTGGAGGCGAAAAAGCACGAGTCGCACTAGCAAAATTAGCCATGGAACAAAAAAACTTTCTAATTTTGGACGAACCAACCAACCACCTAGACATTGATAATAAAGAAGTCCTAGAAAATGCCTTAATTGACTATGAAGGCACACTCTTTTTTGTATCTCACGATCGCTATTTTATTAATCGTATCGCAACAAAAGTCATTGAACTTTCAAAAGAGGGTTCTCGACTTTATTTGGGCGACTATGATTATTATTTAGAAAAAAAACAAGAAGAACAACAACTAGCAGAATACGAAAAAGCAGACACTCCGCAAGAAAAGACTGTGTCTACTGGCAAGCAGAATTTTGTGCAGTCAAAACAGCAGCAAAAACAAATACGATCCCTTCAGAGAAAAGTCACCCAGATTGAAGATGAACTCAATTCTATGGATGAAACAATCAGTCAGCTTAAAGAAGAAATGACTTTACCAGAAAACTTAGACGACCATGTAAGATTAGCCGAGCTAGACCAATCATTGCAAAACACACAAAAAAAACAAGACGAGCTAATGGAACAATGGGAAGAGCTTAGTTTACAGTTAGAAGAATTCGAATCTGAAACATAAAAATTTTACCAATGTTAGTAAAAGACTGTGACACAAGTAAAAAATGTCCAAATCTTATTTGCCAGTTGGGATAAGTAACCATAAAACTCTCTCATTCAGATATTTTATTAAAAAAGAACTTATGCATAAGTTCTTTTTTGTTATTGCAGAAAAAAATTAAGAAGGAAATAAAAAATTTTTGTATGAAGTGTAATTTTTCTGTATAATTAAAGTAATTCAATATAATGGAGTGGTTTTATGAAAATCGGAATACCGAAAGAAATAAAAAACAATGAAAATCGTGTGGCTTTGCCTCCATCAGGTGTTTATGAATTGATCCAAGCAGGACATGCGGTCCTAGTGGAGACAAACGCAGGATACGGCTCAGCGTTTAAAGACGAGGCATACGAAAACGTAGGCGCAAAAATCGTTGATACTCCTGAAGAGGTCTGGGCACAAGACATGGTAATGAAAGTCAAAGAACCATTAGAAGAAGAATATAAATATTTCCGTGATGGACTCATTTTATTTACATATCTCCATTTAGCGGCAAATAAGCCTGTTGCTCAAGCTTTACAAAAAGCCAATGTCACTTCAATTGCTTATGAAAATGTACAATTAGACAATGGAACACTACCGCTATTATCTCCTATGAGTGAAATTGCTGGAAGAATGGCCGCTCAAATTGGAGCTGAATTTTTAGAAGGCCCCAAAGGCGGTAAGGGAATTGTATTAGCTGGTGTTCCTGGTGTTCGTAAAGGAAATGTGGTTGTGATTGGCGGCGGTGTTGCTGGTACAAATGCAGCCAAAATTGCTTATGGACTTGGCGCAAACGTTACAATTTTAGACGTAAATATTGATCGACTAAAAGAATTAGATACTGAATTTAACGGACAAGTACAAACATTAATGTCTAATAGTTTTAATATCGAAGAACAATTAAAAACAGCTGATCTTGTTGTAGGTGCCGTTTTATTACCTGGACGTAAGGCTCCGACACTCGTTACAAGAGAAATGGTAAAAAATATGCCAGATCATTCTGTGATTGTTGATATCGCAATTGACCAAGGTGGAATTTTCGAAACAGAAACAAGAACAACCACTCATGATGACCCAACTTATGTAGAAGAAGGCGTCACTCACTATGCAGTAGCCAACATGCCAGGGGCAGTTGCTCAAACAGCAACCATTGCTTTAAGCAATTCTACCCTGCCTTTTGCTAAGAAAATCGTTGGAGGTCCTATCGAAGAAGTTTTACAAAATGAATCAGCATTGTACCGTGGCGTGAATACCTACAAAGGACAGTTAGTACATGAAGCCGTTGCTCAGGATTTAAGTATTCAACACACACCATTAAGCGATCTACTATAATCTATAATGATTTAAAAGAGACGGTAACATAAGTAAAGACAAAGATATCCAAACTATAAAGAGATGATTGTTGCAATTTCTCATCGCAAAACCGCAATGAGTAGCGAATCTCATCAAATATAGTTTGGATATTTTATTGTTAAAAAGACTTATACCATAAGTCCATTTTTATGGCTTGATTGAACGTTGATTAAAAAAGTAGTCGTCTCAATAAAAACGCATAATGAACGGGCAAAAGTCCGTTGAGACACTGCCCAATCATTAGCTACAATGAGAGATAAGGCCAAATTTTATCATTAGGAATTATTCCCAGATTAAGAAGTAAACAAAGGACTTATACCTCAATCCTTTGTACTTTATCCTTAATCTGTCGTCAACTCTATCAAATTTCCTTCTGGATCTTGTATTACAGCTTCGTAATAACCATCACCCGTCGTTCGTGGACCGCTTAATAAAGGAAAGCCATCTTCAACAAATCTTTCAGCAAAAACATCGACGGCTTTTTTATTTCCTACTGCAATCGCTATATGTGCATAGCCTAAGCTTTCGGCTATACGATTGGATAAATGTTGTTTGTTTGTTAGCTCAATGCGACTTCCTTCTTCAAAGCTTAAAAAGTAAGAGCAAAACCCAGTTTTTTTGTTATGATATAACTCCGTACTTTCCACGTTAAAATACTTTTCGTAAAAGGTCTTCATTTTTTCAAGATCTTTGACCCAAATCGCAATATGCTCAATCTTCTTAAAATCCTCCTCGAATCGTTTCCTTTATCTTACCAAAAATAATACATATTTGGGAGTGTTAGATATATTTTATAATTTACTAAATAAGCAGCATATTACTTCTCCTATCAATTCCGATACATCTTCAATTCCAAAAACAAATCATTGTAGATGCCTAAATATTTTGGACCGAGGTCCTGATAAACCTCTAGTCGTGAGAGTTGTTTATCAGATGGATAAAATTGTTTATCTTCTGTTACTTTTTTAGGTAGTAATTTCATCGCTGCTTTATTCGGTGTGGAATAGCCGATATATTCGGCATTTTGGGCTGCATGTTCCGGCTTTAACATAAAATTGATAAAAGCATAGGCTCCCTTTTTATTTTGTGCCGTTTTAGGAATCACCAGATTATCAAACCACAGGTTGGAACCTTCTTCGGGAATAACGTAATGAATGTGCTCATTTTCTACCATCATATCCGCTGCTTCCCCGGAAAATGTTACTGCCACTGCACTTTCTTCATTTTCCATATACATTTTGATTTCATCAGCAACAATTGCCTTAACGTTAGGCGTTAACTTTCTTAATTTAGAAGTAGCCTCTTGTAGTTGAGTGTTATCTTTACTATTAAGTGAATAACCTAAGCTATTTAACCCTAAGCCCATCACTTCCCGCGCACCATCAATTAACATCACATTATTTTTCAACCCAGGATTCCATAAATCTTCCCAGGAAGTAATCGTTCCTTCTTCCACCATTTTGTCGTTGTAAGCAATTCCTAAAGTTCCCCAAAAATAAGGAACAGAATAACGATTTCCTGGGTCAAAACTTTGATCTAAAAATTGCGGATTAATATTATCTAACCCTTTTATTTTAGCTTTATCTAAGGGTAAGACTAAATTTTGTGAAATCATTTTTTGGATCATGTATTCACTAGGAATCGCGATATCATAAGCAGTGCCGCCTTGTTCAATTTTAGTAAACATGGCTTCATTAGAGTCAAAGGTGTCATAATTCACATTATAACCACTCTCTTTTTCAAATTGATCAATTAATGTGGGGTCAATATAATCTCCCCAATTATAAATATTAACTACTTTTGTCCCTGTTCTTCCGCTTGTTTTTTCCAAAGTATGAACGCCAAAAAATAGCAATAATAAAATCAGACAAATTCCTATAAAAAGCGTCTGCAACTTTTTCATGTCAAATCAGCCTTCTTCCTGGCTAGGCGATTTTTACGCAAACGTGGCAAGCGATTTTCTTTACTGATAAAATAATAACCTATAACAAGTAGTAAAGAAAATAGAAAAACAAGCGTACTTAAAGCATTAATTTCTAAATTGATTCCTTGTCTGGCTCTAGAATAAATTTCGACAGACAACGTCGTAAACCCATTGCCCGTAACAAAAAAGGTCACGGCAAAATCATCTAAAGAATAAGTAAAAGCCATGAAATAACCCGCGATCACCCCTGGAGTTAAAAACGGCAAAATAATATCTTTTAATACTTGCCAGCTGTTAGCTCCTAAATCTCTAGCAGCGTCAACCATAGAGTCTTTCATTTCTTGTAATTTCGGCAATACCATCAATACAACAATTGGCACACTAAACGCACAATGAGACAGAAGAACGCTAGTAAAACCTAAGTGAAAACTTTGCAATAAACCACCTAACATAGTAAAGAAAATCAAAAAACTTGCCCCAATAATAACGTCTGGTGAAACCAATAAAATATTATTAAAACTAAGCAAAGTATTTTTAAACCAGCTTTTTTTACTATAATAGATCCCAATAGCACCTAAAACACCAATAATGGTTGCAATCAAAGCAGATAAAAAGGCCAATAAAAAAGTATTTAATACAATCACTAATAATCGTGAATCCGAGAATAAAGCCCGGAAATGCACCAGCGAAAAGCCGCTAAATTGATTCATAGTCTCTCCTGCGTTAAAGGAGTAAAAAATTAAATAGAAAATGGGTAGATAAAGAATCACAAAAACAGCAGTTAAATAAACATAGGACCAGCGAAATTTTCTCATGATTTAACCTAACCTCCCTTTTTCTTTTCTTGTGTCAGCAGCATCACAACAAACATTGCTAGAATTAAAATTACACCAATGGTAGAACCCATTCCCCAATTTTGAGTGATTAAAAAATGCTGTTCAATCGCAGTTCCTAATGTAATCACTCGATTACCGCCAATTAAACGTGTCAACATAAATAATGAAAGCGATGGAATAAATACCGCTTGTACACCACTTTTAACACCATTTAAAGACAGCGGAAAAATGACATGAATAAAGGTCTGGTAACTATCAGCACCCAGATCACGGCTGGCACTGATTAAAGAAGAGTCAATTTCTTCTAAAGCATTATAAATGGGCATAATCATAAAGGGTATTTCAATGTAGCTTGCGACCACTAAAAAGCTAGTGTCTGTAAATAAGATTTGTGTCGGCCCAAGTCCAAAAAAAGCTAAGAAATGATTCATACTGCCATCGATCCCAAAAATACCAATAAATGCGTATGCTTTTAAAAGTAAATTTATCCACGTGGGTAAAATAATGAATAACAACCACAGGTCTTTATACTTTAATTTCGTTAAAAAATAAGCTGTGGGATAACTAATAACTAGCGTGAATAAAGTAACTAAACAGGCATACCAGATGGAGTTAAGTGTCATCATCAAATATTTTCCTGAAGTAAAATAGGTCTGATAATTTTTAAAAGTAAAAACCCCGGACATATCAAAAAATGACTGATATATAATCAAAGCCAGAGGAGCAATGACAAATAAAAATAACCAGATAAAATATGGCAGTATATAAAATCGTTGCGTTTTTAGCATTTACTCACCTACTTTACTCATAATTTTTTAACCGTCTACCAAAATCTTTTTCAGTTTCGTTAAAACGCATAATGTGAATATCTTCGGGTTCAAAATACAAGCCAACATAATTCCCTTCAATTGCCTTTTTTGTAGAATGGACCATCCACTTATTTCCTTGTTTATCACTACCGATGATCTCATAATGCACACCACGAAATAGTTGCGTATCCACTTTTACAACTAACTTTCCCTTTTCAACTGAAGTCAGTTGTAGGTCTTCTGGACGTATCACCACTTCAACCGCTTCATTTTCTCGCATCCCACTATCCACGCAAGCAAAACGTTGGTTTCCTATCTGTACTAACTTATCTTCTAGCATAATTCCATCTATAATATTACTTTCGCCAACAAAGTCGGCTACAAAGTGGTTAATTGGTTCATCGTAAATAGCAACCGGCGTTCCTTTTTGCACAATTTCCCCTTGGTTCATAACAAAGATTTCGTCACTCATCGCCAGGGCCTCTTCCTGATCATGTGTAACAAAAATAAAAGTAATCCCCAAACGCTTTTGTAAATCACGCAATTCATACTGCATATCTGTTCTTAACTTTAAATCTAGTGCCGATAATGGTTCATCTAGTAACAATACTTTAGGTTTGTTGACGATTGCTCGAGCAATGGCTACTCTTTGTCTTTGCCCACCTGACATCTCACTGATTTCTCGCTTTTCGTAACCAGTTAATTGTACAGAACGCAAAGCTTCATACACTTTTTCTTTTATTTTGCTTTTCGTTATTTTCTTTATTTTTAATCCAAAGGCTACGTTGTCAAAAACGTTCATATGGGGAAATAAAGCATAGTCTTGAAATACGGTATTCACTTGACGCTTATTTGCAGGAATATCATTAATTCTTTTGCTGGCAAAAAAAATATCTCCTTTGTCAGCATCAGTAAAGCCAGCAATTGTTCTTAAAATCATTGTTTTCCCACATCCTGATGGGCCCAAAAGTGTATAAAATTTTCCTTCTTCAATATCAAAAGAAATATCTTTTAAAATCGTTTCATCGGCAAACTTTTTGACAATATGGTTAAATGAAATAATAGTTTGGCTCACTTATCTCCCTCCTTTGAGTAAAAGTTCTCTCTTTTAGTTTATTAGCCTGTACAAGAATAACTTTTTTCTTAGTATAAACGCAAGAAGTTTTGCTTAAATTTTCTTATACTTCGAACTTAGCTTAAAAGCTATCAAGAGAAATAAAAGTTGTGTTATGATAAAATCAATAAAACCTAAAAAAGTACGAAAAGAAAACTTTTTAGCAAAAGGAGAATTGAAATGGAAAACTTTTTAGCTTTTGAAGTGACCCAGACCGAAAATGTCTTTTCTCGAGGGATTGTTAGAAAACAAAGTGGAACACTTAAAAAAAATTATGTCCGTGTTCAAGTAGAGTATTCTGATATTAACTATAAAGATGCCTTAGCTGCAAGTAAAAACAAGGGCGTAGTTGCAGAATATCCTAAAGTGATTGGCATTGACCTAGCAGGAACAGTGATTGAATCAAATGCCCCAGAATGGACAAACGGACAAAAAGTTCTTGCTACAGGTTATGGATTGGGCACAAGTGTAGATGGTGGTTTTAGCCAAATTCAAGATGTACCCGCCCAGTGGCTAGTTAAAATCCCACAAAGTTTAACAACAAAAGAAGCGATGAAATTTGGTACGGCTGGTTTTACCGCCGCCTTGGCTGTACAAAATTTAGTTAAAGAAACCGCTGATAAAAATGCACCCATTCTTGTGACAGGCGCAACAGGTGGTGTGTCTACTATTACTATCTCACTTTTGCATCAATTGGGTTACATAAATATCGTTGCCATGACTTCAAAAAAAGAGCAAGCCAGTTGGCTATCAGAACTAGGAGCTACTGATATCCAATCACCTGCCGAAATTTTACCGGAAAAGAAAAAACCTCTGGGAAAACAAAGGTTTGCAGCTGTTATCGATACTGTAGGCGGTGAAATTCTAGCAAACTTACTTCCCTTAATTCAATACGGGGGCTGTGCAGTCTTATGCGGCAACGCCGGTGGAATCACTTTAGATACCACAGTCTTGCCTTTTATCTTGCGCAGCATTAAAATGATTGGGATTGATTCAGTAAATGTCGAATCCACGAAAAGAAAAGAAATTTGGCAATTTTTAGCTCAAAATAAAATAATACTAGAACAGTTACCTTTCCAAAAAGTCACTTTGACTGACTTAGATGAAACGATTGAATCCTTGTTAAACGGCACGCACATGGGCCGTACCATTGTTGAGGTAGGTGAAAAACAGTGAAAGTTCTCATTACGGCAGGCGGTACTTCTGAAAAAATCGATAGTGTCCGCTCTATTACAAATCATTCCTCTGGGCGTTTAGGTTGTTTGATGGCAGAAGAATTTTTAAAAAAGCAAGTGACAGTCGATTATGTAACCACTGCTTCAGCCCAACATCCGACAAAAAATAAAAATTTAAAATTTTACGAAATCGACGGTACACAAGATTTGGCCGACTTATTACAAACTTTGCTGAAAAAAACAAACTATGATGCTGTAATTCATAGTATGGCTGTTAGCGACTTTGCACCCGCTCAAAGTTTTTCCCAGGAAAATTTCTTAGAAAAAATCAATCACCTGATTCAAGAAAAAAAAGGCCCTTTAGTTAAAAGCGACCTTAAACAGCTCACTCAGGCTAGCCCGACAACGGAAAAGAAAATTTCCTCTGATACTGACCAGCTTTATTTGGTTTTAGAAAAAACGCCAAAAGTTATCCAATTGATTAAACGAATCCAACCAACAACTTTATTAATAGGATTTAAATTACTAGTTGATGTTTCAAAACAGACATTAGTAGCTACGGCAAAAGCTAGTTTTGAAAAAAATCAAGCCGATTATGTATTAGCTAACGACCTAGCAAAGATTAAAGACAACCAGCATATTGGTTACCTTATAGATAAAAGCGGTCAACTTATCGGAGAAGAACAAACAAAAGAAGCGATTGCAAGATTAATTGCTCAAACAGTTATTAACCATAACGTATAATTTTATGGGAGGAGTTAAAATGACAAAACATATTTTATTAGGAGTCACTGGTAGCATCTCTGCCTATAAATCCGCAGATATCGCCAATGAACTGACGAAAAAGGGCTACTTATTAGATGTTCTTATGACAAACAGCGCCCAAGAATTTATTACACCATTGACCTTACAGTCATTAACCAAACGGATGGTACATACTGATGTTATGAACGAACCAAACCCCAGTAAGATTAATCATATCGAATTAACCAAACCTGCCGATTTATTCTTAGTTGCACCAGCAACGGCCAACATCATTGGAAAATTGGCCAATGGTCTGGCAGATGATTTAATTAGTACCGTTGCACTTGCATTGCCTAGCGACCGGACAAAATTGATTGCACCGGCCATGAATACAAACATGTACACCCACCCGCTTGTGCAAAAAAATTTAGATACCTTAAAAGACATTGGCTACAAAGAAATTGAACCGCGAGAATCCTTACTGGCTTGTGGTGATTACGGTTCAGGTGCACTAGCTACAGCTGATGTTATTGTTGAAAGAGTCGTAAAAATACTCGAAGGCAAGGAGGCCTAAAAGTTATGAAGCAGAAACAAAAAACTTTTCAGCTGGTTTTGACCGCTTTTTTTCTGGCGATATTAATTTTACTTGCCTCGGTACCTTTTCTTGGCTTTATTCCAATTGGTCCTTTAAACGCAACAACATTGCATATTCCCGTTATTATTGCTTCCATCGTTTTAGGACCACGCTTGGGAGCATTTTTAGGCGCAAGCTTTGGTCTGATTAGTATGATTCGTTCTACGATTATTGTAACGCCTCTATCCTTTGTCTTCTCGCCTTTTATTGCACCTTTAGGAGCAAGTGGTTATGGTAGTTGGAAAGCTTTATTGATCACATTCATTCCACGAATTTTAATCGGAATTGTGCCTTATTATTTCTACCGCTGGTTTGAAAAACGGATGAAAGATCGTAAACACGGTCTAGGTCTTTTTTTAGCTGGTCTATTAGGGGGAATTGTAAATACAATTTTGGTTATGAATATGATTTATTTCCTATTTCAAGGCGAATATGCTCAAGTAATTGGCGAGGCAGGAAATGCCGTTTATGTAGCTATACTTTCCATTATATTTGCTCAAGGGATTCCTGAAGCTATTGTTGCTGGTATTGCTACAGCCGGAGTTGCCACAGTTTTGTTACGCTTTTTAAAAAAACGCGTCTAAAAAAGAGATTGCCAAGAGAAAGTGACCTCAAAAAAGTTAAGACTAAATTCTAACTTCTAAGGAACACTTCTATTTTGGCAATCTCTTTTATTATCCCTAAAAGAATGTTCTTTTTACGTCCGGTTACTTTTGTCAATCAATGTCGCATTGACTTCTTCACCGATAATACGAACTTCTGTTTGCAAATTGACGTCAAATTTTTCCTTGATAACTTTTTGTATATGAGCAATCAGTTCTACATAGTCAGTAGCCGTTGCACCGTCTACATTAATAATAAAGCCAGCATGCTTATTAGAAATTTGTGCACCGCCCCATTGCAGCCCTTGTAAGCCTGCTTGTTGAATCAATTGCCCTGTAAAATGTCCAGGTGGCCGTTTAAATACACTCCCACACGAAGGATATTCTAACGGTTGTTTTGATTCACGCAAGTAAGTTAACTCATCCATTCGTTCTTTGATGAAATGATACTGTCCCTCTTTTAAAGTAAAGCGAGCATTCAAAATGATCCCATGTTGCACTTGAATCGCGCTATGTCGATAGCTAAAAGCCATATCTTGGTTAGAAAGCGTTTCGACAGAACCATCAGGCATTAAAACGTCACAAGAAGTAAATACATCTTTGATTTCCCCATCATAGGCACCAGCATTCATAAATACAGCTCCACCGACACTTCCAGGGATCCCACAAGCAAACTCTAAACCGCTTAAAGACGCATCAAGTGCTGCATAGCTAGTGTCGATTAAGCGAGCGCCCGCTTGTACTTCAACCACATTATCTGTCACTTTAATTTGGTTCATCGCCAAAAGCATAATGACAACGCCGCGAATACCGCCATCTCGTACAATTAAATTACTAGCATTCCCTAAAACCAGCCAAGGAATATCTTGATTACGACAGTACAAAACGAGTTCTTCAGCTTCTTCTTCGGTCTCAGGAAAGGCTAACACATCAGCCGGACCACCGGTCTTTGTAAATGTATAGTGTTTTAATGGTTCATCAATTAGTAAATTAACTGTTGGAAATTGTTGTACTATTTTTTCTTTATCCACCAAAAACTTCTCCTTTGTCCAAACGTCTCACCCATTCTATCACGTTCTTTATAAACTGACCACTGATTGTTTAGTTCATTTTATTTTTTTCAATTTGTTGTAACATTTCAGCACAAATTTTATGACTGTTATAAATGTTTTCTTGACGCAGGTTGTTCACTGACCGAGTTTGTAAAGATTGGAGAAAAGCTTGTACCATCGGATAAAATCCTCTTTTAAAAAGCGTGTTTTCCCAGTCATCGAATGCTTCTGCTTGTTCCTGAGTCCCTTTTTGACTGGTAAATTGCGTTAAATTTCTTAAATAATAACTGCCATTTTCAGTTGTCAATTGGTAACTTTCCTGTTTAGATCCACTTTTTGCATCCATACTTAAAAGCGCAGTTGTTTGTTTGGTCTTTATTTTAAGCAAAGCCGTTTCTAATAAATTTTGCTTTGTTTCAGAAATGTCACTTAAAAAAGTTTGTATCGGTTCATCTAAAAGGTAGACCGCCGTATCAACTAAATGTAAAAATACATCGAATATTTCAAAAGTAGTTGCTTGCTTATTAGCGATTTGATTCTTTTGTAAAAATAATAAACGTTTATTGTCTTTTTCTTTTAATTTTTCTACCATCGGAGCAAAACGCCGATTGAATCCTACCATTAAAATAAGTTTTTTTTCTTTAGCCAAAGTAAATAGCTCTTCTACTTCTGCCATATTTTCACTTAAAGGTTTATCCACAAACACATCTAAGTAATTTTCTAAACATTTTTTTACTAGCTCATAATAGGTCTTCGTTGCTGAATGAATAAAGCAAGCCTGTATTCCTTCTTCTAATAATTCATCTAGATTATTTTTCATGTGCTGCAAATGGTAACTACTTTGTAGGTTTTCTTGTACCTGTTTATTTCTTGTTGCAAAGTAAAATTCGGCTTGTCCTTGCATCTGTACATAAATAGGTAAATAAGCTTTTTGCGCAATATTTCCTAATCCTAAAACGCCAACTTTCATCCTCTATGCTCCTTATATACCAATTTACTTCTATGGTACCGTATTTTTTAAGAAAATAAAAATTTAGTTATTGATAAAACTTTTAACCGCACCTATATAATACCTGCTAGAACATTTGAAGAAAAAAATATTTGGTGCTACAATACCTACGGAGATTATAAAGAGAAAGCTCTTAAAAAAGCTGATTCAGCTCTTTAATTAGGAGATGCCCATCAATGAATTTTGTTGCAATGGATTTTGAAACAGCAAATTATCAAAGACACAGCGCTTGTTCTTTGGCGTTAGTTATGGTAAAAAATAGTCAAATTGTAGACGAGTATTATACGTTAATTAAACCAGAAACAAAATTTTTCTGGAAAAACATCCAAATTCATGGCATTCGTCCGCAAGATGTGGCAGACGCCCCAAAGTTTCCAGAAATATGGCCGACCATTCAACCTTACTTTCAAGAAAATCGCTTGGTTGTAGCCCACAATGCCAGTTTCGATAATAGCGTATTAGCAGGGTGTTTAAACTATTATCATTTAGAACCCGCTCGTTTTTTGTCATTATGTACAGTTAAAACAAGTCGTAAACTTTATCCTGAAATTGACAACCATAAGTTGAATACGATGTGTGATTTTTTAAATATTCCTTTGGATCATCACCACGACGCTTTAGCTGATAGTCGTGCTTGTGCAAATATTTTACTTAAAGAAGAACAATATTTTGGCACTGAACCCTTTAAGCAATTAGTCACAGCCAAGTAAAGAGGAAGGCTCCTAAACGAAGAGACCTTCCTCTTTATTTTTATCATTTGCCAAGCCTTAGAAAACAGTGCTGCTAGATTTTTTAGCCTTATTTAAGTTTCCTGTCCTATTTACTCATCAATCATTTTACTCATCAATAATACGTCTAGAAAACGGCCGTCATCACCTCTAGCGCCTCGCTTCATCACTGCTTCTGTTTGAAAACCGTACTTTTTATATAGATGAATTGCCCGCTTATTTTGTTTTTGTACAGTTAATTCTAAACGTCTAATTTGATTCGTCTGTTGCGCCCAATCAATTAATTCTTCCAATAAAGTACTACCTAGTCCCATTCCCCAGTAATCTTTTAAAAGCGAAATGCCTACTTCGCCAATATGATCAATACGTTTTTCTTCACTTGTTCTTACTGAGGCCGTTCCTACGATTTCTGCTTCAACAACTGCAACTAAAAGCAACTGCGCTTGGCTATTATAAATGGTTTCTAGCTGGTTTTCCAATAAACCTACTGGCAAATTCATTCCAAATTCGTCCATCACTAGAAATTCCGTTTGCTTGCCGATTGTTTGCGAAACTTGTACTATTTGTTGAGCATCTTCTGGTAGAGCTTCTCGTATAGTCACATCTATATCTTCAGACATTTTGTTGCTCCCACCCTTTTTTTATACTGTCTTTAAAGGCTTCAGCTTGCCTACCAAACGCTCTTAAAGTTAGTTCGCGTTTATTTTGATTCACTG
Source organism: Tetragenococcus solitarius NBRC 100494 (assembly GCF_001544195.1). Lineage (GTDB taxonomy): Bacteria > Bacillota > Bacilli > Lactobacillales > Enterococcaceae > Tetragenococcus > Tetragenococcus solitarius. The sequence continues at coordinate 32,540 of NZ_BCPY01000005.1, forward strand.
GATCTTTTTCAATAACCAATTCCAAGTAATCCAAAGGTAAAGCTTCTTGCAACTGCTTTCCCCATTCAATCACACACAGTCCTTCACCTTCAAAATATTCGTCTAAGCCCAAATCCCAGGCTCCCGTTTCAATCCGATATACATCCATATGGTAGAGTGGAAGACGTCCACTCATATATTCTTGTATAATAGTATAAGTTGGGCTTTTCACCATCTCTTGGATCCCTAGACCTTGGGCGATGCCCTTGGTTAAAGTAGTTTTCCCAGCTCCTAACTCACCTGTTAAAACTAAGTTATCCCCTGGTTTTGCCACTTTGCCGATCACTCTAGCGAAATTTTCTGTTGCTGATAAATCTTGTAAAGTGAACAATCGCCTCACTTCCTTTCAATCAAACGTCAGTATAGCTGCTTTAATAAAAAATAGCAAAATTTTTATTACCAACTTACAAAAAAGCTGAAAAAGCAAGCCAAGTTCAACCTACTTTTTCAGCAATATAAATATCGTTAATCCATTAAAGATTGTCCAGCAGTAATGATGGCTAGTTTGTAAACATCTTCTTCATTACATCCACGAGATAAATCAGAAACAGGTTTATTCAACCCTTGTAAAATAGGACCAATCGCTTCAAAATTTCCTAAACGTTGAGCAATTTTATAACCGATATTGCCCGATTGTAAATCTGGAAAGACAAAGACATTGGCTTTACCAGCTACTTCTGATTCAGGCGCTTTTAATTGTGCCACAGTTTGAATATAAGCTGAATCAAATTGCAGTTCACCATCAAGAGGTAAATCAGGCGCAAGCTCTTTGGCTATTTTAGTTGCTTCAATAGTAGCTTCTGATTGAGGGGCTTTAGCAGAACCTTTGGTTGAAAAGCTTAGCATAGCTACCTTAGGATCTATATCAAACATTTCTGCAGTTTTAGCCGACTCAATCGCAATTTCTGCTAATTCCTTAGGTTCGGGAGCGATATTTATGGCACAATCTGAAAATATATATTTTTCTTGTTCATTCCCACGCATCATCAAAAATGCGCCACTTGTTCGGCTGACACCAGGTTTTGTTTTTATAATTTGTAAAGCAGGACGGACAGTATCACCTGTGGCATGGATTGCCCCAGAAACTAAGCCATCTGTAATTCCCATGTAAGTTAACATCGTGCCAAAATAATTTTCATCCTTTAAAATTTCTTCGGCTTGTTCTCTTGTAGCTTTTCCTTTACGACGCTCTAGAAAAGCTTCAACAATTTGTTCCCAGCGCTTACAATTGTCAGGATCATAAATCGTCATATTGGAAATATTAATTCCCCGAGTTGAAGCAGCTTCTTCGATTTCTTTTTGTTTACCAATCAAGACAGGCTCAATTAATTCTTCCCCTCTCAAACGAGCGACCGCACTTAAAATACGAGTGTCTGATGCTTCCGGAAAAGCGATTTTGATTCCACGACGAACAATTTTAAATTTCAGACTATCAAATAATTCCATAAATATGTTACCTCCAGATTTTTTATACCTCTTTATCATACACTATAACAGGGAAAAAAAACAGGGATTTTTTCTGTATTAATTGAAAAAAACAACTTTTAAACATTTACCTAATTTGAAAAGCTAAACTGCTATATTACTGCCAGCAAACTGTTATACTTTTGCTGGCAATTGCCAATCAATTGGTGTTTTTCCTAAAGCCACAAGTGCATTGTTAGCCTTGGAAAAGGGTCTTGAGCCAAAAAAACCACGGTTGGCTGACAAAGGGCTTGGATGAACAGATTTGATAATTACGTGCTTACTTGTATCAATCATCGAAAATTTCTTTTGTGCAGGTTTTCCCCATAGGATAAACACTACCGGATCTTGTCGTTCATTTAATTTTTCAATTACTTTATCCGTTAACCGTTCCCATCCTTTTCCTTGATGGGAATAAGCCTGACCCTGACGTACAGTTAACACAGTGTTTAATAATAACACGCCTTGTTTGGCCCAAGGAACTAAATACCCATGATTTACAGGGGGTATGCCTAAATCATTTTGCAGTTCTTTATAGATATTTTGTAAAGAAGGGGGTACTTTAACTCCCGGCTGCACAGAAAAAGACAGGCCATGTGCTTGGTTAGGTCCATGATAAGGATCTTGTCCTAAGATAACGATCTTTACTTTTTCGTAGGGCGTAATTTGTAATGCCTCAAAAATATGGTACATATCTGGATGAATTTTTTGAGTCGCATATTCTTGCTTTAAAAATTCACGTAAGTCTTGATAGTATGGTTTTTGAAATTCATCGGCTAAAATATCCTGCCAACTATTATGAATGATCGTCTTCATGTAAATCAAACCCTCCTTATTTTTAAGCATATCTCAGAAAACGATGAACTACAAGACGCTCTACGAATTTTTACTAAAAAACTTTTTACTAATAAGAAATCCCTTTGAAAATATGGTAAACTAAGTTTGTATAAAAAGAAGAAAGGCAGCTTAAAAAAAAGACTGTTGTATGATTTTAAGCTGCTTGAAACGAAAGGAAACCACATATGATTAAGCTAATTGCTTCAGACATGGATGGAACGTTATTAGATGCTAATATGCAAATTCCTGAAAAAAATGTAGCAGCGATTAAATATGCCCAATCACAAGGGGTTGAATTCATGGTCGCAACTGGACGTAACCGTCTTGAGGCACTCCCTTCTTTAAAAGAAGCAGGAATTGAATGTGCGATGATTACTCTTAACGGCGCTCAGGTCTTTGATAAAAAAGGAAATTCCATGTTTATGGAGCCAATTGAATTGGAAACAGCAGAAAAAGTGTTAGATCTTTTAGAAAATGAAGATATTTACTATGAAATTTCTACCAACAAAGGGACTTTTTCGCAAAGCAAAGAACGACGAATTGAAAATTTCGCCACAATGGTAGCTGAAGCAATGCCCCATTTAACCCATAAAATGGCGATTGCTATGTCGACAGCACGACTTGAATTTTTGCCAATTCGCTTTGTTGACAGTATTCGCGAAGTAATGCAGCAAGAAGATATTGTCGTTTTAAAAATTATTTGTTTTCATAGAGATGGAGCTGCATTTTTAGGGCCGGCTGCTCGCAACATTGATGAAAGTTTTGAAAATTTATTTGTCACATCTTCAGGTCAAAACAACTTAGAAATTAATCATCGCTCAGCACAGAAAGGAATTGCGGTTGCTCATATTGCCAAAGAACGAGGAATTACTTTAGACGAAGTGATGACAATTGGTGATAATTTAAATGATGTCAGTATGATCCAAACCACTGGCGTTAGTTTTGCCATGGGAAATGGCTTACCTGAAGTGAAAGAATATGCAAAATATATTACAGATACCAACGTCGCTGCAGGTGTTGGACAAGCAATCTATCGCTCGATTGAAGAAAATTTGTAACCCTTCGTTTTGTACTTTAAGGAGGTGAGGATCGTGTCAGAGTTTTACATTCAAGACAAACAATTAAGTAACATTACACGCACAGTTGTAACAGATGCGCGCGGTCACTCTCAATTCTTGCTTGTCGGACGTTGGGGAACAAAAGGAGATGCCCTTTCTTTATATCGAATGAACGGAAGTCTAATTGCTAGTATCAAGCAAATCAGCTTAACTTTTGGCAACCGCTTTGAAATCTATGAGAACTATGTAAAAGTGGGTACTTTACAAAAAATTTTTAATTGGCCAGGTGACTTCTACTATATTAAACAATTAAATTGGAGTGTACACGGGGATATCTATCATCATTATTACAAAATCCATCACTTTAATAAAGAAATTATGCAAATGAAAAAAGCCGCTTTTTTAACAGGCGATTATTACATGTTAGAGATTCCCGATCCAGCAAACGCACCTGTTTGTATTTGTGTAGCCGCTATTATGGATTATTGGCTGTATAATCGCAATCGTAAAAAGAAAGCAACTATTTGCTTTGACCGTGCTTTATCAAACAGTTTTGATTAAAAATTAAAGCATAAGAAACGATCCGAACGAAAAGAGTCAGCTCTTGCGGTGATTCACTAGCGAACCTCCTTACTGAGCAAATCTCATGAATTATTCTTCGGATCGTCTTTCTTATACCGTAATTCCTTTTTGCATATGATGATATGGATGATTATTAATCATTTGCTCTCCGACAATTTCAAACCCTTTTTCTTCATATAAACGTTGAGCATTTTTGTTAGCATAGTCCACGCAAAGTCCTATAACTGTTGCACCTGCCTCTTTTGCCATTTGATCTGCAGATGCTAAAAGTTCTGAACCAATTCCCTGTCCACGATAAGTGTCATCCACACAAAGCAGATCTAAATACCACTCGCCGGCAAAGGATTCATGTTCGGTAAATAAAGTTTGATCTGTTAAGTGGTGCTTTTCAAGAACTTTGTTTAAACTCTCATCTACTTTCTCTTCTTCGCTGGCAAGATAACCAAAAGCAATGCCTACTACTTTCTCATCAATCTCGCAAACCATACCATGCTGTCGTCCATAGCGATAATAAGGGTCCTCCATAGCTTCTTCTAGTATTTGAAGCGTCTTTATATCGCCAATTTTTTTTACCAAAGGAAGTTCCATATCTTTCAAAACTACCAATATCAGCCTGGCAATTTCAGATCGATCCTTTTTTTCCGCAAAACGTATCATGAAACTACCTCTTTCTTATATATTTATTTTCCAACCTTCACTTATTTTTGCTATACTACCTTTAGGAGGGAATATGAAATGAATGTACGTTATATATCCATCTCCGGCAATACACGTTCTTTTATTCAACGTCTCCATCGTCTTGCCGAAGAAGAACATGAAAAAGATTCGAATAAACCTATTATACACACAAAAGAAATTGACGACAATACGCCAGAAGAGGAAGAAACAGAACCTTTCTTTGCTTTTGTTCCAACCTATCTAGAAGGCGGCAATGGAATCGATAATGGAGACCAAGAAATCTTAACAGAAAGTTTACGCGATTATATTGACTTCAAAGATAATCCCAAGCTTTGTTTAGGTGTAATTGGTAGTGGAAATAAAAATTTCAATGAGCAATATTGTTTAACTGCCAAACAATATGCACAACAGTTTGATATTCCTTTTTTAGCCGATTTTGAATTACGGGGTACAAACAATGAGATCTATAACATTTATCAGTTGCTTTGTGAAAAATGGCCAGCGGCTGCTAACTAATGAAAACTTTTTGACAAACGGGGTGAAGCTTTGTTTCATTTATTAAAAGCTTTTTTATCTGTATATGAAACACATAATTTTACGAAAACAGCAAACAGTCTTTATCTGACCCAGCCCACTGTTTCTGCTCAGATTCGCAAATTAGAGGACTATCTAAATGTGTCCTTATTTATTCGCAATGGAAAACAAGAAATCCTTCCTACAAAAGAAGCTGATTTTTTATATCCGCGGATTTTAAAAATTATTGAAGAGTGGAACGACGCCGTCACCCATGTAAATACGCAAAAAAATTACCGTGAAAAATGCGTTTTAGCCAGTTCACAAACTTGTGGGGCTTATCTTCTTCCAAAAATCGTTCCTATTCTGGTTAAACAATTTCCGATGGTTAATTTCAGCTTTCCAGTAATGTCAGGCAAAGAAATCGTACAAGAATTAGAGAAAGCTAAAGTGGATTTTGGTCTCATCGAAACGCCAGAACAGAGTGAATTAGTGGAGCGCTATATCGCCACTAAAGACGAATTAGTGTTAGCAGGCGATCCTGAATCTGACTACTGGCTGCTTCCTGAAACAGATTCTCCTTTAGGTTTTGTCAATGAAAATTATTTAAAATATAATAATCTTTCACCTAAGATTATCCGAACGTACAACCACGAAATGGTGCTGGCGCTATTAAAAAATCATGTAGGAAAAACTATTATTTCTAGGTTAGCTTTAGATCAAACATTTCCCTACCAACAATTAGATACAGACACTTTTAGCCAGCGAAATCTTTATTTTTTAACACGCAAAAAAGTTGTATCAGAAAAATTAGGAAAAATTTCTTCCTTTATCCAAGAACAATTATCGCATAAAGACAAACTTTTCTAAAAAACTGCCTATCGGAAAAATTTCCAATAGGCAGTTTTTTTATCCACAATTTTCATCTCAAATATCTCCACAACTCCTATAATAGTTTCACAAAAAATGTTTCTAAGATAGAATTAAAATGCGTGTTTTCTTGTTTTAAACTACCTAGAATTTATAAACAAATTTTATCCGTGAAACAACTTACTCAAAGAAATCGCTTTGCAAACTATACTGTTCACCTTGCAAAATATCATATTGGATCAAACGATAATCATTATAAATTTTCTGTTGGCTTTTATTTAACATTAAATCTTTGTGCCATTGATTATCGTTATCTACATACATCCTCGGTTCAAACGCGGGTACTATTTTTTCTAAGTCTAACAACAATTCGTAAAAAGGCGTGGTTTTTAGCCCTGCCCGCTGAAATAAGTCTGGCGCAAAATAAAACGGACTCGTTACCGGCTTCTTTTCAGCCTTTATCTTCCCTTTTGAATCGGCCATTAAAAATTCTGTTTGGTGCAAATCGGCTGCCGTATTTTTTTCTTGTAGCTGATCAGAGTAAATTCCCGGTAAATGATCTCCCCAAAAAACAACTAAAGTTCGTTCTGGCAAGTCAGCGAGTTCTTGCGTAAAATCTTGCAAAGCTTGGCTACTATAGTTGATATCCTGTAAATAATTTTCAACACTTGCTTTATTTTCGTCACCTGTCACTTGATAATTTATATCATTGTATTTTCCTTCATAAGGCATATGGGTCTGCATAGTAACTAGGTGGATAAACTGAGGATTTTGTTCCTCTTTCAGTAAATCAAGTACTTGCTGGTAAGCAGCCTTATCAGATATATAAGGATTATTTTCAATTGTCTGAGTATGATCGATGCTATCTTGATCAATAAATTGATCAAACCCTAAAGTAGAATAAACATCCTGACGCTTATACATCGAAGTATCATAAGGATGGATAGCCCTTGCATCATATCCTCGTTGTTTTGTTAATGAAACTAGAGAAGGCAACTGGTCTATTTTAGGCACCAGCATAGTATAAGGAGTGGTCATCTGCGGGTTTAATAATTCCATTGAAAAACCCGTTAAAGCTTCAAATTCAATATTTGCCGTACCGCCTCCATAGTTTTGCGAAAGCATTTTACCGCTATATGTTTGATTGGCCACTTCATTATATTCTTTTAACGGATTGCCGGTCACCGACAGCCCTTGTAAATGGTCTGGATTTGAAAAACTTTCGCTCATAACATAGACAATATTAGGCTGCTCTTGGCTTTTAGCAGCTTGTGTTTTTTTCTGATACTTCTTAGTAATTTCTTCAATGGCTTTTTTAGAATAGCCAGAAGGTTCGTCCATAGCATCAACACGTAAATTGTATAAAAAGCCTCCGACAAAGCCTGTATTATAATAATTCATTTGCTGTGAATAAGGAATCCATAGCGCCGTTTTATTATACGCTCTTCTCAACAAATTTGTTTCATCGTTAAAATGGCTAATATACAGCAAGCCTAAGGTACTAATGCAAAGCATGACAATTCGTAGAATTTGTTTATTTTTCGATAAAAAGAAACTTCGATAGAATTGATAGACAAACAAACCCGTAACGCCAATGATTAATGCAAAAAGCAGTAGAAAAGGACCTGTACCTAATACTTCTTTAAAAAAACCGAATTGCGTGGCCATTTTCAAATCGTCAGGATAAATCGGTTCTTGTCGAAATGACATCTTCATATATGTAGCAAAACCAATTACTGCAATAAAAAGACTATAAATACTAGTTCCCACTAGCAAAGAACCAGCTAGGCTGACTAAAAATAAGAACAGTACGAGTAAAACAACACTGGCTAAAAAGAACTTTTCCGTATGCCAAAAAAATGCAAATTTAACGGCTAAATCAACGGACAAATCGTTTTGACACCATTGTAAAAAAAGGTTACTAAAAAGAATGCCACAGACCACCAATAATCCTATGGTTACATATCGTAGTTTTTTAAACATTTTTCAAACACCTTACTCAATTAAAAAAGAGGAACACAGATGTTTCCCCTTTCCTATTGTTCACTCATTTTCTTCTAACATTTTCAAACGACCAAACGTATAATAATTTACTTCCAATAATCATCAAATAAAGTGATCGGCTGATGACGCTTATGTTGTGTTTTCTTCCATAAATTTTCAATAATTGTCTGAGCCTTGCTAGAAATAGATTTTCCTTCAAGATAATCATCAATCTCTTGATAGGTGATCCCTAAAGCAGCCTCATCGCTTATAAGTGGCTTATCTTCTTCTAAGTCTGCGGTAGGTACCTTAACATAGAGCTCTTCTGGTGCTCCTAAAGCTTGTAATAATAATTTCCCTTGACGCTTATTTAAACGAAAGATCGGTAAAATATCCGCAGCCCCATCACCGTATTTTGTAAAAAAGCCTGTGATATTTTCAGCTGCATGGTCTGTTCCAATAACTGCGCCAGAGAATTCGCCAGCAATGGCATACTGTGCAACCATACGTTGACGTGCTTTAATATTTCCCTTATTAAAATCCGAAATAGACATACCTACGGCTCTTAATGCAGCAACTTGCGCGTCTACTGCCGGTTTAATGTCTACTTCAATTTGAGTATCTGGTTGGATAAATTCGATCGCACGTTTGGCATCTTCTTCATCTGCCTGTGTCCCATAAGGTAGCCGAACAGCAATAAAATGATAATCTGAATTTTTAGTTTCCTGACGCATTTCTTCCATAGCCATCTGTGTAAGTCGTCCAGCTAAAGAAGAATCTTGTCCTCCGCTAATACCTAATACAAATGTCTTTAAAAAAGTATTTTTATACAAATATTCCTTCAAAAAATCAATACTTTTTCGTATTTCTTCTTCAGGGTCAATAACGGGCTGTACTCCTGTTTCAGCAATAATTTTTGTTTGTAAACTCAAAGTAATTCCTCCTACCTCTATAGTAGTTAACTGCTTAACTCTTCTACTTCTTGTCTTACCTTATTCAAAAGTCTCATCTTATGATCATAACAGTCTGTTGATAAATCAACAGGATAAGGCTGTGGATTTAATTCACGTTTATATTCTTCCCATAAAGAAGCTAAACATTCTTTAGAGTATGTTTTAATATCTTCTAGACTAGGCATATCATATACTAGCTTACCGCTTACGAAAATGTCATGCAAAAGAATACGAGCGGTAAAATCAGTTACTGTTTTATTGATATAAGTATGCACCGGATGAAACATATAGATACTGTCTTGTTCGTTAGGTTTTTCATCCCATAAAGTGACGTAATCTCCTTGTGATTTTTCATCAGAGTTACGTGTGATACGCCATACCTGTTTTTTGCCAGGTGTCGTTACTTTCTCAGCATTACTAGAAAGTTTGATCGTATCAACCATTTCGCCTTTTTCATTTTCAATCGAAACTAGCTTATATACCGCACCTAAAGCAGGCTGATCGTAAGCTGTAATCAAGTTAGTGCCTACACCCCAAACATCGATTTTAGCTTTTTGCATTTTCAAATTTAGAATCGTATTTTCATCAAGGTCGTTAGACGCATAAATTTTAGCATTAGGAAAACCTGCTTCATCTAGTTGAGCTCTCACTTTTTTAGAAATATATGCCATATCTCCACTGTCAATACGCACACCTAAAAAGTTAATTTTATCTCCTAATTCTTTGGCTACTCGAATGGCGTTAGGTACACCTAGTTTTAAGGTATCATAAGTGTCAACTAAAAAAACACAGTCCTTATGTGTTTTGGCATAAGCCATAAAACCATCATAATCGTTACCGTAAGACTGAATAAGCGAATGTGCATGTGTGCCAGCATCTGGAATGCCAAATATTTTGCCTGCTCGTACATTACTAGTAGCGTCCGCTCCGCCTACATAAGCCGCTCGAGCACCCCATACAGCTGCGTCCAACTCTTGTGCGCGTCGGGAGCCAAATTCTAGTAACGGATCTTCACCAATTACCGTTTTGATACGTGCGGCTTTAGTTGCAATTAGAGTTTGAAAGTTGACCATATTTAAAATCGCCGTTTCCACTAATTGTGCCTGAGCTAAAGGGCCTTCTACCTGAATGATTGGTTCATTAGCAAAAACTAAATCCCCCTCTTTAGCAGAACGTACGGTACAAGTAAAAGTAAAATCTCTTAAATAATTCAAAAATTCCTCTGGATAGTTTTCCACTGAACGTAAGTATTCGATATCTGTTTCGGTGAATTCCAAATGTTTTAAATAATCAACTAAACGCTCTAAGCCGGCAAATACCGCGTAACCATTTTTAAACGGCATTTCACGAAAAAAACATTCGAAAACAGCATGCAAGTCTGCACGACCAAGTTCCCAGTAAGTTTTCATCATATTAATTTGGTAAAGATCTGTATGCAGTGCTAAACTATCGTCTTTATACGTTTTATTCATCACATTCAAGCCCCCTCAAATTTTCTCCCTTCCATTATAACAAAGATAATAAAGTCCATGTAACAATATCACTTAAAAAAGAAAAAATATTGCACTTTCCATGAAAATAACCACTTAAAATACAGCTCAATAATTGAAATTAACATACCGAAGCTTTTCTAAATCATAAATTTCAAAGATTTCATTAAAAAACCAACGTTCTAATGTACCTTTTGACCGATTTCCCTCTCATAAAACATTCATTTTTGTAGTTGAGACACCATCTCAAACCACAAAAAAAGCCTTGGACATTGATCTTCTGTCCAAGGCTTTTTTGAATAATATTACATCATACCGCCCATCATTGATGGATCCATTCCTTGAGCGCCGGCGCCAGCACCACTATTTGATTCTGGTTCTGGATGATCAGCAACGACTGCTTCTGTAGATAACAGTAAAGCGGAAATTGAAGCTGCATTTTGTAAAGCAGAACGAACAACTTTTGTTGGGTCAACAATTCCTGCATCAACCATATTTACCCATTCGCCAGTTGCTGCGTTGAACCCAGTGCCTAATTCTTCACCTTTTAATTTTTCGATAATAACTGAAGGTTCAAAACCAGCATTTTTAGCAATTTGGCGGACTGGTTCTTCTAATGCACGAACAACAATATTAATTCCTGTTTTTGCGTCATCAGGAGCATCTAATTCCGCTACTTTGTTTATTACATTTACAAGTGCCGTTCCACCACCAGGTACCATTCCTTCTTCAACGGCTGCGCGAGTGGCATTCAAGGCATCTTCAATACGTAGTTTTAATTCTTTTTGTTCCGTTTCAGTTGGTGCCCCTACTTTAATGACTGCAACACCGCCAGCTAATTTAGCAAGACGTTCTTGCAATTTTTCGCGATCAAAATCAGAAGTTGTTTCATTTACTTGATTTTTAAGTAATTGAACACGTTCTTCGATAGCTGTTGAGTCACCCGCACCTTCTACAATGGTTGTATTATCTTTATCAACGGTAACTTTATTTGCTTTACCAAGAGAATCCATTGTAGCATCCTTTAGATCAAGTCCTAAATCTTCAGTAAGAACAGTAGCGCCTGTTAAAACTGCGATATCTTCTAACATCGCTTTACGACGATCACCAAAGCCAGGAGCTTTTACAGCCACTACATTAAAGGTTCCACGGATTTTATTCAAAACAAGTGTTGGTAGTGCTTCTCCGTCAATATCGTCTGCAATAATCAATAATGGTTTTGATTGTTGTACCACTTGTTCTAACAATGGAAGGATATCTTGAATGTTAGAAATTTTCTTATCGGTAATCAAGATATATGGATTATCTAAATCTGCTTCCATTTTTTCGTTATCAGTAACCATGTATTGTGATAAGTAACCACGGTCAAATTGCATTCCTTCAACAACATCTAATTCTGTATCAATTCCTTGAGAATCTTCAATGGTAATAACACCGTCGTTACCAACTTTATCCATTGCATCTGCAATGTAGTCACCAACTTTTTTGCTTCCAGAAGAAACTTCACCAACTTGTACAATCGCTTCTTTTGATGCAACTGGAGTAGAGATATTTTTTAATTCTTCTACAGCTTTTTGAGTTGCTTGTTCAATACCACGACGAATGCCTAAAGGATTAGCACCGGAAGTAACGTTTTTTAAGCCTTCACTTACAATGGATTGCGCTAAAACTGTGGCAGTTGTGGTACCGTCACCAGCAATATCATTCGTTTTAGAAGCCACTTCTGAAACTAATTGAGCGCCCATATTTTCAAAATGGTCGTCTAATTCGATTTCTTTTGCAATGGTTACACCATCATTCGTAATTAAAGGAGAACCATAAGATTTTTCTAATACCACATTACGTCCTTTAGGGCCTAATGTTACTTTGACTGTATCTGCTAATTTGCTTACACCATTAAGCATTGAACGACGTGCGTCTTCTGAAAATTTAATATCTTTTGCCATAATTTTTCACCTCAAAAATAAAGTTTTTTTATTCTACAATTGCTACAATGTCTTTTGCTGAAAAGATCATGTACTCTTTACCTTCGTATTTCACTTCAGAGCCGGCGTATTTTTCAAATAAAACCGTATCTCCGACATTTACGGGAACTTTTACTACCTCGCCGTTATCCAGGGTACGTCCGTCACCAACAGCTACAACCTTACCTGTTTGTGGTTTTTTTTGAGCAGTGGACGCTAAAACAATCCCTCCGACTGTTTTTTCTTCTTCTTGCGAAACTTCGATCATTACGCGATCACCTAATGGTTTTAACACGAGAAATCCCTCCAAATAAAATTTTTCATTTAACTTTCTGTCGTTAGCACTCTGGAATATAGAGTGCTAACTCACAATTTCAATATTATCATTTTTATCTAATATTGCAAGTAGTTAGACTAAATTTTTTTATAAAAGTCAAAAAAAGTCAGTCTTATTTACTAGTTAAAATTTCAAGTGCAAGTTGGCAATTGTCAACTTGCACTTGTTTTTGTATAATAAATGAATTAATAAAAATTGTGCAGAAAAAAGGAGTTTCTAATGTCTCTTAGAAAATATAGCTTGGTTACCATTTTAATTTATATCGTTGCTTTTTTTGCTCCAGTCTTTGCGCCCACTCGTCAAGCAAGTACCACTACAACGACCGTTACTTATCTTTTAGGCGCATGCTTGATGATTCTTTTATATCTGAGGCAAACCAATAAACTCACTTTTGAAAGAAAAGAGAGTGCTTTTTTTCTAACTTTATTTTGGGGAATTATAGGAATTTTCCTAGCCATCTTTTTGCAAACAATTATGATGCAGATTGAACAATTCTTAGGGCAACCGATTGAATCGCAAAATACGCAAAACATTATTCATCTTGTTTTACGTCATCCTTTATTTGCACTGGCAGCCATGATTGGCGGACCCATTATGGAAGAATTTGTTTTTCGCCGGGCTTTCATCGGCTTCTTTGACTCTTATTCTTACACTTGGTTTGGTATTATCTTTAGTTCTTTGGTATTTGCCCTTGTTCATCAAGACGGACATCTTCTTTTATATTTTATGCTTGGATTTTTCTTTTGCCTACTTTATAAAAAGACTGGCAAAATATGGACATCAATGATCAGCCATGTCGGTATGAACAGTCTAGTGATTATTGTTAATTTAATTTTAGCTGCAAGTAATTAAAAACATTGAATTCTCGTTTTCTTACATCTTCCTCGCACTGTTCGTTTCTTCGCTTGCGCTTTGTTCTCAGCAAGTGCTAAGCGGCATAGCCCGCTAAGCTCTTGAAGGACCTGCTCTTAGCTCCCTCTGACCGCTAAATCGTAATGATTTGTACGCAAAAAAAGTATCCGATTTGATTTCGGATACTTTTTTATTTATAAGGCAAATAGACTCGTTGCTTGTTCTGGATCTGTATCACAAATCTGAAAAGCTTCGCCTGGGCCCAGGTCATACTCTTTTAAGGTATTTTCCATTGTTAAATGAGCTAACTCTTTTAAATTATTTTCTTTACTTAAATGTCCCAAATAAATACGTTTTGTTTGGTCAGTTAAGACATCACTCATCATAAGTGCACCATCTTCATTAGACAAATGTCCACGATCACCTAAAATCCGTTGTTTTAAGCTCCAAGGGTACTTACCTGAGCGCAACATCTCTAAGTCATGGTTATTTTCAATCAAATAAGCATCTGCTCCCCGCACAATCCCTCGCAAATGATCGCTGCAATAGCCAGTATCTGTTAACACAACAAAAGACTTGCCATCTTTGTGAAAGCGATAGAATTGTGGAGCCGCTGCATCATGAGAGACACCAAAACTTTCAATATCTAAATCACCAAAAGTTAACACTTTTCCCATCTCAAAAGTATGTTTATGATCAAGTGCAATATTCCCAATTAAAGGAGACATTGCTTGCCATGTTTTATTATTAGCATAGATATCCAAATTATATTTGCGAGACAATACACCAACGCCATGGACATGATCACGATGCTCATGCGTGACAAAAATCGCATCTAAATCGTCTGGTTTTCGATCCACTTCATTAAGTAACGAAGTAATTTTTTTCCCACTTAGTCCAGCATCTACCAAAATTTTCTTTTTAGGTGTTTCGATATATAACGAGTTTCCGGTACTTCCACTGGCTAAGACACTAATTTGAAATGCATTTTCTTTCTCCACTGCGTGTGACTTCCTCTCTAACATAAAAGCTGATTCTATTATACATGCCTTTTTAGGAATTTTCTACCGTTTGAACTGTGCTATTTGTAATCACTCGATTAGTTAAGGCATTGACTCTTTCAATCTGCGTTTGACCATCTTCATCTTCTATAGCCACAAACCATGCAGGCACATACACATTTTGTCCTCTTACTTTCAATGTTAAAGTATAGGCTAAATGACGCCATTTAATTTTAGAATCATTAGGAATTTTATTATTCACGTATAAAGTGTTAATAATTTCCTCTTCTGAATATAATGAAAAAGCTTCGCGCAAAGGAATTAAATCAGACATATGCGTTTGTGTATAATTATTAAAAACCCACTTATCGTCTTCATCAGATAGTTCAATTTCTATACGACTAGAACTATCATCAATTGGAATCCCCTCATAACTTTGCGCTGCAACCAATGTGGGATATTCGCCATGGAGCGTTGAAATATTTTCAAGGTACTCGTATTCTTTACCAAATAATACTTGGTCTTCTTGTTGCAGAAAATGTTTTAACACTTTAGCTGTCTTAGAAGTATCGGTAATGGCATTTTCTCCTTCAACGTTATGAGTAAGTGTCTGACCGTCTGTTGACGTTTGTTCACTCAAAAGGTTAGGATTATCAAGACGATCGCGCTCTGTTTCAAGCGCATCATTCATATCCGTAGGTTTTCCGCTAAGATAATAGCCTTGTGGATGTTTTTTGGAAAATTTTCCACTATAGGAAATATTTTCTGAGGACAAACGATCTTCAATTGGCACTTTTTGATCCGTGCGATACACTACATCATCTTGACCATCTGCTTCTTTATAAATGCTAAACAAAAACACATTTAAACATAGAAAGGCAAAGAAAAAAATCCAACCGATTTTTTTAAAATCCATTTATTTATTCCTCGCTTTCTTGCAACTGCTGCATTAAATCTTCTGAATTGTACCATTTATCGTCATATTGTACATACCATCCTGGTTCTAAATCAACAACGCCCGTATCTTCAATATTTTTCCAATTGTAACCAACGACTAAGCTGTGCATTTTTTCAGGATCTGCTCCTGCATAATACAAGTTTTCTAAAACGACTTTTCCCGAAGGAACTTCTACTTCGCTGTCAGATGGGATTGGCACTTGAATTGTATTTAAATTGGCCCGAACTTCCACACTGCGCTGACCTTCTTGTCCAGAATTAGAAAATGCAACAGAAAATTTACCTTCGTCGTCATCACTAAAGACTGGGAATCCTTCTACAAAGATATGATAGTCCAATCTATTTTTTATGTTGTCTAAAAAGCGAACTGAACCGTAACTTGTCCCCAGTTCACGTACATATTGATAGCTATCTTTATATTGGTCGAAGTCTTCTCCAGAAGCAACCCCTTGGAAATCAACGCGCTGATCATCAGGCTCGATGACCATCGATTCTGAGCCATCATAAATATTTAAATCTTCCGTATCCTCATTACTCCGCAAATTTTTAGGATCTGTAAAAAATGCATCACGGAAAATGGTATAAGGACGTGAAGAAGCAATATAACTAAATTTTTTCAACTTAACTGGTTCTTCATTAAAATACTCAAAAAAATCTAGAGCTTCATCTTTAACGACATCGTACCAGTCAATTGATTCTTTTTGTAGAGTATCATTGATGTTACTTAGGGAACTTGTGAGCTTGGCTTCTGCTGAAAGCTGCTCTTCTTTATTGATAAAACAGATTTTTTTCTCTGAAAAATCAATTTGAACGATTTGAAACTTAAACGAGCCCTCTTCGCCGTCTTCTTCAAAAGGCAAATCTATATCAAAAAAGTCAATATAATTTTTTAAAGGAAACAAAGAAGCATAGTCCATCTCAATCCCATCTGTTAACGCTGTATGTTGAGCTAATTGTGCAGATGAATCATAGGATTGAATCGTTAAAGAATTAAAAGAAGCTTGCGAGATATCTTTTTGCAGATCTTCTAACAAAGGCTCAGTATTACTGGCCTTAGCGCCACTATCTGTTACATGTACTACCTTGGTTGGCAGAAAAATCTCATCAGCGTCTACATAGTCTCCTTGCTCTTGTGTTGCTTCAGTATCTTCTGTTTCTTCCACTAAGGTTTGATCTTCGCTTGCCGGGCTCGCCCATATTAGATAAGAAAGGTAGAAACTTAAGGCAATCATCAAAACCAAGCCAACCCAAAGAAAGTATTTTGAAAATTTCATTCCCACCAATCCTCCTCATAAGGTTCGTAAGGCAAACTAACGAAAAAGGTTGAGCCAACATGTTCGCGGCTTTCAACCCAGATATTACCACCGTGTGCTTTTAGTACTTCTTTAGAGATGGCAAGCCCTAAGCCTGTACCTCCTTGCTTACGTGCTCGCGCCTTATCTACTCGATAAAAACGATCAAAAATCTTGTTAAGATCGTTAGGTGGTATGCCTAAGCCTTGATCGGTAATGCTTAATATTATATTATTATGAGTTTCCATTAAACGAACTTTGATGACACCGCCATCTGGAGAATATTTAACTGCATTATTCATCAAATTATCGATCACTTGAATCATTCGGTCTGTATCTACTTCAACCCATAATTCTCGCTTAGTAAACTCTCGTTGGATGCGGTATTTTTTTTCGTGTTCATCCACCATCATATCAAAACGATCCAACACAAAATTAACCATTTCCTTAAAATTAATATATTCTAATTGCAGTTGATAATTTCCGCTATCCATCCGAGACAGGTTTAATAGGTCGTTAATCATGCGAATCATTCGGTCTGTTTCATTTAATGTCACCTCTAAGAACTTCGGCGCAATTTCTTTATCTTGCCAAGCACCTTCAGCTAAAGCTTCAATATAGCTACGAGTACTTGTTAAAGGTGTACGTAACTCATGAGAAACATTAGAAACAAATTCACGACGCTCTTGTTCTGTTTTTTCTTGCTCGGTGACATCATGTAACACCGCAACTAGACCAGAAATAAAACCAGACTCCCGTCGAATCATGGAAAAATCAATTCGTAAAAGAACATTATCCAGATTTTTATCCGCAGAAGGCCGTTCAATCAAGATTTCATCTGGATTTTCCAAAAGCTTGCGTAAGGTATACTCTTCTTCTATATCAAACAATGCCAATATCGAACGACCTACCGCATTTTCTTTTTCAACATTAAGTAAAGATAAAGCCATTTCGTTAATGATGATTACTTTACCACGACGATCTGTTGCTACAACGCCATCTGTCATATGAGAGAGCACACTATTTAACCGGTTACGTTCTGACTCCATTGCCTCTTGTGTCTCTGCAATTCGTTCTCCTAATTGGTTAAATGTATTCGCCAGCTCCCCTAGTTCATCTTTTCCTTTCACTTGAACCTTCCGGCTATAGTCTCCTTTAGCAATCCGTAAAGCTTGTTCCCGCATTTCTCCAATCGGCTGCGTGATCGAACGTGCGACTAAAACTGCCACAATCATCGAAATAAAGACCGCAATAATAGAAGCAGTAATAAAAATTAAAGCAATTTTATTAATCTCACGATACTGTTCTTCTAAGTCACTTTTGACATATAAAGCGCCTACGACAGTATCTCCAGCTGATTGAATCGGCTGGACATTAATTTGGACACGATCAGAAGTCGCTTCATCAATGGCTACTAAGCTTTTTGTGGAAAAGTCATCAATATAAGGATCATCATTTTTTTTACCGACCATATTACGCTCTGAAACACTGGTTGTAGCCCGAATATTATTTTTTTCGTCTACTACTTTCATCTCTAAAACATCAGGTGAATCATTATTATCAAGTACACGTTGAATTTCATTTGCTTGCTGACTGTTGACCTCGTCATCTTGGTTTCCTAAGTGGTTCCCCAGCGTGCTCGTCAAAGTTTCAGCCTGTGTATCCATGCTCGTTTTAAAATTTTCGATTGTTGAACGTTCCAACCCGCGAATAAAATACGCCCCGATAATCTCGATTGAAATAAGTAAAATCAAGATAAACGTCAGGGCGAACTTAAAGTTCACTGATCGAAAAAAGCGAACCTTCTTTTTCATATATCGTTACTCCTGTTCTGGATTACGTAAATAATAACCTACACCCCGGCGGGTAACTAAATAGCCGGGATGACTGGCGTTGTCTTCAATCTTTTCGCGTAAACGTCGCACTGTCACATCCACTGTCCGTACGTCGCCAAAATAATCATAACCCCATACGGTTTGTAACAAATGTTCACGCGTCATCACTTGTCCAATATGTTGAGCCAAATAATGAAGCAGTTCAAACTCGCGATGCGTCAATTCAATCTCTTCATCGTTTTTTGTTACCATGTAAGCATCTGGATGAATCGTAATATCGTTAATCGTAATTTCTACATTTGCTGGTTGATCAGCGCCCTTACCACTAACAGAGCCACGGCGTAAATTGGCTTTCACACGAGCAACTAATTCTCGATTAGAAAATGGCTTAGTAACATAATCATCGGCGCCTAATTCTAATCCAAGAACTTTATCAATTTCTGCGTCTTTGGCAGTTACCATAATAATCGGCATTTCATGTGTCTTACGAATCTCACGAGCCACTTCTAAACCATCCACTTTAGGCAGCATTAGATCAAGTAGAACTAAATCAGGTTGTACTTCTTCTACTTGTGTAAGTGCTTCTTCGCCGTCAGAAGCTGTATAAACTTCATAGCCTTCTTTTGTTAAATTAAATTTAACAATATCAGTGATCGGCTTTTCATCATCAACAACTAATATTTTTTTCAAAAAAGTTCACCTCAATTAAACTTGTTTTTTTTCGAGTCGTTTCTATTATACATGATTTTGTCTTTAGTTTCATTAAAACACAAGTAGCTCTTTTATAACAGGGTCAAACCTATTTAAAAATAGATTCATTTAGCTTTAGCCATTGCGTTTAGAAAAAAGGTATAATAAACAAAAAGAGGCCTGCCGATAAGTCATCGACAGGCAAGGAGTAAAAATGAAAAAGTGTTAGGGTTGTCTTATAAAAGACATTTTGTTGGTATGACTGTATAGTAACCTTTAATTATGAACAAATTATGAAAAAAAGACTGTTTTCGTGTAAAGATTTTGCAATAAATCAGTAAAAGCAGAGGATTTCTTTTGTATGAGCTAAAAATGTTATAATGTAGAAAACAATCCTTTAAAAAAATGAAGTGATAACTAAGAAAGTTCAAAAATGAATACTGTTCTGTAAATCAACTATCTATAATTGAAAAATTGAATGATGGTTAGGCGATTTGTTATTCAAATTTCTAAAAATGGATAACAAATCTTAAAACTCTTCTCTATGTTTAAAAAAGTTAAAAAATAAGGAGGATTTCTCTATGGAAAACACTATGAAAGCTGTAGGTCTTTATCGTTACTTGCCCATTGATGATCCTAATAGTTTATTGGACTTAGATGTGCCCACACCCCAAGCGAAAGGACGAGATTTACTTGTTCGTGTTAAAGCTATTTCGGTTAACCCGGTTGATACGAAAATACGTGCGCCTAAAGAACAAATCGAAGAAAAACCAAAAATTTTAGGTTGGGATGTAGCAGGAGTTGTTGAACAAACGGGGGAAGATTGTACGTTGTTTCAAGTTGGAGATGAAGTTTTTTATGCAGGCGATTCGACTCGCCAAGGTGCAAATAGTCAGTTTCACTTAGTGGATGAACGAATTGTCGGGAAAAAACCAAATTCCTTAGATTTTGCTTCAGCTGCTTCTTTGCCTTTAACTTCTTTAACAGCTTATGAAGCATTATTTGAGCATTTAACTGTCAGCCATAATAAAAGTAGTAATGTTGGCAAAAAAATACTGATTATTAACGGTGCTGGCGGTGTCGGCTCTGTCGCTATTCAACTGGCGAAAAACGTTGGTTTAACAGTTATCGCTACTGCTTCTCGTCAAGAAACCTATAATTGGGTAAAAAAACAAGGGGCAGATATTGTCATTAATCATCACCATGATTTTTCTTCTCAATTACAAGAAGAAAACATTACAAATGTTGATTATATCCTTTGTTTGCATTCTACCCAAATGCATTGGTCAGCGATGGCAGAAGTAATCGCTCCTTTAGGAAAAATCTGTTCTATTGTAGAAACCGATAAAGCTGTTGATTTAGGACTATTGAAAAATAAAAGTGCAACTTTCAGCTGGGAATTCATGTTTACCAAATCTTCTTATCAAACGACGAATATGATTACGCAGCACGAATATCTAGACACAATTGCTCAGATGGTTGATAATAACGAAATCCACGCCACGGCTAATTATCATTACGGTTCCATTAATGCTGAAAATTTAAGAAAAGCACACAAACAATTAGAATCGGATACCACAATTGGCAAAATTGTGTTAGAAGACTTCGATTAAAGTTGTTTCATCTATAGTTATTGGAGGCACCTTAAAGAAGTTGCCTCCAATATTTTTGAGATTGGAGGCTCATTTGAAAAGTTCCCTCCAATATTTTTAGGATCGGAGACTCATCTGAAAAGTTCCCTCCAATATTTTTAGGATTGGAGGCTCATCTGAAAACTTGCCTCCAATATCCTGATTTGCAGTTTCAAGTAATTAGTGCTAGAATTTCTTTAGATAAATAAAATTAATGTATCGCCGGATACAAAATAAGCACTCACTCTCTTAGGCCTTTGCGAGAGGAGTGGTTATTTTTTTGTGAGGAGGAATGTTTATGACTTGGACGCAATTAATTATTGCCGCCTTATTTGAAGTTTTTTGGGCAACAACTTTAAAGTTAAGCGAGGGATTCAGTAAAGTCTCTTTTTCTATTTTAACTATAGTAGGTATGATATTAAGTTTTTACTTTCTTTCCTTAGCCACCAAGCAATTGCCTTTAAGTATTGCCTATCCAATATGGACAGGGATTGGTGCTGTTGGTTCCATTTTAGTAGGTGTTTTTTTATTTAAAGATTATATTCCACCGATTACTTGGGTTTTTATTATTTTGCTTTTAATCGGTATCGTTGGGATTAAAATAACTAGTGGTCACTAAAATCAAAGTCTAGCAAAAAAAGTTCGCCTATTGAGAAGAATTATTTCAATAGGCGAACTTTTCCTTATCAGATTTCATCCTTTTTTATGTGCAGATACTAATAACATCATGGGACGTCGTAATTCATCTTGCATCTCTTTGTTTGTATCAAGCATTTCTTGCGTTGGCGTTGGTTCAATCACTTGATCAAGAACAAAATCTTGTTGTAACAGCGTTTGAATATAGGTTGTCATTGTCCGATGATATTTGGTTACAGTAAACTCTAAAAATTCAGTCTCTCTTGCTCCTTCTGAAAAATAACGATCCACTGGCCAATGACTAATTTTTCCCTTGCTATCTGTTATCCATTGTTCAGAACCGTAAGCAGTAAAAATAGGGTGCTCCACGCTCATAATAAAGCTGCCACCGTGTGACAACTGCGCATAAATCTTTTTAATCAAACTTGCGTAATCCTCAATATAATGAATTGCCAATGAACTAATAATTACATCAAATTTCATAGCAAGCTGGGACAAATCAGTCATGTCCATAATTTTATATTCTATATTTTCCTCTTCTGTCATTAATTGGGCTTGTTCAATCATCTTTTGTGAACGGTCAATACCAATAACTTGCTGTGCTCCATGGTTTGCTGCATAGCGACAATGCCAGCCATAACCACAGCCTAAATCTAATACCTTTTTTTGAGTAAAATTGGGTAAAATGGCTTTTAATTCATGCCACTCTCCTGCTGCATCCAGACCATATTTTGAGCGATCCATATTTGCATAAGCCTCAAAAAATTCTGGTTTATCGTAAGGATTGTTCATTTTTTTCCTTCTTTCAGAACCTTTCAGTAGATTTATTCTATTTTACCACACTTACAATTTGCTCACTTGTAAAAAAAGAAGTCCGTTTTCAGCAAATAAATAAGCACTCTTACCGATCAAGAGATCCTGTGTCTAGGCGATTTCTCTTCGATTAGTGCAATTTTTTCAAGTAAACGATCAATAGTAAAAAATGTAGTATCAATATCCATTTTCTTATTTTTCTTATCCACAATATGAATGTATTGGTGTCCACTTTCTTCATAGTATTCGTAATAGGTGATATCAGCATAACGAATGATTTTTTCTTTTCTCAAAAAAGCTGTACGTTGTTTAACATAGTTTTCCTGAAATTCGATATAAAAGCTTTGATAAATATGACGAAGAAGCCAGCCAAAAAGCATAATCCCTATTGCAATTAAACCCAAACCCACCCCTGCCGAACTAGCAGTCTGTCCCGTCATAAAAAGGCTGCCAACCAAAAAAAGTAAAAGTAAGCCAACAGAAATGAAAATATTCGCTAAGATTAAAAAGAATTTAGGCATAAGAACTCGTTGGGAGCTTTCTACCTTATTCGGTTTTTTTCGTGCATATTTTCCGAGTAAGCCTATTAAAAATACAACAAGTGAAGTCATAAGAAACGTGATCTGCCGCACTTTCATAAGTAAACACCTTCTTTTATCCCATCAAAAACAGAAAATTTTCAATATTACAATAACTATATCTCTATTTAGCGCCTTTCACAAGCTACTACTCTCATAAAAACTGTAATGGACTCTTTTTGTAGGTCTATTACAGCGAGTTACTATACATTGTCATTACTTTTTATAAGGGCGTTTACACCTAAAAAGTTTGCACAAATTTTTCTACTAACTTATTAGCAGAAGGAGATAATAAGATATTCTTCTTCCAAACTAACACACAATGAGTCGTTATTTCAGGAACAATGGGTAAAAATTTGACCTTTGAAGTGTCTTTATTAGCCATTGCCCCTTTAATCGTTAAAGCTGAACCTACGTGATTTTCCACTAATGAAAAAACATTAAAGATTAAATTATATGTTCCAACAATATTTAATTCTTTATTTTGCAAAGAATCCCAGGATTTAATCATTTGCTGAATTTCTTCTCGAGGAGAACAAAGTAAAGGAATCCCAGATAATTCTTCTATTTGAATCTTCTCTTTACCTGCTAAATAAGATTGGCTAGAAACCATCAAGCCCCACTTTTCTTGTCTTGGTAAAACTAATTTATGATATTTCTGAGTTGAGATGGGTTCAAGCAAAATAGCCAGGTCTAACAGTCCTTTATCTAACCTATCGACGATATCATCACTTGTGCCACTAAAAATAGAAAAAGTAACTTGCGGGTGTTCACCCACAAACTCCTCTAAGATTAACGCTAGCGTATCAGAATTATCTGCCTCTACACAACCTATACTGATATGTCCGCTGAGCAATTCCTGTTTGCGATCATCAAATTCTTTTTCAGTTTTATCATTAAGATATAAAATATCCTCCGCTCTTTTTTTCAAAAACAAGCCGGATTCAGTTAAAAACATTTTACGATGGGTTCTTGTAAAAAGGTCCGTATCCAAGTCCTCTTCCAGACCTTTGATTTGTCTACTTAATGTTGGCTGAGTAATATGTAATGTCTGCGCTGCTTTGGCGATACTTTGTTCTTCAGCAACAGCCAAAAAATATCTGAGTACTCTTATTTCCATTGGTTTTCCTCCAACTGTTCTTGTCTTCCAACCTATCCTATAAGTTTCTATTTAATTAAATAATGAAACAAGCAAAAAAATAACGCCACTAAAGTCGTTTCCTAGCAATCCACTCTGGGTTTTTACAGTCAAGCTTTGGTTCATTCATTTTCTTGTTTTAAGTTAAAAGAAACCTAGTGGATAGCCGGTCGATTTTTTTAAAGAAAATAATACTATTTTGTAATGACGATGAAAAAAGTTAACTTGTTAAAATAAAAAACTAAGGAGAAATGTCCGTTCCTTCTTAGTTTAACCTTATTATAAGTTTAGCATGAAATCTCAAGTATTTTCTTGTGCAGCCATTTTTTTTAAAGCACTCTTAGCGATTTCATTTTCTGGCAACTTTTCTTTTATACGCTCTAAACATTGCCTATGGTCATGTTTACGTGCAACACACTGATGACGACCAAATAGCAGTATCGAATGATGAGCTGGGTACCACATTTCTTCAGGAAGTTTATCCGACATCATTTGCTCTACTTTTTGGACAGAAGCATCTTGTGGAACAAAATGCAATTTCCTTGTCACGCGTTTAATATGAGTGTCTACAGCAAAAGCGGGAATCTCAAAACCATTGGTCAAAACAACATTTGCCGTCTTTCTACCAACACCAGGTAAGGTAGTTAAATCTTCCCGGTTATCTGGAACTTGCCCATCAAATTTTTCAAGTAACATCGCACTCATATTTTTTAAGTACTTTGATTTATTCTTATAAAGTCCAATACTTCGAATATTTTCTTCAATTTCCTCTAAAGAGGCGGATGCCATTGCTTCAGGTGTTGGAAATTTTTCAAATAATTTAGGAGTCACTTTGTTAACAGACACATCTGTTGTTTGCGCACTTAAAAGAACGGCACATAACAA
Source organism: Tetragenococcus solitarius NBRC 100494 (assembly GCF_001544195.1). Lineage (GTDB taxonomy): Bacteria > Bacillota > Bacilli > Lactobacillales > Enterococcaceae > Tetragenococcus > Tetragenococcus solitarius. The sequence continues at coordinate 57,616 of NZ_BCPY01000005.1, forward strand.
TTGAAAGTTTGTTTCGTGCTTTAAATCTGTTCCTAATTTTGGATAAAGCTTGTTAATTGCTTGAACGACTATTGTCGATTCTTGATCATTTAGTAAAACCTCTTTAGACACGTGATCCTTCCCTTCCGTTTTTTTATAACTAAATCCTAGTCTTTTTTCATAAATACGTCAAATTTTTGCCAATACACTATTGATAAGAGATACGTTTAACCTAAACAAAATAAAGCTATTCCACCAAGATAATTTTTGTACTTTCTTGATAGAATAGCTTCATCAAACTTTTCAGTTAAGCGACTGCTTTTTTCACTTCACTTGTTTGTGTCTTTGTTTCTTTCATTTTAACTGGTTTAAATCCTTTCAAACGTAACGCATTTAACAGTACAGAAACCGAACTCAAACTCATCGCAGCACCGGCAAACATCGGATTGAGTAGTGGACCGCCAAATAGATGTAAGATTCCCATCGCAATTGGAATGCCAATCGTATTATAAGCAAAGGCCCAGAATAGATTTTGTTTAATATTTTTAATCGTAGCTCGACTTAATTCAACCGCTGTGGGTACATCCATCAAGTCGCTACGCATCAATACAACATCGGCTGATTCGATTGCTACATCAGTACCCGAACCAATGGCCACTCCTACGTTGGCTTGGGCTAAGGCTGGTGCATCGTTGATACCATCACCAACCATGGCTACCTGCAAGCCTTCATTTTGTAATTTTTGCACTTCATTGGCTTTATCTTCTGGTAAGACCTCACTAAAGACGCGGTCAATGCCCACCTGTTTGGCAATAGCTTGGGCTGTTTTGGCATTATCTCCTGTAATCATAGCTACTTGCAAGCCCATACTGTGTAATTTATCAATGGCGGCAATACTATTTTCTTTGACCGTATCTGCAACAGCGATAATCCCAATTAAACGATGGTCTGCGGCCATAAACATCGGCGTTTTTCCTTCATTGGCTAAACGATCAGAAACTTCTTGAGCATCTAACATCGCAATGTTATTTTCTATGATTAACTTCTTGTTACCTAATAAAATCGTTTTTTCATCTACGATTACTTGGATTCCTTGGCCGGGAATCGATTGAAAATCATTTACGGTTTGCAAAGCTAAATCGCGATTTTTAGCACTTTCCACAATTGCTTCACCCAATGGGTGTTCAGAGCCTGTTTCAGCGGCAGCCGCAAGTGCAAGGACAGTATCTTTTTCATACCCGCCATAATTAACAATGTCAGTCACAACTGGTTTGCCTTCGGTAATTGTTCCGGTTTTATCAAAGACAATGGTTTGCACTTTTTGCATTTCTTCCAAGGCGTCGCCGCTTTTAATCAACACGCCATTTTCAGCACCCTTTCCGGTCCCTACCATAATGGCAGTCGGTGTTGCCAAACCTAGCGCACAAGGACAAGCAATCACTAAGACTGAGATGGTGATAGTTAAAGCAAAGACCCAAGATTCTTGACCTAAGAAGAACCAAGCAAGTCCAGAAAGAACAGCCAAACCAATGACAATTGGAACAAAAACGCCGGAAACTTTATCAGCTAATTTGGCAATCGGTGCTTTTGATCCTTGGGCATCTTCCACTAGTTTGATAATTTGCGATAAGGTCGTATCTTTGCCGACTTTTGTGGCTTTAAAACGGAAAGAGCCATTTTTGTTGATACTTGCGCCAACGACATTGTCGCCGGTTTTCTTTTCAATTGGAATACTTTCTCCGGTAATCATCGATTCATCCACCGCAGAGCTTCCTTCAACTAATACACCATCGACTGGAATTTTGTCTCCGGGACGCACCACCACGATATCGTCTGTGGTGACTTCATCAATCGAAATTTCGACCTCTTCATTATTACGGATAACACGTGCAGTTTTAGGCGCTAACCCCATTAGTTTTTTAATCGCATCAGAAGTTTTTCCTTTGGAAACAGCTTCTAAGTATTTACCTAACGTAATTAAGGTCAAAATAACCGCTGCGGATTCAAAGTATAGATCTGGATGGCCATGATGAACTTCAACACGACCCATGGCCAAAAGAGCAGTCATAACGATTCCTTGTAAAAGGGCAGCTGTTGTCCCAATCGCAATTAAAGAGTCCATATTCGGATGTCCTTTAAAAAGCGATTTGAAACCGACCGTATAAAAAGAACGGCCTAAATAAATGACAGGCAAAGTTAGTGCTAATTGGGTAGCTGCAAAGGCGATCATATGCTGCATCGGGTCAAGAAACTCTGGCAGCGGCAGTCCGCCAAATGGAAGCATGGGACCCATTGCAATATATAGAAGCGGCAAAGTAAAAATGGCTGACCAAATAAAGCGAATCCAGAGATTTTTCATTTGTTTTTGTTTCTTATCATTATCATCAGCAGCATCATTTGTTGGAGCTTCAACGGTTGCTTTATAACCTGCATCTTGGACCGCTTGAATAATATTCCCGGTCGTTACTGCATCCTCATCATAGCTGACATTCATTTTTTCTGTCGCTAAATTCACTGTAACTTCTTGGACACCGTCTACTTTTCCTACACTCTTTTCAATGGCTTGCACACAAGAAGCACAGGTCATCCCTTCAATTGCAAAGGTCTGTGTAGCGATATTTTTGAGTGCTTTATAACCTGCGCTCTCCACTGCACTTTCGATGTCATCCCCAGCAACAGTTGATGAATCATAGGAAACTTCCATCTTTTCTGTGGCTAAATTCACTGAAACATCATCCACACCAGCTAATTTTCCCACACTTTTTTCGACGGCTTGCACACAGGAGGCACAAGTCATCCCTTCGATGTTATAGGTATCTTTTATCAAATTGCCTCTCCTCCTAAAAAATACACGATTGAAGGAGAAAAAATCATCCTTCATTATTCACTGTTTTACGCTTGTTCTGCAGTATAACCTGCTTTGCTCACTGCATTTACAATTGCTGTATTCTCAACCACATCTGGATCAAATATAACAGATAAATGTTTATCTTCCACATTAGCCTTAGCCTCTTGAACACCAGTTAATTTATTAACCTCAGTTTCAATTTTTGCTTTGCAATGTGCACAAGACATATCAGGTACTAAGTAAATATTTGTATTCATAAAAGATTCCTCCAAAAATTTTTAATTTTAAACGAGCCTACCTCATATTCCACTGTAGCTACATAGGTTAGTAAAACTATTCACTCCGTCTATTATGATAGATAACTCATTTCTTAATTTCTAATTTTTTGTTTACATGTGTAATCAACTAACTATCTATAACCTACACTTTACGTTTACAATTGTCAATACTAAAATAAAATATTTTTGTTCTATTTACAATATAGTTATTAAAAAAACAGTAATTTCACTGCCACTTAAAGGCTTTATGAAATTACTGCTTTAGATTATAAGTTTATATTGCGACTATTAAAGAATTCATTTTACTAATATCCAAATACATGAAAGCATAATTTTTATTGCGCTTGTGTCATCGAGATAACTGCTATTTCGTTCATCCCAACATTCTGTATTTCTGAAATGATAAATAATACAGCTCTTGCAACTGTGTCCGGTGTAACACCAACCTTATGGCTTCTTGAATGCTTTCTTTTATCTAGGATTTTGAAAAGAAACGAAGTCTCAGATACATATCCTTAACCTTATTTTTACTAGGTCTTGCTGGTAAAATAATTTTCTACAAAATTATTCATCTTCATCAAAAATTTCTTTAGCCAAATTAAATGCCGACCACGCTTTAGGCCATCCCGTATAAAATGCTAAATGAGTAATGACTTCAACAATTTCTTCTTTGGTCACGCCATTTTGTTTGGCCATATTTAAATGTGCTTCTAACTGCGGGACACCTTGCGTTAATAAACTTGCCACAGTAATTAAGCTACGATCCCGTGGTGACAACTGTTTTTCTCTATCCCACACTTCACCAAATAGAACATCATCATTTAATGCTGCAAATTGTGGGGCAAAATCACCTAGGCTGTCGCGTCCTGCTGTTTGTTTTGCCATAATAAATCTCTCCTTATTTATTTTCCTAATTGGTCATAAATATCCTCGCTAACTGGTTCTAGCCATTCTGGCGTTCCTGCTGTAATCGCAATATGTTCAAACCAGCTATCTTTGGTTGCGCCATGCCAATGTTTGATTCCATCATGAGTCACCACAACATCACCAGCTTGTAAGAATTGAGCTTTCTCACCATCTTCTTGATACCAGCCTTCACCGCCTGTGACAAGTAAAATTTGGTAACCGTCATGGTGAATATGCCAGTTATTACGACAACCTGGTTCAAAAGTAACATTTCCCACGCCTACATTTACATCTGGATCAGCTACTAGTGTATTCATATAACTTTGCCCGATAAAATATTGAGCAAATGCATCATTTTTTTCTCCGCTTGAAAAGATAATCCCATCTTTTACTTCTTCATTTTTTACCATTTGGTTTTCCCTCCATGTTTCCATATTGAATAAGCCAATGATTAATAGCTTCATCTGTTTTATAGACTTTAGAGTTGTGTACAGCTAAAGCAACCATGATTTTTTTCCGTCACATCATAAGTTCCAAAAAATGGATGACGACCTCGGCATCCCCCATGCCAATTAAGAAAACCGAAAAAAAGCACAGGTTCTTTTTTCTATCTCTTGAAAAAGAGTATTAAATGTCGGTCTATTTTGCATCTCATGCTCTTTCTCAACCATCTCTAAGTAACGTCTAGGATATTTTTTATCTGGAGATAATTCAACAATTTTCTCATGCACCAAATTCTCATGTTTTCTAGAAAAATAGACCATTTTAGACAATCTCTTCACCTCAAAAAAGCTGTAACTGACTTATTCTATAAGTTCATGTTACAGCTTTTTATTAGATATAACCATTACTTTTTATGCAAGGGGCCATGCTTTGAAGGCTTGTAAAAGTTTTTATCTCCATTTATTAACTAAAATAATAATGGACAGCTGATTATCAGCTTAAAATGATCAATAAGCTGTTGCAGTATTACTATCTGCCATTGGAGACTTAATTCTCAGTGCTAATCTTATATAACTTTCTACGAATAAAAAAAGATTAAAGATTAGATGGAGCTGAAATATTCAGTTTTTCCGAAATCATTGTCATAAGAAAGACACAATAGAAGATATGTATCATCGACTAACTTTTATCAACCAATAAATCAGCTACAGTTGGCTGGATTAACGCAATTAAATCATTGATCGCAATAATTACACTCTTATCTAACTCGCCTGCTGAAACGACAACCTTTTGATAATTATTTATTTTCTGATCAAAAAACATGGGGTATTCTGGATGATGAAGATAAATACCAATAGGCGTATTGGCACCGTGCGGATAGCCGGTGGTTTTCATCACATAGTCCATAGGGGGCAAACCGACTTTTCGATTTTTGGATATGGAAGCAGCTTTTTTATAATCAAGCCGAGAGTTTAAAGGCACTAAAGCAATCGTTGGACCGGTTTTGTTTCCTTTAAGTACTAATGTCTTAAAAATCGGCGTTTCCTCTGTATCAATTTTTTCCGAAGAAAATTTATAAGACTGATAATTGATGTTTTCTTCATCTAAAAATTGTTCAACTTCATTTTTAGGCATACGATCTTCCTTCTCTCATAAAAATAAATATAAAGCAATATAAATCCATCTATATTTAAACTAACACATGAGCAAATAATCACATAATATTTGATTTTCAAGGTTAAATTGAACTTTTTAATGGGAAAAAGTACTAATTAAAACTGCTATCTATCTCCTTCTTTTTTAACTTATTATTATAAAACGTTATACTGTAGTCAAAGTTCTGAAGTATCTTACATACTTCCTGTGCGTAAACAATAACCGAAAAATATTTTGAGAAGAGATAGAAAAGAAATTACAAGATATTATGAAAATATCAGAAATAGACATGAAAGTCGTTGTAAACTCAATTACTAATAAAAGTAATCAACTACACACTTACTATAGTACTATAAGTGTGACGAATAAAAATGATGTTTTTTTACGACCATTCTTAAAAAATAAGTTCTACAAATAAATTGAAAACAATCTAAAATTGTTATTGTCAGATTTTAGAAAAAGACTACTTAATTCAAGTAATAAAAATTGAAAGCACAATACAAAAATTAGGAAAAGGTAAACTCTAAGAAGTGTTAACCAATAATATGTACAACAAACAAACCTGTCCAAACAAAGCTGATTACCAAAATGTGTGAGTTTTGGAGAAGACAACTCACATTTCAGTTGAAGAAGCTGAGTTGCCTATTTAATCCTCTAATTTCTATTGCCCAACACTATAAGCTGTTCTTTTCAAAATACAAATCTAATTTTTCTAACGAGTGGACAAGCAGCCCGACAAATTTGTTTCTATTTACTTCTTTTAAAACGAAGGTATTTTCAGGAACTTTTGAATTTTTTCTTTTATCGATAAATGTCAAACCTCTAGCAGTACCGCTATCAGTAACTACTTCTACATGATGATACTCACCTTCGAAAATAGTAGGATTCAAGACATAGGCCACTGCGCATAAATCATGAATTGGGCTATTCAAAAAACCAAATTGACGTCCTGACTGATTATAAAAATTTAATAATTCATATGCTAAGTGAGAAGCTTTCCCTTTTCCTTCTAAATTTTGTATTTCCTGAACCGTGATTTCTGCATTTTCTGTCACATCTAATCCAGCCATGACAACAGATACACCTGATTGAAATATTATTTGGGCAGCTTCAGGATCCACGTATATATTAAATTCGGCTAAAGGTGTCACATTTCCATGAGAAATGCCACCTCCCATGATACTAATATATTCTATTTTTTCTTTCACATCGGGAAAAACTTCTAGTAACAATGCAATATTGGTCAGCGGCCCTAAACCTACGATTATAACCTTATCTTCAACTGAAGTAATCGTTTGATAGATATATTGGAGAAAGTTTTCTGATACTAATGGATAATGATTCTCCTTAAAAAAAGAGCCATCCATCCCAGTATTACCGTGAGCTTCCGGCGCGGTATGCAATGATTTTATTAAAGGTCCTTCTTTTCCTTTTACTAGAGGAATTTCCGAGTTAACAAATGAGAGGATATTTTGCGCATTTTTTGTCACTTTTTCTAGAGTTTGATTTCCTCCAATTGTTGAAATTCCCAGAATATTCGCTTGTTCAAAATGTGCAATCGTAGTTAACAAGGCCATAGCATCATCATGGCCGGGATCACAATCAATCCATAATTGTTTCATTTTGTGTCGCCTCCAATAAATCCTCAATAGTTAGAACCCCGGTATAACCTAGCAGTTTTGCTAGCTGACAAATATACGGCTGTTTTAAATGGCTAAAAGATAATAATTCTTCATCCCAAAAAATTTCTTTTGGTGTTCCACCTTTACGTTGCTCTTTTTCGGCAAAAACAATAACACGTTTAAATTGAGAAGCAACAAATTCCATATCATGAGTAATTGTTATTATTGTTTTATTCTCTTGAGTTAACTGAAGAATTATTTTTCCCAATAATTCTATTGACTTTCGGTCTTGTCCGGCAGTTGGTTCATCTAAAATAATTACTTGAGGATCCATCGCGATGACTGCAGCAATTGTTATGAATTTTCGCTTAGAATATGGCAGATTATATGGATGCTCTTGCAATGAATCTTGTAATCCACAAAGTTCTGCTGCATTCTGAACACGCTGATCCACTTTTTCCTTACTTAATTTTTGATTTTTCGGTCCAAAAGCAATTTCATTATAAATACTAGCCTGGAAGATTTGTTCATCGGGATTCTGGAAAACATAGCCTACGTATTGGGAAATTTCTGCCGTAGTCAATTTTTCCGTCTTGCTTCCGTTTAGTAAAACTTGCCCATTGGTAGGTCTTAGTAAACCATTCAATAACTTTACAGTTGTCGTTTTCCCTGCACCGTTTTGTCCAATAATAGCAACTGATTCACCCGTATCAAAATCCAAATTTACATTGTGTACCGCTTCATGACCGTTTGGATAAGTGTAATCAACGTTTTTCAATGATAAATATGGCATTATTCTCCACTTCCCTTCAAAGCCTTAAAAGTCTCAGCCACGGTTAAAGGTACTTTCCCCTTTTTACCTACTAACTTTAGATAAAATAAAGTAACCTGTGGTAGTTGGACTCTATATTGTAAAATTGATTCATCAGATAAAACTTCCGCAGTTTTACCTTGCATTACTAGTCTTCCATCATATAATAAGAAAATCTCATCACAATATTCGGCTAACAAATCTACTTTGTGTTCCACCAAAAATATGGTCTTTCCCGCTTTTTTTAAATATTCTACAATTTGAAAAATGTCCTCTGTACTTTTAGGATCTAGCTGAGAAGTTGGTTCGTCTAAAATAATTATTTCTGGATCTAATGCTACAACAGACGCTAAGGCAACTAATTGTTTTTGTCCTCCTGATAATTCGAACGGGTTCTGATCTTTTAACTTCTCTAATTGAAACAGAACAATTAACTCATCCACTCGCTGAGTCATTTTATCTCTTGGTATTCCTAAATTTTCCATTCCGTAAGCAATTTCTTCATAAACAGTATCTTTCACACCTGAAATTTGTGTAAAAGGATTTTGAAATGAATATCCAATATGGGCAGCCAACTCACCAATGTTGTATTCAGAGATACTTTTGTCTTTGAATGTCACTTCACCTCTTAATGTTCCTTTATAGAGGTTGGGTATGAATCCCCGCATAATATTACATAAAGTTGTTTTGCCCGATTCATTTTCTCCAATGACTCCGTATACCTTACCTTTTTCTAAAGCAAAAGAAACATCTTGAATCACTGGTTCGTTTTCTAAAGGATAACAATAATTAATATTTTTAAGCGATAAAATACTCATATTCTGTTCCTCCAAATAATATATAAGATAAAAATAACCAGACATCCGAGCGAAATCAGATAGTCTAATTTACTTTTTTTGATGGTATACACAGAAGTTTTCCTAATTGTAGAAGAAAAACCTCTTGACTCTAAAGACAGCACTCTTTCTTCTATCTGTTGAATGGATGATAAAACAAGTGGACCTAGCATCGGCATAAAGGCCTTTACGCGAACCAATAAATTACCTTCAGTTTCAATTCCTCGCGACTTTTGAGCATCCGTAATTGTTTGCGATAGTTTAAACATTTGGGGAATTAATTGAATAGTCGAAGCAATGACAAAGGTAACTTTTTTTGAAACTTTCGCTAACTCTAAAGCATGAATAATGTCTTTCACACTTGTCACTTGGAAAAACCAAATAATAACAGAACTAACTGCAATTATCCGTGAAGACATATCGATACTCGTAGTTAAACCCATTTGAGAAAAACTGATAAATCCCCAAATTTGTTGAGAATCTGGGTTGTTAATAATAAATACTTGAATAACAAATATGAACAAAACCAATACAAAAATAGATTTAAAAAACGTTTTTAAAAAATTCAAAAAAAACTTAGACAAGAGATTCAATATTAAAACACCCGTAAATAGACCTAATTGAAAAGTGGGACTAGATGTGAACATACTAAGAATAATAACCAAAAGCACTATGACAAATTTTGTTGAAGGGTACAGCTTGCCGATAAAATGATTCATTTCGCTAAAGCCCCTTTCTTGATATATTGCTCTCCATAGTTTAGTTTCACTAAGAAGCGATCTGGAATTCTACGTACAATTAATACTCCAACAACTAAATTTATCACCGTATTAATGGTTCCAGAAATAAGATTCGTTGATATAACTGAGTTCCATAATTCTCGTCCCGTTGCTAAAAATGCTGCTGTAACCAGGTCGGTTCCGGCACCTGTTACCCCACCAAACAAGAAAACAGTTACAATCGCTGCTGTAAAAGCGGAAACAATCGTTAGTAGGAAAATTGCAACAAGTATTCCAATAATATTATTGTACATTTTCCATCTGGAGAAAAAGCCAGACACAAAGCCTATACTCATAGAAACAAAGCCATAAGCAATCGCGATAGGGTTAATCATTCCGCTCACTACATTTCCTAGTAAGCCAGTAAGCATTCCAACCCACGGACCGGCAATCATTGATACTAGCATAGTTCCGATCTGGTCGATGATTACAGGTAGCTTCAAAATTGTTGACAATTGATAGCCAACTACGTTCAAAGAGACGCCAACTGGAATTAACAAAAGAGCTAAAAGTGAAAAATCATATCTCAAACCTCTTTTCATTTCGCCTACCTCCTAAAGTTTTTATAAAAATCCAGGCAAATAGAAAACGTTATCATTTTTTTACAAATTCGTTTTACATCTTTAAACTATATTGATTTATTTCAAAATGAAAGGTCATCTGTCCGTTCAAAAAGAAATATCTATCGAAATGCGAGATTTTTTCTAATGACTATTTAATTGGTGCATCAATATTTGATAATGTGATTTATCTATAAATATTTTTCTATTATTACTTATAATTTCGCCCTGTTCTTTTAATTTCTTTATACTCCTTCCAACGGTTCGAAGACTAATTCCCAATTCAAATGAAATATCTTGATATTTTTTTTGAAGCTTAACAATTGAATGACTATCGCAGTTTTCCTCGTAATACTTAATGAGGAAATATCGCATTCGATCTACACCTTTGAATCTGTACAAAAGACCCTCACTACCAGATCTTCGGTACAAGTCTTGTGCTAATAAAACCGAACACCTACGTAGCAATGACTGACTCCTCATAATTTTTTCATAAATTAGATGAGACGGAATTTTTATAGCAACAACATCTGTTAAACAAGTTACAGTGGAAATGTAGGATTCTTTGCGTGCCAATACTTCTAACAATCCAATATTGCCATTCGTTTGATCCACTTGAAAATAAACATACTCATCTCCATCTTCATAAGATCTCTTTCCTATGCCGATTCCTTCTGTAATAAAATAAATATTCGAAGGAAAATCTCCTCCTTCTACCAAAATATCGCCTGGCTTACACTTTATTTTTTGTCCATGAAGTGTTAAAAAATCAGCAAAAACCGAAGAGTTAAAAGACGTTTCTTGTTCATAATTTTTCCACCTCTTTTGTAAGTCCTCTTTTTTATTCATTACTTTGTTCTCCTAGATTGTTATTTTCTTCATTGAGGTCCCTAAGCAAAAAATTGATAAATAAATAGAGAGCGATAAGAAACGCCCTCTATTTGTTTATCATTACTTTTTATTTTGCTGCCCATATTTCGATTTCTATTTTAATCTCAGGCAATCCTAATGCTTGAATGTAGCCAATTGTCATAGAAGGATAATCTTTATTTACAAATAAGCTTTCCCATACTTCATAAAAATAATCCCAATCAATGGGTTCAACGGACCAAATATTTACTTTTATAATATTACTTGCTTCTAAATCTTCTGAAAAAAGTGCTTTTTTGATATTTTCAAAAGTGTTTTTCACTTGTTTATTAAAATTCTCCGGAATCGCGCCTAAAGAATCCACACCAACCTGTCCAGAAAAGACAATCAGCTCCGCGTTCCTAGGCACTTTAGTCACATGGCTATAATTTCCCACCGGAGACGGCATATTTTTTGGATTACTTCGAGTTATTTTATTCATTGAAAGAACCTCTCTTGTTTTATTCTAGTTATTTTTGGACACACTTCTCCACCTAAAATTAAATTCTAGAAAAAAACAGCAGTCGAGTATCCGTAACCGAAAGCTAGAAATACTAACATTTTCTTTTTCATTACCGACACTCTCCTTTTCTTAAGGTAGCTATCATAGTAACATAAGCAGATGAGTCCTTCAATTAAAAGATGATTTGTTTAATTGAATAAATGAACGTTCACAATTCCTTAGACCTTGTTTTGATTTCATCTTTTGCGAGTAAAGACTCAATAACAGTTAATACCCCATCTTCATCACTTGAAGGTGCAATGTAATGCGCCGTTTCAATAGCATCTTTGCTGCCATTTTTCATAGCATAACTGTATCCTGCTAAAGTAAGCATCTCTAAGTCATTGTTCCCATCACCAAAAGCTAGTAATTCACTAGGAGCAATCCCCCAGTTCTCTAATAACAATTGCAGCGCCTTTCCTTTGTGCATATTCGGAATAATCAAATCCACGCTGCTATGACCGCTCGAAACTGCCACAACTTTGCTAGCATATTGTTGATTAATAAAGTCAACCACTTCGGATACTTGTTCATTAGGTACTTCTAAAGCAAACTTGACAAATTCATCTTCTGGTAAGAAAGAAAACGATGCTACTTCAGCTAATTGATAATAATATTTTTGCGCAATATTTTTAAATTCTTTTGTTTCATTTTGTAATAGATAAGCTTTCGAAACACCACATAAAATCGTGCCCACTTTAAAGGGGAAGTTCGTTAACAAATCTAAAACAGTTTGTACCGTGGTTTGGTCAAATACTGCTTTATGAACAAGTTGGTTGTTTATGAAAGCTAAGGCTCCATTTTCAGATACAAAGGTTACCTCTTGTTCTTGATCGGGAAAAAATGAACGCAATTGAGCATATTGATTTCCACTAGCGACAATAAATTTTATATTACGACTTTGCATTTTCGAGTAAATTTTAGCAAAACGCTCTCTGTTATAGTCGTTATCAGAATTTAAGAATGTACCGTCCATATCAACTGCAATGGCTTTAATCATCTGCATCCCCCTGTATAAAATAATAGCTTTCTTCCATTTAACTTTGTTTTACTTGCCTTTTCTAATTTACGTCTAGATTTTTCGCCACTTTCCCAAACTATTTCTATTACTGCTGGTCCTAAGAAAAGAATTGGGAAATTTTTAGAAAAAAATTCAAAAGTGTGAGTAATAAATAAAACAATTATGCCAATAAATGTAAGCAATGTTAAGAAATTTCCCCATTTTTTTATTAAATAGCCCAAAGTGTACTGAACACTTACCAATATTCCCATGATTACAAGTTTCAATAAAGTAAAATCTTCCTCACCCATTGACTTCTCCTCCTTTCAAGGAAAAATCAACAAAAAAACATTCTTCATAGCCATTTTAACGTATGCTGATACTAGTGATGTTATTCACTTTTCATCTTACCATAGCATTGTTTATCTTCAAAATAGGTTCCCAGCTTCTCCAATTAATTGTTTATTCATTAATATATGTTCAACTGGTGCATTTACTTTCGTAAAAGTCTCGCCAAAAGGGATGTAATTTTGCTTTTTATAAAAAGGCATTGCTGTCATTCTTGCTTCGAGTACAATAGAATTTTTCCCAATAGATAAAGTATATTCTTCAATAGTCTGTAATAATTTTGTTCCAACATGCTTGTTTTGAATATCTGTATCAACACATAAATAATCTAATTTAAGTAGATCTTCTCGTTCTGTTTGAGACAAAACAGCCGTAGCTAGTAATTGCTCATTAGCAAAAGCACCAAGGATATAGGCCTCTTTTTCTTTAAAAAGTTCTTCATCGTAAATACTCCGGTTTAAAGGAACTTTCATCACTTTATCTCGCAATTTTATTGTTTGCTGATAGTTTTTTGAACCATACGATATTTCTTTTATTAACAACCATAGGCACCTTCTTTATTCTTATATGAAAATATATTATAAGCTTGTATAAAAAAGCAAGTCAAGTACTTCTTCGAACAGGGGCTTTGTTTGTAATTATTCATTGAAACGAATAGAATAAAAGTGTAGAAAATAATTATATTCTAATGGAGGTCAAATGATGAATGACAAAACAGTGGTACTAAATGGTAGCGTCGTAAATTACGATGGGAACGTTGATTACTCAAGTATTGCATCTGATGTTGTGGTCTATGACCAAACACCTGAAGACAAAATTTTAGAACGTGTGGATGGATTTAATATTGTCGTCACTAAAGAAATGCCTGTATCCGGTGATATTATTCGCCAATTTCCTGATAGTGTGAAAATGATTTGTGAAGCGGGTACTGGCTACAATAATATAGATATGGACGCAGTACATGAAAAAGGAATTGCTTTATGCAACATTCCGGCTTATAGCACACAAAGAGTCGCTCATACTGCGGTCATGTTCATTTTAAATTTAGCCAGCTCCATGCAAAAACAAATTCGTATGTTAGAAGAAGGAAACCATGATAACTTCCAAAAGCATTTAATGGTAAACCACATGGAAGTCAATGGCAAAACATTAGGCGTGATTGGTTACGGGAATGTCGGGCAAGAAATTATTAAAATTGCGCAAGCTTTAGGGATGAAAATTTTAGTATCTACTCGCACGCCTCGAAAAGATCAAAACGGCATTCATTTTACTACCAAAGAAGATCTCTTTAAACAAAGCGACTTCGTTTCCTTAAACTGTCCTTTAAATGAAGAAACCAAACATACCGTAAATAAAGAAACACTTGCCATGATGAAACCCACCGCTTATTTAATTAATACTGCTCGTGGCGGTTTAGTGGATGAAAAAGCACTCATTCAAGCGATTCAAGATGGCGCGATTGTCGGCGCTGGTTTAGACGTCCAAGAAAAAGAACCGTTAGCTGACGATAGCCCATTATATGATATGGATGAAGTCATTATTACCCCACATATGGGTTGGCGCGGTTTGGAAACTAGAAAACGTTTAGTTTCTTTAATCCGAGATAATATCCAAGCCTTTGCTAAGGGAGAACCAATAAACCGCGTAGATTAATCGTTTAGCCGAGAAATATTTTTAGCTAGGAAAATCCCCAGCTTTTGTGAGAACTCAATGACAAAAGCTGGGGTTATTTTACTCAAAAGACAATCACGATCTTTCCATTATTACCGCTTTAACTAGCATGTTTCAAAGCTGTTTGGATTTCATTCATCGAATAAATCGCTGTAACTCTTGTTTGTAATTTTCCTGCTAAAGTGAAGTCAACCGCCTGTTGTAAATCACTTTGATTAATAGAGACATAATTATGTTCAGCAAACAAACTATGTTTTTCTAACTTACGGCTAATCGCATCATCGCTTACAGTGATCAATTTTCCCCCTTGCTTGATAAAATCGGTCCGTTCTAAAAAGCCTGCAGTATCAAATACAGCATCAAAAACTGGTATCTTTTCTTCGTTGGTATAAACTTCATCTACTGACCACTGTTGTACAATTTCTTTCTGAGCTGTGCTTCGGACAAGTCCAGCTACAGAAAAGCCTTTTTGTTTGGCAATCTGAACTGCATATCCGCCTACAGAACCTGTAGCACCTGTGACGAGTAATGTTTCATCTTGTTTTAACTGTAATTTTTCTAAAGCCTGCAAAGCAGTGACAGCTGCTAATGGAATACTTGCACCAGCGGCAAAATTTATTGCATCAGGTAATTTTACTAATTCATTTTCCGCGATGGCAAGAATCTGTTGCCAACTACCTTGCGGATGCATAGCTGTAACCCGGTCTCCGGCTTTAAAATCAGAATCTTGGTCAGCTTCCATGACAACTCCTGTGACATCCCAACCTAACACTTTAGGGAAATGATCAATCTTTTGAATCGTATTAGGTGTCATATGTTTGATATCTACAGGGTTGATAGAAGAAGCAACGACTCGGACCAATACTTCTTTTGGATTGCGACTTGGCACATCCGCAGTTTGAACTTTTGCCACTTCTGGACCACCGTAATTTACAACTTGGATTGCTTTCATAAAAAACATCCCTTCATTCATTTAATTGTTTATTTGATTTAAGTATAGCTAATGACTAACAAAAAGTCAGTTAAAATGTTTCCAATTATCCCATGAAGTTCGTACACTACTACTCTCTTTGATTCCTACCCTTTGCCGTTATTGCAGTTATCGGTGGCAATTTCTTTAATGTGCCCCCAATATTTTATTTATTGGTGGCAACTCCTTCATTGTGCCCCCGATATTTTATTTATTGGTGGCACATCGCTTATTATGTTACCAAACTATCAACTGACAATTTTTAAACTTCGGAAAGACAATTGAAACCTACTGACAATCATTAGACAGAACTCCCTTATTAAGGCATACTAAAAGCAAGTTATTTCCCACAGGTGGTGTTTATGAATGAAGATATTTATTATTGAAGATGATCAGGTAATTGCAGATAAAATCAAACAGCATTTGAATCAGTGGAATTACGAGGGTATCACTGTAAAAGATTTTCAGAATGTACTAACAGAAGTAATTGCTGCTGACCCACAACTTGTCTTAATTGATATTACCCTACCTTTTTTTGATGGTTACTATTGGTGTCGTGAAATCCGCAAGTTAACCAACGTTCCCATTATTTTTATTTCCTCTGCTATGGAGAATATGAATATTTTGCGAGCAATTGAATTAGGGGCAGATGATTATATTACTAAGCCCTTTGACTTAGAAATCCTTATCGCAAAAATTCAAGCCATTCTTCGTCGAACTTATGATTTTAGCGATGATAATCACTTATTTGAACATCATGGTTTAATTTTTAATAATGATAATTTCACCATTTTTTATCAAGACCAGACAATCGAATTAACAAAAAATGAAGCAAAAATCTTGCAAAAGTTAATGGAAAATAAAGGAAAAATTGTTACGCGTAAAAAATTGATGCTTTCTTTATGGGAATCTGATAGTTATGTTGACGACAGTGCCCTTTATACCAATATTAATCGTTTAAGAAACAAACTGGAACAAATAAAATTACAAGATTTAATTAAAACGAAAAAAGGAGAAGGTTATCTTATTGAAACTTAAAAATCATATATTGATTCAATATCTGTATCGTCGAAGAATCCTTTTACTGCTTGGTAGTTTTTTTACAATTGTCGATATCATTGTTGGCTATGTCTACCAACTGCCTCTAGAAAGAGCACTATTGACCATTGCGATGAGTGGTTTTGTCACAATTATTGTCAGTATTTTTGATTTTTATCATTTTTATCAAACACATACAAAACTAAAACTACTTTTTAAACAAGAAAATTTTGAGCCCAGCGCTTTGCCAAAAAATAGAGGTTTGATTGAAAAAGACTATCAAAAAATTATACAAAAAATGTACGACCACTTGCAGCAGTTAGAAAATAATTCCTTACAATCAGAACAAGAAATACTGGATTACTTCACAACCTGGGTTCATCAAATCAAAGTGCCTATTTCAGCACTACATCTTATCTTGCAAGATCAAAAGGAGGAAATTTCTGATGAATTGGATGAACAATTATTTAAAATTGATCAGTATGTGAATCTTATCTTACAGTATGTACGCTTAGGAAGTTCTTCAACTGACTATCATTTTCAAGAAGTTAATTTAGATGACTTGATACGAGAAAATATTAAAAAGTATGCTCCTTCTTTTATACGAAAAAATTTGGCACTACAATACGATCCTATAAATTTTCATATTGTGAGCGACCCAAAATGGCTTAGTTTTGTCATTGAGCAGCTGCTGTCTAATGCTTTAAAATACACGGATCAGGGAAGCATCTCTATTTATTTAAAAAATCAAGCGCTAGTGATTGAAGATACAGGGATCGGGATTTTAGCTGAAGACCTGCCGCGCATCGGCGAGCGTAATTTCACCGGCTTTACTGGCCGTCAACATAAAAGTGCGACGGGCATTGGCTTTTACCTTTCCAAACAAATTTTACAAAAGTTAGGCCATCATATCACACTGTCCTCTGAACCGAAAAAAGGGACGCAGGTTTTTATTCATTTTGACGAAGAGGAAATTTTAACTAAATAAATCAATCTAACAAAATTGTTAGATATCAAAGAGAAATGCCAGATAAAACTGTAGAAAGGCATTTCTCTTTTTTGCTAAGCTATAGATAATAAGTTAGGAAGGAGAAATGACCATGCCACTTTTACAAGTACAGCAATTAAAAAAAGTGTACACCAACCGTTTTGGAGGAAATAAAGCAGAAGCCTTATCTAAAATTTCTTTTTCCGTAGAATCAGGGGATTATATTGCGATTATGGGCGAATCTGGTTCAGGAAAAACGACACTGCTAAACATTCTTGCGGCCATTGACCAGCCCACAAATGGCAAAGTGTTATTAAATGACCAAGATATTGGACAAATAAGTGAAAAAAATATTGCTAAGTTTCGTCGCGAACACTTAGGTTTTGTTTTCCAAGAATTTAATTTGTTAGACACTTTTTCGCTCAAAGACAATATTTTTCTTCCTTTAGTATTATCAGGCAAAAAATATCCTGAAATGGAAAGCAAGTTAAAACCAATTGCTAAAAAATTAGGCATCGCTTCGCTCTTAGATAAGTTTCCTTATGAAGTTTCAGGCGGGCAAAAACAACGAGCAGCTGTTGCAAGAGCCTTAATAACGCATCCGGCACTTATTTTAGCCGACGAGCCAACTGGGGCACTTGATTCAAAATCAACCAGTGAATTGCTCACTTTATTTGATCAGATAAATAAAGAAGGACAGACTGTTCTGATGGTTACTCATAGTATCCAAGCTGCTAGCCATGCCAAACGAGTTTTATTTATTAAAGATGGTAATGTGTTCCACGAGCTCTATAAAGGAGACGAAAGTAACGAGCAGATGTTTCAAAAAATTTCTCATACGCTCACCGTATTGAGTTCGGGAGAGGATCATTATGCATAGAGGGTTTTATTTCAAACTGGCTGTACAAAGTATCCAGAAAAATCGCCAACTTTATTATCCGTTCATCATATCAAGCATAACAACCATCATGATGACCTTTGTCATTCTAGCTTTATCTACCAATAGTGGGCTTGCGCAAATTCCCGGAGGAAGTAACTTACAAACGATCCTAGGTTTAGGCTATATTGTATTGCTTTTGTTTTCAACTATTTTTCTTTTTTATATGAATAGCTTTCTTATGAAAAATCGAAAGCGAGAATTTGGAATTTACAATATCTTAGGAATGGATAAAAAACATATTACCAAAATACTAGCTTATGAAATGACAGTTATTTGTTGTGTGAGTCTATTTATTGGTTTAGTTGCTGGTATTTTATTAAATAAACTTTCTACTCTTTTAGTTCGGCGAATGTTGGGAGCTTCAATCTCTTTTGGTTTCGAGCTTTCAAGTTCAGCTATTTTATGGACTTTATGTTTCTTTTTCTTTATTTTCCTAGCCATTTTATTTGCCAATATTTACCAAATCCGCCTAGCGAATCCGATCGAATTATTAAAAGCAAGTGATACGGGCGAAAAAGAACCCAAAGCAAAAATCATATGGAGCCTTTTTGGCTTAATTCTTCTGGGGATTGGCTATTATCTTGCTTTGACAATTCAGTCGCCTATTATGGGCATGAGCCTTGTCTTTTTGGCTATTTTAATTGTAATTGCTGCCACCTATTTATTATTTACGACCGGCACTATTACTTTTTTAAAACTATTAAAAAATAACAAAAATTACTATTACCAAACAAAACATTTTATCCCAGTATCGGGAATGCTTTATCGTATGAAGAAAAATGCTGTAGGTCTGGCTAATATTTCAATTTTGTCCGTGGGTGTTATTTTATTACTATCGATTGCAACTTCTTTGTATCTGACAACCGATAATTCCGCAGCTGCACAATATCCAAGTGATGTCATTTCAGAGATTCCTATAGAAAATAGCAATCGCCAAAACGAAAGAACAACCAAAGAGAAAATAAACCAGTCGATTCAACAAGCGGCTGCACAAACAAATGTCACGGTAAACAAGTCCCTATCTTATGCTTATTTAAATTTTCCCGCTTTATTAAATGGTGAAGAATTTCAAGTCACAAAAGATGTATATGCTTCCCAATCTAATCAAAGACCCGCAAATCTTTATTTAATTGATCAAGAAAACTACCAAGCAATTTCTGGTGATAAACTTGATTTAGCGGAGAACCAAGTAGCCGTTCATGGGACAGTCAAAGAATATACTAAAAATACACTATCGATTTTAGGCGAAAATTTTTCAGTACAATCGCAACAGCCTATTGATGAGTTTGCTATCGGAGATGAAACAACCAGTGCAGTCAATGATAGTTATTATATTATCGTTAGTTCTCCAGAAATTCTTAACCAAATTGAACAAAAGCAACAAGATATACTCAAAAATTTAGCAGCTGAAATTAGTATTTTTACGCAATTTGATTTAGAAAATGCTTCTAGCCAAGAAATAATGACATTTTCAGACAGTTATAGAAATCAGTTAGACAATAACAATTTAAAAATTCGTAATGTTGATACAAAAGTTGAAGCTCAAGGGAAATTTGTCGCTCTTAGAGGCGGTGTGTTATTTCTTGTTCTTAATCTAGCTTTATTATTGTTAATGATGACAGTATTGATCATTTATTACAAACAAATTTCTGAAGCTTATGATGATAAAAAAGGGTTTAAAATCATGCAAAATGTCGGGCTAAGCGATACTGAAATTAAACAAGCCATTCGTTCACAAATTTTAAGTGTCTTTTTCCTACCCGTTTTTATAACGGGCATGCATGTTATTGTGATGCTGCCATTAATGAGAAAAGCGATGGTTTTGGTTATGCTAAACCAAGTTCACTTGTTTCCTATCAGTCTTTTAATTGCCTTTCTGATTTTTTTCGTCGTCTATCTAGGTATTTATCGTGTTACTGCTAGAACTTACTATAAAATCGTTAAATAACGAAAGGAGTGGAAAAATCATGCCTTTAACAATGACAGAATTAGCGCTGGTCTTTATTACAGTTGTCGGAGGCGTTGGCCTTCAGATATGGCTTTCTACAAGAAAACAATGGTGGTTAGGATTATTATTACCTTTGGTT
This sequence comes from Tetragenococcus solitarius NBRC 100494, assembly GCF_001544195.1. Taxonomy (GTDB): domain Bacteria; phylum Bacillota; class Bacilli; order Lactobacillales; family Enterococcaceae; genus Tetragenococcus; species Tetragenococcus solitarius. The sequence goes on from NZ_BCPY01000005.1 coordinate 78,287, forward strand.
TCTTTCGCGTATTCTCTTTACATGGTCTCACGTGCTTCCTTTTTCCCAGAATTGAATACTTTCTTTAAATTGGGTCTCTACTTCCAACAAAACATGCTAACAATCGGACTACTAGTCATCTACGGTATCTGTCAATGGCGTATCTATAAAAAAACACAACCAATATTTCAGTTAACCTATCATCAAATAAAAAATCCTTCGCTTTTATTCATAACGAAGGATTTTTTTTGCTTTTTGAAACGCCACTTAAAAGAAATATTGAAAAACGATTGCACTTAGCTAGCAATAGATCATCGCCTGCTTTTCCCTTTGATTTGCCTTAAGCCTGGCCCATCGTAAAAAAAGGTTGTTCTTTTAGCAAAATTTTGATCGATAAAATCTAAGCTAAAAGAAGCTATTGGCTGATTGATTGATTGGATAGGTGTAATATAGGATAAGGCCTATTTTGACCATCTAGCTTGGAATGACTATATATACGAAAACCGTTTTTAAAATAAAACTTTTTAGCTGCTGCGTTTTGTTCATTTACGTCCAATAGTGTAACACCATGGTTTAAAACCAATTCTTGCAAAATAGCTGTTCCATAGCCTTGCCCCATATACTTAGGTTCAATAAAAAGCATCTCCAAGGAGTTTTCTTTTCGCCCGCTAAAACCAACTAGCTTATCTTCATCATGCCAAAGTTGAACATCTACAAATGGGAGAAAACTAGGAATCTCCCCTCGCATTGCCTGCTTATCTTCCTGTAATAAAAAATCATGCGTCGCAGTCACGCTACGATCCCATAATTCAATAATTTGTTGCTCATCTTGTTTAATCGCCGTTCTGTTGTTTAGCATATCTTCTCCTTAAAAACTTTCGCTTTAATATCTGCTCTTATAGGACATTCATTCCCATTACTTTTGTCCGATCTTGCTAAGTAGGACATAAAAAAGTTAGACTTCTGTCCAGTATTCTAAAACTGGACATTAGTATTCTGTTCTTTTGCCCATAGCTAAAAATTAAAAACTTTTGGCTGACCTTTGCAATATGACTATAAAAACACTTCTTTATTTTAACACGCCCTTATTAAGAAGCCTATCTCTAATATAAAAAAAGAGGCTTCCGATATTAGGAAGTCTCTTAAACATTTATTCTAAACCAATCAAGTAATCGTCGTCGCTCATTGCTTCAACATTACCTAACAGATAGCCATTTCCGACTTGTGAGAAGAAATCGTGATTACTAGTACCTGTAGAAATACCATTCATCACAATTGGATTTACATCGTTAGCGCCATCCGGAAATAGCGGATCTTGTCCCATATTCATCAAAGCTTTATTGGCATTATAACGTAAGAAAATTTTGACTTCTTCAGTCCAGCCAATCTCATCATAAAGTTGCTCCGTATAACGTTCTTCATTTTCATATAGTTCATAAAGAAGATCATACATCCAATTCTTCATTTTTTCTTGTTCTTCTTCTGAAAGTTCGTTAAATCCTAATTGGAACTTATAACCAATATAAGTACCATGAACAGATTCATCGCGGATAATCAGCTTAATGATTTCAGCCACATTTGCCAATTTGTTATTTCCCAAATAATACAAAGGTGTATAAAAACCTGAATAAAATAAGAAAGTTTCTAAGAAGACACTGGCTACCTTTTTCTCTAAAGGTGTTCCATTTTTATAGATTTCATTGATGCGTTCCGCTTTTTTTTGTAAATACACGTTTGTATTGGTCCATTCAAAAATATCGTCAATCTCCGCTTTGGTATTTAACGTACTAAAAATGGAAGAATAACTCTTCGCATGAACAGATTCCATAAATTGAATATTATTTAAAACTGCTTCTTCATGGGGCGTACGAGCGTCTTCTCTAAGACGCTCCATCCCGCTTTCTGATTGGACAGTATCTAAAAGAGTCAATCCGCCGAATACATATCCTACCAGTTGTTTTTCTTCTTCGCTCAAGCTACGCCAGTCGTCTAAGTCGTTTGACAGAGGAATCCGCGTATCCAGCCAAAATTGCTCGGTTAATTTTTCCCATGTTGATTTATCGATAACATCTTCGATTTCATTCCAATTAATGGCTTCGTAATAAGTATTTGCCATTTTTTACGCCTCCTTGACTACAACGTTTAGATGACACAGCTTTCGCATTGGTTGCTGCCGATTTCTTCTTCATCTTCAGTAAATGTACGTACATAATAAATGGATTTAATGCCCTTATGAAAAGCATAGTTTCTTAAAATATTCAAATCACGTGTGGTTTGTTTATTCGTATCTGTCTTCCATTCGTAAAGTCCTTCTGGAATTTCCGAACGTAAGAACAGTGTCAGACTCATGCCTTGATCTACATGTTTTTGCGCTGCCGCATAAATATCGATCACTTTACGCATATCTGTATCATAAGCTGAAGTGTAATAACCAATTGTATCATTATCTAAATGAGCAGCTGGGTAATAAATTTTCCCAATTTTCTTTTCTTGTCGTTCTTCAATTAAACGAGTAATTGGATGAATACTAGCACTTGTATCATTAATATAAGAAATTGAACCCGTTGGCGCAACTGCTAGACGATTTTGATGATACAATCCATATTTTTGTACTTCGTCGCGAAGCTCTTGCCAGTCTTCTGCACTTGGAATAAACACATCTTCAAATAAAGATTTCACTTTATCCGACTGAGGTTGCGGTGCATCTGCAATATATGAAGCAAAATAGCTACCATCTGCATAATCAGAGTTTTCAAAGTTATGGAAAGTAACCCCTCGCTCTTTAGCAATATTGTTACTTTCAACTAAAGTCCAATAGTTTAACAACATAAAATAAAGATCTGTAAACTCAATAGATTCTGGCGAACCGTACTCCATATGGTTCTTAGCAAAATAACTGTGAAGTCCCATTGCGCCTAATCCGATCGTATGGTTTAGTTTATTCCCATTTTGAATGGTTGGTACAACATCAATATCAGATGAATCCGTCACAAAAGTGAGTGCACGAGTCATTGTTTGAACCGATTTGCCAAAGTTAGGACTATCCATTAAGTTGCCAATATTCGTTGAGCCTAAGTTACAGCTGATATCTGTACCAAGTACTTCATAATCCTGCTTGCCGTTAATAACAGAGGGTTTTTGTACTTGTAAAATTTCTGAGCATAAATTACTCATAATAATCTTTCCATCAATCGGATTGGCACGATTAGCTGTATCAATGTTGATAATATAAGGGTAACCTGATTCTTGCTGCAACTTAGAAATTTCATTTTCCAATTCACGTGCCCGAATCTTCGTCTTGCGAATATTAGGGTTATGCACCAAACGATCGTATTCTTCTGTAATATCTACATAAGAAAATGGCACGCCGTATTCTTTTTCTACGCTGTAAGGGCTAAATAGATACATATCTTCATTATTTCTTGCTAGTTCGTAAAATTTATCTGGTACCAGCGCACCTAAGGAGAGTGTTTTAACACGAACTTTCTCATCCGCATTTTCTTTTTTAGCCGATAAAAAACTGATAATATCTGGATGGAACACATTTAAATAAACCACCCCAGCACCTTGGCGTTGACCTAATTGATTGGAATAGCTAAAGCTATCTTCAAACAACTTCATCACAGGTACTACACCACTAGCAGCCCCTTCATAACCTTTAATAGGAGCTCCAGCTTCACGCAGGTTTGACAAGGTAATCCCTACACCGCCGCCAATACGCGAAAGTTGTAAAGCTGAATTAATTCCTCGTCCGATGGAGTTCATATCATCAGTCAACTGTACCAAAAAGCAAGAAACAAGTTCTCCGCCCCGTTTTCTTCCAGCATTTAAAAACGAAGGTGTTGCAGGTTGGTAGCGGCGATGAATCATTTCATCCGCCAAATCAAGAGCCAGCTCTTCATTCCCATCCGCAAAATACAGTGCATTAATCGCTACACGATCTTCGTAATTTTCCAAATACTGACTACCATCATTGGTTTTTAAAGCATATTGCGAATAAAATTTATAAGCAGCCATAAATGAATCAAAATGAAAATTTTGTTCTTTTAAAAAGACATAAAACCTCTCTAAAAATTCTGGTGTATACTTTTTAATAAATGTTTCATCTAAAAATTCATTGTCTACTAGATAATTGAGCTTATCCATAGCAGAATCAAACTTCATTGTATTCGGTTCAACATTTTCTTTAAAGAAAGCATCCAATGCTTCCTTATCCTTATTTAATGGAATTTGTCCATTGACTGGGCGATTAATTTCATTATTTAGTTTAAAGTAGCTCACGTCTTTTAATGTTTTTAAACTCATGCGTACACAACCTATCTATAAAAATAATGGGGTTAAACAAAAAAGAAGGACTTGTAAGTCAAAAGAGACGGACAAATCCAAGCCTTTTTTTAATTTGTTCAAAGAACGAATTAACTTGCTAATTGACGTAATTGATCGGGACGGAAGCCAACAACTGTCGTTGCATCCGAAGTGATAACCGGAACACTTTGAAATCCTTGTTCTTTTAACCAGCCAAGTGCATCGGGTTCATTATCGATATTAATTTCTTCAAAGTTAATATTATTTTCAGCTAAAAAGCGTTTTGTCATTTTACATTGCATACAATTATTTTTAGAAAATAGTGTGATATTCATACTAGTTTCCTCCTCGATGTCGTGTTTTTTTAACTGTGTCTATCATATAATGAGTGATCAGCAAAAGTCAACAATAAAATACCATATCTTGTGTTTGTGAATGGTCAAAGCACTAATTGTTGTGTTTCATCCACAATTTTTTAAAAGTCTTTTACTGCTAAATGAGGAGTTTGCGCACTCTTTTTTACGATAAAAACGAGGAAGAGAGTTTAAAAATTTTTCTATTGTGAAATTAATCTCAATTAAAAAAGTGACTTCTTTTTTGACTGAAAAATTAATCATCCATTTGTTGTTCAAACATCGCTTTGCGTTCTTCAAAAGAAACTTCTTTATGAATTTGATGCAGCATCCATTGATATCCAAATGTGTCCGCTACTACAGCATTGGTTACACCGAAATCAGCCATGTCCGTTAAGGGCATTAGTTCTTGCCAACTGTGATCCTTCGCTCGTTGAAAAATCGCTTTAATATCAGGAACCATGATATTTAACCAAATAGGCACAATTGTTTCTTGTGGCGCTTGCATCCCCGCTTCAGGATTTTCATCAAGTAAATGAATGCGTGTTCCGTAAATAGTAAATACTACTTCATTTTGTCCCTTGGGGAAGTCTGTTTTCTCGATTAATTCTGTCTCAAAGATTTCTTGATAAGTTGCAAAAGCTTTTAGTGCATCACTTACGACAATGTCAATTTCTACTCCAGTATGCATAAAAAGCACCTCCGTTTTTTCTTTATAATTTTAACATAGTCGAAACGGTTTTTACTAAGGGAATTTTTCTTTTTTGATTCTATAGTTATAACAATAGAATGAACAAAAGTGCAAGAAAATAATGTTCATTCGGTTATTGAATGAACATTATGACGCTTAAATAGTGTTCGCTCAACCTCTGAATGAACATTCCAACGCTCAAGTAGTATTCGCTCAACCTCTGAATGAACATTCCAATGCTCAAGTAGTGTTCGTTCAGCAACAATTGGGGAATAAATTCTAAAACCATTCCTCATTCAATTAAAATATAAAAAAGTACAGCACCGGCAATAGGATGATTCTCTAGTTTTTAGCTAAATCATTTTAAACAAAAAAAGGAGCAAGAAATGTTTTTGAAGTGCTTTTGCACCAACATTCTTCTCCTCATGGTTTTGACATCTAATGGGCTGTGGGGGGCTCGAACCCTCGACCCACTGATTAAGAGTCAGTTGCTCTGCCAACTGAGCTAACAGCCCGAAATAATAGTTATCAGGTGTTCATTTAACACTTTATTATCCTACCACCCTGATATAAAAAATGCAAGTTGTTTTTCTATGAATTATTTAAAAAAAGCTGATGTTTTTTATTTTAAGAGTTGATTAAAGTTAAAGCATCGCTGCATGATCAAAAAGCTGAAAATTACTTTTTTCCTTCTCCCTTAAGATATCTGCCCTTTATTGTCAAAACCTAGTTCAAACAATTTGTCTAAGTTGTTTTTGTATATTGTATAAATGAAACTTCTACTCCCTAATCACTTATAGTTCTATAATTTAATGCATCTTTTCTACGAATTCCATAAATAGTTCTTATATTTAATCTTCCCTTATCAGAAAATAAGTCTTGTACAAATTCTAATTGTTCGATCATTTTTTCTCCGTTTGCAAAATCGCCAAAATAAAGCTCATAGATAGCTAACCAAAATTTAAGCGTAATTTTTCCCTCTAAGTTAAGTTGACCTTCATTTATTTCTAAAAACTTAGATTTCATATTCTCAGCGAGCGTGTAATTTCGAATATTTAAATAAATTTGAAATACAATGGAATAAAACGAAATTAATTCATTTAAAACATAGTAAGGGTCTTCTTTTACCAAGTAATTTTGACAGTTTTTTTCAAATTTAAGTGTTAAGTCTTCAATGTTAACAGAAATATTCGAATTTTTTACAACCAAAGGTAAAATAATTTTTACTATTTTTAATTCCTGAAGTGTCCATGTTTTTTCTTCTATTAAATGAATGAATAAAGCATATGTATTGTCCGTAACAGGCATTGACGAATGGTCAAAAGTAAACATCAGAATTTCAGCATAGGCGACCGCATACTTTTCTTCTGAGCGGTTCCTCCCCTTATGGTCTTTTATCCATTGAGACAACTTACTAAAAGAATGATTATCATACATTTCATATATCTCAGCTAATAAAGAATCCATCAGAGGAGATTGGTAATTATTATTTATAAACTGAAACTCGTTAGGGGTTACTGCCAAGTTATTTAAAATCTTAAATAATTTTCCTGATTGAATATCACTATCTCCTCGTTCAAATCGAGTAGCAAAAGAACGCGAGACAATGCCACTGTAAACCTGTTTTTGTGAAATCCCTTTAATCCGACGAATTTTTCGTATTGTAACCCCTACTTGTTCCATAGAAAACTTCTCCTTTTTCACAATCATTTATTTATGCAACTTCTTAAGCAATTAAAAATAATTTCTCTTATCTTTTACCAAAATGATTCATTATTAACTTTATAATAATCTTTCATTAAAACAAAGAAAAGTAAGTATGTAGCATTTATGCAACATATTAAAAATTTACGTAACGATTATTTTGTTAAAGTTCTATAAAACAAGGGTAATAGAAACAAGAGGTGAAGAATTATTATAAAAACCAAAGAATCAAACATTCAAATTGTTAAAAGTACTCTGAGCAATATCATCAACTCTTTAAGTAACAATATGCTTTCCTATGGCCTGGGCTTAATGCTTTTAAGACAAACAAATTCTGCTATTAGTTTTGGTATAGAAATGATCATTGCTCCTGTAGTTGGTGTTCTTTTTGTCATTCCTATTGGCAATCTTGTGGATAAATATAAACACAAAAGCTTGCTCATCGGCAGCTCACTAATAAAAATCTTATTTCTAATATTCTTCATCCTATCGATTGACCATTTTAATGGGTTATACAAAATGATTCCCGTGGTTCCTTTTGTTGCAGTGAGTGCTCTGTGTTCTAATATTTCAACCGTTACCTATTCTGCATCCGTTCATGAACTCGTTCATTCAAAAAAGATACAACGTCTCAGTTCACTAACCAGTGCAGCCAATTCATTTTCTAATATTTTTGCTCCGGTCCTTGGTGTTAGTTTATATGCTCTATTCGGTTTTGATATTTTTATTTTTATTGGAATTATCAGCTCCTCTCTGGCTTTTTTGTTAATATTATCTCTAAAATTCCATTATCAAACAGAAGAAAACTCAAATGACGTAAAAGAAGAGAGTTTTTCTCAATTACAGAGCTTTAAAGAAGGTATAAATTATATAAAAAAGCGTAAGCTAATTACAGATATTATCCTTATATCCATGTTTCTCAACTTTATTTTTTCGTCTATGAATATTGGCATTCCTTATATGATTGAAGCTGAATTAAATATTGGTACGAGCCCCATTGGATATTTGAACACATCTGATGCTATTGGTTTGTTATTAGGAAGTCTATTTATGAATTTTTTACCGGCAAAAAGAGGCACCTTTTTAAAAATAATCCTTCCAGTATTTTCTTTGGGAGTAGAAATATCTTTACTAGGAGCTCTTTTTCAAAACATTGATAAGTCTTTTCTAATTACCTTATATGGAAGTGCAACTTCCTTTTTTATAGGTTTCTCATTAGCAATCATAGAAGTGAATAACATGGTTTATTTACAAAAAACAATTGCAACAGCAATTCTTGGTCGTGTAATGTCCATTCTTACCACAGCAAATAGAGCGCTTTTGCCCGTCGGTTCTTTAGCTTATACTTTTTTATTTGATAATATACAGTTTGGCTCCTACATTTTTATAGGAAACGGACTCTTATGTATTATTTTTGGCTTATTCATATTTCCAAGCTTGTTAAAAGCAGTTAAAAAAGACAAATTATTTATCAAAGAACATGCTTGGCCCAATAGCCACTTAGAAGAGAAAAAGTAAATTCTAATATAAATTGTATAGTGCCAAAAAATAATCCCCCTAGGAAAGATACTGTAAAGAAGCTAGACAAAAAGCCATCATTTTATCCTATAATCAAAGTTGAAAAACCTTATGAAATTAATGTTTTTAAAACATATTTCATAAGGTTTCTTCTTTTTGCTAAAGTTTCGCCCAGCTCCTTTTTTATCGTTTTAGTTTGTTTCATAAGGAAAAAGAAAATAAAGAATCATCAATTGAATGAAAATCGAAACTGAAGTTTAATTCTTGAGGAGTTAAGTATTTTGAAAGATAATTTTTTTCATTCATCAGAAAATTAGAATTTTGTTTTGTTAAAAAAGCCATAAGATTCGCTTTTTTAATCAATACCAAACCTTCTTCTTTTTCTCCACTTAGATAAAGAAATAAACCTTTCAAATTAAAAATCCTAGCACGATGATAATAATCTTTATCTCGGTCATTAAAATAGCTTTCTAATTGATTGATCAATTGTTTAGCCTCATCAAGGTAATATTCATCAAGTAAAAACAAAATAATATTGTTGTAGATATAAAAAAGCATAGAAAAATTATCATTTCTGAAAGTATCATAAAGAATTTGCTTTTTTTGTAATTCTTTAAACAAGTTAGCCATAAAAGTTTTGTCTAAAAACTGAATCGCATGACCAAATAAATATAATTCAAAAAAAAGTCCAATTTTCAATTTTTTGAAAATAATCTTCAAGTATGGTTCGTTCTTCATTTGTAATCGTAGCGGCTCCTAAAGTAGTCAACATCATTTTTAATTGAATCGTTTGTAATGTGGCAAATTTTCCTGATTTGTTTTCCCAAATCGTTAGATAATTTTGAAGTTGCTTAATATCTCCATTCTGATAAGCACGTTGAAAGTTGGGCAACAGATCGTTATCATCATCATTTCTCATTTGATACAAAAATTCGAACTCAGATAGTTGGACATTAATTCGACTCAGCAATTCCAACAAATGAGTAAATGAAATGTCTGTTAGTCCTCGTTCAAAACAAGACAAAAAAGGAACAGAAACAATCCCTTGGCTTGCCTCTTGTAGCGTAATGCGTTTACTGGTTCTAAATTCTTTAAATATATAACCTATTTCCATTTTTTTCACCTATATGCAAATTTTTTATCTTTTATTTTACATCTGTTCTAATATAAAAGCTATTAAATGAGTCCAACTCATATTTAGGAGGGAAAGAATTTGCACATTAATCATTCAAAGTTTAGATATCTTTGGCTCAGTTTTTTAGTCTCGTCAATTGGCGATTGGCTATATAAATTAGCCATACCTATTATTATCCTTGAAAAAACTGGATCGGCTTATCATGCAGCTACAACTTTTGGCGTGTTCTTTATTCCTTGGGTTCTTTTTTCACTACTTGGGGGGAGTTTGGCAGATAATTACGCGAAGAAAAGAATTTTAATCATAGGGAACCTCTTTGCCTCATTAGCAGGCTTATTTTTAATTTTTATTGTCATGAATGGAACGATAAATTTTAGTTTATTATATGTTGCTGTATTTGTCTTAGCGTCCGTTGACCCATTAATTCACCCTAGCTTTCAAAGCGTTATTCCTGAGGTTATAACATCTGATCGATTTGCCAATGCAAATGCAACGATTCAAACGATTGATAATACATTATCAATTTTGGGTCCACTTATGGGAGGGTCTATTGTTACCTTGTTAGGCGGTAGCAATGCCTTGTGGCTTGATGTAGGGTCGTATTTTCTTGCGGCAGTTATTCTATTGGGTCTTCCAAAGAGTAGTACAAAACAACAACCTATGGCCCAAATGTTAAAAAAGTTATGTAAAGATATTGTAGAAGGTGCACAGTATAGCTTTCAGCAACGAGTGATTTTTAGTGGTTCTATGATGTTTTTATTTACCAATTTTGCACTTAACATGTTTGAAGCGAATTTCATTTTCTATATGACACAATCTCTTCATTATCCGGTGATTGACGCAACGATCGCTATGTCTATTGGGGGAGTTGGAGCATTATTTGCCGGTATTATTGGCGGGAAAGTTGTCAATCAATTTAGAGCAGGTTTCTTACTATCGTCAAGTACTGTTTTGGCTGGTATTAGCACACTGTTATTATTACTTAGCACAAATTACGTTTATATCGGTATTGTATTAGGACTTATAAGCTTTTTTGGAAATATTAATGTAATTACTTATTTTACGTTGCGTCAAAGAACTGTACCTAAAGAAATGTTAGGGCGTGTAGTATCTGTAACACGTATGGTGTCTTACGCATCTATTCCAGTAGGCTCGTGGTTTGGTGGACTATTATTAAATCATGGTCAATCAATGCTCGTTGTTATTCTTTTAGCAGGAATAATCCGTACTTTAGCCGGGATAGGAGCAAAATTTTCACCTTTAGGAAAAGAAGAATAGCGATTTAGATTTATTATGATTTCTATTTTTCATTATTTAATCTTTAAACCGATGACCACTTACACATAGAAGGCATCTTATGCGATACTTAAAATAAAAATCTTCCAACAAGAAATTTCATCTACAGAGAACAAAAAAATCCAATAAAACTAAAATTTAATTTGGTAATCAGCTTCTTAATTGTTAGGTTTATGTTCTTACTTTCAATTCTAAACGATAATTTGCCATAAAAATAGCGGTCCCCAAATGTTAGATTTTTTGTCTAACTCTTCGGGGGGCGCTTTATTATATACACTGCTTAGATTTTCTTTTTCTACTATTTTTTTCTTCGATGGATCTCAGATAACTCGGCAAGTAGAGCACCTAAAATAATAAATAAACCTGGTAACTTAAATTTCCCTGTAGCAAAGTACCAACCTATGAAACCAATCATGATAACTATAGATGTTTCCACTATTGCTGAAAGGTAAGGACGGTTTTTTTCAAACCTTTGATATTTTCTTAATAAGTTCTGCATGTTGATATCATCCTATTGATATAAAGTTTGCAACAAATGTAAGAATCTCTGTTGAACGATGGCTATGTTATTTACGCCTGTGTCTTTCTATTAAACACATAGTAGCTACTACTGAGAGTATTCCCCATATTCCATTTATTTGAAAGTCGCGATTGATTATATATTCCAACACTATCCCTATAATGCTTCCAATGATAGCTCCTATTATAATCATTAAATACGGATGTTCATTTTCTAATTTACGTAATTTTTTTAACAAAGCGATCATCCTTATTAACTGTTCTTCCTTCGTTTGTAATTGCAAAATAAATTAAAAGTAACCGTCCTGAAAAATCTAATAACAACTTTACCGACTTAAGTAACTATACAAATCTCTCTTTATCCGCAAAACATGGATTTTTCAACAGATAAAAAAGAATAAATCCAAGGCCTTCTATTTATTCTTTTTCTTGAAGAAACCTTATACTATGTGCGTAACAATTCAATAGGAATACACATTACAATTCTACTATCGGTAAAAAGGAAAAACTGCTCGCTATCAGTACCGCCATCTTAAGAGAGACACTGTTAAAAACTTATTTCTTCCGAATCAATGAATAAACTGTTGTGACTAAAAATGCTACTGTACAACAAATTAACGACAAAAATAATGAGTGAATAAAAATATGAGGTTCTGAAAAATTAGCTAATAAAGAAGCCACAAAAAATATCGGAAATATAATGATACACTCAATTAAGTTTTTCAATATCCAGTTATCTGTAAATTTGGCTGCAAACTTTGATAACCAGTTGTTCATTATAAAACAACCTTCCGTTCGAAATTATTAGCAGTAGTAATCACAACAAGCAAACAGACGAAATAAGACTAAAATAATTTAATTACTAGCGTTTACAATTTATTCAAACGGCAAAAGTCTTAAATTAAGATAAAAACATTGCCCTACAATCGCTCCTACATAAAAAATCATAAATAATGATTAAAAATAATTACAAAACTAGTGAGTCATTATACGCAAAGATGTGATTGTGTTTCAGTAAAAATGCCGAAAGCAATACATAACGTATTTGTGTGACACTACTTTTTTAAATCACGCAATATAATGTATTCATAAAACTTAAAAAATAGGTTAACGCAATTTTAATTTAAGAAGTCATTACTTATACTTTTTTGTATATATATACCCAAAAATAATATTTATTAGGTTGGAGATGCTCCAGTAGAAAAGCGATACTAAAGAAATCGCTGCTAAAATAGTATTTTTGTCATATACATAATACAGGATAATAAATGTCAGAAATATGAATATTAGCAAACGATACAGCCATTTTAATGTTTTTTGATCTGATTTCATTACAATCTTTTCATCTGTTTTTTCTTCTCCAATACTCTGATGTTCATTAACTGGCGTTTTCTTATCATTTCTCATCCCTATAAAAACAAACAGGTTTAAAACTACACCTATAATGTCTTTGGCCACGCTCCATAAGTCTGGCCAGTCTTGAAATATAAAAACTAGGAAGACAAAGGCCAATAAAAGGAACAGCCAACTTCTCCACTCAAAAAATTTCATCACAAAGCCCTTTCAAAAAACATCAGAAAAAATAATCTTTCCGCAATTTACTTTATTCTGTATTTTATTATTAAAAAATATTAAACAATGTGTATTTTTATGGTTATATTTCACTTAGTCGACGTTTTTTAATGCCTTATACTTTACTATTGGAACGTCAC